>NZ_JAEUYX010000001.1 GCF_016798225.1 Anaerococcus sp. mt242 | reverse complement strand
TTATATTTGAATTCTGTTCTATATTTTGCCATAAAAAACTGACCTCCTTAAGTTGGTTAGGTCCAACTTTAAGGGGTCAGTTCATTTTTAGTGAGATTTTCTTAATTATTTGCTGCTAGAAATTCTGAAATTTCAGCTATAAATATATCGCCATATTGGATTAATTTTTTATCTCCCACACCCTTAACTTCTAAGAATACTTCCTCACTTTGAGGTTTTATAGTTGCCATTTCTTTTAGTGAAGCATCAGAAAAGATTATAAATGGGGGAATGTTTCTGTCTTTTGATAAGTCAAGTCTTACTTTTTTTAGATGATTAAATAGTTTATCATCATAGTCACGAGGGTCGATTGACCTAGAAATTCTTTCTTTTTCTTTGACAGGATCTTTTTTATTTTCGATTACAAATACTTTTTCATCTTCAAAAAGTACGTCTTTAGATTTTTCAGTTAATTTTAAAATTGGATATTGGCCCCCGCTTACTCTGATATATCCATCTGCAATAAGAGACCCTATCAAGTCTTTGATATACTTTTCATCATTAGATTTCATAATACCATAGGTTGAAATTTCTGATAAATTTTTTTCACGAGCATTTTTATTTTGTGAGCCCTTTAAGCAATCGACAATTGTTTTTGATCCATACCTTTGATCTAATCTATAAATGCATGATAGGATTTTTTGACTGTCAATTGTTGCATCAGTTTTTTTTGTATCTGACAAGCAATTTGAACAATTATCACAAAAATCCATTGAATCACTACCAAAATAATCCAATATAAATCCCCTTAAACAATTGCTGGTGTTTACATAATTTATTATTATTTGAAGTTTTTCTAGCTGATATCTTTTGAAGGCAGGGTTATTACTTTGATTTATTAAAAATTTGTTGATAATGATATCTTGAGCATTGTAAAGCAATATACATTCCGCATCTTCCCCATCACGTCCTGCACGTCCGGCTTCTTGGTAATAGGATTCCATATCTTTTGGCATATTATAATGAATTACAAATCGGACATTGCTTTTATCTATCCCCATGCCAAAGGCATTGGTCGCAACTATTACTTTTTTTCTATCATAAATAAAGTCATCTTGATTTTTAATTCTAGTTTTTTCAGCAAGACCTGCATGGTATTTTGCAACATCTACTCCTATCTTCTTAAGTGACTTGTGAACTTCGTCTACTTTTTTGCGAGTTGAAGCATAGATTATACCAGATTCATTGTTATGGTCTCTTAAAAAATTTTTTAGAAATTTGAGTTTATCATTTGGTTTTTCCACGATATAGCTTAGATTTTCCCTATCAAATCCTGTTACTTTTACAAATGGATCTTTTAAATCAAGATTTTTTATTATGTCATCTCGTACTTCTTTAGTAGCGGTAGCAGTAAATGCTGCTACTGGTATGTCTCCTAGTGCATCGTATATGTTTGGTATTAATTTATAGGCTGGTCTAAAATCATGCCCCCACTGACTGATACAGTGAGCTTCATCTATTGCTAGAAAATTAATATTTAATGTTTTTATAAAGTCCATAAAAAAGTTATTTTCTAACCTTTCTGGGGATATATATAAAAGTTTTATCCTGCCTCTACTTATTTGACTTAATGCATTTTTGTATTCATCACTTGTCATAGATGAATTTATAAAACTTGCACTAATACCATTTTCATTTAAAGCATCTACTTGGTCTTTCATCAGTGATATTAAGGGAGAAATCACAAGGGTAATCCCATCCATAATAAGTGCAGGCAATTGATAGCAAATAGATTTACCTCCGCCAGTTGGCAAGACTCCTAAAACATCTTTGCCATCTAAAATATTATTTATTATTTCTTCTTGGCCTGGTCTAAAGCTTTCATAGCCAAAATATTTTTTTAAATTTTTAATCAGTAAATTTTCTGTCATAATAAATCCTAAAAAAAATAATTAAGCTCCTAAGAACTTAATTATTATTTCCTTGGTCTTGGCTTTTCGCTTCCTCATCTACTTCTTCTTTAGGAAGATCTGAATCAGGATTGTCGGTAGGCTCTTCTTCATTTTCATCTTCTGATGTTGTATCTGTCTCTTCTTGGTCATCTTCAGTTGGAGTTTGATTTGTAATGTATTCTTCCTCTTCAAGGATAGCTCCTTCACCTTTATTAAAGGTTATATCCCCAACTTTAGTTTTTAAGCTGATATCTTTTTGAGCTTTATTATTTTTGCTAAATCCATCTTTTATATTTCTATAAGAAATATTTCCAAGTATGAAATTTCCTACTTCAAGATTTGCTTTTACATTGTAATTATCTAAACCATCTTGGGAGCTTATAATAATATCTCCAGTTTGGGTTGTAAAATCTGATCTGGTACCCAGTTTGCTTTCGTTTATTAAGATATCTCCAGCATTTGTTGTAAGTTTTGTATTTAATAGTTCAGATTTATCTAGTTTAATGTCACCAGCTTCATTTGTCACACTTCCACCAAAAAATGAATTTTCAAAGCTAATATGACCAGATTTTACATTTAAGTCTAGATTTCTAACTTCTAAATCACTTACTTTTACATCACCTGCATTAATATTTGCTTTAATTTCTTCAAGATTTTTATCCATAGGCAAGAAAATTCTAAGGATTTGCACCTTATTTTTCATATTTAATTCCTTACCCTTAATGTTTGATTTTAGATTCAATACCCCATTTTCATAAGAAACATCTATGGTATATTCATCTTCATCTCCTCTTTTAAGATTGGTGTATTCGATGTAAGGGTTGGTATTTGAACGTTGGATACGCACATCAGCTGTTTTTAAATCAATATTGATTTTATTGATTTGATTTAAGTCTACCCTCATGATTGTAGATTCATTGTAAGAATTTTGATCGATGGACTCAGATGTTTGAATATCCTTGCTGGTTGAATTTTGTTTTTTATTTACAAAGTAAAGAGCACCTGCTATTAGAATAATTAAAAGTAGGCCGATAAGTAAATTTCTGCGATTTAAATTTTTATATCTATTTTTTCTTTTGCCTGGTCTTTGGTCTTCTTCATTTAGTATTTCTTCAAGCTCAGGATCGTAAAGCTCTTCATCTTTTATTTTTTGGTTATTATCTTCCATAGTTTTCTCCACTAGGTCTATTTGAATTAACTTGTAGCATTTGCAAAAATAAAGTTAGGACAAAAATCCAAATTATTGCTGAAATATTAAAAATTTCTCCATCATAAAATGGTTTAAGCAATACTTCAAATAGCTTATTTTCTTCAATGCCGCCTATAAAATATTGTACCATAAATATGAGTGTAGTTATATTATAAAATACTATAATTATATTTAGAAAATGTTTGGTAAATTTTAAATCATTTTCATTTATATATATTACTACAGCAATAAGCAAAACACTTGCCAGAATCATAAAATATAACATTTTTTTATTTTCTACATTAAAAAAACCAAATATGGTCATAAATATTAGGACAAAGGCCTTAAATTCATTTAAAAAATTTGATTTTTTTGTTTCTGTATCACTCATAATCAATACTCCATAGATATAGCCCACTTGCAGAAAGGGCTGGGTTTGCTTTTTTTGTATTTTTAGGATCAAAAAAATTTCTAAAATCATCTAAAGATAATTTGCCACGAGCTAGCTCTATCAAGGCTCCAGACATTATCCTTACCTGATTGTGCAAAAAACTATTTGCTTTAAAATATATTTCTAATCTACTTTCATTTTCAATAAAGTATGCATCTTCAATACTACGGATAGTGTTTATTTCTAAATCCTTATCTATACGCATAAAAGCTTTAAAATCGTGTTCACCTTTTAATATATCAAGTCCTTTTTGGAGTTTATCCAAATCCAATGGATATGTAATTTGTTCCATATAATTTCTATGGATGGGATGCATTATTTTATCCCTAAAAATAACATACTGGTAGGTTTTATTTTTTGCAGAAAATCTGGCATGAAAGCCCAAATCTACTTCTTTTGACTCTAAAGAAATAATATCATCTGGTAAATAAGGCTCAATGTGAAATTTAAAGGCCCTAGGATTGATATTTGTAGCTGTCAAAAAATTTACATATTGAGCATAGGCATGGACTCCTGCATCAGTCCTGCCCGCTGCAATTATGCGATTATTTTCATTTGTTACCTTATGAATGGCTTTTTTTACTTCACTTTCAATATTTCTAAGATCTTCTTGGTACTGAAAACCGTGAAAATTAGTTCCGTCATAGCCGATTTTAAGTAATATATTTTTTACCATATATATTTTTTAACTATCATAAATACGCAAAATCCTAAGAATAAAAAGAGAGTCAGATAATCTGTTTTATCCATAAAGATTTCGTTAAGTTTAGTACGTTCTTCCCCAATGCGGTACATTCTGGCTTCCATAGCAGTTGCAAGCTCATCAGATCTTTTAAATGAATTTATAAAAAGTGGTACCAAAAGCGGAATCATAGCTGTGGCACGATTTATAATGTTTCCAGACTCAAAATCTGCACCTCTTGCCATTTGTGCCATTCTTATTTTATTTGCTTCATCAAATAATGTTGGGATAAATCTTAGGGAAATACTTATCATCATTGCAAGCTCTCCTGCTGGAAAACCAAATCTCTTTAGAGGAGAAAATAACTTTTCTAACCCATCAGTTAACTCCATAGGACTTGTTGTATACGTTAATATTGAAGTAGTAAGAATAATTAAAATCAATCTTATGACTGTAAAAACAGTTCTATATACCCCTTCATCGGTAATTGTTAGGGGTCCTACATTTAATATTACATTTCCTGGGGCTGTAAATAAATTTATAAGTGCAGTTACAATGATAATAAATAATAAGGGTCTAAGAGATTTAAATACATTTTTTATAGGAATCTTTGCTACAAAAAGCATAGCAAAAAGCAAAATTGCAAATGGAATAAAGCTAATAATATCATCTACAAAAAATATAGTGATGATATAAGCAAAAACTCCGATAAGTTTTACCCTAGGATCTAGCCTGTGGACAAAGGTATCAAAGGGTAAATATTGGCCTATTGTTACTTTATTCATTGGCTACTCCTAAATATCTACTAAGTTCTTTAACTGCATCCTCTATTGTGTAAATATCATCGCGAACATCATGTCCCTTTTCTTTGTAAGCTGTCATAAATTTTGAAATTTGAGGCACATCTAAGCCTATTTTTTCTAAATCTACTTTCGTAAATGTATCATATGTGGATGCGTCGCTATAAATTTGTCCCTTATTCATTACAATGACCCTATCTACATACTCTGCAACATCTTCCATAGAATGGCTGACTAGGACAATAGTAAGTTCTGGGTCGTTTTCGTAAATATTTATAATTTCTCTAAATATTTCTTCGCGTCCTACCGGGTCTAGACCTGCTGTTAGCTCATCTAAAACTAAAACCTTTGGATTCATTGAAATGATTCCTGCAACAGCGACTCTTCTTTGCTGGCCACCAGAAACTTCAAATGGGGATACATCCTTGTATTTCTCATAATCAAGGCCTACTTTTGCCATAGCTTCTTTAACTCTTAAATCTATCTCATCTTCTGATAGTTTCATATTTGTAGGGCCAAAGGCAATGTCTTTTGAAATGGATTCTTCAAAAAGTTGGTGTTCTGGATATTGAAATACCAAACCCACTTTAAATCTGATATCTCTGCGTTTTTCCTTATCTTTTGTATTTACGTCATCTACTATAACATCACCATTACTTGGAATTAAAAGTCCATTAAGTAATTGGACTAGGGTAGACTTTCCTGATCCTGTTTGACCAATAAGACCTATGATCTCGTGGCTTCCTATGTGTAGATTGATATCTTTTAGAGCATATACTTCAGAAGGTAGTCCCTGATTGTAAATATAATCAACATTTTTTATATCTAAATTCATATGCTCTCCAAAAATTCATCAATACTCAATGGTAGCCTATCAAATTTTACACCTTTTTGTTTAAGTTCATAAGCTACCTCGGTTACTTGAGGTACAGAAAGACCTAGGTCCTTCATTTGATCAACCTTAGAAAAAACTTCACGAGCAGATCCCTCTAGGGCCTTTTGTCCTTTATCTAAAACCACTATTTTATCAGCAATTATAGCCTCTTCCATATAATGGGTTATATATATAATTGTCTTACCATAATTTTTGTTTAAGTCTTCTACAAGCCTTATGACATCTTTTCGACCTTGTGGGTCAAGCATAGCTGTCGGCTCATCAAAAATGATATAATCGCTCATCATCGCTATTACACCAGCTATAGAAACTCTTTGTTTTTGTCCACCTGACAGATTAGCTGGATTTCTTGTTTTAAAATCACTCATACCAACTAATTCTATAGCATTATCTACTCTTTCACGCAGCTCTGGGTTTGGGATTTGTAAGTTTTCTACACCAAAGGCTACTTCTTCTTCGACAGTGGTTGCAACCATTTGATTATCTGGATTTTGAAAAACCATGGAGCACTTGCCCCTCACATCCCATATTAAATTTTCATCTTTAGTATTTAAGTCATCTATCCAAATATTGCCCTCTGTCGGAAAAATCTGTGCATTCATTAGTTTCCCTAGGGTTGATTTTCCAGAACCATTATGCCCTAAAACTGCAACAAAATCTCCCTTATTAATATCAAGATTTAGTCCATTTAGGGCAAAGTGTAACTCTTCATCATCATTTGATGGATAAGCATAACTTAGATTTTCAATTTTTATCATATTCTCTCTTAATAAGCCATTGCTGGCGAGTTATTTGTACTTGACTCGTAAACCACAACTGGTGTTAGGTAATCTACATTTTCAAATAAAGTTTTGGCAACTGATGGTGGCAGATTGTAGCAACCATGTGATCCCCTTTGTAAATATAATTGTCCACCAAAAGCAGATCTCCATGGCGCATCATGGAATCCTTCGCCGTCCCATCCAATTGGCATCCAATAATCTACTGGTGTTTCGTATGATGTTTGTCCATCAAAATTTAAGCCTCTTAATTTTGTATTAGCAGCTTTATTTAAGATTTGACCAACACCGACATTACTAGCCCATCCATCAACTGGTCTTCCTGAAACCAAGTCAGACTCTAAAATTAGGCTACCATTTTTATAAAACCATAAATGCTGACGAGAAATGTCTACTTCTACATAAGTATCACCAATATCTTCCCCAGTTTCAGTTCTAACAAAAGCAATATTATCATAAACTGGCTCGATATCTCCACTTTGTCTAGAGTTTATTTGCTCATAGATTTTATCAACCATGCCATCAACATCTAGTCTAAATCCATATACTCCAGGACCTACCACAATTTCTCCAATACCTGTAGCATTAAATTTACGATTTTTTCCATAAGTATCTGTTTCGCTTGCAAGATATTTTGCATATTCATATACTTTATCATAATTTAGTTCTGGGCCTTCATCATTCATATCAAATAAATCAAGTAATGAATCTCCCTCAAGTTTTAGGTCAAAACCATTAAAATTAAATTTAATTGACATATCTTTTAAGCTTTGAGCATCAGCCAAGGCATCTTGAATTTGTTTTGAATCACTTGTAAGTTCTGGATTTACATAATAACTATCATCTAAAAGCAAATCATTGCTTTTAGTATTTATGTTATCTATTATTGCTTTTTTTAATTTTTCCTTATCAATTTTATCTCCAGAAACTTCTTTTTCTATATAAAAATCTCCGTCCTTCATCGCAATTTTTGCATTTTCTGGCTCGGTAAAATTGCTCATCATGCTTGAGCTATCAATTACTTTATCAAGCTTATCTTTGTCATAAAATACCTTGTAGTCAACATCAAATTTTTGTTTTTTATTACTAAGTAAGGCAGATGGCCAAGTAAACGGATTTTGATCTATTTTTGCATCCTTAGGCACTTCTGCTTTGTAGTCTATGTCTGCTGGATTAATTTTAAAGCTTTTATCAGATCGACCGCTTACATTTAAGCTAAAATCCTCTGGTGCTGATGCTATGGCTTCCTTTTTTGATGCATAGGATATATCTTTGCCATTAAGATATGTGCCTGGCAAGGCTATATTTGAAAAAATTATTGTTCCTATCAAGTAAATAGCAACAACAATTGAAAGAATTATAAGTCCAATTCTTTTACCATTTTTGTTATTATTTGTCTCCGTCAATTATTTCCTCCATTTTTATCAGGCTTTTTTCCAAAATATTGGTAAAAATCAACTTTTTCACCACCGTTATATAACTTTCTTTTTTTTGAAAGTTTTCTTTTAAATTTTTGATCAAATTTCTCATCACTAGTTATAAAATAAAAAGACCAAGTCTCCATATTTTTAAACTTTTGATTTATTTTTTTGTATATATCATCTGTATCAACATGTGATAGTCGCTGTCCATAGGGAGGGTTTGTAATCATAATTCCAAAATCATCTTTTATAGCTACATTTGTAATATCGCGCGTTATAAATGAAATGTCTTCGCCCACCCCTGCATTAATCGCATTATTTTTAGCTAGAGAAATGGCTCTACCAGAAATATCTGAGCCAAGTAAATTTAGTTTCTTGTCATAGTCAATTACTTCTAGTGCTTCTTTTTTTGCCAATTTATGATGGTCTTTGTCTATAAAAATAAAGTTTTCAAAATCAAAATCTCGGTCTATGCCAGGAGCAATATTACGAGCTTTTCTGGCGGCCTCAATCAAAATAGTGCCAGACCCACAAAATCCATCAAATAAAAATCTATCAGAATTATAAAAAGATAAGTCAACTAAAGCTGCTGCTAAATTTTCACGAAGTGGTGCCTTTACGGTATCCTCGCGATATCCGCGTTTATGAAGTCCCTCTCCAGAAGTATCGATAGCAACTGTTGCAAAATCATTTTTTAACATTACTTCTACCTGTACTCTATGGCCATTTTTTTCAAAATGATTGATATTATATCTTTTTCTCATTGATTCGATAATAGCTTTTTCGCTGACAGATTGAATAGTGCGGATAGAAAATAATTTTGACTTATGACTCCTTGCAGAAACTATAAAATTGCTATCTTTTGCCAAAAAATCTGGCCATGAAATTTGCTTAACCTTTTCAAAAAGCTGATCGAAATCATGCGCCTTAAATTCATCAATAACAAGATAGAGCCTATCTGCCTCACGTAAATTTATATTTAGTTTTGAAATATTAGATAAATCAGTATTTAAACTAATCATCCCATCACTAACTTCAAAATCTTCAAATCCCATATCCAAAAGTTGTCTTTTGACAAGAGCTTCAAGACCGAAACTAGTGGTAATCAAAAATTTAGTCATACTTTTATTATAACTTTAAAAACTAATATTTCATCTTGATTTTTAAGGTATTTTGGTCATTAACAATAAAAACCACCCGTAGGTGGTTAATTATTTGTTCTCTTCTAAGAAATTGTACATTTTTTCAAAAACTATTTGTCTATGATCAAAGTTTTTAAATGAATGATCAGCTTCTATTATCTGCTCATATTTTGCATGTGGATAAGCTTTTTCAAGCTTT
Source organism: Anaerococcus sp. mt242 (assembly GCF_016798225.1). Lineage (GTDB taxonomy): Bacteria > Bacillota > Clostridia > Tissierellales > Peptoniphilaceae > Anaerococcus. The sequence continues at coordinate 206,402 of NZ_JAEUYX010000001.1, read as the reverse complement.
TGGTTGGCATCATTATACACCAAATCATCCTGGGTTCCTCGCAAGATCAATACATTACCCCTATATTTGCGAGCCTGTCCATAAATATCTTTTGGCAGAAAATCAATCAAGAAATTTTTGTGAAGTTTTACTCCGCCTATATCCACATCTTCTATTTCTCTTACTTTTTTTGCTATTTCTAGCTTTTCAAGATTTCCCCTATCGGTTTTTGGGTCAAAATAGGTCATTCCAGCTATTTTTAAATAATCAGGATTATTCATATCACTTGCTGGGGCTAAAAGCACCATGGCTTTTGGATTAATTTTTGGGGCAATAAGGGTCGATATTACACCACCTAAGGAATGTCCCACAAGATAAATCTTATTTCTATCAACAAATTTACGAAGCCTTGTAAAGTCATAAATCATAACTGCTTCTTCCTCTTCACGACTTACTGTCATATCGTAAAAATCGCCATCAGACTCATTTGTTCCAGAAAAATCAAAACGCACTGTGATATATCCCCTATCTGTTAGATATTGTGAGTTTTGTCCTCGAAACCATGCACTACCATTACGATCTCCACCAAAACCATGGTAGAAAATCACAGCCGGATATTTTTTGCTCGCATCAAAGTCATCAGGAGTATTTATAACACCCCTTAAAATTATTCCGTCTTTTTTTGATATTTGTTCGTAAAAATATTTCATATTAAGCTCTTGAATTTAATATTCTTGCCATTTCAACACCAGATGCTGATGCTTGAGAAAGTGAGTGGGTCACTCCTGAACCATCTCCTAGGCAATATAGACCTTTTTGAGTGGTTTCAAAGTTTTTATCAACCTCTACTACAGAATTATAGAATTTTACTTCTATCCCATATAAAAGTGTATCATCATTTGCCATACCTGGGGCAATCTTATCTAATTGATAAATCATTTCGATAATATCATCAAGCTGTCTTTTAGGCATTACTAGTGATAAGTCCCCGGCAGTCGCATTTAAGGTTGGTTTTGTAAATGATTTTGTCATACGTCTTTCTGATGAACGACGTCCTTTTACTAAGTCTCCAAATCTTTGCATCAAAACACCACCACCTAACATATTTGAAAGTCTTGCAATGGATTCACCATATTCATTTGAATCTTCAAATGGCTCCGTAAATTTATTTGTTACAAGTAGAGCAAAGTTTGTGTTTGGTGATTGAAGATTAGGATCTGTAAATGAGTGGCCATTTACTGTTTGGATTCCATTTGTATTTTCAACAACAACTTGACCGTATGGATTCATACAGAATGTACGGACTACATCATTATATTGCTTGGTTTGATACATGATTTTTGCCTCATAAACATCATCTGTAATGTGTTTGAAAACTTCTGCTGGCACTTCTACACGCACACCAATATCTACACGGTTTTTGTGAGTATTTACCTGAAATTTATCGCAAACTTCTGATATCCATTTGGATCCAGAACGGCCTGCAGCTAAAACTAGATCCTTGCATGTGAAAGTCTCCCCACCATTTGTTTTTATAGTATATGTATCATTTTCATAAGAAACATCTGTTACCATTGTTCTAAATTTAAAATCTATTTGATCTTTTACATAATCATAGATTTTTTGTAGAATAATCTTGTTTCTTTCTGTACCAAAATGTCGTACTTTTGCATCCAAAAGGTGCAAATCATGTCGAAGACATTTTGTTTTTAGGTCATTTTTATCAGTAGAATATAATTCTAAGTCTCCCCCATCAAATTCCATCAAAACTGAATCCACATATTCCATTAGTTCCATGGCTTTTTCTTCACCTATGTACTCGTGTAAGTCTCCACCAAAACTTGTAGTAATATTGTATTTACCATCTGAAAGTGTACCAGCTCCTCCAAATCCATACATAATATTGCAAGGTTTACAGTGAATACAGTGATCAACTTTTCCATCTGTAATTGGACAAGATCTATTTGCTACTTGCCTACCACCATCTATTACTAAAACTTTTTTATCAGTATTTAGCCTTTTAAATTCGTAGGCCATAAAGGCTCCAGCAGCCCCAGCGCCAACTACTATAACGTCATAATTTTCCATAAAAAGCCTCGTTTCTCTAAATTTGCCTAGAGTACTATACAATATTAATTATAAATGACAAGGCTATTATTCATATATAGCTCGGACTCCGCCAATAAGTTTTGGACGTGATTTAAGAGCAGTTACCCTTGCATCTCCAATATATTTTTCTTTTAGTCTAAGTGGTACTTGGACAAATTTTACATGCATTGCTATTTCTGTATCACCAATATCAATGCCCGCTTTTGCTATTACGTGTTCAATAACCACTGGATTTTTCATTTGGCTAAATGCTGCCACACTCATAGCACCACCTGCGTGTAGGGCGGGAACTACTGATACGATTTCAAAATTATTTTTATCGGCCACTTCTTTTTCTATTACAATTGCACGATTTAAATGCTCACAGCATTGTACAGCTAGTTTTATATTTTTTTCATCAAGGATTTCTAATACCGTTTCTATTACTGCGTTTCCAATTTCTAAGTTAGAATCTTTTCCAATCATCCCGCCTTTTATTTCGCTGGTTGATCCACCTAAAACTAAGATATCATTTTCTTTTAAATCTGCTTCTTCTATCAATTCAATAATCGCATTTCTAGTTTGATTTTTAATATTATTTAAATTTTCCATATGTAAATCTCCTTAAATATATTATACGGCTTTAAATTTTTCCAAAAAAATAACCCTAAGCTTTACTTAAGGTTATTTTCCGATTTTTTCTTCCCTACCATAATAAAATAAATATTGTTGGGCATATCCAGCAAGTTCACCAAAATACTCTCTAGCATAGTCATCTACTAATTTTTTTGGAACCTCGTGTCCTATAAAAAGTGTTTCCATAACACGTTTTATCCAAACATCCACTGGGAATGTTTCACGCCTATGATAGGTGAAAAGTAAAATACAATCTGCTACTTTTGGACCAATTCCTGGCATTTCCATTAATTTTTCTTTTAGTTCTTCAGTTGATAATGTCTGATCGCTATCAAAATCTAAATATCCATCAGCAACCAACTTGCTAGCTTCAACTATTCTTACATCACGAAAACCAACTCTGGCAAATTCGCGAAGCTCTAATGGATCTACCTTTGCTAAAACTTCTGGTTTTGGAAATCCATAATATTTGCGTCCCATATATTCGCCTATATAATCTCCATATCTTTCACTAATGATTCTTATAGAATTTTTTATCCTAGTGATACCATTATTTGCAGAAATTATAAAAGAAATTACTGTTTCAAACATCTCTTGATTTAAAATTCTAATTCCATAACCATAGTCGGATGCAGTTTTTAAAATCTCATTTTCTGATAATTGTTTTTTTATTGCGCTATAATCAATACCTAGATCAAAATAATCATAAAATATTTCATAAAAGTCATCTAGAGAAATATTTCTAATCAAAACATCACCTTCTCTTTTTAGGACATTTATGATTTTTCCCAGGTGTACTGCTGTGTATGAACCATCTTCTTCGATATTAAAATTAAAACATTGTCCACATTCAAAAATATGAGTTGGATTGAATGATTCGTGTTTTAAAACTAATCCATCACTAGTTTCTTTTATATTAATTTGATTTTTTTCTTTAAAGATATATCTCATTATTTAACCCTAACTGCATGAATTGCTAGTCTTTGGTCAGCATAGTCGTATTGGCATGTTGAAAGTGTGATGATTTGATCATCAGGTTTAAATGTAACATTTGGTAGACTAACTTCAGAGTTGCCTCTTAGTTGGTTAAAATAAGGAACAACGTCATCTCTATTTGTAAAATAAAGAGTTCTATAAGCATAATCTGCTGGTATACCATATGCTGAGAATATTTGATATTCGCGAAGTTCAGTTTTTGTTGCTAAATAGATAGTTGTATGTTTTTCAGCAAATTCTTGTTTTCTGTATTGGTCAAGCGGTGTAAACATGGAGTTTATTTCCAAGTGGTGACCATAAATTACTGTATTATCATCATTAAAATCTGGTTTATTATTCATATCTATAAATATAGATCCAGCTATGTCGTATTCTTTATTTATTCCTCGACGAAGGTAAAAATCATTATCCGACCCTTGTAAAACAGGATAAGCTATACCAACTTCAGGAATTTCTATAAATCCTACTATATCTTCGTTATTGTATTTTTTAGCTAGGGCGTCCATTACTTTTAAATAATGTTGGTGTTTTTGCTCCCATGGGTCAGCACTTGAGTTTTGATCAGAATTTTCATCACTTTCATGCTGCATTTCTGTCTCAACTTCTTTAACCACATTTGCTAGCTCTTTGTTATTATTTGAATTTGTTCGGTAATCTAGTAGCCTTTTTCCTAAAATTGCAATACAAGCAAGGATTATAAGAATTAGGAAAAACCTAACGACACTCATTACTTTAGATTTCATCGTACCACCTTTAAAATTTAGTTACTATTAGTATAATATACCATAATGAAGATAATATGAAAATAAATTTTAAGGAGATATAACAATGAATGATTATAAATTATTTGTAGGAACAATTTGCCCATATTGCCAAAAAGTAGAAAACTTTATGAAAGAAAATGATATCAAAATTGAAGTAGTAAATATAGAAGAAAACCGTGATGCTATGCGTGATCTAATCGAAAATGGTGGTAAAAGACAAGTTCCATGCCTATACCACGATGGCGAATACCTATACGAATCAGATGATATCATAGAACTTTTAAGGGAAAATAAATAACTGTCATAAATTTTGCTCAAATGGGAATAATATTTAGAAGGAGCAAATATGATAAAATTAATAACATCTGATATTGACGAAACCCTGGTAGACAATTTAAAAAACGTACCAGAGGTAAATACCAGAGCAATAGCCAAAGCAGAAGACAATGGTATAAAAGTAATGCTTGCTACAGGCCGTGGACCATATGAATTAAGGCAAATCCCAAGTCAAGCTGGAGTTACTGGCAAAGACAGATTTATAATTTGTTGTAACGGTGCCATAACTCTTAAGGCAGATACCCGTGAAATAGTAGACTCAATGCCACTAGAATTTGAATATGCTAAGAACGTTTTTGAATTCGCATACAAAAACAATTTACAGTTTTTCGTCTATACTCTGGATCGTAAATACGCAATAAACCTTGACCCAATCGAAGAGTCAAACGAATATACAAACGAGACCAGGGTTGAGGAGATCCAAGGCGATAATATTGATTTTCTAAAAGACGAAATTTTACTAAAAGCCTTGATAAAAAATAATGACATAGATTTCTTGCATTCATTAGAAGTAGATGTAGCTAAAATAACTGATTATAGTTGTGAAATAGCTTATTCTTCTGATTTATATATGGAAATAAATGCAAAAAATGTAAATAAGGCAACCGCCCTAAAAAAAGTTTGCGAATATTATGGATTTGGTATGGAAAATACTTTGGTAATCGGTGATAACTATAATGATGTAGCAATGATTGAAGCTGCAGGCATCGGTGTAGCTGTAGCAAATGCCCACTTGCAGGTAAAAGAAGTAGCAGATTTTGTAACTGATGCGGACAACGAAGAAGGCGCAGTTGCAGAAGCAATTAAAAAATATGCATTTGATAACAAATAAAAAAGAACTGACTAATGAAAGTCAGCTCTTTTTATTTGTACCAATATTTTCCGGAATCATCAATAAATTTTTTATAAACAAAATATATTGCTCCACCAGCTAAGATGACTGGCAAAAATTGAACTATAAGTCCAATTCCTAAACCGAAAATAATTAAAGGTAGGAAAAGTATGCCACCAATAAGTAAAAATGGCAATAATAAGGCTTTTCCAACTAATTTTAGTACTAAACCTAAAACACCAAATATAATTTTAAACACTAGGGAAAATATAAAAGCTCCCAGTGCAAATGTAAAAATTGTAGTCAACATAATCTTTTCCTTTCTGAAATATAATAAATGTCTTTTAATTTATTCTAATAATATTATACCACAATTTTAACAAATTCAACATATTGTTAAATATTTTAATTTAAATTTTAAATATATTAAAGTTTAACTCTTATTTCGCAAGATATTTCAAAAATTTCATTAGACTTCAAATGATAAATATCTTTTTCTTTATCATCAAAGGCATTGCCATTATATGTTGGCTCTATACAAATATAGTCTCCCTTAAAATCAGACCAGAAGACATATTTATTAATGTTTTTTATGCCTATAATTTCAATTTGTTTGTCATTTAATTTAAATTTTTCATTTGAAGAATCTTCACAAATGCTATTTGGTAATTCTTTTTTATCGATGCTTCTATCATTTATTACTACTGAATGATCATGAGCATAAAAGTACGGATGAAAGCCGGGTGCTACTAGTTTTTCTTCATCCGAAATATTTTCTATCATAAGATTTAAAAGTAAGTTTGGCCCGTCTAGCTCATAAACTACAGTAAATTTAACATCTTTGTAGGATTCTACACCCTCTAGGCTTAACTTTATAAAACTTTCTCTTTGTTCTAGAACTTCCCACAATAAATCCCTTCCAAATCCATGGGATGGAAGGGAGTTTAATGTATCATCTACACCAAAATTAGGAGCACAAACGTGCATGCCACCTCGAATTTTAAGAATATCCCCAATTTTAACCATTACTTTCGGAAAAAATATTGGAATATCTTTAACTTCAAAATTATCTATATATGCACCATTTGTATTTACTTCTAAACTTGCTAATGAATTTTTTAAGCTAATTTTCATATATTTTGTATGTCTGGCTCTTGTGCAGGTTGTCTTTTGCCTAAATCTTGGTCAAGCATATAGATTGAGTGCCAGTCATCCCCTACTCTTTCCATTCTGGTAATCATTTTTGTGAAGTTCTCTTCTTCTTCTACTTGTTCATCTATATACCATTGGATAAATGAAAATACACGTGCATCTTCTTCACGAGCTTTATCTGAGATTTCAATAATTCTTTTTGTTACTTCTTTTTCATGTTCTAGGGCAGTTTTTAATACTTCTAAAATACTACCGTAATCGCTTTTTGGTTCAGAAATTGCTTTGTAGTGTGGTCTATATCCAACAGATTGAAGGAATTTTCTCATACCTTCTCCATGCATGATTTCTTCATCTACTTGGATATCTAACCATGTAGTAAAACCATCTAAATCTAGGTCATCTGTGTATGCGCTCATTGCTTTGTATATATAAGCTGACTCATATTCAAAGTTCATTTGTTCATTTAATAAATCCAATACATTGCTCATTTTTATACCTCTTTCATTTCTAAAAAATTGTCATATAAAACATAAACCCCATAAAAACCCAAGTCATTTTTGAGTAAGATTTTAGTTATCTGGCCTATGCTTTTTAGTGGAATCTCGACTGTAAACGAATTATTGCCCACATTTATTTTATTGTGGGCAAGTAATGATTGATCTTTAATTTCATTAAAAATTTCTTTTGCCATTGACCTATCAAAATCAAAATCCAAGACAAAGGTTACTGGATAAGTTTTTGATAAATCCTCCTCATATTCAATTTTTTTGATTAAAGATACATTTTTCATAAAAAAGCCTCATAACTTTTATATTATAGAAATACCCAATTAAAGAAAAAAAACACAGGATTATACTCCTGTGTTCTCCTTTGCCATTTTTTCGCTATGTTCTTTCATTTCCTTATATGAAAATACACATCCACAATATGACTGCCTATATAATTGATATTTTTTTGATAGTTCAATGGACATTTGGTAACCATTGCGTTTTTTAAAATCTGAATATAGATATTTCACTCCAAATTCATCTTCTAATTCCTTGCCTATTTCATTTATCCATTTAGAATTTTTGTATGGAGAGATTGAAAGTGTTGTGCAAAAATAATCATAGCCGTGCTCTTTGGCATATTTTGCAGTTTCTCTTAGCCTTAGCTTGTAGCAATCATAACAAGCTTCTCCGCCTTCAGCTGAGTCTTTTCTTTTTTTTGCTACATCATAAAAGTCTCTTACATCATTTTCTGGGACAATAACTTTGCCATCTATGCCAATTCTTTTGGCCAAGACACCAACATAATCACTTCTTTTTTCTAATTCTGTTCTTGGATATATCATAGGATTATAAAAATACATATCTATATCAAAATCATCTTTTATCCTATGCATTACTGTTGTCGAACATGGAGCGCAACAGACTTGCATTAAAAGTTTAGGTTTTAATCCTTCTTTTCTATTTTTATCTATTATTTTTTCCATTTCTAGATTGTAGTTTATATTATTCATAAAAATGATTATACCTTTAAAATTTCAAATAAAAAAAGCACATATGATATATGTGCTTGTAGTTTCTGTAATATTATCTTTTTGAGAATTGTGAAGATTTTCTTGCTTTCTTTTGACCTGGTTTATATCTTTCTTTTTTACGTGGGTCACGTGTAAGAAATCCTGCTCTTTTTAGAGCTTGTCTGTAATCAGGGTTTACTTCAAGAAGGGCTCTAGCAATAGCGTGTCTGATAGCTCCTGCTTGTCCGTTGTATCCACCACCGTTTACATTAACTTTGATATCAAAGCTATTTTCATTTTCTGTTAGAGCAAGTGGTGCTTTTGCAACGATTCTTAAAGTTTCGAAATCAAAATATTCTTCGATATTTCTACCATTTACTACAATATTTCCGCTACCTGGTCTCATTGTAACTCTGGCAACAGCGGATTTTCTACGTCCTGTTGATTGAATAATTGTATCTGCCATTTAAGTCTCCTTACTTTAATTCCAATTTTTCAGGCATTTGCGCTTCGTGATTGTGATCAGGGCCTGCTACAACTCTAAGTTTTTTAGCCATTTGGCGACCTAGTTTGTTGTGTGGAAGCATACCGATAACTGCATGTTCAACGATTCTTTCTGGGTGTTTATTCATCATATCTTTGTAAGATGTGATTTTTAAACCACCTGTATAACCTGAATATCTTTTGTATTCTTTTTGGTTTTCTTTGTTACCTGTAAGTCTAACTTTATCAGCATTAACAACAATTACATAATCTCCCATATCCATATTTGGAGTAAATGTAGCTTTGTGTTTACCTCTTAAAATTGCTGCTACTTGTGTAGCAAGACGTCCTAATACAGCTCCTTCTGCATCAACAACATACCATTTTCTTTCGATGTCGTTTGCACTTGGAGTGTAAGTTTTTTGATATTTCATCAATATTCCTCCTATAAAAATTTTCGCCTATCATATTTAGACACCGCAGCTGATAGGTGGCGGCTGTACTCGTCCTGACATTTATTTTTAAAATCGCTTACAGGAAACGCGATTTGATCGAAAAGTTTCATAAAAGAAACTTCATAGTCGACTGCTATATATTACTATAAATTCATGACCTTGTCAAGATTTAATGCATAAAAGTTGTTGGATTTTCTTCCTTGCCAAAGATTACTTTTCTATTTTGAATTAATAAGAATATAAATACAACAACAAAAATGATTGCAGATAGGGCATTTATAGATGGATTTATACCTCTACGAGCCATTGCATATATAGTCATTGATAGGTTTGATACTCCATTTCCAGATGTAAAATATGATATAGCAAAATCATCTAAAGAAAGTGTAAAAGAAATAAGAGCACCTGCAAAAATACCATTTTTGATATTTGGTATCAAAACTTTTCTTACTGCATATGAAGGAGTAGCTCCTAAGTCTAGGGCTGCTTCTATTATATTTTTATCCATAGACTCTACCGCTGGTAAGACTGTCAAAACTACATAGGGAATGCAAAACATCACATGAGATAATATCAAAGTGATATACCCAAGATTTAATTTTAAAAATCCATAAAGACCCATCAGAGATATTGCTGTGATGATATCTGGATTTAAGACTGGTAGATAGTTCATATTTAGAATCGCATTTTTCTTTCTACCTCTTAGTTCAGAAATACCTATTGCTGATAGTGTGCCAATAATAGTTGCAACAATTGTAGCTACTACTGCCACTATCAAAGTCGTTTTTACTGCAGAAATAATTTCAGGATTTGAAAAAAGTTCTTTATACCAATCAGTTGTAAAGCCAACCCAGCGTCCACGAAGTTTGCTATCATTAAATGAAAAAACTATCATCACCACAATTGGAGCGTACAAAAACAAAAATACAATTATTGTATAAAGGCGTTCTAAAAATTTTCTCATACAATATCCCCTTCCAAATCACGACCAAATCTTCTTTGAATAAATAGGGCTAAAAATAATATCAGCATTAGTATAATTGCAGTTGCCGAACCAAATCCCCAATCACCAGTAAAGGTAAATTGTTGATCAATTAAGTTTCCTATCATATATACTTTTTGACCACCTAATAGGTTAGAAACAACAAAGGTAGAGATCGCTGGGATAAATACCATTATTATTCCAGTATAAACTCCGGGCAATGATAATGGAAATATTACTTTTCTAAATACAGTTTTCATATCAGCCCCGAGATCTAGGGCAGCATCTATTAGGTTTTTATCAACTTTTTTTAGAGCATTATATATTTGTATAACCATAAATGGCAAAAATTCATAAATCATACCTAGGATTACAGCACTTGGTGTGTACATTATGCCTAATGGCTCGGCCCCCAATGACGCCAAAAACCTATTTAAAACACCATTTCTACCTAAAAGAGTAATCCATCCATAGGTTCTTAGTAAAAGATTTATCCACATTGGCATTATAAAAACAAAAATTAACGATGATGCTACTGCCTCATCCATTCTTGAAATAATGTAGGCAACTGGATAACCGATAAGTAAACAACCAAGAGTTGCTAAAAAAGATATTAGTAGAGTAATTCCAAGCATTTTTAAATACCTAGGTTCAAAAAATCTAGCGTAGTTTCTTAGACTAAAGGAAAAATTATCAAAGGCTATGGATTCAGACCCATTAAATGAGTAAAGAAGAATCAAAACCAGGGGTAAAATTATAAAAACTCCAGCCCAAACTAGGTAAATATTTAGATATTTTTTCATATAAGATTTCCTCCAGGCTCATAAGCTGATACGCTTTCATCTGTGCTTGATCTTTCTTCCATTACATGGATGGCATCAGGATCAATTGCAACACATACATTTGTGCCAATTGCAACATCCTCTGGATGATGAACATTTATCCCAAAATTATCTCCACATACACGAATGTCATAATAGGTTCCTTTAAACATTGAGTTTTGAACAACTCCTTTTAAATTAGCATCTTCCGCTAGATACAAATATTCTGGACGAAGCATAACGCTAACATTTTTGCCAGGCTTTACCTTATCAACGCAAGGATAATCATGACCTAGAAAATTTACCTTGGAACGGTCGACCATTTTGCCTCGAAAAATATTTGAATCTCCCAAGAAATTTGCTACAAATGCATTAACTGGTTCTTCGTAAATGTATTGAGGAGTTCCAAATTGTTCTATAACTCCCTTATTCATAACTGCAATCTTATCTGACATAGACAATGCTTCTTCTTGATCGTGGGTTACGTAAATAAAGGTAATTCCTACTTCTTTTTGAATATTTTTTAGCTCTATTTGCATTCTTTTTCTAAGCTTTAAGTCAAGGGCTCCTAACGGCTCATCAAATAAAATTATTTCTGGCTCATTAACTAAGGCGCGAGCAATGGCAACCCTTTGTTTTTGGCCACCAGATAATCTTGAAATATCCCTATTGCCATAATTTGCAAGATCTACTAAGTCTAAAGCTTTTTCTACCTTTTTTTTGATTTCACTTTCATTTGTTTTTTTTATTCTTAGTCCAAAGGCAACATTGTCAAAAACATTTAGGTGAGGAAAAAGTGCATAGTTTTGAAAAACTGTATTTATATTTCTTTCATTTGGAGGTATTTTTGATATATCCTTGCCCTCAAAAATTACTTCTCCGCTATCCGGTTTTTCAAATCCCCCGATAATTCTTAAAGTAGTTGTTTTCCCACAACCTGATGGACCAATTAGAGTTAAAAACTCGCCTCTTTCTACATCTAAATCAATAGATTTTAGTATTTGTTTTTCATCATAAAATTTATCTATGTTCCTTAATTGTAAAACTTCGCTCATTATCTCCTCCTAATATGATGCAAGAACTTCCACCCACAAGTCGTTATAAACTTGCATATAGTCTTCTAAGTCTTTAAACATTTCTGGCTGTGGATGTTTTGAAAAGTCTGGATACGCTTCTTCTGATTCTGCTATGTATTCTGGAAGATTTTCCCTTACTCCATCTACAACACTAGTAAAACCTTCCATCCACTCAGCATTTGCTGTAGCCACTTTTGGATCTGTAAAATAATTTATAAATATTTCAGCATTTTTTTTGTTTTTTGCGCCCTTTGGTATGGCAAGATTATCAACCTGCATATTCATTCCTTCTTCAGGAGTGACATATTTTAAGTTTTCATTTTGAGTTCTCATTAAGAGTGCATCACCAGAGTACATGACAGTAATTGCAGCATCACCTTGTACAACCAAATCACGAGCCTCATCTGTAAGATATGCATATACCAAAGGTTTTTGCTTAATCAATTCATTTTTTGCTTCATTTAGTTGATCCATATCTTGTGTATTTATAGAATATCCTAATTTTTGCAAGGCAACTGACATGGAAAGTCTTGGCAAATCATACATTATTATTTCGCCCTTATATTTTGGATTCCAAAGGTCGGCCCATTTTGTGATAGGTTCTTTTATAATATCGGTATTGTAAACTATGCCAAAATGGGAGGCAAAATACGGAACTGTGTACTCGTTTTTTGGATCATAATCTAGCCCCTTATATTTTTCGTTTATATATTTAAAGTTAGGAACATTTGAAAAATCAATTTTTTCCAACATATCATTTTTTAATAGTCTTTCTACCATATAATCACTTGGAACTATTACATCATAATTATTTGATGATTGAGAAAGCTTTATAAACATTTCCTCATCAGATGTAAAGGTTTCATAGACAACATCAATGCCAGTTTCTTTTTCAAACTCTGGTATCAAATCCATGTCTAGATATTCCCCAGCATTAAAAACTACAACTTGATTTTTATCTTTGCTGGAGCATGATGTTAAAATTAGTAAGATAAATCCCATCAAAAAAATTTTCTTTTTCATAATTCCTCCTTTTTTAAAATTAGACAAAAAAAGTCCTTGCACATTATTTTGAACAAGGATTTTATAATCATACCTACTTACTCATTATTTAAACCCTCTAGGTATGAAGTTTATTATCAGGATTTGGCAATTTGCCCCCTGTGGTTGTGAGTTTTAACCATATAAATGAGTCTAAAGTATGGCTAAATGTGAGTTGCCCCACCAGTTCTTACCCCACAGGTGTTCTTAATGTATTTTTAAATTTATTAGATTGTAACTACCCCAATTATAAGGTTAAATATTTCAAATGTCAAACTAAATTTTACTAGTTTAACACATGAAATTGATAGTGATAATCATTGCAATTTAAATATTTAGAGTTGATTTTAAAATTAAATTTTATAAGCTTCTTTTATATCAAAGGCATGGTTCATAGGTCCACTGCCTTTACCTAAATCTAGTCCATCTTTTAAGGCGCCTTCTAGATACTTTTTTGCATTTCTTACAGATTCTTCTAGAGATTTATCTTTTGCAAGATTTGCAGCAATTGCTGATGAAAGTGTACATCCAGTTCCATGAGTATTTTCGTTTTTTATGCGTTCTCCCTCAATCCATGTAATATTTAGTGAATCAATTTCAAATAATACATCATTTGCATCATTTATTGAGTGACCACCCTTTACAAGCACACTTACTCCCAGTTCATTAGCCATTTTTTCAGCAGCTACTTCCATATCTATTTCATTTTTAATTTGCATATTAGCTAATATTTCTGCCTCTGGGATATTTGGTGTAATAAAGTCAGCTAGAGGAATTAATTTTTCTTTTAAAGTATCAATTGCATCATCTTTTAAAAGCTTTGCCCCACTTGTTGCTACCATTACCGGATCTAGGACTATGTTTTTTGCTTGATATTCTTCTAATTTTTCTGCAATAGCAGTAATTAAATCTTTATCAGAGACCATTCCAATTTTTACTGCATCTGGATAAATATCAGTAAAAATTGCATCAATTTGTGATTTTAAAAATTCTGGACTTACATCCATGATGTCCGTAACGCCTGTTGTATTTTGTGCAGTCAAAGCTGTAATGGCAGACATAGCAAAAACTCCATTTAAAGTCATGGCCTTAAGGTCGGCTTGGATTCCTGCTCCACCTGATGAATCTGAACCTGCAATTGTTAAAGCTGTTTTCATTATTTTCCTCCTAAATTTATAAAAAAAGAATACCACTTAGGGTATTCTAAAACTACAAAATTTAAAATTTATACTTTGCCATTAACTAAATAAGCTAAGGCCGATGGTATAGTTCTATTTTAGAACTCCCCATATTTACTAAAATATTTCATTGATATTTTCATTGTATAAAATTCAGTTTTCTTTGTCAATTTATTTATTTTTCATATTCTTATAGGTTGCTGGTGAAAATAATAATATCATTGGGTAAAGTTCTAGTCTTCCAAATAGCATTGCAAGGGTTAAAGTAAATTTTGATAGGTATCCTAAATTTACAAAACTATTTATAGGACCAAACTCCCCAAGCCCTGGACCAACGTTGTTATATGTGGTTGCAACTGCTGTAAATGATGTTTCTAAATCATTTGTTTCTAATGTCACTATTAACATAAAAATTATAAACACTAATAAATAAACTAGTAAATATTTATTTACAGAATTTTCAACTTCATCATCTACTTTTTTGCCGTCTAGTTTGTTTACAGTAACTCTCATTGGGTTTATGGTTTGTTTGACTTGATTTATTGCAGATTTACATAACATAGTTATTCTTGAAACTTTTAGACCACCAGCTGTAGATCCTGCAGACCCACCTACAAACATTAATAAGATTAAAATATTTCTAGAAAACATTGGCCATTTTCCATAGTGGGCGGATACATATCCTGTTGTGGTAATAATAGAACTAACTGTAAAAAATGAGTTTACTCCTGCATAGAACTTATCATCATACATTCCTGAAATATTTATAAAAATTAGGATTGATGAGATAGCAACTATTATAGCGTACCATTTTAATTCTTCTGACTTAAAGCTATCTTTTACAGATCTAAATATAGCATAATAATAAAGATTAAAGTTTATTCCAAATAAGAAAATTGCTATACCAAGAACTATTTCAATATATCTAGAATCATAATAACCAACAGAAATGCCACTATTTGCAAAACCACCAGTTCCTGCTGCACCAAAGGCATAGATTATGCTATCAAACAAATTCATGCCGCCAAAAAGTAAAAATATCACTGTAATTGCTGTCATTACCAAATATATAATATACAAAACTCTTGCAGTGTGTGAAAGTTTTGGTGTAACTTTTCCAAAAGTTGGCCCTGGTACTTCTGCTTGCATTAGATTGGTTGATTCTTTATTTGCCATTGGCAAAACTGCAAGAGTAAATACCAAAATACCCATTCCGCCTATAAGATGGGAAAATGATCTCCAAAAAATTATAGAATGTGGCAAAAGTTCCACATCTAATGCAACCGAAGCTCCACAAGTAGTAAAACCGCTTGCCATTTCAAAAAATGCATCAATAAAAGAAGGATAATTTGATGGGGTCAAATATAAGGGAATAGCTCCAATTAAAGAATACAACACCCAGCAAAAAGCTGTTGTAAACATAGCCTCTTTTGTAAAAATGTGGCCTTGTTCACTTCCTAATTTTACTAAAATGGTGCCAGCTAGGCCTGATATGATTATAGGAATTATAAAATTAATTTTTTCATTTGTGGGTTCTTTATAAATAAATGCTACTATCAAAGGTAAGACCATCAGTACTGCTAAAACTTGTAAAAGTCTACCTATGGCATTATTTATTATTTTTAAATTCATACTTACTCCAATATATCATCGATTTGAGTAATATTTTTACTTTTTGTAATAATCATTACCCTATCTCCCCTATCGATTATCGAATTACCAGTTGCTACTTCTATCTGACCATTTAATTCGCTATGTTCTATTACAGCTACTAAGGTATCAGGTCTTATATTTACATCTTTTAGTCTTTGATTAAATATTCTAGAATTTTCACCAACTTCAAATTCTAAGACTTCAACTTGGTCTCCCTCAAGTTTATAAAGATTGTTTAAATAAGAAAGACCTCTTGCATCATATCTAGATCTAATTATCCTGTTAATATAATTACTAGCTGCAGACTTTGGAGTAAAGGTAGCATCAATATCTAATATTCCTGTTAGTTTTAGTAAATTTGTCCTATTTACTTTTGAAATTATCTTATCAATACCATATCTTTGGGCAATTAGAGCTATTAGTATATTTTCTTCATCGATACCTGTTAGTGAAATAACTGCATCAAAACTATCAATTCTTGCTTCTTCAAGGATGTCAGGGTCAGAACCATCAGCATTTATTACTATAGCTTCACTATATTTTTCTTGGATATCAATAGCTTTTTTTCTATTTATTTCTATAATTGTTACATTAAAGTGTCTTTCGAGTAATAGATGAGTCAGATGGTGGGTAATATTGCTTGCACCTATAATTAGAATATCTTTCATCCTAATATTTTCAGGAATTTCTGCCTTATAGAATAAATCTACATCATCTTTACTGCCCATTACATAAATCTTTTGCCCGGCTTCTAGGATAAAATCACCATTAGGTATATAAACTTGATCATTTTCAATAACCATACCTATTAATACGTCAAATTGATTTAAATAAGAGTCAGCATCTTTTAGTCTTAGTCCGTTTAATCTTGAATTTGGGTTTATGGTAATTTCAATAATCAATGCTCTTTCTTCAAGGAAGCTTTGTACATTTCTAGCGTGGGAGTATTTGATTGATCTTTGGATTTCTTTTGCCGCCAGATATTCTGGATTTATAATCAACTTTGATCCAGATATTTCTCGGATTTGATCTAAGTGGCTTATATACTTTGGATCACGAAGTCTTGTTATAATTTCTTTTGCACCTAAAGACCTTGCCAGAGAGGCTGATATTAAATTTGTATCATCATCTCTAGTAAGGGCTATAAATAAATCACAATCACCTACATTTGCCTCTTTTAAAATATTAAGGTCAGTTCCATCACCAACCAAAGCCATTACATCATTTTGTTCAAGCAATCTATTTAATACATCCTTATTATGGTCAATTACTAAAATGTTATGATCTTGTAAGGATAATTCGTTTGTTAAATGGGAACCCACCTTTCCTGCTCCCAAAATTATAATATTCATACAATCCTCCTAAGCCTAATCAGTATAGCACTTTTATATTTAAAATCAAATATGAAAAAACTATACTCTATTTGCTAGTAATTTTAATACTTATTTTCTTTTGTAAGTTGACGGGCTTAACAATAATAGTAGAGGATAAATTTCTAGTCTACCTAAAAGCATGGCAAAGATATTAATATATGACAATGGAATAGCTCCAAATAGCGAATAAAAAATCCAACATATAGCTACTAGAGTCAAGGCATCCTTGATATTAAAAGTTTTTTTAACATTTATTTTATCAATTAATATGTATCTGCTAAAACATATTCTAGTACATCTGGATCTTTTTCTATTATCAATACATCGTGGCCTTCTTCTGCTAGAATCGAAACTATGTTAGATTCGACAGATCCTATCACTATTATGACTATTCTCATCATATGTCAATTCCAATATAATTATGTTTTATAACAAATATTGGATAATTGAAATAAAAAAAGAGGCCTAGGGCCTCAAATTTTTATAATTTTATTCATTGTCTTGCTTTAAAAATTCATAAGCATATTGGGCTAGTAATAAGGCTCCATCTTTAAATGCTTTTTCATCTGGGTTAAAGTCTTGAGCATGGTTGATTGGAAAAGTTGATGGATCCTCTGGATCCCTTGCTCCAATACACATATAAGCTCCTGGCATTCCTTCAAATTCATCATAGCCTGCAAGTAAAAATCCAAAGTCTTCTGATCCAGCAACTTTCATATCAGTCATTACTTTATCATCACCAAATAATTCTCTAGCAACTTTTACAGCTGTGTCTGTAGAAGATTTTTCATTTATAACTGGACCTGCACCTTGATTGTAGGTAAGTTCGCAAGATCCCCCATAAAGTTTTGCTGATAAATCAGCTATTTCTTTTAGTTCATTTAAAAATTTATCCGCTGATTCATTTGAGAAAAATCTAAAACTTCCGACTAGTTTAGCTTCACTAGCCACTGCATTTGCAACTGATCCACCAGAAATCGTTCCATAATTTAAAACTATTGGTTCATTTAGGGCATCCACTTTTCTAGCAACTGCACCATTTGCTCCGTTTATAAAGCTATTGAGCATCATAATTGCATCATGTCCTTCAAATGGAGTTGAGCCGTGAGCAGATTTTCCCTTGAAGTTTACTTCAAAAAAATAATTTCCTGCCATTACTTGGTCATATCCAGTAGCTGCATATCCAAGCGGAATGTTTGTGAAAATATGGATTGCAAATCCACTATCAACACCTTTTGTAACGCCTTGCTTTACAACTGCTTTTCCACCATCACCAGTTTCTTCTCCTGGTTGGAATAAAAGTCTAACTGTTCCTGGTAATTCATCTTTTATTTCTAAAAGTGCACGAGTTGCTGCAAGTAACATTGCTGTATGGGTATCGTGGCCACAAGCATGGGATTTGCCGGCATTTTTAGATTTAAAGTCAAAATCATTTGTCTCTTGGATTGGCAAAGCATCAAAATCTGCACGTAGTAAAACAGTTTTTCCTTCACTTTCTGGGTTTATTTCCGCAATTAGTCCGGTTGGATCAAGTTGTTTTACTTCTAGTCCATAGGATTCCAATTCTTTTTTTATAAAGTCATTGGTTTCTTTTTCTTCCATGGATAATTCTGGATTTTGGTGAAGCTTACGTCTTTGTTCTATTATTTTTTCTTCATCATTATATATAAGTTCTTTTAATTTTTCATTTATCATAATTCATCTCCCTTATATATTATTCATACCCTTTGATTCGTAAACTTCTTTCTCATTCTCATTATTATCAATAGTTTTTGATTTATAATCTAAATAGTGATCGGAAAGCTCTCCCACTACTAGGGTAAGTGCAATCAGAACATAAACTAAAGCAGCTAATAAAATTATTAATATAAGTCCTATGGCAATCGTACCATCTAATCCATTAAAAATAGCTGATAATATAACTATAAATAAAAACACTGGTACTATTATCCATTTTAAAAATGTAATAATAGTTTTACCAAACAAGTCTTTACCAACTTTAAATACTTTTTTAAACATTTCTCCAAAAGTTAAATTTGGATTATCCGCTATCACAAAAAATTGATAGCTTATAAAAACTCCATAAATAATCAAAGCAAGTATCAAAAGTAAAAATACGCCTATACCAGCCCCTAAACCTGAGGGGTCATTTCCAGTGGCTAAACTAAGCACAATTGATGCTACTATTCCAGTAGCAAAAATAATAATTGCAAGTGTTGGAATTATTGAAATCAGAAATGCTAAGAAAAATGATTTAAAATTGAAATGGTTTATATTATCAAAATATTCTCCAACAGTACCCATCCTATTAGAAATCAGTCCTCTAGCTATAATAAAATTAAATATAACATAAACTGCTGTTCTTAATATATTGGAAACAATACCTGATAACGATATAGTCATTGCCTCTAAATCAGCACTTGCTTGAGACAAAATCGCGCTAATTATTGCAATAATTACTATCATGATAAGATTGATAATAAATACTGAAGAAAATTTATAATCTCTTTTCAAAATCTACTCCTTTTCCGTTTCTTCCTTTTTAGGAAATACTTCCTTTTTTACATCCATAGACTCATTGCCTATGTAATCTAGATACACATTTGAGTATTTTATTGTGATAAATATATCCCAAATCTCTCCTAATATAACTATTATTAATGCTAAAAATGGAATGCCACCAATATCTATAAAACCTTGATATCCTGATAAAATAATGAGTACTAAAACAAATCCTGGTAATAGGACATACTTCAAAAATATTTTTATGGTGTGACCAGTTAAGTCTTTACCAACTTTAAATATATGTCTAATTAAAAATGTGAATGGCAAATCGTCCCTATCCGCTACAACAAAATATCTATAGTTTATATATATCAAGAAAATTAAATAAACTATTAATAAAACAATATGTATGATAAGCCCCATCCCTGTTAAAAAGAGTGAGTCAGAAAATAGTAAATATATAAATTCTATTGCATTATCACTATCATTGATCAATTCAAATATAGCTTTAATAAGTTCTAGGAAAAATAAAACTCCTATAGAATTAAAAGTTAGGTGTTTAATATTATGTAAGTAATCTTTAAAATTACCCATCCTATTATGGATAAGACCATAGGAAATTATGTATCTTGTTACAATTATTATAATTGTCGATAAAAATATATATCCTAAATCTACCACTGAGCTATCAAGGACCGATTCATATATCAAAAGCAAAACAATTTGGATAATAAGTGACAACATCACAACACCAATAATAGGACCTATCTTGTAATCTCTATTCATAGTCACCCCCTCATATGTATCTGATTGTTATTAACTTACCCAAAGATGGGTAATTGTATACTAAGAGGTGATAAATATGATTATTAGATTTGATGAAGACCAACTAAAAGCACTTGCCTTTGATGGAGATGAGCAAGTAGGCTATTGCGAAGTAGAAGAAAAAATTGATAGTACATGGGCAATTACACATACAGTTGTAGATGAAGAATATAGGGGCAAAGGGGTTGCTGAAAACTTAGTAGATAAAGTTTGTGAACAAGCACGTGGCAACTACAAAAAAATTCTTCCAATATGCTCATATGCAGTTAAAAAATTTGATGAAGAGCCAGAAAAATACGGTGATATTGACGCAAGAGCATAAAGTTAACTGAGGATTTTCCTCAGTTTTTTTGTGCTTATTTTACTGCTTAAAATGGAAATAAATCTTTACCAAAATCTCTACATTTGATATTATATTTAAAACCAAAGATAATGAGGAAAAATTTTGAAAAAAGATTTAAAAAGACAAATAGCAATCCTAAGTATCGCCCTATATGTTGCTAGCAATAGTATCATATCTGGTGCCCTTGTTTTTATGCAAAAAGACTTTGGGATTTCTATTACAAATGCAGAATCACTAATAACTTTATCATCTATAACCTCGATTATTACCATTTTTCTAAGTGAAAAACTTACTAAAAAAGTAGGGATGAAAAAGTGTGTTTTAATCGGTCTTTTTTTAGTAGGTATATCTTCCATCTTGCCAATTATAAGAACTACTTATACATCCGTTTTCATCAGTCGCCTTATAATGGGAGCTGGTGTAGGTTTGTTTAATGGTCACAGTGCAAATTATATAAATATATTTTACGAGGGTGATAAGGCCTATAGGCTCCATGGTATAAGAAACTCAACCGAATTTATTTCACAAATGGTATTTTTATTTATAGCAGGACTTTTTATTAAGATTCACTGGAAGTATGCATTTTTAGTTTATTCTTTTGCTTTTTTCACTATGGTATACTTTAACAAAATCATTCCAGAAATAGATATAAATGATAATACAGATCTTGGAAAATTTACTATTAATAAACAAATATTTTTCTACATATTTTTTGCCGCGGTAATGATTATGAATGTATCAGCCTTAAGTGTACGTTTTCCAACCATTGCTACCAATCAAAAGGGTCTAGGAGTTGATGCCAATTTATATATGATAATACTGCCTATGTCAGGTATGATTTTTGGATTTTTATTTGGTATTATAAATCGTATTTTGCGTCATAAAACTATCTTGCTGGGCCTTTTTGTATATATAGTCGTAAATCTAGTCCTAGCTTTTTTTGGAAATGATATGTATATATTTTTAATTTGTATGGTTTTCATTGCATTTTCTCAATCACTATGTATCCCCTATCTTTTTACAGAAGTATCAAGATTTGTAAAAGGATCCCATGCTAGAATTGCAAACAACCTTATTTTTATAGGTTGTAATGTAGGCGGATTTCTTGCACCATTTTTCCTAAAGGGTGTAAATGAGCTTTTAAAAACTAATTCCCTAACCCTTGCATTTACTGCCTTTAGCGTAATTTATGGACTAATGCTAATCTTAAATATATATGAAAACAGCAAAACTAAGTCATAAAAATAGAGCAGGATTTCTGCTCTTTTTTAATTTATAAATATTGATAAGTCTAGTTCTTGGCCTAACATATTAAAAATTTCTTTGCCCCTAATGCTATTTCCAGTTTCATCAAGCCTTGGTGAATAAACTCCTATGCCACACACTCCCGGAACTACTCCTAAAATACCTCCAGAAACTCCAGATTTTGATGGAATACCCACATTCATTAAATATCTTCCAGAATTTTCATACATGCCACAAGTTGCCATTTGGCTTAAGACAATTTGTACTTCCGACTTTGATAAAAGATTGTAATGGGTTTCTAAATCACATCCCCTATTTGCAAGGGCTGCACCCATTTTTGAAAGATCTGTCACATTTGTAGAAATTGAGCATGCTCTTATGTATAAATCCAAGACTTTTTCTGGATCATCTTCAAATATTTCCTTACTTTTTAGATAGTATGAAATAGCCTTATTCCTGTCAGTAGTCTCCATTTCTGACTTATAGACCTCATCCATTAGATAAGCTTTTTCTTTTTTGGATAGTTTTTTATAAAAGTCTAGGATCCTTTCAAATTTGTCATCAACGCTAGTTCCTAAAATCATAGAAGCTGTCGTAATGGCCCCTGCATTTATAAAGGGATTTGCGGCCTTATCAGTTATCGGAACTAAAGAATTAAATTCATAACTAGTTGGCTCGCTACCAACCTTGCTAAAAACAGCTTCTGGATCATTATCATGAAGAGCCATTATTAAAAGTAAGACCTTTGATATAGATTGGAGGGAAAATTCATAATCAGAGGATCCATAATTGAATGTCTCCCCAGTTACAGATGTTATGCTTAAGGCAAAATTATCAGGATCAACATTAGCAAGCTCAGGTATATAACTTGCAAGCTCACCTTGACCAATGCATGACTCACTAGTTTTTATTACACTTTTTATTTTTTCATCAATAAATTCTCTGTTATATAACATATTTACACCTCATATAAAGATATACCCAGATTTTTGCTTTGATTTTCCAAAAATATTCTCTTATCCCCTTATAATTGACAACCTATGCAATTTCTTTTAAAATTATACTATAGTACTTTACAAGGGAGATTAATGTGGCAA
Organism: Anaerococcus sp. mt242; assembly: GCF_016798225.1. Classification (GTDB taxonomy): domain Bacteria; phylum Bacillota; class Clostridia; order Tissierellales; family Peptoniphilaceae; genus Anaerococcus. Next base: position 183,041 of record NZ_JAEUYX010000001.1, on the reverse strand, counting down.
AAAGATTTCAAAAAGCCTTTATTACTTCATTGATATTTTCTCAATTTTTTATAAATCCAGCAATTTCTCAGGCAGATTCTATAGTTTTAAATAAAAACACAACTGACGGGGTAAATGTGCGCGTAAAAGAAGATGTAAATAGCGAAATCTTTGGTGGGATAGAAGACTTTACAGCTTATGAAATAAAAAATGAATCTAATGATTGGTACCAAATAGAATTTGAAGGCAAAAAGGGTTATGTGGCCAAAAAATGGTTTTATAAATTAAATCACACTAGCCTTTTAGCAGAAACAAACCTAAAAGAAAAAGCTAATAGCGATTCAAATAATCTTACTGATCAAAAACTAAAAGAAAAAACAAAAGTCACAATATTAGAGTTTATCCCTGACAGTGATTTTGTAAAAGTATCCTATGATGAAGACTTTAAAGACAACAAAAAAATAAATACCGTTGACATAAAAGAACTCGAAAATAGCTCATTGCTCTATGACCTAGCAGATACAAATGAAACAAACGATGTTCAAACCGTAATTCTAGGTAAAGAAAATACAGAAATCCCTAGTGTAGTGACCTTAAAGGAAAGCCCTGAAGCTGTTGCTCTTGATACAAATACTCCAAGTGATGAAGCTTCAGATGATGATAACACTTCAGAAATTAAAGAAGGTTATGTCAAACTAGAAGATCTTGCAATTTCAAAAAAAGATCCTAGTGATTTGGAAAAAATGACTAAGTTTTATAATGAAATGAATAACTTCATTAAGGATCAAAAAGCCCGTGAAGAGGCGGCTAAAAATGCTGTCAGAGAAATTACAGAAATTTCATATGTGACTACAACTACATCAGAAAATCAAGTCTCAAATACCAGTCAGTCACAAAAATCAGACACAGTTATGGTTCCAGTTACGGGAAGTCAAACTGGTAACGAGATTTATAAATGGGCCACCCAATATCTTGGAAATCCATATGTTTGGGGTGGAATCGATCCAGTTCGTGGTATAGATTGTTCAGGATTTACTATGCAAGCTTACCGTCAAATAGGTATCAATCTCCCACACTTTGCCCAAAGTCAGCAAAGATACGGGGTAGAAATTCCATTTGGCCAAGAAAAGGCTGGAGATTTAGTATTTTTTGGAACGAGTTTAAATAATATAACCCACGTAGGAATGGCGGATGGAAACGGAAATATGATCCACGCATCAAGCCCACGTTATGGAATAATTATAGGACCTATTAGAAATCCTATATCAATTAGAAGAATTGTAAATTAAAAAAAGGAGCAAAACTGCTCCTTTTTTTAATTTAATTATTGTTTTCACTATTTGATGAATTACCAAATATATTTAAAAATGAATTTACAATTGATTTAAAGAAGTTAAATATTGAATCCAAAAGTCCGCTATCTTGAGCTTCTTTTGCTATATTATCAATTGATTCTTTGTTTTCGTTGTAAAATTTGCCCGCATTATCTGCTAATTCATTTCCAAATTTGATAAGATTATCTCTAACTTCTTCACTATCAATAGCTGAAGAATTTTGATATTTATCAAAGAAATTTATCAAGATATTTATGTTATTATCACTTAGCACATTTTCAAGATTTACATTTTTAAGTGCGTCTTGAATATAAATTCCTATTTGATTAGCATCTGCTGCTTGGCCTGTTTCTTCCTTATGTTCTGCAAGTTTTTGCTTAACCTCGATTACGACCTTATCCAGTTCTGCTGGATCAAATTCTGCCTTATTTTTGTTTTCTTCTGAAATTTCATTTACAGTTTCTAGCTCTTCTTGGGCAACTTTTGCTCTTTCTGGATCTATGTCTTTACCAGAATTAGCTAGAGCTGCATAAACACCAACTAGGGCTGACTCACCTGTTACTGGTTTTGGACTAGCTACATAAATATCTGCATCTGTAATTCCTGCTGTAATGGCCGCATTTGTGTATTGACCTTGGGTAATAGATGTAATATTTGCAGGGGTTACTATATTTACCTTAATACCAGAATTTTCTGAAAGTTTTTTGATATATACTGATGAAATCATATTAGAATTATCAGTATAATAACCTAGATATTTTTGTAGGTCTTCTCCAGTAGCTGTTTTGTAATTTAGATTTGGGTCATTTTCTTTAACACCAAAGGCTTGATTCATTTGGCTAATTTGTTCATTATTTAAAGCTGCACCATAGACTACAGCATCTTTATTTGCATCATTTGCTGCAAAAGCTATCGATGGTACAAAAATACTTAAGGCACATAATAGTGCTAAGAGTCTCTTTTTCATAAACCCTCCTATAATGATTCGATTTTCTCGATTATTGGATTTAATTCTTCTAAGTTTACGTCTTCTACAAGACCTGCATCGATTTTACTTGCTATTTCTGGATTTATAGGAAGCTTGGCAATTGTGTCAATATCGTATTTTCCAGCTACTTCCTCTACATGACTATCTCCAAAAATTTTGTGGTCTGTTCCACAATCTGGGCATTTAAAGTATGACATATTTTCTACAATACCAATTACTTTTTTGCCCATCATTTTTGCCATTTTTAATGATTTTTCTACAACCATACCTACTAAATCTTGTGGTGTTGCTACTGCAACTATTCCATCTATTGGTAGTGATTGAAATACTGTTAAAGGCACATCACTTGTTCCTGGTGGCATATCTATAAGCATGTAGTCTATTTCGCCCCAGTCTACGTCTGTATAAAATTGTTTAATAACGCCTGTTACAATTGATGATCTCCACACTACTGGGTCAGTTTTATTAGGTAAGATCATATTTACTGAAATGATTTTGATCCCATCGCGTGTTACCCCTGGATACATTATACCTTCTTTGGTACCTGTAACGCTTTCATCTATACCAAAAGCTTGCGGAATTGATGGTCCTGTGATGTCGGCATCAAAAACTGCTACCTTGTATCCTTTTTTATTTAATTTATTAGCTAGCATACTGGTTACAGATGATTTACCTACTCCACCCTTACCACTCATTACTGCTATAACTTTACCAACTGAAGAACCTTCATTTAGGTTAACTTTAAATTGGTCAAAATTTCTTTGTTTTTCCATTGGTCTCTCCTTTATAAAAGAAAAAAGCATTATTTAATGCTTCTTCCATAATTATATCTATTTTTCATTAAATTGCCATAAAGGACTTTAAAAAGCTTAATTTCTAGGCATTAAAAATTGATTTTCATATCATTATCTTTAATTAATCCTTTTTTATACATTATATTATAAATTAGATATGAAAGGATTGCTGGCAGGATAAAATGTAAAAATAAAATTTGAATGAGTAAAATCGAAATACTTCTGCTATCAGCCATAGCATTTAAAGTAGAGATTTGACCAACAAGACCACTTGTCCCCATACCAGAACCTAGTGGAGTATTTTCCATTTTAAAAACCAAAGTTGAAATAGGTCCTAAAATTGCTCCAGCAAGCGTTGATGGGATCCATATCCATGGATTTTTGATAATGTTTGGTACTTGAAACATTGATGTACCTAGTCCTTGGGCGAGCAAACCCTCCAGACCATTATCCTTATAGGAAATCACTGCAAATCCAATCATTTGTGCGGCACAACCAACTGTTGCGGCCCCACCTGCAAGACCTGAAAGAGAGAGCATCATGCAAATTGCAGCTGATGAAATTGGTAGAGTTAAGGCCATGCCGACCAAAACCGAAACAACTATACCCATTAAAAATGGTTGTAGTTCTGTTGCCCTCATAATAATATTTCCAAGACCTGTCATAAAGGCAGATACCCCTGGTCCTATTACATCTCCCACTAAAACACCTACTAAAATTGTAAGAGCAGGAGTTATGATTATATCTAGTTTGGTGCGTTTTGATACTAGTTTTCCAAATTCCACTCCAAATATTGTTGCAATATATACTCCGACTGGCCCTCCTAGTTCATAGGCACCTAGACCTACAATAGTGGATGCAAACAAAACTAGATTTGGAGCTTTTAACGCATAGGCTATTGAAACTGCAATTGCAGCTCCTGTTGCTTGACCTACCAAAGGCCAGATTCGTTCTGTTAAAAATGGAATATTAAATGTATTACCAATTGAATTTAAAATCGTCCCTACAAGCAATGAAGCAAAAAGCCCAAAGGCCATAGCTCCCAAAGCATCTATAAAATAAACCCTAGCTGATATATTTATCCCCTGTTGATCTAAATATTTTTTCATTATAACTCCTTAGTTTTTATTAACTAAAGTATAACACAAAAAATATTTATTGTATATACAGTGGGAAAGTCAGCTTAAGTATCCTTTTTCTTTTAGAGCCTTTTCAATATTATCTAGAGTTTTTATATTCTTTGCACTTATAGTGTGATAGTGAACATTTTCTGTAAGATTTTTTAGAGGGGTTGAAATCGTCATATTTTTTACGAAATTATTGACCCCGTTGCGGGAGTGAATATCTAAATCTTTTTTTATAACTCCATATACTGAGTGGTTTATAAAAACATCAATTATTACTCCACCGTTATCAACAATTGTATTTAGCTCATCTTTTATATCTACATCCTCATGTTTTGATTCTATAATGCGGGTTAATTTTTCGCTGTTATCTATTTTGTATCCTTTATTTGTAGAAATTATTTCTATGCCAAATGCTTTTAATACACCTATATCTTTTACAATTATTTGCCTGGATACTCCAAACTTTTCCCCCAAAACTTCGCCTGAAATGGGATTATTACTTGATTGTAATGCATTTATTATTTCTTTTTGTCTTTCACTAAGTTTCATACTTTACCTCTTTTGTTAACTATACCATTTTGTTCTTGACTTTTTTATCAAAATCTTGTATTATATCTTCAACAACGATGAGAAGAAGAGTAACTATTTGGAAAAATCTAGAGAGTCCCGGCTGGTGGAATGGGATATTTGGAAGATTAGTGAAAAAAGCCTTTGAGTTTCTTTGAGGATATTTGATTCAAAGACGTGATTGCACGTTACAGCAAACGAGTATGATGGTACTTAATGAGATGTGCTTTGCAAAAAGTACATGAATTTGGGTGGTAACACGGCCTTTCGTCCCAACAATGCGAAAGTGTGCGTGTATTTTTTTTGGAAATTTTTAAGGCCCAAGAAAGGAAAAATTATGAAAAGAATAAGAAAAATTTTGTTAAGCCTTATCCTTATCTTAGTAACTTTTACAAATGTAAGTTTTGCTAGTGAGGATAGCAATGTTTTAAGAGTTGGAATGGAAGTAAACTATGCCCCATTTAACTTCTCTGAGGTAGATGATAAAAATGGAGCTATCCCAGTTGCAAATTCCCCAGGTGAGTATGCAAATGGATATGATGTGGCAGTTGCAAAAAGAATTGCCGATGAGCTTGGTAAAGAGCTTGAAATTTACAAAATAGATTGGGATGGACTAATACCAGCCCTAACCTCAGGCAAAATCGATGCAATTGTTGCCGGCATGAGTCCAACAGAAGAAAGATTAAAACAAATTGATTTTACAGATAGCTATTATAACGCGACAATAGGGGTTGTAACAAGAAAAGACTCCGCCTATGCTAATGCCAAAGATATCAACGACTATAAAGATGCAAAAATCACTGCACAGCTTGGTACTTTCCACCTTGATCTAATCGATCAAATGGATGGAGTAAATAAGCAACAAGCTCTTGATTCATTCCCAACAATGATTACTGCCACAGTTTCTGGCACAATTGATGGATATATTTCTGATAAGTCTGGTGCATTGATTGCAACAAAGGCAAACAAAGAATTAGTATATAGAGATTTCAACGCAGAAGAAGGATTTGAAATCGACCCAATGCTGACAAGCGTAGCTGTTGGTGTTAAAAAGGGATCAGAATTAAAGGATGATATAAATAAAATTTTAGCAAATCTTCCACAAGATGAGCAAGATAAAATTATGGAAGATATGATAAATGTCGCAAGCCTTAGTGAAGATGATGGCATAGAAGCAGCCGATGAAGATAAATCATTTTTTGGAGAAATGAAGTCAATTTGGAGTAGATATTCTTCCCTATTCTTAAAAGGGATTGTAAATACTTTATTTATTGCAATCGTATCTACAATTTTAGGATTTTTACTTGGTTTACTTGTAGCAATTATCAGAAAAACTGAAGTAAACAAAATCAAAAATCCAATTGGCTATGTAATTTATAAAGTAGTGAACTTTTTACTAGGTGCCTATGTAGAAATCTTCCGTGGAACACCAATGATGGTTCAATCAGTAATTATTTTCTACGGATTAAAACAATATTTTGGCATAAACCTTTCCACAATGTTTGCAGCTATCTTAATTGTATCAATTAATACAGGAGCATATCTATCAGAAGTTGTACGTGGTGGTATAAATTCAATCAATAAGGGACAATTTGAAGCCTGCAAAGCACTTGGAATGACCCACTGGCAAACTATGAAAAATGTAATAATTCCACAAACTGTAAGAACAATCTTGCCATCATTAGGTAATGAATTTGTAATTAACATTAAGGATACATCAGTACTTAACGTAATATCAGTTACAGAATTATTCTTTATGAGTAAGTCAGTAGCTGGATCAACCTACCAATATTTTCCAACCTATTTAATAACAGCCCTAATATATTTCATCCTAACATTTGCAATTACTAGAATTCTTTTAGTAGTAGAACGCAGAATGATGGGCAGAGAATATATCAAAGAATCAAGTACAGGAGCAAAAAATGTCAATAATTAAAGTAAATAACCTAGAAAAAAGCTTTGGAAATTTAAAAGTTCTAAAAGATATTAATTTTAGTGTAGAAAAAAACGAAGTTGTTTCAATCATTGGCTCCTCAGGATCTGGAAAGTCAACACTTCTTAGATGTCTAAACCTACTTGAAACACCAACAAGCGGGGAAATCTTATATGAAGGTAAAAATATCTTGGAAAATGAATTTGATGAACGTCACTATCGTTCACAAGTAGGCATGGTTTTTCAAAACTTTAATCTTTTTGAAAACAAAAATGTCCTAGAAAACTGTACCCTAGGCCAAGAACTAGTAATGGGCAAAAATAAAAAAGAGGCAGAAGAACTTGCCATGAGCTTTTTAACAGATGTCGGTATGCAAAATTTCATCCACGCTAGACCATCACAATTATCCGGTGGACAAAAGCAAAGGGTAGCCATTGCACGTGCCCTTTGCATGAATCCAAAAGTCCTACTTTTTGATGAACCAACAAGTGCCCTTGACCCAGAAATGGTGGGAGAAGTTTTAGAAGTTATGACCAAACTTGCTAAAACTGGAATTACAATGATTGTAGTAACTCACGAAATGGACTTTGCCCGTGATGTATCAACTAGAGTTTTATTTATGGATAAAGGTATAATCCTAGAAGATGGATCTCCAAAAGAAATTTTTGAAAATCCAACTCACAATAGAACTAGAGAATTCTTATCAAGATTCTTAAATAACTAGGAGAACTAATGAAAGATTTAGTAGAAATTTATTCAACTAATGAAGATTCCTTTGCTGTTGGATACATCATTTACCAAAATACAGAAAGATTATTTACCCACTTAGTGGATGATCAAGGCAAATTTGATGGATATCTTTTATTTGATAAATCCACCATAGATGGAATCGAGCGAAATACTGAATATCTAAAAAAAATTGAAAAATACATGGGATTTTGGGGCAATATTTCTATCGGGGACAGCGACAATGAAATCTACCAATCAAAACCTGACTTTAGAGATTTGATAAAATATGCCAAAGATCATAACAAAATCATAACTCTTGCAACAAGCTTTAATTATTATGATGCATCAACAGGTTATGTTCGAGATTTTAACGAAGAATACGTAGTTATAGATGCCATAAATAAGGCAAATGCCCAAGTATTTGACCAATTTGAAATAAAAATAGATGAACTAATAACCCTAGAAATCGAGTCAATCGACAATTTCCTATTGGGTTATGCCAATAAAAAATCATGAACAATACACTGATACTTATAATATTAAATTTAGTAGGAAAAATCTTCTCATTTATTCGTGAGATGATTTTTTCTTTCTTTTATGGAACCGGTCCGATAACCGATGCCTTTAACACATCGACAACCGCAGCTACCCTGATTTTTTCTGTAATCACCTATGCCCTAAGCAAAACTTACATACCAACATACAATGAAGTTTTAAAAAAGGGTGGAGAAGAATCAGGAGATAAATTTACAAATAATCTTCTAAATTTCTCCCTATTTTTGACCTCTGCAATTATGATATTAGGCTTTGCTTTTGCACCAGCTATTGTAAAACTTTTTGCAGCAGGTTATAGTGGAGAAAAATTAAAAATTGCATCTAGCTTTATGCGTGCAATAATTTTAACCATTTATCCAAATATCTATGCAGCAATTTTTTCTGCATACTTACAAATTAAAGGAGATTTTATAACTCCTGCCCTGCCATTAATTATATTAAATATAATTTTGGCAATCACGGTTGCAATTTCAAAGGGTAATGTGACCATAATGACTATTGGTATATTTTTGGCCTACTTTGTCCAATTTATAATTTTTCCAAGAGCCATTAGAAAAACAGGTTTCAAACGTGGTAAGATTAAATTTTCCTTTGACGAAAATGTCAAAAAAATTATAATCCTATCGCTACCAACAACTTTTTCTATGGCTGCAGTTTATATATCAACCATAGTCGACCAATCATTTGCTTCTCTAGTAGCAACTGACGGTGGAGTTTCTATTATAAACTATGCCTTAAAAATCCTTAGGATAGTTAGTTCAACATTTATCGTCCCATTCCAAGTTACAGCCTATCCAATAATTGGAAAATTAGTAGCTGATAATAACTTAAATGGTATGAAAAAATTAACTAGCCAGACCTTGGTAAAAATAATGATTTTATTTATCCCTTCTATAATTGGGATGATGGTTTTATCAGAGCCAATAATTTCATTTGTATACTACCGTGGAGAGTTTACCTACAATGATATGATTGCAACAAGCAAGGTTTTATTTACCTACACCCTATATTTACTAGGTCCTGCCATAGTAGATTTGCTTTATCTATCATTTTTCTCAAATCAAAATACAAAAATACCAACGGTAATTTCATTTATCCAGCTAGGAATAAATATCTTACTAGACTATGCCCTATCAGTAAAATACGGATTAGTAGGACTAGCAATGGCAACAACAATCAGCCAATTTTCATCAGTATTAATGGCTTTTGTAATGTATAAACGAACTTTTGGCAGTTTGGATAATAAATATATTCTAAAAAATATAGGCAAAATTCTAATAGCAGGAGCTGTATTAGGTATATTTGCAAAATATTTCTATCAATTAAGACCATCAAACCTATGGTTGCTAGTCACAATTGCATTTGCTGGAGTGATATATGTAGGAATCATTTATTTGTTAAAGGTAGATGAATTTGATGATATAAAGAATGCTTTTTTAAAAAGGAAGAAAAATAAAAAAGCCTAAGGAGAAATCAGTAGAATAATCATAACGTCATTGGCTTTGTTCTTTTATCATAAGTGATATATAAAATACAATAAGTAAACAATATAAAAAGACCTTTTTTAAAGGTCTTTCTTTTTTTCTAATTTACTACCCTATATTCACCATCAATTCGTTGAATAGTAGTATTTTTCAAACCAGTCCTTAAAGTAGAATTACTTTCAGGTCTATCTGGATTATCATCTATTGTTCTTGATTTGTTAATTTCTTCATCACTTTTTAGGAAATAGTCGTATATTACAAAATCTCCAATATTTTCTACATAACCTTCATTAAAGTTAATAGTTGGATCATCCCATGTTGTGTCTATGTTATACCAAACTCCATTTACCCTAACCATATTCCAGATATGGGGCTCACCTGTTTTTTTAGAATGTCCTGTGGCATATCTAACATCTAGTCCTGCTTTTGTTGCTAGTTTGTCAAAAAGTGTTGCATAGGCATTACATACTCCACCTTCTCCATAAATAATTGATGAAGGATGGTAAATTGAAAATCCGCCGCTCTTATCATTACCATCTCCCCTATTATATTGATTTTTAGTAACGATAAAATCGTGGATTTTTTGAGCTTTTTCTAGATCGTCATCATAAGCATTTATATTTTGATTTACCCATTCATTAGCAAAAAGATCTATTTGGTCATCCACAGTTGGATCTTCCCTAAAAGTTACTGTGAATGTTGCAGATTGAACATATACCTTATCTCCCTTTGTTTTATTAGGATCGTATTTTGTTTTTACATTTGTTTTTCCATACATACTATAGAAGAAATACCAGTCTTCCCTAGCCGTTTCTAAAAACCATGATTGGATTTGTTGATTTGTAGTGTAAGCATTGATATTTACAGTGAAATTTGTATTTCTCTTATCCAAATTTGCTCTAACTATATTTTTTGCTCTGATATTTAAATTATCATTTGTCTCGAGACTAGCCTTATAATTATTTATCCTAACGATAAGATTTTCACTTTTTACTATCAAATCGTCTAATTTTTTTCTATTTTCACCGCTAATAATATTTGGCATATTTTCTATAAGATATTTTGCAGCCCTTATTTGACTTTCGAGTGAACTTGTATCAAGCTTATCTAACTTTGCCTGATCAGCTGCAGCATAGGCAATGTTTGGTCTAATATTTGTATTTATAAGCGGGTTTATGGCCAAAATCATCGCCAAAGAAAACCCAAATAATTTCTTTTTCAAAGTGCAAACCCTCTCTAAATTAAAATTGTATCACTATATAATATACATTTTTTTGACACATTTTAAAGGCTTTTAGACACAAAAAAGACCTACAAGCTGTACTTGTAGGCTTATTTTTAGAGGGTTGATAATATTTTATTTGCTCTTGCAATTAGATTTTCTGATCTTGCTATTAATGCATTTAGTTGTTTATCGAACTTTTTAACATAGTTTGGCATTATTTGCTTAAGCTGTTTTGCAGCCGCTAGAGTAGTTTGATTTCTTTGTATAGCTGCTCTTAGCTGATTTTTTTTATTTTCATTTTGAGCCTTGTTGTTTACCTCTGCTTTTATATTTCTCTTTGCAAGATTTATCCTATTCATGGCATTTCTAAGCTCATCATAGCTTGCTGTATCAAGTCTTGCCAAAACAGATTTTGCTTCAGCGATTGCTGATTCATATTCTGCTTTTACATCTTGACTAGCATAATTGAAATATGCATTTGAATTTACTACATTAACCTCGTCATCTACTGCCAATTGTAATTGTCTTGCTTGGTCAGTGAAATTTTGATTACGGGTAAGTGCTTCTGAGTTTTGAGCAACATTTGCTTGTCTATCATTTGTGTTAGCAAAAGCACTTTGGCTACCTAAACTTAAAAATGCTATATTTACTAATAAGAGTGATTTTAATATTTTTGATTTAAATTTCATCATACCTCCTTAAGGTTTGGTTTTAGCCTCTAATTCCCTTTAGTTGGTTTAAAACTTTTGTTGATCTAGCTACTATATCTTCAGATCTTTTGATTAGTTGGTCTAAGTATTTGGCATTTTTTGTTGCAATATTTGGAGCAATTTTTTTGATTAATAAAACTGACTCTCTAGTTTCCTTATTTTGTCTTATAGCTTCTTCTAATCTTTCAATTTGTTTTTGTCTATCAATGTCACCTTGAGTTTGTTTTTTAGCTAGATTATTTCTTGCTGATTGAACTAAGTCTCTTGCTGATTTGATTTCATCTAAGCTTGAATTTGGATTTTCGATTGTAGATTTTGCAAGGATTGCAGCATTGTTATAAGTATTATATGAGCTATCTGTATAGATATCTTTTTCTGCTCTGATATCTGCTGTTTTTGCAATTTCTTCTCTAAGGCTGTCTAAAGCTTTTTTTCTCTCATCATTTGCAATTATTTCATTTTTTGCTGATTGAACAGCATTTATTGCAAGTTCGTTTTGTAGGTTTGTAAGGTTAAGTCCATTGTCACCTACAGTTTTCCAAGCATTTTGTACCGCAGCATCATATTTTTCTTTTAATTCTTTTGGTGCATTTTTATATGCATCACTTGCTTGGAAGTTTGATTGTTCTGTAGTTAGTTTGATAAGTTCACTTTTGTCAACTTCTCTACCATTTAGATTTGCTTTTGCATTTTCTACTAACTCTACCCTACTATTTAGTTGATTGATGTATAATCTATAAAAATCGTCGTTTTCTGTTTTATAGTTTATCAAACTTTCATATCCCTCTTTTAGGCCTTTTAAGGCATTGGTATATTGTAATTGAGGTTTTTCATCAGCATTTTTAAATTCATATCCCATCAATACAGAATCGTATTGGACAATCTTTTGATTTACTTCTTCTAATTTTTGTCTAAATTCTTTTTCTACTTCAGACATTTCCGTACTAACACTTGTATCTGTGCTTGCCGCGTAAACATTATTTGTGCTTGGTACTAGTAATAATGTTCCTAGAGCAAGAACGGCACTTGTTTTTAATATTTTATTTTTCATATATAACTCCTTTAGTTATTAGAATTATTTCTTGCTTTCATTATACCCTAATGAAGTATTTTTAAAATTATACTAAAAAAAGACCCCGGAGGGTCTTTAATTATTGTGCTTTTAATTGGTCAAGGGCTGTTTGAGCTTTTTCTAGTAGTGAGTTTGATGTTTCTAGTAACTCGTTTAGCTCATCTTCATGTCCGCTTACAGTTTCTGGTGAAAGTTCAAATAGGATTTCTACTGCACGTGCACTTGATCTGTTATCAAAGATTGCTTGTTCTAAAGCTTCGATTTTTTGATCTGCTGACATATCTGCTGTTGATGTATCTTGAGATTGGTCAGTAGTTTCATCTGCATTTTCGTTAGTATCTGCTGAATTTTGTGTATCCTCTGTATTTTCTGCTTTATTTTCAGCTGTTTGTTCTGGAGCTTTAGCTTCATCAGCTGTGTTTTGATTTTCCTTTGCAGTATCTGCTTTGTTTTCTTCTACAACTGGTGCGTTTGCATCTTTGTTTTCATTTTTTACCATGTTGTCGCATCCTGTTAGTGTTACTGTTAATAGTAGTGCTGATGCTAGTGTTTTATTTAATTTCATTGTCTTTTCTCCTTTTTGCTTTTACATTTTTATTTTTATCTTTTTCTTTATTTTTGCCAGTAAGAATATATGCTCCAATGGCTGCTACTAATAGTACTCCTACCCCTACAAGAGATTTTATACCCGTTCTTACAATAGATCCTGGATTAATTGTAGAAGGTACTTGTCTAGTAGTAGTTACTGGTGTAGTTGTTGTTCTTGTACCAGGTACTGTTGTTGTATTTGTCGTAGTTGTTACTGGAGTGCTGCTACCATTTAGTTTTAAAGCATTTGTAAGCTCTGTTTCTGCTGCTAATAGATCATCCATAGTTGCATTTTTATCTTCAAGAGCTTTTAGTTTTGCTTCAACCGCTGCTTTTTTATTTGCATTGGTGATTTGAGATCCATCTTTTTTGTATTTTTCTTTAAGCTTTTCTACTCTTGCTGCAAATTGGTTACCATCTAGAGCATTTACTGCTTGCATTATTTTTTCTGATACTGCTGATAAATCCTCTTCGCTTGCATCTTTATTTTCAAGAATTGCTTTACCTTCTTCGATAGCTTTATCATAAGCATCTCTTAATGTTTTCTGAGCTTTTTTATAATTAACTGAATCTCTTAAATTTTTGTCACCTTTGATAAAGTCTTCAATATTTTGTCTTGATGATTTTTCGTTTTTATTAATATCTTCAATAATTTTTTTGAATTTATCATCAGCTAATACATTGCTTAAGGTATCCTTAGCTTCTTTTATCTTTGTCTTATCCTTACTTTGGATTGCTAGATTTGCTTTTTTAAGCGCATCTTCCAGTTTGTCTTTTAAATCTTTATCAACATTCGCGTATTCTTTGTGTTTTGTAACTTTTGTTGCTAATTCAGCTAATTTTCTAAGTTCTTTTAGATCTTCTGATTCATTTAGGTTATTTATTTTAGCAACAATTGGTTTTATTTCGCTTTGATTTAATTGATTTGTTAGATAAGTTCTAGCATCTTCAATATCAGATGCATTATCACTATTTAGCGCTCTTCTAGCAGCTATAATTGCCTTATTTAAATTTTTGCTTTGAGTAGCTTTTACATTTACATAATCTGGATGAGCTTGAACTTTTGTAGCTAAGTCTATTAAATTTTGTAGGCTCTCCTTATTTTCATCTGCTGCAGGATTGCTAGATTGGCCTACAATTTTTCTTTTAATTTCATTAATACGATCTACATATTTTTGTGATAGTTCTGTGTCTTGACTTAGAGTATCTAAATTTTCGCTTACTAATTTTATCAAATCATTGTATGTTTTTATCAATGACTTATCAGAGTCTTTGCTACTATTATTTTTTACATAATAGCCATAAGTTTGTCTAAATGTAGGAGCTTCATCTACTAGTTCTTTTAAAGTGTTTGAATATTTTACTACATCTTTGTAGCCTAGGTCGGTAAGTGCATTTACAATTTTACTGATGTTCTCATTGATTTTTTCAGTACTTATATCTTTTCCATCTGCAATATCTTTTAATACTAAGCTAGCATCAGATATAGCTTTATCATAAGCTGATTTTTTGTCTGAATTGGCACTTGTATAAGCTGTGCTTTTTGTAACTTCTTCTTTATTTCTTACCAAACTATCCAATAATACTTTTGCTTGGTCATAGGAATTTTGGTCGCCTGTTTCTTTTGAACTTGCTATTTTGTTTTGAGCATCTTTTATAGTTTGTATAGCTGCATTTAAATCATCGACACTTGATTTATTATTCTGAAGAACTCCATTTGCAGCAGTGATAGCATCATCATATGATTTTTTATCTGCATCACTTGCTGATTTGTATGGATCTTGTGTCTTATAAGTTGTTGCTGCATCTACCAATTCTTTAAGAATATCCTTAGGTGCCTTTTCGATTTCTGTGCTGTCAATAACTTTTGTTTTTATTGGTGCTAAGGCAAGCTTTGCAAGGTTTAGGTTATTTAGAGCTTTTTTAAGTTCATCAGCTGTCGCATTTTCCTTTTTTAATACTGCATTTGCATTCGCTTTTGCAATATTATAAGTTAATCTTGCTGTTTGACCTGCATTTTCAAATCCAGCTGGACTTGTATTAATTTCATTTTGAATTTGAGACTTTAATCTACTAGCTTCAGTATTTTTTGAATTTGCTGCAGTAAGTGCATCGTTATAGGCCTTATTTAAGTTATTGTAGGCTGTATTTAATTCAACTGTTGTTGACGAAACATTTTTATACACTTCTTCTGCTTTAGTTAGACTATTATTTAAATTATTTTTAATATTTGAATCTGTAATATTTTTAAATTCGTCTAACTCTGTATAACCATAAGCTTTCTTATCTAACTCTAATAAATTTTTGTAAGCTCTACCATAGGATGTACTATCAGCTGGAGTGATTTTTTCAATTTCATCATTTGTTAGTGCTGAATTTTTAGCCTCTAGATTGTTATCACTAATGATATCATTGATAGTTTGAGCTAATGTTTTATTAGTTGTATTGATTTCATCTCCACTTTTTGCCAAGTTTTTTTCGTCAGACTTAGCAGAATTTATTGCATTGGTTAATTTCTCCTTATCAGCTTTTGATACATTGTTATCATTTGCTATTGTTTTTGATAACTTTTCTGCAATAGCGATTGTAGAACTAAGACCTTGACGTTGTTCGTTTGTCGGCAAATAGTCTGTTCCAAATTTATCTTTAGCTTGTTGAATATTCGCAATTAGTTCATCTAATTTTTTATCTTCAGTTGTATTGTTTGCTTCTCTTCCTGCACTGATAGCATTATCATATGCTTTTCTCTCAGATTCAGAAGCAATGTTATAACGAGCTGAATTTTGAACACTTGATTTCTCATCTGTTAAATCTTTTAGTTTATCTAATTTTGTAGTTTTATTTTCCGAAGCTGCTCCACTGTTTGGATCAGTGTTTTCAGCTCCAGTTGCATATGCTACAGAACTAATTACATTGTTTCTTACTGGAGCGATTGCCCCGATAGATAGTGCTAGAGCAATAGTTCCTACATATAGTTTTTTATTTTTCATTTCTAGCTCCTAATTTCTCTTACCATTTAAGCTTATTGCTTAATTATAGCTATCTAAATTATACAATTTTTAGAAAATATTGTCAAAATCATAAGCTTGATAATTTCAAATAAAACGTTTAAATTTCAACATTTTTCACTTTGAGTGATCTCCATATAATTTTCTACAAAAAAAGCTCTAGGGATATGTCCCTAAAGCTTTGAGTTTAGTCTTTATGTGGATTTTTTCTTTTTTGCTTTTCTAGTTTATAAAGTGCATATGCTGCAATTAACAATATAATTAACCACATACCAACACTTTCTATACCAGTTTTGACGCGGCCAGTTGATGACCTATCGCTGCCCTTTCTTCCCCAGCCAAAGATACCTTGATTTTGTTTATCATCTTGGATATTTGAGGATGGAGATTTTACTGTGCTTTCTGATAAGTCAGATTCATTATCTTTTCTATTTTTTCTTGATGCATCATCATTTTCGTGGTCCTTGTTTTGACCGTCTCCCTTATCAATTTCTCCATCTTCTTTATTTCCTTTATCTGGACTTGTAGAGTCATCTTCGGTTTTTGATGGATTTTTACCATTTGGATGATATGGATCTTCTGGATTATAAGGAACTTCTGGGAATAGTTTGTCCCACCACCATGGTTTCTCAGCCGGTGGTTTTTCTACTGGCTTATCTGGATTTTCTGGGTCAAATGTTTTTTCTGGATAATAGATATCCCACCACCAAGGTTGTTCTGGCCTTGTTGTATCAACCGGTTTAGTTGGATTTTGTGGATCTGTTGGATCTATTGGTGGATTTTCTGGTTTGTAATCCTTATCAGGATTTATCTTATCCCACCACCAAGGTTTTTCACCTTCCTTAACTTTTGGAGGATTGCTTGGTGTGATTGGATTTTCTGGATCGCTTGGATTAGTAGGTTCATTTGGATCTACTGGACTCCAAGGCCATTCTGGCCACCACCAGGGCCATCCGCCATTTTCATTTTCGGAATCTCCAGGCTTTGATGGATTATTTGGGTCAGTTGGTTTAGGGTTTGGGTACTCTGGCCAATAATCTTCATTTCTTCCTGGCACTGGAGGATCTATAGGATTGATTGGTTTGTTTGGATTAGTTTTATCCTCTGGTTCTGTTGGATATATTGGAGTATTTTCTTCGTTCCTATTTGGATTTGTGGGATCAATTGGTCTATTTGGTTCTGTTGGGTGGTATGGGTTTTTAGGATCCATAGGATCATATGGATACCAAGGATTTTGTGGATGAAAAGGATGGTAAGGATCCTTAGGATCTACAATATCTCCATTATTTTTGTGAATATGGGGATCATCATTTGCAAACTTAATTTCAGTTTCTTTAGCATTTTTATCATTCTCATCTACTTTATCCGCATCAAAGGAATAAACTGATGTGCTAAGTCCATCAGTTCCGTTTTGAACAAAGAACATCACAATGTATTTGTTCTTGCCGTAAGTAACTGACCTTCCCTTTTCCTTAAAATCTTTATTATTTTGATAAATAAGATATTTATACTTGCCCGGTTTGCTAAATTCTGGTGCAGTAAATTCTATTTTGTAATCTCCCGGATAGTTAAAAGAAGATACGCTAGGCGCTGGTGCACCATCTTGTGGCTCAATAACTACATTTGCAAAATGAGGACTACTCGCCCACTTTTGCCCTTCATAAAACCACTCTACAGAAATAGGTATCTTAATTTCGCCTGCAGCTTGAGTATTTAGAAATGGAAATATAATAACCATTGCTATTAATATTAAATTTCTAATTTTTTTAATTGCTTTCATTATTTATCTCCATTCATTGGTCTAATTACACCAAGTATAACCGTTCTACCATTTGTCGTTGCCTTTTCACATGTAGAGAGGGCTATTATTCTGTCATTTCCTATATTTATATCTCGTTCGTGAAGTTTTGTTTTTCGGGCGTGTTCAATAAGATTTTGCCTACCCTCCATAGTGCTTATTGACGATGGGTTAAATATAACAGAATCATAGGCATCAATTTTGCTTACCATAAATATCTCTATATTATAAGTTTCTTTTGGTAAGAAAAGTGTACCAGTTTTATGTTTATCAAAATAATCTTTTTTTTCAAATAGAACCACATCTCCAAACATCCCACCCTGGTCCATATGGTGACCGTATAAAAGGGAGTATGGATCTTTGAATTCTTTATTATTTCTATAATCTAGGAATATTGCACCACTTAAGGCAAAGTTTTTGTAAACATCTTTGTTAACATATTCCATATTGTCTTCACCTTGGACTACTGGATGGTCGATATTTGTATCATCGATAGTAACCCAAGCTACTACATCTTCATTTATCTTCATCAAATCCCACAGAGTAGGGTTTTCGCCATCTTCAGTAATTTGAGGTTTGTATTTTAAAAGCTCATCCCCAGCAAAACCACCTCTAAAAAGCATATATGAATTCCAAAGGGAGTAGCCTGCAAAAAGCATGACCAATATTAAAATTATTGCGACTATACGGTCTAGTATTTTCTCGCCAATACGCGATATATTTGCTACTGTCTGCAAATTGCTTGCTCCTTTCTTTGGAATTTGTTTAAATTGTTAAGCCTTTGCTATGGGCTTTGGTATATAAAAAGTTAATTGTATGGTAGTCCCTTCCCGGGACTAGGGGCCGTTTTAAATCTGGCGAGATTTTAATTTTTAATATTTTATTCTAGCTATTACGCATATTGTTCGTCTTCTTTATTTCTTTTGAAGTATACAAAGAATACAATTCCTGCTGCTGCGATTGCTAATACGAATGGTGCGATGTTTTCGATAAGACCTGTTGGAATTGTTTCGTTTTTATCATTTGTAAAAGTAATATCACCCGCATCCCCATATGCTGTAATGGTTTTATTTGCATTATCAATAGTAGCTCTCTGAGTATTAGTAGCTTCAATAGTTGTTTCGTAGTTTTCAACATTATTAGCATCTAATTCAGATTCTACAATTTTAACTTGGTCGCTTGTAGCTAGTCCAGTAATTGTTAAGCTTTCGTCATCACCTAGTTCAAAAGTTTTTCCCCCTGCTGGAAGAGCTTCACCATTAACACGTACTGAAGTGTTATTAGCATTATTTTCAGTAGTAAATGTAATTGTAAAATTAAATCTATCACTTAGGTCTGCCTGGTTACCAGTAATATTCTTAGTAACTTTAATATCATTTGTTGTGATTTTATTAGTAAATTCTAGGTTTGATTTTGTTCCGTTGCTTGAAACTATATATTTAACAATTTCACGTTTATTATCAGTTGTGCTTTGAATAAACACATCCACATTAAATGATTGTTCATTCTCTTCCATACCTGAGATATTTGGATTTTTCTCTGTAATTACATATCTATATACACCTGGTTGAACTGAATCAGCTGGAGCTTTAACTCCTAAATCAACTGAGTTTGTTAATTCTTCGGTTGTAGTCCCAGCATTAATCCTAACTGTTCTTTCACCCTCTTCTATAATTCCAGGATCTGCAGTTGGTTTTACCCATTTTCCATATTCATTATCTGAGACAGTAGTTCTAGCTACATTAAATTTGAAATCAGAACCACCGAAATATTTACCACCTGCATCTACTGTTTTTGTGATAGAAGGAGCATCTGTTGATTCACCTTGACCATTATTAGGTGTAGGTGATGATGCTTTTGCACTACCTGCAAATCCTGCAAATGCAATTGCTCCTGCTAGAGCAATACCGCTTACTTTTTTGAAAATATTGTTTAAATTCATTTATTTTTTCTCCCTATTTTTATTTTTCCTAAGCTTAATTAGTATCTCATCTATGAGACCCTTGGGCTCCGCTATCGCTGCGCTCAGGGTGACAGCGTGGGATTATACGTTTTTTACATTCTTTAAAACTTGCTCATGCCCCCTAGTTTGTCATTTCGACCGGAGCGAAGCGTAGTGGAGAAATCTTTTTTCGAAAATCTTTATTAAATACTGAAATTCTTAGATGATAATTCTCCATGTAATTGATAATTTCAATTAAAATTTACTTCTTCTATAAAGGGCAAATACTTTTCCCTTTATTTCATCTCTATCAACCGGGCCAAAATATCTACTATCTTTGGCTCCTCTTCTCATATCTCCTAGAGCAAAAACTTCATTTTCTTTAAGTTTTAGTGGGAATTTGATTTCTTCTGCTGTTTCGTCATATTCTCCTGTTGGATAAAAGATATTTGTTTCTGCCTGATATGATCCGTTTACTATCAACTGACCTTCTTTGGAGATGTCTACTTCATCTCCTCCACTTGCTACTAAGCGTAGCGCATAGTCTGCCTCATTCTTACCTACCACTACTACATCGCCTACATAGAAATTTCTATCAAGCCTGTAGTACATCAACAAGTCACTTGGTACCATTTTTGGAAACACGTCGTCGTTATAAACTACAAAAAATCCAAAAACAAAAGTGAACAACAACCATAATACTAAGATGATTAGTAATAGTTTTTTTAAAAAACTTATAATTGCATTTTTATTTGAGACATCAACTCGCTTTTGTCTGATGATTTTATTTACATTAGTAAAATCGACAAAATCTTGCGAGGTTTTACTATCCGCATGAGCTACTTTTATTTTTTCACTCATTGCTATTCTCTCTTAATGCTTTTATTTCTCTATTCTTATCATCTAGTAGAGTCTCATATTTGATTTGTTGATTTTTAAAAGCTTCGGCATAGAGGTCTGAAAGCTTTTGAATCTTTGCCAAAACATCAGCCTCAGACACTCCGCCAATATTTTGCTTTTTAAATTTAACTTTACTTAAAAATTCTTCAACTTTTTCTAATTCATTCATCAATACCCCCTGCTAATTTATTTCTTTTATATAATCTATATGCAAAGGCCATGCTGGCTAATGCAAGCATAATAGCCATTGGGGTGAAGTTATCAATTAAGCCTGTTGGTGGAGGAATGGTAATGGTTGTTGTAAATATAACATCTATGTTAGTATTCACAGGAACTTTGTCATATATATCATTACCGCTATCAGTTCCAATCTTATCTCCATTTTCATCTAACACTTGCGCTTGATAAGTAGTCTTACTCATTGGCGATGATGATTCAGTAGTTATTTTAAATCCACTATATGGGACTGTTATATTGTCAATAGAGTCAGCATTTTTTAATTCGTATTCCTTAGATTGAATTTCTCCAAGTGTATCTGTGTACTCAATTGTCAGTTTGACTGTTTCGTCACCATATAGAAGGTTACCATTTATAATATTTCTCACATTTAGATTAAATGTTTTTTCTTCCCAAATACCATATAGTATATTTTC
This sequence comes from Anaerococcus sp. mt242, assembly GCF_016798225.1. GTDB lineage: Bacteria > Bacillota > Clostridia > Tissierellales > Peptoniphilaceae > Anaerococcus. The sequence goes on along the minus strand of NZ_JAEUYX010000001.1, from coordinate 161,655 downwards.
CTCACCATCACTTGTAAGCATGATATTATCACCAGGTTGAAATGGCATGGCATCAGGTTTATTTAAATCAGATTCACGATACCATCCTTTAAAAGTGTATCCTTCATTAGCTATCATAAGCTTTTTGTTTTCGTCTACCTCAGGACCAGGGAGTTCTACTATATCATTGTCTCTTAAATGTTGGTTCTCTAAATCTCTATGATCTCTAAACCCATAATCTTCTGCATTTATAGGAATTGGGGGTTTTGTAGCAAACTTACGCCCTTCAATTATTCTTTCACCGTCATTTCCAGATAGCTTAACAGGACGTTTTTCTACTAATTTTAAATGAGTAGGTGGAAATTTACTTACTACTGGTTCAAATACAATATCATCTATTACAGTTATAATATCTCCTGGCTGATAGATTTTATTTAGCATATCCTCAGTTATCTTAGGGCCTGATCTTTCAGGATCAATTTGCCAACCTTGAAACACTTGATCTTTTCCCATTTGGATTTCTTTACCATCAGGAAATTGATATTTTCTATCTGTATACGGTGCTAATACTATAGCTTCAGAATTATCTACATAATCATTTTTATCAGTATAGGAATGTGGTGTGCCGTCTGATAACCAAGCTGTATATGTTACTTTATGAATTGTAGATAATTGCCTAAACTCATTAGGATTTTCTGGGTCTCTGGCTACCCATACAGGATATAAGTATACCTCACTGGTAACAGGAGAAGAGAATGTATATTCTGCAAATTGGCCATTAATAAATGCATACCACTTTAAAAACACATCATCTCTACCCTGCAAAGCAGGTGGCTTTTCGATTTTAAAATCATCTCTGTTTAATATCTCGCCATGATCAATTTCTTTTTTTATTATACCGGCAGCTGGATTATTTCTTTCTTTATACGCAACAACTGTATGAGTTTGAGAATCCCATTTAGCATATAATGTAAGGTCCTTATCGGGCATAGTATCTGTACTTATGTCGATTGATCTACCAGCTCCAGACATATTGTCATACCAACCTCGAAACGTCTTGTTGTTAATTACTGTTTTCCCAGCAATATAATTAGGTGGTGGATAATTCAATAATGGCTTTCCATATTCAATATCATAATAGTAAGCCGAACTTTGACTGTTTCCAATAAAATAACTTAGAGTATACTTGCCCTTCTTGTAATATGCCCATACTTCATAATTTGCTGTAGTTTCGTTGTTTATTCCATGTGAATTTTTACTTGGTCTAGCAGAATTTGTTCCAGGTTTTTCAAAGTACTGGAATTCATAACCAGGATAGTCATTTTTCTGACTATACGTTTGGGTAATAACTGTGTCAGTATATTTCGGAATAGTTTTCAATAACTTACCTGTGTCTATATCATAGATTTTTAGATACCAGGTTGGTTTTACAGTAGATACATTATATGCATATATTGTTAAATCACCCTTAGGCATTGGTTTATCTCTAGGTACTGTTTCTCCAGTCAAACCACCTATTTTCAAGTTATATTCTCCTTGATTTAATTCAGCGAGCTTTTTCTTAGCCTCATCATAATATTTTGATGTGTCTTGCCCGTGTTTTAACATCTTATTTACTACATCAATTGAACTTCTAATGCCTCTACTTTTTTCAGCATCAGTCGGATCCCTATATACTCTATAAGTATATGTTTTTCTGTTGTAATATAAATTTATAGTTGTACTTTTATCTCCCCTAATGATTTTTGGAAGATTTTCACTCTCTATGTCACTTTTGACATACATAATATCTCGATTTTTCATCTCTTGGTCTGATAATTTATAAGAAGATGGAAGATCAGTTTTAGTACCTGTTTGCCCCGGCACAATCTTATCTAACTCCAATGTATAACCATCATCATTAGCATTTTGTACCCAATGGTTTATAGTAAACTCACTGGCTAGAGGTGTATACTTGGCCTTTAGCCTTCTATTTCTAGTGATGGCAGTATTCTCATCAAATTTATTTCCACTTTCATCTAACCAATAATCAAACTTATATCCTACTTTAGTAGGTTTTGTATGATCACCAAATTTTGCGGTTTCACCCTCATTTACCACTAATTTAGTAACAGGGGTACCACCATCGGAATCAAAAGTTACTGTGTAAGCTTTTTTATAAACAGCATAAAGCTTTAGCTCTGTGTAGTAACCCTTTTTACTAACTCCATCTGAAGTTTTACTAATTGGATCATTAATTGGATATGGAGCGCCATTTGGTGTAAGTGACCAGTGGGAAAATACAAACCCTGGTTCACCTAATTCTCTTGATATTTCATCTGCTGGAATTTTATTACCTACTGAAACTTCACTAGTTGTTACTACCTCATCTTGATATTTTATAGTACCATCATTATCTTTGTATTCTTTTTTATCAATGAAGTCTACATAAATTACGTCCTTATACTGTCCTTTAAGATATATAATCCCGTCCTTAAATTTATTACGTAATTCATCAACTTTAATAGGTTGATTAAAGTCAAACTTTTCACCAAAAATATCTTTACCCGCTGCAATACTATCTTCGTATTTATAGTAGTACCATCCGATAAACTTACCTTTGTAAGAAAATATTGGTAGCTCGGGTTGTTTCACATATTCTCCGTCACGTAGTGTTTGTATATCCCATATTTCTCTAATCGGTTCTTTTTCATTTTCATAATTTTTGTTTACAAACACAACGGTAACCGTATTCTTATCATCTTCTGTAACAGCATAAATAGAAAAGCTTTCTGCCTTAAATGATACTGTGTCTCTATTTTTATTTTCTATATCAACTTTTTCTTCTGGAGTAAACTCACTTTTTTTGTGGTATACTTCTACCTCTTTAGCTTCTTTTATCTTTTGATTTGTGATTTGAACGTTGATATCATTTTTTTCTGTGACTTTATATTCTTCATCATTTTCATCAAAGATTGTTATATCGTAAGCTGCAAGGATTTCTTTGCCTTCGATTTTGATTTCTACTGGATAGGCTTTTACTTTTGTAAATCCTGGTAGACGGCCTGAAAGTTTTATCCTTGTCTGATCGTTTGATTTTTGGCTATAAGAGCTATCTGTGTAGATATCTGCTAATACTTGTTGATAAGTTAGTTTTTCTTCTGTCTCTTTAGAATCTTCGGTTTCTTCATTAGTTTCAGACTTTTCGATATTTTCTTCACTTGCTTCTTTATCTAAGTCTTCATTTTTGACAGCATCTTCAGTAGTAGTCTCTGTTTTAACTTCTGAGTTTTCTTCTTTTTCATCAGATATTTGTGAGTCAGGAGTAATATCTTCTGATTCTTCAGTAGATTCTTCTTTTGTCTCTTTTTCTGATATTTCTTCAGCTTCTTTGTCTTCTTTTATAGTTTCTTCACTATTTTTTTCATCTACTGGTTTTTTATCTCCTAAATTACCAGCAAAAGCTTCTAATAAGTCTTTTTTCCAATCTACTAGTTCTGTATCAGCAGATGGCTTTTCATTTTCTTGTTCAGGTTCTGTATTTTTCTCTTCAGTAACTTTTTCATTTCTAGCTTCTATAGTTTGTTTTTCATCCACTGAATTTACTAAGCTATCTAGGATATCTTTTGGTTTTTCAATTTCTTTTTCAGCAACTTCTTTTTTATCTTCATTAATTAAGAACGGAGATTTTACTTCTTCATCCTTTATTTGTTCTTTAGTAGTTACTTCTTCTTCTTTTTCTAAGTCTTTTGCAATAGCAAATTCCTCTGCTTTACTTTCAAGTTTTACTTGGTCAGAAAGTTTTGAGAAATCTGTAGTTTGTGCAAATCTTATGTCGTTTTCATTTTTTTCGTAAAGATAGATTTTATCTAAATTTCTTAGTTTACTTGACTTAATTTCGACTTTGTATTGGTCAGTAGGATTTTTATAGTATAGATTATCGTCTTTATCAAATATTTCAAATCCAAATGCTAGTACATTTTCTTTTTTAATATCTGTAACTGCATTTTGGATTTCGTAGGCTTTTATTGTGCCATTTTCTGGCATTCTGCCTGTGATTTTAATGTCGATAGCTTCATTGGATAATGTATCGTAGGAACTGTCTTCGTATAGATCCACATCAACAGATTTATCAATTATTTTTTCTTTTTCTTCGATTTCTTCTGTATCTGTTTCTTCTATTGCTGTATCTATCGTATCTTCTTCTTTTTCCACTTGTATTTCTGGTATTTGCTCTTCAGCTTTTGGCTCTGCTGGAGATTGTTCTTTAACTTCCTCAGCTTTTTCAGGAATATCAAGTTTTGTGTCGCTAGTTTCTGCTGGCTTCTCATCATTTCCTACTTCATCGGTTTTTTCGTTCATTACTGTAGGATTTTCTTCTATTTCTGCACTTGCATAGGATTTGCTTGCTGCAAGCGGAGCAATAGTTGATGATACTAGCATTGAAAAAGCCATTATTGCGGACATTAACTTATATTTCAAACTTAACAGTCCCCCTTTCTCTAATTTTTCTGTGATATATTTAAACTATTTTTAACTTGTTTTAGTTTTAATTTTAATATCATTATTATACTATTTTTTGTACACATTTCAAACAAATTTCAAATTTTTTATAAGATTTTTAGTTTATAGAATATTGAATTTCAATGACATTAAAGGAAATCATTTACCATAGCATTTTAGTATGTTTTGAAATGATATTTTATAATTATACTGGAAAATTTTACTTTATCACTCCTTCTTTACTTTATATTTACCCCCAAATAAAAAACCCTTTGTTTTTTATGCAAAGGGTGCTAATTATTTTGCGTAATCGATATTTACTTTTAATCTTCTTATAAATCTGATTAGGGTTAAGATAAATAATATAGTTCCTAGAATTGCAAATACTAGGGTTATTATTCTTGTTATTTTTACCATATTATCAGTCTTACTATCTGCTTGTTCGTTTTGACTTGCAGGCAATTCCTTGCCTGGGATTTGGAACTCTTCTGCAATAGCGCTTTCATCGCGGTAACAATTAATCAAAAGTCTATTTGGTCTTGGTGGCATAAAAGGACTACAAGTCATCAGTGTCAATATGTCTTCATCTCCTCGTGGAGCAAGTTTATCCCAATCGTATGGTCCGATAACTTCTTTATCATGTACAACATAGCGCATGGTTTGCTCAGCCCTTTCTACATAAACATAGTCTCCTGCTTGGAGTTGGTCTACGTATAAAAACATAGTGTCTGTCCACCAGCCCCTGTGGCCGGCAATGACTGATCTCATGCCAGCACCACCAATAGGTATTGCTGTTCCATCCACTTGAGCAACACCCCTTGAAATGTGATCTAGAGTCGCATCAAGATAGAGTGGCAAGTGTTTATCTAGTTTTGTTATTGATAGATAAGCAAACGGTGTGTTTGTTTTAGTAAATTTTTCATACTTTGTTTGATAATCTTCAGCTGTAAATGGATCAGAAACAGTAACATCAGAGTTTTTTACAACTTCGTTATATTCTTCTGCATTTTCTGTTTCTTGATTAACTTCATCAGCAGATCTTTTTGCCTGCACTTGTTCAAATTTTTTCCTGGAGGCAATTGCTGAGTAATCATTGTAAGTTCTTCTTATTAGCGGGATGGTTACAAAAAGCAAACCTAAAAGGATTAGCAAGTAGCCTATAGCACTACTTTTTGTAAGTCTTAATCGATTCTTCAGTTGTTTTTACCTCCGTACTTAGTGTTTTTTTTCTTCTGAGCTCTCTAATTACAATTATTAATAAAAGTGCCATGATTGGCAAAAGAATTAAGAATAATTGTAAAAAATCTGGAGCTAATCTCTTGACATTTGCAACCCCATCATCTACTGCTTCTTGATAAGGAATTCTGTGTCCCGACTAAAAAGCTTACAAATATGATTTTAGGCTTGTAAATCCTATCAAATTAGTATTATAATTAAATGTGAAAGGAGATTTTATGGCACAATATAACCCAAAAAGCTCAGATCCAGCTGAGTTTATAAACCATGAAGAAATATTAGAAACAATTGACTACGGTCGCAAAAATGCACACAATAGACCGCTTATCATAGATATATTAGAAAAGGCTAGAAAGGCTAAAGGCCTTGATCACAAAGAAGCTTTTGTGCTTTTATCTTGTGACGAAGATGACCTCAATGAGGAAATATTTAAGGTTGCTAAAGAATTAAAACTTAAGTTTTATGCTAACCGTATAGTTTTATTTGCCCCATTATACTTATCAAACTACTGTATCAACGGATGTACATATTGTCCATACCACGGACATAACAAACATATCCCTCGTAAAAAACTAACCCAAGAGGAAATCCGCGAGCAAGTAATTGCCCTTCAAGATATGGGACACAAAAGACTTGCCCTAGAGGCAGGAGAAGACCCTAGAAATAACCCTATTGATTATATACTAGAATCCATTGACACAATTTACAATATTCACCACAAAAACGGTGCAATTCGTAGGGTAAATGTAAATATTGCTGCAACAACCACAGAGAATTACAAAAAAATTCATGATGCAGAAATAGGAACATATATCCTATTCCAAGAAACATATAATAAAGAAAATTACGAAAATCTTCACGCTTACGGTCCAAAATCAAACTATGATTACCACACCACAGCTCACGACCGCGCTATGGATGCAGGTATAGATGATGTGGGTCTTGGAGTTTTATATGGACTTGATTCTTACGAATACGAATTTATCGGCCAATTAATGCATGCTGAGCACTTGGAAGCAAAATATAATGTCGGTCCACACACAATTTCTGTACCACGTATCCAACCAGGAGATGATGTAGATGTAGCAGACTTTGAAAATGCATTGGCAGACGATGTATTTGAAAAAGTAGTAGCATGTATCAGAATCGCAGCACCATACACAGGTATGATAGTATCAACTCGTGAAAGTGAAGAAATGCGTGGCAGATTACTAGAACTTGGTATCAGCCAAATCTCAGGTGCATCAAAAACATCTGTAGGCGGATACACTGAAAATGTCACAGAAGGATCAGACCAATTTGAACTATCTGACAACAGAACCCTAGATGAAGTTGTAGACTGGCTAATAGAAAAAAACCACATTCCATCATTCTGCACAGCTTGCTATAGAAAAGGCAGAACTGGTGAAGTATTTATGGAAATGGTTAAAAATGTTGGAATCGGTAATATTTGCCAACCAAACGCTTTGGTAACTCTAAAAGAATACGGCGAAGATTACGCAAGCCCAAAAACAAAAGCAGACATCGATGCCCTAATAGGCCGCGAAATCAACACCATTCCAAATGAAGAAGTCAGAAAAGAAACCATAGAAAATCTAGCATCAGTAGAAAATGGCAAAAGAGACCTATATATATGAGAACTTCTAGCGGAGAAAGATTGCACATTGCCATATTTGGTAACACAAATGCCGGCAAGTCCACTCTTTTAAATTACATCACAGGCCAAGAAACCGCCATAGTTTCAGAAACTCACGGCACAACAACCGACCCAATAAATAAGCCCATGGAAATCCACGGGCTTGGGCCGGTAATTTTTATAGATACAGCAGGAATAAACGACGCAACAGACCTATCTAATAAGAGAATCTCAAAATCTCTAGGCGTTTTAGAAAAAGCAGATATTTTCCTTTATGTCTTAAGTTTAGAAGATGATTTAAAATTTATCGACCAATTAAAGGCAAAAGATAAGCCAATTATATTTATCGCACCAAAACAAGATTTAGAAATTGGACAAGAAATTGTAGAAAAATTCAAGGACCTAAAACCTATTTCTATAAATGTAAATAAAGACGATAGGCACAATTTATTTGAAGAAATAAAAAAAGTAGTAATTGATGATGGCCCATTGACTTTGACCGGAAAATTGGCAAAAAAAGGTGACACAGTAGTTTTGGTAATGCCCCAAGATGAAGCTGCTCCAAAAGATAGGCTCATAAAACCACAAGTGATGACCATTAGAGAATTAATCGACAAAGATGCAGTATGTATCAGCACAAATTTGGAAAATTTCGAAAATACTCTAAACGTTTTAAAAAATCCACCAGATTTGATAATTACAGACTCAAAGGTATTTAAAGATGTTTACGAAAAAAGTCCTAAAGAAAGCAAATTGACAAGCTTTTCAGTGCTAATGAGTGGATTTAAGGGAGATGTAGAATACTTTAGAGATTCAGTAAAAGTATTGGACAATGAAGTAAAAAACATCCTAATAGCAGAAATCTGCACCCACCCACCTATCGAAGAAGACATAGGGACAATAAAAATCCCAAAAATGCTTAGAAAAAAATATCCTAATGTAAATATAGACTTTGCCAGAGGCGAAGACTTCCACGATATTGAAAAATACGACCTAATCATAGAATGCGGATCATGTATGTTTAACCGCACAAGTGTTATGAATAGGGTAAAAAAATGCAAAGAAAAAAATATCCCAATGACAAACTACGGAATGACAATCGCGTATTTGCAAGGGATAATAGACAAAATAGACTACCAGGTGTGAGCTTGGTGGTTTTTTTGGGGAAATAGGAAAATTACTGTCAAGGAGACCAATCGACTACGCTTTGCTGCGCTCATAGTGACAAGTGTGATAAATTGGGTCTATTGTCATAAAATATTATAAGGATATGTTATCCCCAGAACCTCGCCTGTCATCCTGAGTGAGTGAATGTAATGAACGAATCGAAGGATCTCCTTGGTTGGTATTATTTGAAAACGGAGATAATTATTTTCCAGGAGACCCTTCGGCTGCGCTTTGCTCCGCTCAGGGTGACAAAGAGAGTAACAATATGGATGACAGTAATTGCTAATATTTATTATTATTTTTCTTCTTCTCTTCATTCAACTTTCTATAATTCTCAACCCAAAGCCTACGTTCTGTTGGACTTAAAATAGAAATCCCCCAACTTTCCGACAAGTCCTTTCTATCGGGATTTACCTTATCGACCAATCCATACTTTTTCGAACGCGTCCAACCCTTTAGTTGCTTTTCTCTTTTTATCGCCTCTTTTGAATCCGCAAATTCTTCTAAGTAGATTAATTTTGTTGCGTTGTATTTATCAGTGTAACCATTAATCAAATGATTTTTATGCTGGAACATACGATTAATAATATTTCCTGTGATACCAATATAAGGTGATCTACCATATTTACTTTCTAAAATGTAAACGTAATATGCTTTAGACATAAAGTTCTCCGCAATTAGAAAAATGTTATACTAGGAGACCCTTCGACTACGCTCAGGGTGACAGAGTGCAAATTAGGTTTTATGTATGAAAAGAATGTGAAAGACATGTTATTTCCAAGAATCCCATTGTCATCCTGAGCAGGATTTGCACGTGCAAATCCGTCACCGAAGGATCTTCTAGATTGAGATTAACTTTTGATACAAAATAACTAATTATAAAATTATCTAAACTAATACACCAACTCAGCCTTCCTAGTAATCACATCTCCCCTATCAGTTACAATCTCGTAGCCAGCCCTATCTACTCTCATACTTAGACAAGCCTTGCATTCAGCCGCTTCATCTCCTGTACAAATTTTGTTGTCGTAAAGTTGGTATTGTTTTCTATACATAGTTGGCGATAGGTTTGGCATTAGTACGTTTGCTCCTGCTTTTAGTCCCATTTCTCGTCCTAGTGGGTTGATTGTTCCTAGGGCTGTTGTTGCTGGTATCAGTGCATATGGAAATAGGATTCTTAAAATTGAGACCAATCTTAGTGTTTTTGTATATGATCCGTTTGGAAAATCTTTAAAGGGTGTGTCATGGCTGGTTAAGAATGGTCCTATGCCTATCATATCTGGTTCTAGTTTTTCTAAAAATCTTAAGTCTTTTATCAAATCCTCAGTTGTTTGATATGGGCTATCCACCATAAATCCGCCACCTACTTGGTAGCCAATTTCTTTTAATTGCCACAAGGCCTCGTGACGCTCTTCCATTGTCATGCCAGCTGGGTGAAGTTTGCTAAAGTGTTCACTGTCAGATGTTTCTTGACGTAACAAATATCTATCTGCCCCCGCATCATAAAATCTTTTGAAAGATTCATAAGCTTTTATACCTAGTGAAAGGGTAATAGCTGTGTCCGGATGTTTTGCTTTTATTTCCTGTATGATATCTACAATCATATCGTCTGTATAATATGTATCCTCCCCACCTTGCAAAACATAAGTCCTAAAGCCAAGCATATAACCAGCATCAGTGCATTGAACTATTTCCTCTGGAGTCAATCTGTAACGATCAACATTTTTATTTGATTTGCGAATGCCGCAATATAAACAGTTGTTTTTGCAAAAGTTGGAAAACTCAATAAGTCCACGGATATATACGGCATCACCGTAAATCTCTCTACGAATACGATCAGCAGTCTCCGCCAACCATTCATTCATAGACTCATCCTCTATCCAATTTTTTAGCTCTTCGTCTGTGTAATATGTAGTATTTTTAAAGTTTTTCATAGTAATATTATATCAATGAATAGGAGTGCTTGTCTAATATATTTTAGTGTTTTGCTCGGGATTAAGATTAGAAACAGAACTCTCCACGCACTATGCTCACGCTTGTTTGGCCGAGATGTAAAGCTTAGAAGCTCTAATTATTTTGAACTCCAAAACTTACCGTTTAGACCGCGCATCTATGATGCGAGTGGATAAATCTTTCTCAATATACCTAAATATATATATTTAATTTTATCACACTACTATATTAGTGTTACTAATAGAGTTATAGAGTACTTTAAAATAAATTACTAGAAAAAATATTTTTCAATTACACTAAAACATTAGAGTTGTTAAATTTTAAAAGATTTTGTTCAGTTTAAAACTCCACTATATAAATGAATACTTTACTAGTTTAAAGTAGATTTTGAAGAAATATTACTATAAAATATAAAAACGCCACAGCTGTTCGCCTTGGCGTTTTTACGTAGTTTAGATTTCCTTATTTTTGGAACTTTTGTAATAGTTTTAAATCTTCTAGGTATTTTGCTATAGTTGGATAATTTTTGTGTGCTTGTTCATTAGTAACTTGATTTGTTGTTTTGTTTAGTGGATCTAGGGTTACTGTAACCACTTTTTCTAAATCATTGTAGACATTTTCTGAATAACCTGGTACTAAATTTTTGAAGCTTTCACTTGTTTCTCTGCTTACTTTTGCATCATCAACTTTTTCTAGAGCTTTTTCGTTGTTTTTCTCTAATTTGTCGATATTATCTAGTAAAGCCTTTATATTTGCTAGTTCCTCTTTATTATCTAAAGCTTTGTTTGATTCTATTGATAGGTTTATTTGGTCAATGATTTTACTGGTCTTTTCGTTATTTTTATCAATATTAGTTAGCAATTTGTAAGTCCCATCATCGATTGATTTGCTTAGGTCCATTACTGTGCTTGCAGCGTATTTACCATAAATATTTACTAGTTCATCTTGTATAGTTTGATTTCTATCTTCGATTTCTTTTATAAGACTAGTAATATCTGAGCTCTTTTCATAAGATGTATTTGTGTTGTTTGCTAATGTAATAAGGCTTGGATATTCCTTATCAATTTCTTGAAGAGTGTTGAGGATTTCTGTATTTCTATTTTCAATATCTAATCTTAATGCTTCGATATCTACATTATCTATATCTTCTTGGCTATTGCTAGTTAATAGATTTCTTGTTACTTTATCAGAAGTCTCATCTTTTAGAACAACGATATTAACATCCTGACTTTCATTAGTAGTGTTTTTATTTTCGCTTGAAGCTACTGCTTGATCCTTATCTATTTCTTTCATTTGTGAAAGGATTTGCTCATTTCTTTCTTTTATTTCATTTGTTAAGGCATCTACATCATTGTTTGCTTGTGTGTCTATTTTTGGAGCTTCTTTTGTTTGTGTAGCAACATCCTTATCAATTGCTTTTAGCTGTTCTTTTATTTTTAAATCATTTGCTGCAATTGTATTGGTTAATTGAGCAACGTCGTCACTCTCTGACACATCTAAGTCTCTTTTTAACTGAACTTGATTTGCTGAAAAAGTATTTTCTTTACTATTAACTAGAGAATTGAATGTGATTTTTGTAGCACCATTTGCTGGAATTATTAGATTTTGAATATCTCCAAAGTCTAGATCGAAAGCTTGTTCACTTACAAATCCATCTTTGCTTGCTCTAAGAGTTTCGATTTTGATTTTACCTGGATTCTTTTGGTTTTCACTAAGATTAATAGGATAATTTATTGAAATATCTTTATCAGATTGATTTACTAGAAAATCAGACCACTCAATATTTGATTCATCTATAAACTTACCATTTATAAGCGATTCTAATCCTGAGATATCTTGGGTTTTTAAGTTTTTATTACCCTGTGCATCTGTTTCTATAGCTGAAACTACTCTTTTGCTAACAATTTTACTTTCACTATTGTTTGCTAATATGTAATCGAAAACAAAATTATTTTCCTTGCCTTCTTGGATATTTGCTCTTAGATTTATAGTTTTTACATTTTTTAGGTCAACTGTGATTTTTTTACCACCTGTAATATCTTCTGTTTTTACTGAATCAACTGAGATGTTTTCATCTGGAGGTATTTCTAGATTTTCAAGATTTGATCTATCTAGTAGGTAAAAAACTCCTTTTAAATCTTCATTTGCATTTGCAATGTTAATTGTGTAGTAAGCTATTTTACCTGTCCCATCAAGCTTTGTTGTTATATCTGATGAAACTTTACCTGTCACATCATTCATTATTTGTTCTTCTGTTATTAAGGGTAGTTGATTTTTATCAGTAGGCTCAGCTGCTTGTGCTGTAGTTGGCAAAATTATTGCTAGAGATAGAGCCATGTATGCATATTTTGTGATATTAGTATATTTCATGAGTCCCCCAAATCCATACCATTATATTAAAAATAATCATAAATTTCAATAATTTAGTATATTAACTCAATATAACTAAAATCATTCGCCTCTTGTGCTTGGATCCAAGGTTTTTGCTAGCTCATCTCTTAATTCATTTTGAATGTCTATAAGTTCTTTTTCAGCTATCTTTCTTTGGTTGGCAGCATCGCGTTGGATTTGGACTGATTCATTGATGGTTGCAATAAGATTTTGATTTACTTCTTTGATCGTATCTACATCTATGGTTGACCTTTGTGCTTCTTTTTGAATCTCTACTGTTGAGTTTCTAAGGTTTTCTGAGTTTCTGCGCAGTAGCTCGTTTGTAGTATCAGAGACTTGCTTTTGCATATTTACTATCTCTTGTTGGCGGTTTAGGCCAAGGGCTATGACTACCTGAGATTTCCAAAGTGGAATGGTATTGTTGATAGAGTCTGTGATTTTATCAACCAGTAGTTGGTCGTTGTTTTGAATAAGCTTAATTTGGGGAGCAGTTTGTAAGGCAACGGCCTTTGATGTTTTTAGGTCAAATATACGTTTTTCAAAACGGTTTACATTTTCTTCAAAGTCACGTACTACCTGCATAGCCATTGGTTCATCAGAACTTTCAGCATCCTTATATAGGGCTGGCAGAGTCTCCTTTCTCATTTCTTTTACGGCTTCTTCCCCAGCAATTATATATCTTTCTAGCTCCTTAAAATAGACGATATTTTCTTCGTAAAGCTTATCAAATATACCAATATCTTTTAAAAGTTCCATGCGCGCACTTTCAAGTTTTGCAGAGATTTTATCTATTTGCGTTTCCATATTTTGGTATTTTGCAAGATATCTTTCTACTTGTTTTTTTGGACCACCAAAAAATTTATCAAATAATGATTTTTCTCTAAAATTTTGGATATCTACATCATTTACCTTTACAAGTAAGTCAGTCATCAGCTCTCCCACTTCTCCAGCATCCTTACTTCTTACCTCAGATAAGATTTGCTCAGAGAATTGGGCAATGCCTTTTTGGGCATTTGTCCCATAAACTGATGATAGTTGTGAGTTTCTAAGATCGATTTGATTTTTAATCTGGTCAACCTTCGCCCTATCTTCTGGGCTGATTTTTTCAACTCTTTTTTCAGTTACTTCTGCAATTTCATTTTTATCAAGGCTAATGTCTGTAGCAGAACCCTTGTTGTCCATAAGGTTGTCTAGTGAATAATCTGGCATAATAATATCTCCTTATTATTGTATTGTCGTATCTTTAAACTCTATTCTTTCAATATATGTTTTCATTGAACTCGGGGGATAGGGCATAGGGGTAGCGGAGACCCCTTATTCCCTTTCCCCCGAACCCCCTAAACCCATTTCTACGAAAACATGTTTCTACGAAACTTCTTCACGCTCCCACGTTAAGTTTTCGGGATAAAAGTCCAAAATCAATGGACTTTTATCTCCCACCGCCACTGCGTGGAGCATTAGATTAGTAGAAGTTCGCTTTGCGAATTCTTTTTTTAAACATAAAGGAATTTAATAATTATTTTATTGCGTCCATTAATTCTAACATCACATCTATATTTGGCATTTGCATTATTTTGGTTACTTGGTCTGCCATGCCGTTTACGTTAAATTCGTCTGGGTTTTCTGTTCCTGATACTATTGTCCTAAATCCGTGATCTTTCCAGGCGAGTGCTTGGATATCTTTGTCCATTAGGGCATTTAGTCCTACTTTTCCCGTCTCAGTGAGAGCAATATATACATGGGATGACCATACTGTTGGCTCTGGGTAAAGGATTATGATGTCATCTCTGATTTGCTCATACATATCAGGCTCTTGTTTAGAAAATTCTAATAATTGAGATTCGTAGCCTGCTATGATTGGAAATGATCCCACTCCTTGGCGGAGAAATTGGTTAAACATATCTATGGATGATGTTTGCATATAGCCAATCTGATTGTAAATACGGGTGATGTCCTCTTTTACATTATCAATGCTTGCGGTTGTTACTGGTTTATTGTCGTTTAAGGCATTTGCCAAAAGACCTAGAAACATGTTTCCTGAGTTTGACTCATTTGGGTCTGTAGTATCAACTAGTATTGGCCCATAAAGTTGGGATAGGCCAATATCTGCCCAAGTTTTTTCATCTTTCATCAGACCTGCAAGCTTGGTCATATCTACAAAATGTACTCCATTTTCTTCACGGACTACACCTTGATCTATGAGGGCATCTACTACTATTTTTCTGGAATATAGGACTATGGGAGTGTTAAAAACTATCTCATTTTGCAAGTCCTTGCCACCATTTTTCCTAAATAGCTCTAAGGCCAGTTGGCTGGATGGCCATAAGTAGTCTCTGTCACTGGTATCTACACTTGCCATGGCAAGGGATCCTTTTTTTCTGTAGTCCATGCTTAGACCATAAGATTTTTTGGCCTTTTGTTTAAATTGTTCATTTTCAACCATTGGGATCTTCTCACCACCTATAAATCCCGTTATAGCGACTTCATTTGGAGTCTGACTTTGATAATACATATAGCCGCCTGCACCAACTATTACTAAAAGAAGTATTAATAATCCCCATTTTTTCTCTTTCATCTGATGTCTCCTCCAAGCTTGATGGTTTGCTCTAATAAGTCTGTTTCTACCTCAAGTTTGTTGATTTTATCCTTGTGATAGGCATCCCTCTGGCTGGCAAATATTTTTATAAGTAAGTCTAGCGATTCGTTAGTTTTTTCCTTGATATCATTAAATTTATTAGCACTAACATTTGCCCTATCTAAGTCGTTATAATTATCCACTATTTCACGCGCTGTACTTAGATAATAGTCAAGAAAATGGCGTGATTTGCTAATTTCTCTAGGATTGTTTTCTAGGTAAAACTCTATATCATTGGTTATTTTTGCAAGCTCGTTTGCCTTTGTTTTAATATTGGTATCTTTAATGCTTGCTGCAGATTCTTTTAATTTTTTCTGGTCTATTTGTAGCTTTTGGTAGATTGCTTTAATTTCTTCGGCATTTTCTAAGGCCTCGATATCGGTATTGCCTACCATTAGCTTTGGTTTGCTAACCAAATATACTCCAGCATATACCCCCAGGGCCAAAATGGCTGATATAAGAAAGTGCCATTTTGCACCAATTAGTAGGCCAAAAAAAGTTATTAGCGCTGCAAGAAGTGCCCTAAAGTCCCTTCTACTGTCATTCATTAATTGTATCCTTTAACATTTTGGAAGGCCTTAATCATATCTGTCCTCCCGTCAAAGACTCTTGCCCTTGACATATTTGCAATTTCTTCCAAATCGCTTTGTTCAGCATCTCCAAACATTATTGAAAATATTGGCACATCGTAATCTAAATCTGAGTAGGCTGCTTCTAGGTCATCGAAAGTTGCGGCTCCATTTGGTCTACCATCTGATAAAACAACTATGGCTGGGCTGTAATTATCAAGTTTTGCTTTGTTATCATTTAATATGTTAACTGCTTTTATTATAGCCTCATACATATAAGTTGATGTCTCCGGCGCATAATTATCCTTAAGGTCTTCATATATTTTGTTAAGATCCTCGCCATTGCCATCAGCTGTAATTGTGCCTAATATTTCTTCAGAAAACGGTATGAGTACTGTGTAGTCTTTTTCAGTTCCTAAAAGTAGGTTGGCTTTTGCATTTTCAGGGACCAAAACTTGATTCATAGCTTCAAGCATTTGAGTGTAGCCGTTATTATCATGCATAGATCCTGAATAATCTAGGACATAGATTGTAAAAGCTGGTTTTTTAAACTCAGTTTGGTACATATTTAGGGCTTGCATAATAACATCTGCTTTTGGAAGTCTAACAGGACTTAAAGTCTTATCCAAATCAATACCCCAGTCTGATTTATAGACAGCTCTATTGGTCTCGCGTACTGTACCAAAGGCTGATCTTTTGCCTGTTTTCTCAATCTTAGATTGGGCATCATCGCTTAGTAAATAATCTCTAAATTTCCTAAAGGCTTCTTCTTTTTGACTATCGCCCTTATCTACATAAGCGATTGGTGAATCGGATATTGAAAGTCCGTCACTTGGATAAACTATGTAAAGCGGCTCTTTTCCTTCTTCTTCAAGTTTTTGATTGGTAGCAATAATTAGCTGCTCGTAGTTGACCATGGCATCATAGTCACCACTTAAAAACAAGTCTACTAGCCAGTTTGATGATCCTGATGAGCGCTCCACACCTGATAAAAGTGAGGTAATTTGCTCTTTGATATTTTCGTCTGCTAGGTCATCGCTAGTTAGGCCTTTCTTATCTTTTGCAAGTGATTGGAGGAAACCTAAATATGCACTGGCGCCAGAGTTAGATTGAGTGGCTGAAGTCATAGTAAATTTAAGTTTTCCTGACTTAATAGCATCTATAATCTCACGAGTTTCGACATCCCTGTCCATAAAGCCTAAGTCTTGGGCTAAAGATTTTTTGATTCCAAAAACTACCGGAGACTGGGAAGTGGTTTCAGCATATTTTAATATGTGATTAGTATCACCTAGATTTAGCCAAATAGATGAAGCTGGCCAAACCGCATCATATGTAATATCCTCAGTGCCAATCATTCGCATAATATCAAGAGATCCCAGATAATCAATCTCAATATTTTGCTTATTAGCCTTTGCGTATTCCTCAATAATCGGCTCAAGTTCCTTATTTTCTGAACCTGCTACTATACGAAGAGGCTCTCCACTTTTATAAGAGCTTTGAAAATCAGCATTGCTAGTAGTCTCAGAATTTGCCCCACAAGAGGTCAAAATAATAAGTGATAAGAGAATAGTGAATATTTTTTTCATAGAAGTTCTCCTTAAATCTTTGTATTAGATTTATACCTAAATTTTAGGGTTTTAATCGTTAAGATTAAAGGATTTACATACATTTAACAAAACTTTGCAAAATTTTTAAAATCTAAAAAAACGGCGCCAAAGCGCCGTTCGATACATATAATGTTTTGATTTATATAGCTTTAAAGATTGTTTAGCAAAAATTAATTGACTTACATATTTTTAAATCAATAGAAGATCATCCGATAAAAGGATTATAAAATCTACCTCCATTTACAAAGAATAAATATACCCCAACAGCCGTAATCAAAGCAGAAATCACAATAGCAAATATATCTATTTTTCTAAAGGGCCTATATGAGTACCATGTTCTTGAATTTTCTTTGCCGAAACGTCTAAGTTCCATGGCTTGGCTAATGGTTTCTATTCGGTTTAGACTATCCAAAATTAAAGGCCATACGATATTTGACGATGATTTTATCCTATCTATCAAGCTTGCTTTTTTACTCATCTCTATCCCCCTAGCTTGGCTTGCTAGTTTTATGTCATTGTATGACTCTTGTATGTCTGGTATATATCTAAGAGCCAAGGCAACTGCATAGCTTATCTTATAAGACACACCAATTTTATTTAGACTTGATGCAAATTCGCTTGGACTAGTGGTAAATATGAATATTAATGCAAGTGGTATGGTTGAAAAGTATTTTATAGCTACATTTAGTTCATAAAAAAGCTGTTCTTTTGTTAGAGAATACCTGCCCCATCCGTCTCTAATGATAGTTCTGCTATTGTATAGATTTACACCATATTCTGGCTCAAAAATGTAGATTGCAAGCAAATTTAGGATTGCAAAAACCAGAACAAACTTGACCACAAAACTAACCGCCTCCCACGGAATTTCTGCTAACTTAAATAAAATTAGAGAAAAGATTGTTACAAAAAGTAAAAATCTTGTATCGTAACTTGTCATCACAATGATAGAAAGCATGAGAAAATAAATCAGTTTTGTAGTTCCAGATAGCCTATGAATGATGGTATCATTTTCTATGTAACCTAAGATTTTCTCACTCATAGTTTACCCCTTTCATAGCTAATAAATTTCTCTATAAATTCTTCTGGGTCATAATCAATGCTTCTTGCAAGTTTTGAAAGTGAAGTTTCTGCTAGTGAAGCATGGTTTAAAAGTTCAACATTAGAAAATAGCTCCTTTGGACTCGTATCCGCCAAAAGTGTACCATCGGCAAAAACCATTGTCCTTTGTGTATATTCTTGTATAAGATGCATATCGTGGGAAATCATTAATATTGTAAGGTCATATTCTTCGTTTAATTTTTGAATAAATTCCATAATTTCTGTATAATGCCTATAATCTTGGCCTGCCGTTGGTTCATCTAGGATAATTATTTCTGGATTTAAGATTAAGATAGATGCAATAGTTACCCTACGTTTTTGCCCATAGGAAAGGGCATTTATTGGCCAATTTCTAAAGGGGTATAGACCACATATTTTGAGAACTTTCTCGGTTTTTTTCTCTATTTCCTCATCACTTGCACCGCGTAATTTTAAACCAAATCCTACTTCTTCTTTAATATTTGTTTTTGAAATCATGGCATTTGGATTTTGCAAAACGTAGCCGATTTTTTCTGCAATTTCTTTTATTGATAAGTTTGCTGTATCTCTGTTATTTAAAATAATTTGTCCACTAGTCGGTCTTAAAAATCCACAAAGAAGCTTGGCTAAAGTTGATTTGCCAGCCCCGTTTGGACCCACTATACTTACCACTTCTCCCTTATTGATTGAAAATTTGACATCATGGAGAATTTGATTATTTTTATCATAAGCAAATGACAATTCTTTTGCTGTAAGGATCGGATTATTTTTTCTATCTTCATTTGTAATTTCAATATTATCAGCCCAGTTTTTTACTAAGGACAGTTCATTTTGTTTTAAGTACGTATTTTCAAAGGATCCTAAGTGTTCGATATTTGATAAGCCAATACCAGCATATTCTAAGGCATTAATATAAAGAGGCTTTCTGACCCCTATTTTTTCTAAAATATCAGATTTTAAAATTTCAGATGGAGTGCTATCTATCAAAACTTGACCCTCATCTACTACCAATATACGGTCTGGATTTAGGTTTAGGGCTTCTTCTAGTCTATGCTCTATGACGATAATCGTATAATTATACTTTTGATTTAGCTCATCGATTAACTTCATCGTAGCCAAGCCACTTGCGGGATCTAGGTTTGCTAATGGCTCATCAAGTAGCAAAATTGGCGTATCTGATACTAGCACTCCAGCTAGTGACACACGTTGTTTTTGCCCACCTGAGATTTGATTTGGTTTATGTGCCAAAAGATTTGAAATTTCAAGTCTGTCAGCCCATTTTGAAACTGTATCTTTCATCAAGTCTTGGTCTATATTATCATTTTCTAGAGAAAAGGCTATGTCCTCTGCGACAGTTAGACCCACAAATTGCCCATCTGTATCTTGCAAAACTGTTCCAACTAAAAGAGAGATATCAAAAATCGAAGAATTTCTGATATCTTTATCTAGTATGCTCACTTTCCCAGTGATGTCTCCATCAAAAGTATTTGGTATTTGGCTATTTATGGCCTTGGCTAGAGTTGATTTGCCAGACCCGCTTGGGCCAATGATAACAATTTTTTCTCCCTTTTTAGCTTCAAAATTAATATTTTTTAAAGTTGGTTCTTGCTGGGATTTATATTTAAATGTAAAGTTTTCAAATTTGATTTGTGTATTATTTTCCAATTTAATCTCTTCTTAAAGAATTTTCTGCTGTTTGTGTTTTTGTGTAGGCAATGATTAAAAGTGTACCTAGGATTGCAACAGATAATGAGTTTGTAAGAGCTGCTACAATTCCTTGTACAAAAACTTTATTTGCTGGTTCTGAATAAATAAGGATATCTAGGACTGGAGCTACTACTGCCCAAGCAACTATATTTGTTAAAAATTGTCCGATGTTAAATTTGATAATATCAGTTTTTTCAAAAACGCCGTTGTTAATATTTATTCTTTTTGCAGCTAATCCATATCCAAATCCTGTGATACCTGATGATATAACCCAGCTAATCCAAAGGCCATAGGTTAATAAATCTTTTACTCCATGTCCAATTAGTCCTATTAGTCCACCAACTACTGGCCCAAAAAGAGCGCTCATTAATGCTAAAAATGGATAGGTTGTTTCAAGGGAAGTATTTGGTATTCCAATAGGTATGGATAGAAAACGGCCTAGGATAAAAAATACTGCAGCGCCAATACCTACTGCTACGATTTTTGTTGTGGTTGATTGGTTTTTATTCATTATTACTCCTAATTAATCTTTTCTACTTCAATAGTCCATGATGACCCTGTACCGATTTGATAAGTTTCTGAAAAATTGCTTTGGTTGATTGCAATTCCAAGATTTATAAGCGAATTTATATAAGCTATAACTTCACCTTGTTTTACATCTGAGAAGCTGTGACCGTAAATGATTTGGTTTTCATATTTTTTTGTATCTTTATAATAAATTTTAATTTTTATAGTATCCCCAGTATTAAATCCATTTTCCTCAAGCATTTCTTGGGGGATATTTGTCCATAGGGAACCAAAACGTATGTCTAGAATATCAACTGTTCCATGGATTGTACCATTTTCCACATAGGCCTCTTGGATTTCTAAAGTTTCTATCTTATTTACATCATAATCTTTTAGTGTTTCATAATATGACATATCAGATGCAATCTTTGCCCCATTGTATGAATATACATCTCTCCCGTGAAAAGTGTGACTTTTTTCAGAGAAAGGCAGACGATTATTTTTCTCATCTATTATTTTTGCAGACTCTATACCAATATATTTTTTTATATGAGAAATCGTGCCGTTATCAGGTGTTACAACAAAATGGCCAGTGGAAGTTTTTACAGCAATACTTTTTCTATCAGATCCTACGCCAGGATCCACGACTGATACAAAAACAGTATTTACTGGCCAATATCTAAGAGTTTGGATAAGCCTATAAGATGCTTCAAAAATATTATATGGCTTGATGTCATGAGTAAGATCATCTACTTTTATAGTAGGATCGACAATATTTGCCACCCCATGCATAGCAGAAACCGCCCCATCACCCAAACCAAAGTCGGATTGGATAACTAATAATTTGCTCATAAATACTCCTTTGTTTATATATGTATATTATAACTTCTAATCAATTATTTTCCACAAAAGACATTTTAACTAAGCTCTACTTATATATAGAAATATATAGCAATCTTTCCCGATTTTTACATAAATTAGTAATTTGGTATAGGATATGGAAATTTCGGATTAATTCTTTTAAATATCAAATTTAGACCAATAAAAATAGAGAGAATAAATCTCCCCATTTCTAAAGTTGTTTTGCCCTCATATATCTCATAGGATTATACATGGCCCATGTTGTATTTTGAAGTAAGTCTGCACCAAATACTATTTTTATATCTCCTTCATTTAAATTTGGGTTAAGGCTAGCACTTGGCAAGCTTATAGTATCTTCATCAATTTTAAAAGTTAACTTTGTTTCATATGTTAAATTTTCATTGCCTAGGCCTAGCATTTCTATTGTGCTTGCTGCATCTTTATTTTTCATTATCTTATCAAAAACATCTTGGCTAACTGTTGTGATTGGCTTTGAAGTATCTAGACCCGCAAGGATTTTTTCTCCTTCAAACTCTACATATATTATCGGTAAATTATCAGATTCCTTACTAGAATTTTCCCTAAAATCATCCACTTGGACCTGAAAATCATTGGTTTTTAAATCTCCCCTAAAGCACAATTGAGAAATGATATTCCAACCTAGGATAAAGTCAGCTGGATATTCATTACCTGATGGGTCTTTTGGCAGGTCAAAGGAATCATCATTTGCTACAATAATTGGAGCTGACCCTATTTCAAGACCTCCGAGTCGAAGACTTACCCTAGCCCTTCTCCAGCCTCGTTTTTCATCAATTGGCTTACTATCTATATAATTAATGTCAATTTTATCAGCAATTGATTTTTTCAAAAGACTATTACCTTTTGTGTCAAACATAAGAGTTACAGGCTCTCCACCTACTGATGCTTTTAAGAAAATGAAATTTAAGTATTTTTTTTCTGACAATTCTACCTGTGTAAAATTCATTATTGCTCCTTTTTGTTTACAATTTTAATGTGCTTTATAGCATCTTCATCTGTGTGAAATATATAATCTGTATCATTTTTTGCATTAAATACAAATTCCATAAGATTATCCTCAATCTTGCCTTCAATATTTAATCTGCGTGGATTTTGATTTTTCTTATCCATTTTCTTTAGCTCATCAATGCTTGCGCCTACATAAATATTTCCTACTGATAGGTCAGAACTATTCTCCGACGTTAAGCTTATTATTTGAGCATCTTTTATAGAAATTGGCTTATCACTTGTATTTTTTATATCAAAATCCACACCATAAGCGTTAGGATTTTGTTCATTATTTTCAAATAATGGAGAATATATCCTAAGGGATATAACCTCACCTGGACCTATCGTATCATAATTTTGATCTATATTTATATTTGAATTTAGCAAATCTTCTAAATCTCTTACAGTAAGGGGAAACATTACTGTTTGACCAAATATTACAAATTCTCCATTGCTATATGACTCATCTCTCATAAAACTTTTGGAAAATATGGCTGCTGAGCTTAGTTTATCTTCTTTAAAATACAAAGAAACATAGTTTTTGTCGGTATAATAATTTAAAGTTTTTTCATTATTCATATTAGCTTCTTCTGTACGAACATCCTTTAGGGAATTAACTGCATTTTGGTAGGAATCACCCCATCTTAATCCATTTATAGAAAAATCTTTATTTTTATCATTATTATTATTTATGTAAAGCTCTATTATTGTAGAATCTTTAATATCCATGGCTTTGGAACTGGTATTTTTAAAGGTGGCACCCAAATCATTTGACTTTCCTTTAAGATTTGCCATAGCTTGACCATTTTTGCTAATTTTTTGATAGTAAAACTCGTCTTCATTTAGGCTTATACCATTTTTTTCAAAGTCAGTATAGTTTGCAGGTAAGCTATATGTTTTGCCATTTATAGAAAAAGTATCATAATCATTTTCATTAATCTCTAAAGGGGCTAGAGTCTCTATTTTTTTTGCCGGTTCTAATTCTTTTTGACCACAAGATGACAATAAAATCATCAATATAATATAAAAAAACTTTCTCATCATTACCCCTCCTTTTACTTATTATACAATATTTTTGAAAAATTTACCTTTGGGATATAAATAAAGTAAGATAATTATTTTAAAATGAAAATCGCTATTTTATGCGAATGCAACCGGCAGTTGACAAATTTCCAAAGCGAATTGCTGGTATGTTAAGGCAAATTTTTATAAAATGAACTTAGAAAAATAAAAGGAGGACCTATGATACTGGCCGATAAAATTATAAGTTTAAGAAAAAAAGAAGGAATGACTCAAGAAGATTTGGCTATCCAAATCGGTGTAAGCCGACAGTCAGTTTCAAAGTGGGAAAGCTCTATGGCTATGCCTGATCTGGATAAGATTATAAAGCTTTCAAAAATATTTTCTGTAAGCACAGATTTTTTACTTGATGATGATCTAGGTATGGAGCAAATAATAGTAGACGAAAAGGTAGAAGATACTTCTAAGCTCGTAGATCTAGATTTACTCAATCAATATTACGGTGCATATGAAAAAATAGCTAGGCTTATATCCCTTGCAACCATTCTTGTCATAATTTCACCTATAGCTTATATGACCCTAGATAATATTAATGAAAGTTTAGGTGTTATTATATTTTTGGCACTGATTGCTTTAGCAGTAGGGCTATTTATAAATTCTGGCTTTGCTACTAGTAAGTTTGAGTTTATAGAAAAGGAACCTTACAATTTTTCTTATGGAGTTGAAGGTGTTATTAAGAAAAATTTAGATGAATACCAACCAATACTTAAAAGAAATATAATCCTAGCAATCGCAATATTTATCCTATCCCCAGCAGTTTATGTATTAGCGATAAATGCAGGGGTAACAAACAATATTCCTGTCTACTTATTTTTGATACTTACTGCTATAGGCGCAAGCCTTATGGGATATAGTATGATAAAATATTCATCATATAGGGATATATTAAAATATAGGGATCCAAAAATCCAGAAAAAAGAAGGAAAGATTGGTAAGATATCAGGTGTGCTTTGGATAACAGCCATTGGTGTTTTCTTTATATACAGCTTTTGGACTGGAAATTGGCAAGCTAGCTGGATAATATTTGTAATTGCTAGCTTTTTGCAAGTTATAATCGCTATGGTACTTGAATAAGAACAATAAAAAGGGGACAAGTATCTACTCGCCCCCCTTTTTATTTAAAATTATTTTTTAAATCTTCTAGTTACCCAGTTATCAGTGGAATAGTTTAAGATATTTCTCTTATAAACTCTTTCTCCAAATTTATAAACTAATAATATAGTTATTATAAGGATAATTATTGAAATCAATCCCTCTGTTAGGCTTGCATAACCATTTAAAAGTCTTAGCGGCATAAAGAATGTTGATGCTAGTGGTATATAGCTTAGGACTTGTGTTAGCATAATATCCCCTCTTTTTTGGAGATTGATAGCTAGGAAAAATAGTATTACTGTTACGAAAACAAGTGGTGTTCCCATTTTTCCTGCATCTTCTACCTTAGTTGCAAAAGAACCTAACATCCCTGCTATTACTAAGAAAATAAATATTCCTAATATAAATAGTAATACTATCTCTGCAATCATCCCGTATGATTCGGGTGTCAATGCAAAGTTTAAATCTAGGTTATCAAAAAGCCCCTTTGATTTTGCAATAAAGTATCCTATTATGGCAAATATTACATAGGTGAAAATTTGTACAAATACTGCAATAAAGTTACCCAGCATCTTGCCTGCAAAATAATCACCAGGTTTTACAGATGAGAATATAAATTCAATCATCTTTGTACCTTTTTCTGTGGCAATCTCAGCTAGTACAAGGTTTACAAAGCTCATTAATACCATGTACATTAAGAATATTAATACAAAGTATATGGCTTGGCCAATAAATTTATTTTCAGATTTTTCATCTGTTATTTGGTTAATTAGAGGTGTTTTTGCTAAGATTTGTGCCTGATTTTGATCTAAGCCAGCATTTTTACTATTTAATTGATTTTGGATATTATTTATTATTTCTTGAAATCTTAGGATTTCTACCATAGAGGCATCAGCTTCATTAAAGTCAGCAATTATCTGCCCATTTTCTTCCCTGACTTTGGCATATGAAGAAATTTCCTTTTCTTCAACCAATGTTTCAAGCTCATCTTCGTTTACAAATTTATATTTATCATCATCAAAATAAGTTTTTAAATCTTCACTAGCAACAATACCCATATGGCTATCTTCAGGTGCTGCAGCAAAGTAACCAGCAAGACCACTTATAACTCCAAATACAACTGGCAGTAAGATCATAGCCCAAAATGTACCGGATTTCAGGTGATTTTTGAGGGTTTCTTGCATTACAATTTTTATTCTACTCATGACTTTCCACCACCTTTGCAAAGATTTCATTAAGGTTTGGAGCAGCTTGGCTAAATTGAGATACAAAACCAATATTTTTATTTATATCTTCATAAATGGCTTTGCTATCTTCTGGATTATTTAAATAAATATTCCATAAGTCTCCAGATTTAGTATAAGACTTTACTTTTCCATCGATTATTGGAAGTAAATCTTTATCAGTTTCTACAAGGACTTTTTCTCTTGGGAAGGTATTTCTAATCTCTGTTGGTGTACCATTTAGGACAATTTTCCCATTTTTAATCATCACAAGTTTATTACAAAGGGCTTCCACATTTTCCATATTATGAGATGAAAATAATATTGTCATGCCCATCTCATTTAGCTCTTTGATGATGTCTTCTAAAAGTCTGATATTGTAAGGGTCAAGTCCAGAAAGTGGCTCATCTAGGATTACAAATTCTGGTTTATAGATAATAGCTGCCAATAGTTGGACTTTTTGTTGGTTCCCCTTTGATAGGGATTTGATTTTGTCAGTTAGTTTTCCCTTTATTTCGAACCTATCAAACCATCTTTTTAACTCCTCATCTGGGATGCGGTTCATTTGGTTTAATTTTGCAAAGTATCTGATTTCTTCTTCGATAGTCTTTTTTGGTGAAAGTGATCTTTCTTCAGGCAAGAATCCAATTTTTTCAAGTGGAACACTCTTTATAGGTCTTCCCTCATATGTAATGGATCCTTCGTAATCATCAAAAAAGTTCATTATCGATCTAAATAGTGTCGACTTTCCTGCACCGTTTTGACCGATTACACCAAACACATCGCCTTTATCAACCTTAAATGAAACATCATCTAGTGCTTTAAGGCTTCCAAAGGATTTTGATACATTTTTAATCTCAATCATAGGAATTCCTTTCTATTTTTTATAATCAAATAGATTATATCACATTTTAGAATTATTTTATATATTTACAAAATAATAAACTATAAAAAATAGCCATAAAAAAACTGGTACTAATTTGTACCAGTTAATATTTATTCAAGTTCTAAATCAGAAAGATCTCCTTCAAGAAGTTTATTGATATCTTTTACACCCATATCGTGAAGCAAGTCTTCAATCTCAGCATTGTTGGAATCAATTTCAGTAATTAAATCTTCAATTTCTTGATCATTCATATCATTTGTATTTGTATTTTCCTCCCCAGGAATAGATCCTGGTAGGTCGATTACAAAATCATTGCCATCGCCAGTTGAAAAACTAACTGGTCTGCCGTTTTTGTTTGTATCTACCTTGTTATCTCTTTTTTCTTCTAAACTCATTTTTTGCTCCTAATTTTTATTTTCATTTAAAATTTTCTTTAAATACTTACCTGTATAAGACTTTTTATTTTTTGCTATCTCTTCTGGAGTGCCACAGCCTACTAGAGTACCACCGCCATCTCCACCTTCAGGGCCAAGATCTATTAGGTAATCAGAAACTTTTATCACATCTAAGTTGTGCTCAATTACAACTACTGTGTTGTTTTGATCAACTAGTCTGTTTAAAACATCGATTAGTTTATGCACATCTGCCATATGAAGACCTGTTGTTGGCTCATCTAGTATATAAAGTGTTTGGCCTGTACCAACTTTTGCAAGTTCTGTGGCAAGTTTTACCCTTTGGGCCTCCCCACCAGATAATTCTGTGGATGGTTGGCCAATTTTTATATATCCAAGTCCTACATCATATAAGGTTTGAAGTTTTCTAACAATTGGAGGGTGGTTTGCAAAAAATTCTATGCCTTCTTCCACTGTCATATCTAAAACTTCTGATATATCCTTACCCTTATATTTTACCTCCAGAGTTTCTCTGTTGTAGCGTTTGCCATGGCAAACTTCACATGGGACATAAACATCAGGTAGGAACATCATATCAACTTTTATAGTTCCATCACCCTTACAAGCTTCACAACGTCCACCCTTTACATTAAAGGAAAATCTTCCCTTTGTATATCCTTTCATTTTTGCTTCATTTGTCATTGCAAAAACATCACGGATATTATCAAAAACTTTTGTGTAAGTTGCAGGGTTTGAACGAGGTGTACGGCCTATTGGCGATTGATCAATGGCTATTACCTTATCGATTTGGTCTAGGCCTAGGATTTCGTCATGTTTTCCTGGACGGACCTTGGTTTTATTTAATTTTTTAGTTACAGATTTGTATAAGATCTCATTTACTAGTGACGATTTACCAGATCCTGATACCCCAGTTACTGATGTAAGAACACCTATTGGGATTTTTACATCTACATTTTTTAGGTTATTTTCACTAGCTCCTTTTATTTCGATAAATTTATCGCTAGTTCTGCGCTCAGCTGGGATTGGGATATGTTTTCTGCCTGATAGATAGTCTCCGGTTATGGATTCTTTTGATTTTATAATATCATCAACAGATCCCTTTGCAACTACCTTACCACCATTAACACCTGCTTTTGGACCAATATCCACTATAAAATCTGCTTCACGGATGGTATCTTCATCGTGTTCTACAACTATTAATGTATTTCCAATATCTGTGAGATTTCTAAGGGAAGTTATCAATTTGTCATTGTCTCTTTGATGAAGACCTATGGATGGTTCATCTAATACATAGCAAACTCCAACTAAACCTGATCCGATTTGAGTAGCAAGACGGATACGTTGACTTTCTCCCCCGGATAAGGTTGATGCGGAACGGCTTAGTGTTAAATATCCAAGACCCACATCATATAAAAATTTAAGACGGGACTCTATTTCTCTTATAATAAGCTCTGCAATATTTGCTTTCATTTCTGATAATTCTAGATCTTTAAAGAATTTTACAGAGTTTTCTACGGATAATTTTGTAAGGTCGGCTATATTTGTCTGATCAACCTTGATTGATAAAACTTCTGGTTTTAGCCTATCGCCATGACAGGTTTTACACTCTTCCTCACCCATAAACTCTCTAAATCTTTTTCTTTGGGTTTCAGAATTTGTTCTTTCGTACCTATCTGCAAGGTTAGTAACTGCACCTTCGAATTTGCCCTTGTATCTTTTTCTCCCAGAAAATCTTGAGTCAAATACAAAAGATAAGTCATAATTTGTTCCATAAAGTATATCATCAACCATTTCTTTTGGTGCATTTTTGATAGGCTCATCATAGGAAAAATCATAATGATCAGCTATGGCACGGATGGTTTCATAATAATAAGAATCTTTGGCAGAGCCACTATAAGCATCTACCGCATCTTGGTTAATGGATAAATTTAAATCTGGAATTACAAGTTCCGGGTCAATTTGTAAGTGAAAACCAAGTCCATTACAATCAGGACACATACCAAGGGGCGCGTTAAATGAAAACATATTTGGTGTAATTTCAGGAAGTGAAACGTGGCCATCTGGACAAGCAAGTTTACTACTTAGCATGAAAGGCTCGCCATCAATTACATCTATCAAAATTATTCCATCTGCAAGGCCTAGGGCTGTTTCTAGGGAATCAGTTAATCTTGATTCTATGCCTTCTTTTATTACAATCCTATCTACAATGATTGAAATGTCGTGTTTTTTAGTTTTTGAAAGCTCTATATCTTCTTCCAAGTCGTGGCGTTCGCCGTCTATTACAACCCTTACAAAACCTTGTTTTTGGATGTTTTCTAGGGCTTTTTTGTGTTGTCCTTTTTTGCTGCGTATCATTGGGGCAAGGATTTGGATTCTTGTTTTTTCAGGTAATTCTAGGATTTTATCCACCATTTGGTCGATTGATTGGACCTCGATTTTTTTGCCACAAACTGGGCAATATGCATCCCCAATCCTTGCATATAAAAGTCTATAATAATCATAAATCTCAGTAACTGTTGCTACTGTAGATCTAGGGTTTCTATTTGTGGTTTTTTGGTCGATTGATATAGAAGGAGAAAGTCCCTCTATGCTATCCACATCTGGTTTGTCAACATTGCCCAAAAATTGTCTGGCATATGATGATAGACTTTCTACATAGCGCCTTTGCCCTTCTGCATAAATAGTGTCAAAGGCTAAAGTGGACTTTCCTGATCCGGAAAGCCCTGTAAAAACTATCATTTCATCGCGTGGCAGGGTGATGTCGACATTTTTTAAATTGTTGGTGCGGGCACCTTTTATAACTATGTCGTGTTCAGTCAAATTATGCTCCTACGAAATTTTCTTTCATATGTTTAATCTGATCGCGGATGTTTGCAGCTCTCTCAAAGTCTAGCTCTTCTGCAGCCTTATACATCTGACTTTCAAGATTAATTATTATTGTATCTATATCTTCTCTATTAAATTCTTCTATTTCAGCTTCTTCAGCTGCTTTTGTAACTTGGATCATTTCCCCGATATTTTTTCTAATAGTTTGTGGGGTGATGTTATGCTCTTCGTTAAATTTCATTTGGATGTCACGGCGGCGGGCTGTTTCATCCATAGCTTTTTTCATCGATTTTGTAATGTTATCCCCATACATGATTACATGGCCCTCGCTATTTCTAGCTGCACGACCGATAGTTTGGATAAGCGATGTTTCCGAGCGTAAAAATCCTTCCTTATCTGCATCAAGGATTGCAATTAGACTTACTTCTGGTA
This sequence comes from Anaerococcus sp. mt242, assembly GCF_016798225.1. Classification (GTDB taxonomy): domain Bacteria; phylum Bacillota; class Clostridia; order Tissierellales; family Peptoniphilaceae; genus Anaerococcus. The sequence goes on along the minus strand of NZ_JAEUYX010000001.1, from coordinate 130,870 downwards.
TATCAAGACCCTCTCTTAAAAGGTTGATACCTACTAATACGTCAAATTCTCCCAAACGCAATTCACGGATGATTTCAGATCTTTCAATAGTTTTAATATCTGAGTGCAGATATTTTACCTTGATACCATTTTCTGTAAGATAGGTAGTTAAGTCCTCGGCCATTTTTTTGGTTAAGGTTGTAACCAAGGTCCTGTCGCCTTTTTCTGTTGTCTTATAGATTTCTTCAATCAAGTTATCTATTTGATTTTCAGTTGGTCTTACTTCAACTATTGGGTCAAGTAGTCCTGTTGGACGAATAATTTGCTCAACCAATTCTCCACCAGTTTTATCCAGCTCATATGGGCCTGGAGTTGCAGAAACATAAATGGCTTGGTTTACTAAAGACTCAAACTCATTAAATTTTAAAGGTCTATTATCAAGGGCTGATGGCAATCTAAAACCATAATCAACTAGGTTTTGCTTACGAGCCCTGTCCCCTTCATACATACCCCCAACTTGAGGAATGGATACGTGGGATTCATCGACCATTATTACAAAATCTTTTGGGAAATAATCGATTAATGTGTATGGTCTACTGCCCGCTGGCCTTTGACTAAGATGTCTAGAGTAGTTTTCAATGCCTGAACAAAAACCAATTTCTTTTAGCATTTCTATATCATATCTAGTTCTTTGTTCTAGCCTTTGGGCTTCTAATAATTTATTATTTTCGTTAAAATATTTTAATTGTTCTTCTAGCTCCTGCTCAATAGTCACAATAGCACGTTCTGTTTTCTCACTAGTTGTTGCATAGTGGCTGGCAGGGTAAATGTAGGCGTGGGATAATTTTGCAGTTACTTTTCCTGTTAATGAGTCAAATTCAGATATTTCCTCGATTTCATCTCCAAAAAACTCAAAACGAATTGCCTTTTGGTCAAAACCTGCTGGAAATACATCAAGGATGTCTCCACGTTTTCTAAAAGTACCCCTATCAAAGTCAATATCATTTCTCACATATTGAACATCGATAAGTTTTCTCATAACTTCTTCTGGAGCAATTTCTTGACCAGGCCTTAGTGAAACTACAAGTTCCTTATAATCTATCGGATCTCCCAAACCATAAATACAAGAAACAGATGCAACAATTATTACATCGCGGCGTTCAAATAGTGCCATTGTTGCTGAGTGGCGCATCTTATCAATCTCATCATTTATTGATGAGTCTTTTGCAATATAAGTATCAGTAGCTGCAACATATGCTTCTGGTTGGTAATAATCGTAATAAGAAACGAAATACTCCACAGCATTATCTGGGAAAAATTCTTTAAATTCTGTAAAAAGCTGATAGGCCAAGGTCTTATTGTGAGCTAAAACCAAGGTTGGCCTTTGGACTTCTTCTATTATATTTGCCATGGTGAAAGTCTTACCAGATCCTGTAACACCACGGAGGATTTGATGTTTTTTGCCCTGATTTATACCATTTGCAAGGGTTTTGATAGCCTCAGGTTGGTCACCCTTTGGCTTATAATCAGAATTTATTTTAAATTTTTGCAAAGATTTATCCTTTCTTAAATAAAAAGGCTAAAATTTAATTTCGCCTTTAAAAATTTATATATGATAGGCCAGTTTTTTTGACTAACTCTGACCTTTATTTTAATGTCTCTTTCTAATAAAATATACTATTTTTAGGTGGAAATTCAATTGAATATAGGATTAAGTATTTAGAATACAATTTTCTTTAATTTATCTACTGTTTTAAAATATTAAAATTTAATTATAAATATAGCTCGTATTTTAAAGATGTTGTTTAAATAAATTAAACGGGTATATTAATAAAACAATTTCATTAAGGAGGGTATTATGAAATTTAAAAACTTAAAATTAGGAGCATCAGCTATCGCACTAGCAACTGTACTAACAGCTTGTGGTGGAGAGAATGCTCAACAAGCTAAAGAAGACGCAAAAGATGCTGCAAACAACACAGAAGCAGCAGTAACAGAAGAGGTTGATAAAACAAAAGAAAATGTAGAAGAAAAAATCGATGACCTAAAAACAGGTATTGAGGAAAAAGAATTTGCAATAAGCCTTGATGATGCTGTAGCAAAATTTAAAGAAACTTTTACAGAAGAAGGCATTGAAATTTCATCAGTAGAACTTGACGAAGAAGATGGAAAATATGCTTATGACATCCAAGGATTCAAAGAAAATAAAGAATTTGAAGCAAAATTTGATGCTGAAAGCGGCGAAGTATTAGCCCAAGAAGAAGAAAATGACGATGATAATGATGATTCAGACGATGATGTAGCAATCGATTTTGAAAAAATCATCTCTCCAAAAGAAGCAATGGAAAAAGCCTTAGAAAACAACAAAGGATACGTAAAATCATACGAAATTGACCACAATGATGATGGAAAATTAGTATATGAAATAGATGTTGAAGATGGAGATGATGTTGAACTAGATGCTGAAACTGGAGACATCATTCACAAATAATTATAAAAATTTAAGGACCTTTAAAGGTCCTTTTTTATTTATTACATTGATTTATAATCAGTGCCACGTCTACTATAAATATAAAGTCCAAGCCCTATAAGAAATACAAAAAATCCTAAGCCACCTCTTTTATTAAAGAACATAAAGACGGATAAAATTAGTAAAGCCAGGCCAATTATACTTTCTATTTTATTTTTTCTCATAACAATTTCCCCAATTAAAATATGTACAAAAAACCTCCCAATTACGGGAGATTTCATTTTTTAAAATTATCTAGGCACGTAGTTTGTGTCTTTTTCTGATTTTTTACCAAATGCGTAAATAGCTACACCGATTAATAGTACGAAAAAGCCCTTGCCTCCTCTGCTGTCAAAAAACATATATACTGAAAATAGCATAGCAATGATTCCTATAATTTTTGCAATTTTTCCTGTTTCCATAATAATTCCTTTCTTAATTTTATTTAATAAAATTATACCCGAAATAAAAAAATCCCCCCAGGGGGAGATTTTTTAAGCTAATAATTATTACGAGTGTTGTTAGTTTCATCCGTCTTAAAGGCAAATACTAAAAATACAATACCTACAATTGCACTGATAATTGTAAAAGGTATCTCATTTCTTGTGTAAGAAAGAATTGCAACAACAATCCATATTAATCCTATGATGATTCTTAAAACTTTTCTATTCATTATTTACTCCTTAAATCATTACAAAGACTACAAAAGCCAAGATAAAAACAACTGCACCCAATATGTACTTTCTTGGAGACTTCCAAACCGCCATTGTGGTTTTCTTGCCTACAATAGGATATTTATTTTCCATAAAATATGCTACAAGTGTATCAATAATTGTAAAAGCTATCAGGCTTATAACAAGTTTTGCTGGCATCTGACCTTGATTTGCTAATAAAATTATTAAATGTACAAAAGCAAAGTATATGAATAAGACTTTTATATAATCCTTATCCAAGGATTTGTTTGATTTTGGCAGCATTTTTTTATATGTAGCAATGCCAATATCCGTAGAAAAAATTGTAAGCAAGGGGGTATTTACCGTTGCGATTGCTAGGGCAAGTGGGATTTTAATTGCACCCGGCATCATTAAAGAAACAAATATTATCATTAAAATAATACCCACGGTGTTAATCAAATATACATTTTCTGCTAGGATAAATTTTAAAAAGTAATTAGACACTTTGTATTTGCTAATTGATCCCATTTCTTCTTGAGAAAATATAGCTTGATTTAGGTAAAAGTTGCTTAAAATTATTATTAATATAAAAATAGTTAGGATTGAAAACAAGGTCTTTATTCCTATATTTAAATCAGTCTTGTAAAATAAAAACATTATTACAGCAACTGAAAGAATTAAAAGCAAGAATACCATTATTTTTTTATCTTTCCCAACATTAGTGCTAGTAGGTAAAGAGCCCAGCAAGCATATTATTGGAATTATAAGAAAAATTAAGGGATAAAATTCAGCTGGTGCCTTTAAAACATAAGCTATGACTGCAAGAGGCAAAAATTTTCTTATTATGGAATCGATAAGCAAACTTAGGATAAATGATAAATTTACATCTTTGCGCCTTACTGGCAACTGGTAATACATAAGTGTGTTTTCAGTTGATGTATAAGTTTTTGCAAAATAAAATATAGTTGTAAATAGGGCAAATGATACAAATAGTACAAGTTTTAAATCAAAATTGATACTTAGTAGATTTGGGTCCTTGTCAATTAAAAAATCCATTCCTACATATATTAAAACCAGACCTACAAAATATTTTAAGATTGTTCTTCTATCTAGCATATCCTTTAAAAAAACTTTTGTCATGGCCTACCCCTTAAAGCTTTGCAATATCTTTTCAGATGTTAGGCTGCTGTCGACCTTATTTTTTTCTGACAATTTGCCATGGTCTAGCAAAACATATGTATCGCAGGATTCAGTAATTGATTCTAAAATATGACTTGCCATAAAAATCGACCCGTATTTTTTGTAATCTTGCATAATTTTATAAAGAAATACAGATCCTTCAAAATCCAATCCATCTACTGGCTCATCTAGTATTAGCAAGGGTAATTTTAAGCCCAATGCAGCGATTATAAAAAATTTCTTTTTATTACCCATAGAAAGTTCTTTTACAGGTTTGTTTATGTACTGGGTAAAATTAAAGTTTTCTATCATATAATTTTGATATTCTTGATCAATTTCCCTATTATAAACCTTATGCAAAAATTCATTGTATTCTGGAAAGGTCCAGTATTTAAAACTATTATCTTCAGAAAACACAGCAATACGATTGAGTTTAAAATCCTCATTAGAAAAATCAATGTTTTTCCCATTAAAATTTATCCTGCTAGCATCAAATTTGGGATGGATGTCAGTAATAGTTTTTATCAAGGTGGTTTTTCCTGATCCATTGCTACCAACAAGGGCAACTATTTCATTTTCTTCTATATCAAAACTACAGCCATTCAAAATATTTTTATCAGTTTCATACCAAGATTCTAAGTTATCCACTTCCAATAATTTATTAGCCATATCAAGCCTCCTTATGTTCTTTTTTTACCCTAATTTTTCAAAATAAATTGTTTTTGACAAAATATTTTTATATAATTAAGGCAAAATAACACAAATTATATGAAAGGAGTTTTTATGCAAATTCGTGTTTTAAATGAAACTGATATAAAAAAAGTAATGGATATGAAGGCTGCTATTGAAGCTACAAAGGATGCTTTAAAAGCTTATTCAAGTGGTGGAGCAGATATTCCTCTTCGTGCAAATTTAGATGTAGCTGAGCATAACGGCCAATCTTTATATATGTATGGCTATGTGCCAAGCCAAAGTGCCTTGGGTGTGAAAATTGTTTCTGTTTATCCAGATAATATTGCTAAAAATCTCACATCTGTGCCTGCTACCATGGTTACTTTAGACAGTGAAACTGGTCAAGTAAATTCATTAATGGATGGAACCTACCTTACTCGTTTACGTACTGGTGCCATTTCAGGAGCAGCTACAGATGAGCTATCAAATCCTGATAGCAAAATATTTGCTCTTTTTGGAACAGGTGGCCAAGCAGAAACTCAACTTGAAGCAGTTTTGAATGTCCGTGATATTAAAGAAGTAAGGGTTTTTGATATTTCAAAAGATCGTGCAGAAGATTTCGCAAAGCGTATGAAAGAAAAATTTGAAGCTAGTTTTGATTTTGAAATCATGGCTGTAGGCTCTGCTGATCAGGCAATAGATAATGCAGATATTATTACATCTGTAACCACTGCCAAGGACCCTGTTTTTGATGGCCAAAAGGTAAAGAAAGGCTGCCATATAAATGGTGTTGGTTCCTATACTCCAGAAATGAGCGAAATACCAGAATATATAATTACAAATTCCGATAAAATATATGTAGATACCTTTGATGGTGCAGTTAGTGAATCTGGGGATTTTATAAAGCCAATCAAAAAAGGTATTTTTGATGCAGATAAGGATATTACAGGAGAACTTGGTGAAAAACTATTAGGTGAAATAGCCGGTCGTGAAAGTGCTGAGGAAATCACATTTTTTGAAACAACTGGATCAGCAGTTTTAGACCTAGTTGTTGGACAAAAAATCTTAGAAGAAGCAGAAGATAAAAATATTGGACAAATTATTGAAATGTGAGAAATATAGCCTAGATTAGCTAGGCTTTTTTAAGTTGACTTTATATGTATATATGATATAATGCTCATATGAACACATGTTCAAATTTAGTAAGGAGGTAACATGGATGAATCGATAAAAAGTGCGAGACTTGAGGATATAATGGAGCTCTCAGACCTATTTAAGGTTTTTGCAGACTCTACTAGACTTAGGATACTCCACAAGCTATTTAATGGTCCTATAAGTGTAGGGGTCATTGCTGATGCTCTTGATATGAGCCAATCAGCTATTAGCCACCAGCTTAAGTATCTAAAGGATAGTAACTTAGTAAAATCAGAAAGAAATGGCAAGTCTATATATTATTCACTTGCCGATGATCATATAAAGACAATTTTTAAAACAGGATTAGAACATATTAAAGAATAGGAGAATATAATGAAAGTAAAATACAAAGTAGAAAGTGATGACCTATGTCCAAATTGTGCAGCAAAGATTGAAGAGGCTGTTAAGAAAATTGATGGAGTGAATGATGCTAACCTATCATTCCTAACTTTGAAGCTAAAGATGGAATTAGCTGATGGTGCTGATGAAGATGCTATCTTTGATGAGGCTAATAGACTTGCTGATAAACTTGAGCCAGGGACTGTCTTAGTGAGGTAGGACATGTTTGAGTCTATGACAGATGCTCACAAAAAGGAGCTGAGTAAACTTATAGCTATAGGTATTTTTACTGCTATATTAGCAGTATTAAGGAATAATATAGGTGAAAGTATATGGATTGTGGGTGGGTTTTTATTAGCCTACTTGCTATCCGCATGGAATGTTTTGATAAAAGGGTTTAAGGGAATCATCCGTGGCCAGGCCATGGATGAGAACTTACTTTTGACTATAGCATCCATATCAGCCTTTCTCTTGGGACAACAGATAGAAGCTATAGCTGTAATACTTTTTTATAATTTTGGTGATTTATTTGAAAATATAGCAAGCCATAAGTCCCGCCAAAACATAGAAGGACTCCTAGACTTAGTGCCTGATGTGGCCAATAAGGTAAACCCAGATGGTTCTACTACAGAAATCGACCTAGATGATGTAGAAGTAGGAGATATCCTCCTGGTTCGTGATGGTGAGAAAATTGGTGTGGATGGTGTCGTTATAGAAGGTCACGGCCTCCTTGATACATCCTCTGTCACTGGAGAATCCATGCCAGTAGAAGCCGAAGTAGGGTCTGAGATTATATCTTCATCCCTTCTTACTGAGGGTATTATCAAGATGGAAGCTAAGAAAGAATTTGATGATTCTGTTGCAGCAAAGATTATGGAGATTATAGAAGACTCCGCAGAAAGTAAATCTCAAAGTGAAAAAATGGTAACAAAATTTGCCAGAATCTATACCCCAATTGTTGTAGCTATTGCGCTTATAGTAGCTATCATCCCTCCCCTATTTTTTGGAGGAGATTGGTATGACTCTATATTCTTGGCAGCTACATTTTTAGTAATATCATGCCCATGTGCCCTAGTACTATCGGTCCCACTAAGCTTTATGTCAGGCCTTGGCCTAGCTAGTGAAAATGGCATCCTTATAAAAGGAAGCCAGTATTTTGAAGGACTAAACAATGCCAAAGTCCTATTATCCGACAAAACCGGAACCCTCACTACAGGGAATTTCAAAGTAAAAGATATAGAATATTTTACTGACCATGATAGGGAAAAAATCCTCGATTATATATACAATATCGAGCTAATGAGTACCCATCCTATCGCAAAAGGGATAGTAGAAAGTCTAGACCGTGATGAAAAACATGATTTGTTTGAAGAAGTGACCAATGAAAAGGGCCTTGGTGTAAGAGCTAATAGCAAGGATGGCGACCTAATCAAGATAGGTTCTGCTAGATTTATTGGCTATGATGGAGAAGAAAATGACAGGGCAATCTATGTATCTATAGATGACAAGCTTGCTGCAAAAGTAATAATCGAAGATGAAATCAAAGACCAATCATTCGAAACTATAGAAGATCTTCACAAGCATTTTGAAAATATAGCTGTAGTATCAGGCGATGGCAAAAATGCAGTTGAAGAAACAGCCAAAGAACTTGGCCTAGATGACTACTACGCAGAAGTCATGCCAGACCAGAAGCTAGAAATTATGAAAGGCTACCAAGATAAAGGACTTCCTACAGTCTTTGTAGGAGATGGTATCAACGACGCCCCAGTCCTTACCAATGCAGATGTTGGTATATCAATGGGAGAAACAGCATCTGACCTTGCTATAGAATCATCCGATATACTCGTAGTTAACGGAGAGTTTAGAGAGATGAGCAAGCTAATGAAAATCTCAGACCTTACCAATAGAACAGTAAGGCAAAACGTGATTTTCATAATGGCTGTCAAAATAGGAATCCTAATAGCAGGACTACTAGGATATGCAAATATGTGGGCAGCAATATTTGGAGATGTTGGAGTTACAATAATAGCAGTCCTATGGGCAATGAGGATATTGAAGAAAAAAGTTTAAAAATATTTTATATAATTATATAATAAAATAATTTGTTTATTCTAATTTTTTACTTCGATTCGGGGGATAGGGATAAGGGGTAATTAGCCCGTCCGGCTTTTAGAGGACAGACCCCTTACTCCCTTTCCCCCGGTCCCCCTATACCCTTTAAACCCCCACCGCCACTGCGTGGGGCAATGATTAGTAGAAGTTCGCTTCGCGAATTCTATTTTAGAAATTAATAAATACTCGACTTTTAATAATATTAAGAATTACAAAAATATTAGGATAAAATTTAAATTAAGAAAACTATTTAAAGTCCTACAAAGACAACTGATTAAAGACCTCATCCTCATACTTATTCCAAATTATAAATCCTTGAGTCTTATCTTCTTTTGCATCTTCTTTTTTATAATTATTATCTAATCTACTATCTTCATTAGGCAATAAAGATGCAGGTGTGCCTGGGATATACAGATAATAATCAGCATCTGGCTTTATCCCCAAAGCAAAATCTACATTAAAATAAATATCATCATAACGCCCATATTCTGAAGTTATTTCAAAATTATCAAGTTTCATCTTATAAACATTATCATTTACTTGCTCAAGAATTTTAAATTTTCCTTTAAAATCAGAAGTATGGATTTCCTCACCTCTATGCCAAATCCAAGCATAATCAGTAAGACCAGCATCAAATCCATCATTTTTTATTTTCCCAAAATATGATCCTGTAAAGTTACCTTCCTCAGTAAATTCCAAATTTGTCCAACCAGTATCTTCACCATAATTTCTTACAAGCTGCTGGCCATTTAGTTTTTCAAAAAGGAATTTTTGTAACTCTTCTAAACTCGGTCCTTTGCCTTCTTTCTCTTCTAAATTTACTATATCTGGAGTTTCTTTCTTTTCTCCTTCACAGCTAGTTAATAAAAATATGGATATAAGCAATAAAATTATTTTATTTCTATAAATGTTTAATCTTCCCATCAATTTTTAATTTCCTTTTGTATTAAATTTTTCTTTAAATCTTCATGCCAAAATCGCATATAAATCTCCTTTATATATCTTAAAGTGTATTATACTACATTTAAAATATTGATTTTATAATATTTCTTTCATAAAAATATAATATATCCTTGCAATTTTTATAACTATGTCCTATAATGTAGGTGAAGCTAGGGGTGCTTCATAGCTGAGAGACTTTGGTCAACCCTTAAAACTTGATGCGGCTAATACCGACGAAAGAAAGCTAACTATAAAGCTAAGTTTTAAGACTCTCTCAGTAGAGTCTTTTTATTTTATAAAATTTTAAGTCTCTTAGACAATTAAATATTTTTTAAGTTGAGAGTGCACTAAGCGCGAAGGGGCATACCACCACGGGTATGGTATTTCCTTCGCGCTTTTTTTTGATGAGGAGGTGAAAAAATGATAAAAGTAAACTCTAAAAATTTTGATTTTTTAGAAAATGAAAGTCTATATGATTTGCTAGAGCGTGCTAACTTTAACCCAGACTTTGCAGCTGTAGAAGTTGATGAAAAATTAGTAAAAAGAGAAAACTTCAAAGATTACTTTTTACAAGATAAAGCAAAAGTCGAGGTTTTTTCATTTGTTGGAGGAGGTTAAAATGGATGATATTAGAGAAAAAGTTTTAAAAAGACAAGATCCAAAAGTAAACGAAAAGCTAAAAAATGCTAAGGTTTCTGTTCTAGGATGTGGTGGTTTAGGGTCAAATATTGCTATGACCCTAGCCCGCGCTGGTGTGGGCGAGCTTTACCTTTATGATTTTGATACTATAGAATATTCTAATCTAAATCGTCAAAATTTTACCATTGATGAGCTAGGAGGAGATAAGGCTCTTTTAACTAAAAAGAAAATTAAGTCCACTCTTCCCTATGTAAAGTGCCACAACCAAAATATCTATCTAACAAATGAAAATATGAACACTATAGTTGATAATACAGATATATTTATAGAAGCCTTTGATAATAAGGAATCAAAAACCATGCTATTTGACTACTTTGTAGGCAGAAAAGATAAATATCTTATCACAGGTACAGGATTATCGGGTCTAGGTGAGCTTAGCGATATAAGAATAAAGCAAATAGATAATGTTACTTTGATAGGTGATTTTACTTCAAATCCAGATCAAGGATTATACCTTGCCTATGTAGGAATCATAGCAAATCTTGAGGCCTTAACAGCTATAAAAATTCTAACAGGAGATTATAATGGAAAATAAAGACTACTTAGAGCTTGGTGGTAAGAAATTTACATCAAGATTTATACTAGGAAGCGGGAAATATTCCCCAGAACTAATCGATGCTGCTATAAAAAGTGCAGAATCTCAAATGATAACAGTAGCATTAAGAAGAGCAAACACAAAAGAAGTGGCAAATATATTAAATTACATACCAAAAGATGTTACAATCATTCCAAATACATCAGGAGCGCGTAATGCAGACGAAGCTATCAGAATTGCAAGACTTGCCCGCGAAATGGGTTGTGGTGATTTTGTAAAAATTGAAATCATGAGAGATAGTAAATATTTACTGCCAGATAATGAAGAAACATTAAAAGCTACTGAAATTTTAGCAAAAGAAGGATTTGTAGTATTACCATATATGTATCCAGATTTAAACTACGCCAGAGATTTAAGAGATGCCGGTGCAGCATCAATAATGCCACTTGCTAGTCCTATAGGATCAAATAAGGGACTTGCTACAAAAGACTTTATAAAAATAATTATAGATGAAATCGATCTACCAATTATTGTTGATGCTGGAATAGGTACTCCATCACAAGCAGCAGAAGCAATGGAAATGGGAGCTGCTGCAATTATGGCAAATACTGGTATAGCAAGTGCTGGAGATATAACTAAGATGGCAGAAGCCTTTAAATTAGGCATACAAGGTGGCAGACTTGCATATCTTTCAAAACCAGGACGTGTACTAGACTCTGGAGCAGATCCATCAAGTCCATTAAGGGATTTTTTTGATTAATATGAATATAAAAAATGTAGAAGAATATTTTCCAGGCATGGATATAATCGATTCAGATATAAAAGAAAAAGTAGATGCTATCTATGAAGAAGTTAAAAATTTTAAAGTTACAAATGATGACATAAAGTCATCTTTAGACAAAGATAACCTATCCTACCAAGATTTTTACAATATTTTAAATGACAAAGATGGTATATTTTTAGAAGCCATGGGAGAAAAGGCCCATCAACAAAGAATGAGATATTTTGGTAACAATGTTACTCTATTCTCCCCAATCTATATAGCAAACTACTGCGAAAATTCTTGTAAATATTGTGGTTTTAGGGCGCAGAGTGATATTAAAAGAGCCAAATTAACCCTTGATGAAATAGAAGCAGAAATGGCAGCCCTTGCTGCAACAGGTATAGAAGATGTACTAATTCTTACCGGAGAAAGCGAAAAATTTTCCTCAATCGATTATATAGCAAAATCCTGTGAAATAGCAAAAAAATATTTTAAGGTAATAGGAGTAGAAATTTATCCTGCAAATGTGAAAGATTATAAAAAATTAAGAAAGGCTGGAGCAGACTTTGTAACAGTTTTTCAAGAATCATACAATAAAGAAACATACGATTTTTACCACCCAGCAGGACATAAAAGATCATTTAATTATAGAATAGATACTCAAGAAAGAGCAATGATGGGAGGCATGCGAGGAGTAGGTTTCGGAACCTTATTTGGACTAGGAGATCCAATAGAAGAAGCTTTTAAACTAGGAATCCATGCAAGCCTAGTTCAAAAAAAATATCCTCAAGCAGAAATATCCATATCCCTTCCTAGAATAAGACCAACCCACGGTGCAGATGAAAGCTTAATCTTTAAAAACCTAGTAGAAGATAGGGAATTTTTCCAAATCATGCTAGCAATCAGGATATTTTTACCATACGCATCCATCACCCTATCCACTAGAGAATCAAGAGACTTTAGAAATCTAGCTGTAAAATACGCAGCAACAAAAGTCTCCGCCTCAGTAGATACATCAATCGGCCACAGATCAAAAAACAACCAACACAGCGGTGGCAGTCAATTTGAAATAGATGATATCAGAACAACAAAAGATGTGGTAGATGATCTAAATAGCATAGGTATGACCGCTGTGTTTACTGATTATATAAATGTATAAAAAATTTCCCACATCCTTTTGATGTGGGAATTCTTGTTCTTACAACTTATTTATTTTTTCTTATACATCCTATAAAATATTAAAATCAAGATTATATTTGTTAGAAAAACAAATATACTACCTTCCATTTTAAAGATACCACCAGATATGATGGAATTACCAGTAATCTTAATATTATATAAATGAGGATAATCCTCTGCTAAGGATACTGTGCCAAATATTATCCCGCCCATAACATTCCATATAAAATGCATGATTGTAGGCATTAATAAAGAATTAGTATATTCTAAAATAATAGTCATTAGTAAAGACATAGTAAGAACATTTACAACTGCCATAGGACCTGCTTCAAATGCTCCTCCGTGCATAAAAGTAAATAATAAAGTGCTAACAATTGTCGCAATCATAATATTATATTCTTTTTTTAATAGTTGATAAATATATCCGCGAACCAAAAGTTCTTGCATAATAGTGTTTATAAATGCAGAAACTATCCAAATGCTTAACATATTTATATAATTTTTGTCAGTTATTTCCAAATATCCTAGACTGTTAAGCAATAAGAATGGTATAAAAAACCATATTAATCCTAGCAATATTCCTACTAAAGTTTGTTTAATTGGATTTTCAAAATGTAATATAAATAATCGATTTTTCTCAAATTTACTAAATATGTATGTTAGAAATACTATAGCTAAAAATGGAATTAGTTCTGCTAAAAATCTCCACCAATTATCTGAAATATCATTAGGTATTGGAATTAATACAGCTAAAACTAGCCATGATATGAAAAATATTAATGTTTTTAAAATGGTTTTGGTAGATTTTTTCATATCATGATTATACTTTTAATTTAATTGATGTAAAATACCAATATATTAATATTTTTAGTATTTATTTCAATCCCTGGCAAGTTAAATTATAAATCTTATCAAAAACTTGGTCTATAAATTCCCTATCGTGAGAAACTGCTATTATTACTCCCTTATAATTTTTAAGAGCTTTTATTATCTCAGGTTTAGATAGTGGGGATAGGTTTCGGGTTGGTTCATCTAATATTAAAACTTCTGCCATATCCAGATTCATCTTTGCAAAAAATAGTTTTACCTTTTGTCCTCCTGATAAATCAGCTATATTTCTAAACATTTCCTCTCTTTTAAAATTTAAGCTTCCTAAAAGATTTGAAGCTTTTGTTTGTTCATCTTTTGTAAAAGAATTGGATAGATATTCTATAGCATTTGTGTCAGTCTTTTCAAATTCGAAATAAGATTGGGGCATGTAGCCTATTTTTAGATTTAATTCTTGGCATTCATTTTTTATCTTTTTTAATAAAGTACTTTTGCCTACACCATTTTTACCTACTATACATATTTTCTCAGGGCCAATTACTTTAAGATCTATATTTTTAGCTAATATTTTATCGCCAGCTTTTAACTCATCGAGTTTAAAATCTAATATTTGCTTACCATTAGCCACTTTGATATCTTCATCAAAAAATATATCAATAGCTTCTTCATAATCAGGTTTTTCTGTAAGATTTGCTTCTTCTTTTTCTAGTCGTCTGCCTATAGATTTTACTGTATGCATTTTTTCTTTAAGCAACCTACCTTCCACATCATTTTTAGTAGATCTTAGGCTATGCTCAACAGAATCATGGACTTTTTTGTACCTTCCTAATTTCTTATCAAACTCTTCCCTATCTTTATTAGCTTTATTTGTCTCTGTCTCTATAAAATTTTCTCTTTTTTTGACATAATCATCATAAGAATTATTAGAAATAGTGTGTTTTGCTTCAGTTCTTCTTTTTACCTGTTCCAGATGTATTATCCTATTAGCCACATTTGAAAGTAATTTTCTATCATGAGATACAAATATTAGCGGAATATCCAATTCTTTCATAAAATTTTCAAGCCATATTAAGGAATCATAATCAAGGTCATTACTAGGTTCATCAAAGAGGAATATAGTTGGATTTTTTAGTATTTCTATAAGAAGCATAAACTTTATTTTTTCTCCACCAGATAGATTTTTCATTTTTATGTTATCTGATAAGATATCCTCCGGTAAGTCAAACTCACTTATATACTTATACAAGTGATTATAGTCTAGTAAATTTAAATCAACTCTTTCATAAAAATACTCATTAGTAGTATAGTTATAATATTTCTCATCCAAAGACTGGGGTAAGTAAGCGATTATATCATTATTTTTAAAAATATCGCCACTTATATCACAGTAACTTTCAATCTCTTTTCTATTTACAATAGCCTTTAAAAGCAAAGACTTCCCATTGCCTTCCTCACCTATTAGCCCCACCTTGTCTCCATCATTTAAAACAAAGTCAAAATCTTTTAAAATAATTCTATCATCATCTCTTAAATTAATAGTTAAATCTTTTATATTAAGCATATATCCTCCTAAAGGAAGCATGCCATATTAAAAATAAAATATAAAAAGGCCTATTCACAAAAGTGAATAGACCTCTCCTAAGATAAACGCAAAGATCTTATTCACAATATGGCATACTAAACTAGCCTAAATAGGCTAAAAAATAGTATCAAAATTTCCATATTGCTTATAAAATCAATGTACATTTACCTCCGTATTTTTTATTCAGTTATAGTATACCATAATTTTTCTAGAATGCTTATTTATATCTGAGTTGATAATTGGATTTGTTCTACCTTTAAATTTTCATCTGAATTATCATCACTTAATTTTTCTAGCTCAGAGTTTCTAATATTTACAATAATTGCATCTCCAACTTTTAAGTCAGAAAAGTCTATCTCACTCACTTTTCCAGTTTTGTAGTTACAATAAATAACAGGTGTATCTTTAGCATCTATTACAGAATGATTACCAAAAATCCCATCCTCCGGATTATCCTTAACAGTTAATATTTCTTGTTTTTCATCGGTTTCAGTAATTACAGCATTTACACCAATACTTAGATCATCTTTAGCTTGATTACCACATGATGATAAAAATAGTACAAATGACAATAATAAAATGATTTTAAATTGCCTTTTCATAAGCCTACTCCCAAATTATGACCTCTTTTTCAAATTTTTTTACGTTTAAGATTTGCTAAAATCATATCTTTATTTTCAATATCATAGGTTTGAATATATGTACTACCGTATGCTTTTATTATTAAGTCCAGATTATTATTATCCTTTTTTAAGGAAAGATCATTTAAATCTTTAAAACTTATATGCTTTAAAAAGGGGGTTCCTCCCATAAAAACATTAAACCCATCTTTTCTAATACCTGGATAAAAAGATATGGTACAAATTAAAAGTACACTTGTTACTGCTATAGCATATCCTAAAATTGTATTATCTAACCTATAACACAACATGCTTGCAAAAACAGCAAATACAGCTATTACAAATCCAAAAATTGGTTTCTTTTTTATATTTATTATATTGTTTCTGTGTATCATGAAATTATAGATTGTTGGAATCATAAACATTAGTAATACAATGATTTTTGGCAATTTTAGCTCCTTAGTTTTGCAATACTTAATTTTTTTGATTTTTTTTATTATATTTATAGTATACTAGGCACTTTCTATAATTTAAAGATTATTTTTACAAACAAATAGTGATTGCTAGCATCTAAAAATTATTCTTTATCCATCCAACTGAAGAACTTTACTTACCAGTCTTCTTCCTTAATCCAAGGAATTATATAACCCTTCATTTATTTTTAGATCATCATTTATCTATATAATATCTTTAATATCCATTTTTTAACTCTATTTTTGTTTTTATTAGATAACCTTTTATATAAAACACAAAAATTTTAACTATATATCCTTATTAAAAGAATGTACTTACTATTCACATATATAATTAAATCTGCATATGCCTGTAATAGCAATTATAAGCAAAATTGATCCAAGAATAATAGATTTGTTATCTAAAATATTAACTATACCAAGTCCTATAAGTAAAATAGAAACTACTAGAAGGTAGTAATAAGGTAATTTTCTTCGTTTTAAATACTCATCTTTGCTTGAACTATCCGTAAAAATAGGAATTTCTTTGCCTTCACTCGACTCTATTATTAAAATCTCATTATTTATCATGCCTGGAGATGTTGCGATCATACTCTTAGGGTTGTTATAAGGTCTTAGTTTTACATTGCCGAAAGAGATTTTCCCAATATTTAATGGAGCTGAAAAAACTTTAAAATTCATATTATTTAAAAATTCACTATATTCTTTTCTTTCTTTGTTAGTCATATAACCAATATACTGAACAGCATATTTATAGTCTGAATTAGTTTTTTCAAATTCATGTAAAATGGACCCACTTTTTACAAGACGATATCCCTGACTTGCAATACTATTGATATATTTTTCCCTGCCTTCTATAGGATTTAGAAAAATTTTTATTTTATTCATGCCCTTCCTCCTTTTTAAGTTTCTTTTCACCCTCCAAAGCTAAAATTCTCATTCTATTGATTTCTAACGAAACTAATTCTCTTCCAATATCTGTAGCTATATAAACTTTTTTTCCACTATCATCTTTATCGACTAATTTAATCCATCCTTTTTTATTAAGATTATTTATTGCTCCATATAGTGTTCCCGGACCCAAAATAATCCTTCCATTTGTTATTTCTTCAACTTCTTGTGAAACTTTATAACCATAATTTTCTTCTAGCATTGTTAATAAAACTAGAAACATTGTTTCGGTTAAAGGAATGTATTTCTCTAAATCATCTCCCACCATTAACACCTCCGTATTTGATTATCTAAAGTATATCACGAAACATACTACGCATCAAATAGTATGTTTCGCATAATATATACTAAAAAAAACCGTAACCAACATGTACTCTTTTCTATCTCCCTCCAATGACAAGTACGTTGATTACGGTTAATTTTATATATTAAATCACTTAGAATTATTATTCCATTTATTCTTTTTTTACAAATGTACCCAATTTAATCACAATTACAGTTTTAATCTTCTATAACCGTCGAATTTACAAGATTTTTTAGTTTTTTGCTACTTCTTTTCTAAATATACTATACATCTCAAATCGTTCAAAACACTAAGTTCTATTTTTTCTAATTTCGTTAACCCGTCTAAATATAATACATTTTCAAATTTTCAATCCCGTCCCTGTCCCAAAGCCTCAATCTATGTCTATTTTCTAACCGTCTTTGATAAAATTAAACTATTTTTTTAACTCTGAAACTCTTTACATTTGGGCATAGAAAAAGCACCTACCAAGTACAAGTAAGTGCTTACCTATGATTATTGATTTTTATTATTTAGATACTGTTCATTTGCCTTTAGCAACTTCTTATAGTACTCATCATAGCTCTTGCTAAATTTTCTAATAAGTGGAATTGCTGTTTCATAATATTGATTTTTCCTGATAAAGTTTTGCAACTTTTCCTGGATCTGTTTCATCATGCTATTTTGATACTCTTCACTATTCTTATAACTTTCATATTGATAAATTACATATTCATGATCTTTCATCCACTTTTCTGTATTTTCAATAGCATCGAGTTTAGTCAAATTTACTTCCTTTAAGGTTTTCATATCCAAGGATGAGCTAATCTTCTCAATATAATTCTTCTCTTCTTCGGTTAATTCAAACGCAGGGAGTCTATCGAGATAATCTATATATTTGTAAAACGAATCCTTACCATCATTTTCTAATGGCTCATTCAAAAATGGTTGATAAGCAGCAAATAACATTTGTCCAAAATATGCTGGAAAAGCAATTTCTAGTTTTTCATAGATCGTTTCTTCCATCTCAAGCAATGAAACTTTCTCATTGATTACTTCATTGTTTTCACCTTTAACAATCATTTCTAGTATTACTTTTCTTTTTTCATCAACCTCCAATTGATGTTGCTTTTTCCTTAAAACAGAAGACAGCTTATCACCACCTGACAATATACACTCACCAATATCTGAGATATTCATTCCCAATTTTCTAAATATAGATACCTTTTTCAAAATTTCTAAATCCCTGGTACTATAGTCTCTATAACCATTCTCAGATTTCTGAGGATGGATCAATCCTTTATCCTCATAATACTCTATTGCCTTCCTAGTTAATCCCGTTTCTTTTTGAATTTCACTTCTTAACATGGTTATCTACCTCTGGTGAGTAGTCCGAAGTGGTCAATTTAATTTACCTATAAACTTGTAGTGAATTTCAACCTTTTGGCTTATTTGACCGTCTATTTCTTCCTTGTCATAGACATATATTTTATCTATAACTTGATTTAGAATATATCTGTTTAGCGATTTTATCTTAGCGTACTTGCTAATATTATTCATGAATTTTTTGTAGTTATCTTCAGTTTCAAAAGATTCTTCTATATCGCCCTCTAAAACCTTAATTTCCTCGATTAACTTGTCTTGTTTTTTAGATATGCTCACATTCATTAGATTGAAGTTTCTTTCGGTTATATTTCCCTCTAACCTATCTTCATATAACTGTTCATAGCTTCTGTCTAATTCTGCTAATTGGTTCTTTTTAAGCTCCAGCTTGTTAGATAGTTCTTTTCCCTCATCAATTTTTTCTACTTCAATCTTTTCTATTATCTTTTCTACAAAGTCTTCTTTAGCAGATAGTGCCATACTTCCATGATATTGTATATCTTCAAGAACAATATTATATAAATCCCTAGCTTCAATTCTGTGTGATGAACAAGCACTTACTCCATATTTTTTATATGTGGAGCAAAAAAAGTGAACAAAGTCTATGAGTTCTTTCTTTTTAAGCCTATAATCAGTTTAAGCCTATAATCAGTTTTTGGTGTCAATGCATAACCACATTTAGGACATCTTACAAGTCCTTGAAAAATGTTGTCATAATAAAGTCCCTTTTTATTGTTACACTTCCTCTTATCAACCATTGTTTGAACTTGTTCCCATATTTCCTCGCTGACTATTCCCTCGTGGGTATTTCTAGCATAAATATAGTCGCTTTTAGGAATATATAATCTTTTTGAGTTCTTGAATGATAAAGTAGGTCTTTTATTTCTTGCCATATTTCCACAATAAACTGGATCTCGCAAAACATTTAAGACCATTCTATGTGACCATTGATATTTATTTTCTTCAGTTAGTCCATAGAGTTTTTCAGCATTTTCAACAAAAGCACTTGGTCTTGGAATTTTTCTCCTCATCAACTCCTGGCTAATAAGTTGAGTACCCTTACCCTCTAAACACAGTTTATAAATGAGTTCTATTATAGGTTTAGTTTTCTCATCTATGATTAATCTGTGCTTATTATTAGGGTCTTTTAGATAACCAAATGGAGCTTTAGAGCCTATATATGTTCCCTCTCTCATTCTACTTTGAATTGCACTTTTAACTTTTTTGGAAGTATCCTTTGCGTACATTTCATTTAGAATGTTTTTAAATGGCATAATATCATTTTGATTGCTATTTAATGTGTCTATACCATCTGTTATTGCAATATATCGTATGTTTTTTTGCGGAAAGTACATTTCGATATATGCTCCACTTTGAAGATAGTTTCTTCCCAACCTTGATAAGTCTTTTGTTATAACACAATTTATTTTTCCGTTTTCAATATCAGTAATCATCTTTTTAAATGATGGTCTTTCAAAGTTTGTTCCCGAATAACCATCATCTACATAATAATCATAAATAGCGATACCGTTATTTTCTGCATATTGTTTTAGCATAACTTTTTGTGACCATATACTCATACTCTCAACTGAGTTTCCATCATCTTTTGATAGTCTACAATAAAGTCCTGCTACATATTTTTTAGTCCTGCCCAATTTCAATCTCCTTTCCCTAAACAGAACTATCTCAATAATTTAATTATACTAAAATACTCCCGTTTAATCAATCAATACTTACGCTTGCGTTTGTTTGTTTTCTTTGTCTTTTTCTAAGTTTCTTTCGACTACATGCTCGATAATATCCTCAAATACTTCTTCAATCGGCTTTTTCCCTACATATACTCGCTTTATTTCATAGTTGATTTTTCCACTTCGTTTTTTCTTTTTTAATTCCATATAATTCCTCCCTTTTGTTGCAATAAAAAAAGGCGATTAGATTTTTAATTTTCTAATCGCCTTTTAAGTGTCATATTTATATTTTTATTATCTCTGGCATACTTTTATACCTTTTTAGACTTAAAGTCTTTAATAATGCCTTTCCACCTCTTTTTATCTATAAAGATTCTCCTACATCATAGTTCATTTTTTTATTTAAACCTTTCTGTCTTAGTTTGTCTTTATCCTGTTCATACCAATTAAGGATTGTTACATAGTGGTTTTTGTATGTCTTACCACTGCTTTTCATGTATCTTGATAGTTTATTTATCATTATTTCTGTGTGTGAGTTTAATTTTTCTTTAAGATTTTTGTATTCTTCATTGCTTAGCTTTACATTTTTGTATTGTCCATAAAAGATGGGGGTGGACTTTTTATCTATCTCTCTCTCTTTATCTATCTCTATATCTTTCTCTATCTCTCCGTTGCACTTTTGTTGCTTATGTGTTGCATTGCAACATTTTTAATTCTCTAGACTTTCTTGAACGCCTTGTGGAAGCTGTTTCTGATCCTATTAAGTTTGGTATTTCAGTTAAGTAGTATTCATCATTTTCTGTTACAACTTCTAGTAAGCCTTGATTTATTAAATAATTAACTGTAACCATTACATCATCATCTGTTTCATCTATGGTTAGTCCTAACTCTTTTATAAAATCACTTTCTACTCCGTCATAATAGAGTTTGCCCTCATCTTTTAGGCTTAGGAGTAAAAGTTTGAGGTAGATTATCGTGTAGGTATCTCCTCCCGATATTCTCCTTAATCTTTTTATCCTTTTGTCTGTGAAAAATTCTTCTTTTAGTTTTATCCAATAATATTTTTTGTTTGTTGCCATATCTGCTCCTTTCTTGATTTTCGATAATCGAAATTCTTGATTTCCGATTTTCGGAATTCTGGACTTCTGCTTTTTGGAAGTCTTGTTTTTTGTATCTAAGGGTGTAACTCTTCGTTACTCCCTTAGATTTCTCTGGTCATATCTTTTTTGCTTGGTTTTACTTTTCTTTTGATTTTTTCTTTTGTCTTATCCTTGTTCTTGGATAGGTCTTTGTATTTCTTTATTTGTTTTAGGATACTTTCTTTTTTATTTTCTTTGGCTATGACTTGCTTAAAGGCATATTCCATTACTTTTATGTCTTTGGCTTGGAAAAATACTTCATAGTTTTGAGTTTCTTTGTTTTTCATTACTGAAAAACTTACTCCAAGTTTGTTTAGTTCTTTTTTTAAGTCTTTGAGATTACTTTGATCTATGCTTATATTTTCTAGTTGTCCTTTTTTGTAGAGGTCTTTTATTTTTATTTCATCGCCCATAAGACTTTTGAGGTTTCCATTTGCTTTTTCTAAAGTACCATTCATCTTTTTTCTTATTTCTTTTTCAAGATTGATTGATTCTTTTGCTGCCTTTATTGTGTATGTTATTATGGTTTTTGCTACTTGACCTGCTTCTTTACTTATTTCTTCGTTTATCATGCTTTATCTCCTTTGTTTGAATTAAAAAAAGGGAAGTATAGGCTTTAATTTTTCTATACTTCCCTTTGATTGTTTTTATTTTATTGTTCTTGGTGGTGGAATGCTTTATTTTGATGTTTTTATAGCTTTCTTAGGTCTTTGTCCCTTTTATACTTTTAAATAGCTTACAATACCTTTCCACCTTTAGTAGTTTATGTGTGTTCTTTTGTCTGATAGATAGTTTTTCATGTTGGAATATATAACTTGTATTTCTTCGTTGTTCATTGCTTTTATTTCTTCTGTGCTTTTATATGTTTTGTATGTTCCATCTTGATCTGCTTTTATGAGTTCATCTATTAGCTCTTGCCTTTTATTCATCTCTATTACCTCCTAGAACGGTTTTATTTTCTTGGTCATATTATAAGCTTAGATAAGATATTTTTACCAAGTCTTATCTTTCTTGATCCATTTTCTTGTTTTTCATCATTTCTCTGTATTCATTATCTTTATTAACTTGGTCTTGGAATTTTTTAATCTGTGCTATTACACTTGATTTTTCACCTTGTTTTATTAACTTATCTATTTCTATGGATAAATCTATACCTAATTCTTTGTTTACAAAATCTACTGAATATTTTATATGATTAATTTCCTGGTATTCATCTTTTATCTTGTCTTTTTCTTTATTTATTTCTTCAAGCTTTCCCATTAAAAGAATTTTTTCTTCATTCCATTTTTTAGGAGTTTTTTTAATTTCTCGCTTACTACCTTATATTGGTCTATATCTTTCTTATGCTTATTATAAAATGCTTCTTTTCTGAATATATTTTTCTTTTGATATTCTTCATAAACTTCTTTTTTGGCTTTGTAGATTTCATAGTATAGAATTTTCTTTTCTACATCTTCCATTTCTTTATGGATTGTCTTTGCTTTTTTATTTAGTTTGTAACTATTGGACTTTAAACTTTCTATTTTTGTTTGCAACTGACCAATGGTTTCTATATTATTTTTTCTTAAATAACTATATGCCCTTGTTAGCTTTTTGAAGTCATATTTTTCTTTATTAGTTTTTGCATATCCTTTTAGATATTTACTTTTTTCTTTTTGAATTTCTGAATAAGTTAATAGATAATTTGTTAGATTGAAAAGTTTAGGGTTGTCTATTATCTTATCTCTTTCTATCTCCTTAAATTTTTCATAAGCAGTAGATAAGTTATCTAATAAATTCCCTATCCAACCCTTTAATGTTTTTATCTCTTCTTTTATTGTTTTTACCAAGTCATTATATTTTCTTATTTCTCTATTATAGTTTCCCTTGTCAGTTTCTATTCCCTTTCGTTCCATTGCACTTGCTGCTGATCCTAAATGGATTGTCGGTAGATAATCTGAATTTTGTCTTTTAAAACTCCTATGGTCTACTCTTTTTCTACATTATTTTTTTTCCAGATATTCATTGCAGAGGTCTGAAAATTTTTCTCTCCATTTTTCTACATTGCCTTTGTCGTTCCAGGTTGTTAGTTCTACTTTTCTTGTTTTAGGTTTTCCATTTTTGTTTAATACTTTTTCTCCTTTTTCATCTAGGATATATTCTTTTTTTGACTTTGCTAAGAACTCTCCTTTTTCGTTTGTGGGTCGCATTATGGTCATTATATGACAATGGATATTTCCATTTTTATCTTGACTCTCATCATGAATTGCATAATCTACTATCATTCCTTGTGATGTTAGATTTTCTTTTATAAATCTTTCGACTAGGTTTTTATTTTCACTTAAAGATAATTCTTTTGGTAGTCCTATTATGAATTGTCTTGCTAGTTGTGCATTAGAATTTTTTTCTGCCATTTCTACCTTATTCCATAATGTCGACCTATCATTAAATTCTTTTGGTATATGATCAGGTAATATTATATTTTTTACTAATACTTTTTCTTTTCTTGTATAGTCATGAGTTACTCCGTTCCATTCATTTTTTATTTTTTCTCCACTTATATATGCTGCACTTGCTACTGCACTTTTGCCTTTTCCTCTTGATAGTATGTTTACTGAAAAATGAAAACTGTCTGCCATTTTTATCACTTCCTTTCTTTTTTTGTTGTTTTAGGTGGAGGCTTAGAAGTTTTCTATATCCACTTTGTGAATGAGCGTTTTGAAATGATAGAATAGAAAAAGTCGACTACTGAATTAATTTTTGTTGTTTCAGTATGTCGGCTTAATTGTTACTTTCATTTCAAATTTTAAAAGTCAAGGGAGAGCGTTAGCGAGTTTATTTACCCTTGACTTTTAAAAAGCGAATGGTTATTGCTCCCTGCAAGGGTTTGGCTCTAAAGGCACGCAAGCACCCTTTAGGGTGTATAATTACGCCCTTGTACCCAAGGGACAATTATGTTATTTCATCTTTAGATGATTTTTCTACATCTTCATCTATTCTTTCTTCTAAAAATTCCATTATGTTTAATCTTATTTCTTCATCATTTAGTGATTTCATTAGTTTATAAAATTCATCTTTTGTTAAATCAATACTTTCTTCAAAAATACTTTCAAACACTGCCCCTTTTTCTATGAGCCTTTTGTTTCTTACTTTTCTTTCTTGTTCATTAAGTTTTTTCTTCAACTGTCTTTTTTGATTTTGTAACTGCTTGATTTCTTCTTCTGCAATTAAGATTTTTTCTTCTATATTTTTCATTGGTCGTATTCCTCTTTCTTTTAAAATTTGAGCAATATAAAAACAGTAAACCGATTTGATTTACTGTTTTTTATATGCTGATAATTTATTTTCCAGTCTTCTTGTACAATGCCATATAAAAGGTAAATAATTCAAGCACTTTTATACAAATAATTCGCCTTATTTGCGTTTTCTTTTTTTGAATTTATCTATTAAAGTCATAAATAAAACATCATAAACTATAAATAGTATAACTCCTATTATTACTCCAATTGGATTTGGAAGTCCAAAATAACTGGCAGTTATAGCAATCGCAAAAATACATGTAATGACTATAATTTGAATTATTAGAGACACTATTTTACCCATTAAAATGCCTTAACATCTACAAAACCATTTCTTGGTTTATGATCTCTTTTGTCTAACCATTCAGCAACTGTACTGCCGGGATCAAGTACATTTTTTATTACGGCTCTGATAATAGTTCCAATACCAGTTACTTCTCTTATCCCCAATGCCAATAATTTTGAAACAACAGCCTTTGTTAACTCCTTAACCGCTACACGAGCTCCTTTTTTTAGAATATAAGCTCTAATAGCTGCACTTGTGGCTCCTCCTACAATCATTGAAACAGCTATATTTACAGCCGTAGCAACTACATTATTCGGAATTGCAAATTCAATACTTGCAAGTGCCATTTTGGACTGCGGTACAACCGATGTTCCCGTAGAATCCATATCAACAAGAACTTGATTTAATTGCTCAAGGAATAATTCTTGATCAAAGTTTGGATCCTCTTTTTTATACTTCTCTATATCACGCCTTACTACTTCCCAATATATTGCTTGCTCCTTAGCACTCATATCATTGTAATTTAACTCAACTTCTGCTAGTGTTTGGTCATATATACTCTCTAGCCCCATGTTTCCATAAGAAGCTGCGAATGAGTTTATTGGTGTAGCACTTAAAAATAATGTGATTGATAAAAATAATGCTAATGCTCTATTATATGTTTTCATAAAAAATCTCCCTTTTTTAATTCTTTGCCTATAATTTGTTTTTTTATTTGATTCTCAATTTGTTCATAAATTGGCTCACTAGAATCAGTGTTTATAGTAATATTTATAATGTACTATGACCACCCTCACAAGTGTACTTATCGATTTAATATTAACCTATTTAAAGAAATTTTGCAATATATTTTTCTCCTTTCACAATATATATTCTAAAATCACTATTTATACTATGGTAAACTTGTAAAAGTACGCAAATTTTCTTATCATAATTTTGTCTGTTATGTCTGATATGAAAAGCTTCGTTAATGGCATTGCTACTATGCGTTTTAATGATCTGAATAACTCTTTAGAATATGTGAGATCAGAAATCATCAGCTAAAATCCTGATGTAGATAGATACAAGAACTTTTGTAGCTTCCAAAATAAATGAGGAAGATTTCTTTTGTCATATTACTCACAAGACTTTGGATACTATTCTAAAAGATATTCGTTAAAATCACGAAGATGATATGAAAAATACTCCAGATATCAATAATAATTCTATGCTTGTCAGTGAACTATCACAAATTATGCATTATTTCAATGATGGTATAGATATTTTTATAGAGATTTTCTATAATTCGTTTCAAATCAAATATAAGAAACTACCTGAAGATGATAAAAATCACCCAATTATTTAATCGAGTGGTTTTACAAATGTTAATCTTTAATGATTTCAACTACATTTTCAATTCTGCAATCCAATGCCAAGCAAATCTTTTCTAGTGACTCTAAGTTCACATAAGAGTTTTTGCTCATTCTTGAAACTATGTTGCTTGTTATGTTTGCAGCTCTTTTTAAGTCTTCTTTGTTCATTTCTCTTTCTACCAATAAGTGCCATAATGGTTTATAAGAAATTGCCATATTATTACCCCTTATCCGTTTTATTGTTAAGATATATTATATCATAAATAGGCTAATAAGTCACTTTAGCCTATTTTATACTTCTGCTTGCGTTAGTATTTATTGAGATAGTCCTTGTTTTTTTCTTGTCCCACTTGGAACTGCTCCAAATCTTTTGATTAAAGGATAACATGGTCCCCAACGGACAGATCAAACCCTATACACAATATAAAATTCACACTTATCTATAAACCAAAACAGTGCATCAACATTTTTGCGAAGTGCTTATTTTATTTTCTATTAACTCTTATTCAAACCGACATTTTATTGTCGCATAATTTACTTGTTTGCTATATAATCTAAATATTTCCTCAAATATCCTGTTATGGTCTTTATATTTTTTAATATTTTATTCAACTTAATTAATGATCTAATTTATAATAACCCACATAATTATATAAAATCAATATTTTCAAAATAAAATATGTGCGCAAAAAGACCGCAGTTTGAAACTACGGTCTAATTTTTTGTCCAAATGTAAACCACTTGGAACTATTATTTTAATTATTCTTTTTTACTTCCAGTGCCATTTGAGTACCGGTAGCCATTTTTCACTCTCTTTATAGATTTTAATTAAGCCATTTTAGAAAATTTTACGACTATTCCCACTCTTCTTTTCCAAACGTCCGATATATACCAAACCATTCAAAATACTAGATTCTATTCTTTAGACTACCACTAAATCCATCTAATTATAGGACGTTTTCAGATTTTTAGTCCCGTCCCAGTCCCAGTACCGGAGAAATATTATTTTAATATAATATCTCTTTTTGTCTTCCAAGCTATTAAAAGCAAAAGAACAAGTAAAGAGTCAAGATAAGGAAAAAAAGTCCATATTAGGGCAAATAAAAATCTTTAAGACAGATGACAAAGCTAAGTCAAACAAGAAAGAACATAGCAAAGGAACAGAGAGGTAAATGCGGCAGTCTTCGGACTGCCTTTATTTTTTTGCTCATTTTTTTAAATCAAATTTATAGATGTAAATATAAATATCTATAAAATAAATACGTATAAATAAAAAAATAGTTTAATCGCAGCAATCACAATTTAAATTGTAATAGTCGCAAGCTAAATTACGGACTTCACTAGGAAGTTTTCCCTTGTACCTTTTGTAATAAATGGAAAATTTGCTATGGGATGAGTATCCAACAGATTCTGCTATTTCCTTTATAGGAAGCTCGGTATTTAACAAAAGAGTCTCAGCCACATTCATTCTTTTCCTTTGGGTGTACTCTGTAATACTTTGACCATATTTTTCTTTGAACAAATTTTTTAATTTTGTTCCGCTCATTTTAGATATTTTTTCAAGTGTTTCCTGATTTACATTCATGGCAAAATGATCATCTAAAAATCTAGCTACATCTTCAAGTGCTTTATTATCATCAGACTCAATTTTATATTTTTTCCTATTTAAGTAGGTATCTATTACTATACTTACCCATTCATTTGCTTTGGCTTTAAAGAAAAAATCAGCGGCAGGAGCTTCCATCTTACAATTTAAAATTTCCATAGCCACTTTTTCTAAGGATTTTGTAAGTATTATTTGATTTGTTTGAAGTAAAGCCCTATAAAATGATTCCGGATCAATATTAATGGATGATAGGTGCTTGTCTAGAAGCTCTCTTTTAAATCCAATAGAAACAGCAAGATAGTAACAGTTTTCATGTAATAAAAAAAGAAAGTCATCTTTTATATTGTCAAAATCTAGAGTACATAATGAGTTAGAAGTCAAAGTTTGATATGGATTAAATTTTTCTCCGTTTGCACTAACGATGTAGCTTGAATAGATTGAAACATAGTCTGAGATACTATAAGTACTATTTTGAATAACTTCTTCTTTGATATAAAAATCGTGGACATCAATAATGAATCCATCTCCTTCATAAAACCAATAAAGTCCTTCTGCACAAGTTGAATCATTTTTGCTCCAACAAAATGTATGCCCGGCACTTGAATATTTCTTATTGTTTTTACATTCATCTACGTTCATATATTCTTTTACAAAATCATAATAATTCATATCACACTATCCCTTCTAGACAATATTCCAATTAGCCTTATTAATCCAAAACTATTGTATTAGTAATTATAACCGATGTATAATAAAAAAGCAATGATAATTAGTATCATCTAAGCAAATTTATATCTAAACGGGATATTAAAGAAAGGGGAGATAATTATGAAGATTTATAAAAAGCTATTTGCTTATGTACAAGACAAAAAATATCTTGGATTTTTCGCTATAGTTTTTTCTGTTATATCTGCAGTACTTACAGTATATGGATACTATTTAATCTACAGATTTCTAGATAACTTAATTATTCATACAGATTTATCCGGAGCAGAAAATTTAGCACTAAAATCTGCTCTTATATTAACAGCAGGAGCAATATTTTATTTTGTTTCAGGAGCTTTTTCCCATTTATTGGGATTCAGACTTGAAACAAATTTAAGAAAAAGAGGAATCGATGGTTTAGAGAACGCAAGCTTTAGGTTCTTTGATTTAAACCCTTCTGGGAAAATAAGAAAGATCATAGACGATAATGCTGCACAAACTCACCAGGTCGTAGCTCACATGATTCCCGACAGTGCTCAGGCAATAATAACACCTGTTCTTGTCCTTGTACTTGGCTTTATAGTAAGCACAAGGGTAGGTATCACTTTACTTGCTCTTACCATAATTGGAGCCTTTATTTTAGGAGCGATGATGGGAGAACAAGAATTTATGAAAATATACCAAGAAGCTCTCGCTAATCTGAGTGCTGAAACGGTTGAATACGTAAGAGGAATGCAAGTTGTAAAAATATTTGGTGCAAGCGTTGAGTCTTTTAAAAGCTTCTACAAGGCAATAAAAGATTATTCGAAATACGCTTATGAATATTCACTATCTTGTAAAAAGCCTTATGTTTGGTATCAGTGGTTATTTTTTGGATTAATTGCCATATTGATTATTCCGGTTGTCTATTTTATGGAGAACTTGGGAAGCGACAAGATGATTTTGTTGGAACTTGTCATGATTTTATTTTTATCAGGAGTTATGTTTGTTTCATTTATGAGAATGATGTGGTACTCCATGTATATTTCTCAAGGAAGTTATGCTGTAGATACTTTAGAATCACTATACAATGATATGCAAAAAGATAGTTTAAAACACGGGAATATAAATAATTTTAAAAACTATAATATAGAGTTTGACAATGTTAGCTTTGCTTATAATGATAAACCGGTAATAGAAAACTTATCTTTTAGTTTGCAAGAAGGAAAGTCTTACGCACTTGTCGGTTCTTCAGGCTCAGGAAAATCTACGGTAGCAAAACTTATATCAGGTTTCTACAATGTTGATGAAGGAAGTATAAAAATAGGCGAAAATTCAATAAATGAATATTCTGATGAAGCCTTAATTAAAGCGGTCTCCTTTGTTTTCCAAGATTCAAAATTGTTTAAGAAGAGCATTTATGAAAATGTAGCTTTAGCCAATAAAGATGCAACGAAAGATGATGTTATGAGAGCTTTAAAATTAGCAGGATGTGATCTGATATTAGATAAATTTCCTGAAAGAGAAAATACAGTTATTGGTTCAAAAGGAGTTTATTTATCTGGAGGAGAGAAACAAAGAATAGCAATTGCAAGAGCGATTTTGAAGGATTCAAAAATTATTATTATGGATGAAGCTTCAGCTGCTATTGACCCTGATAATGAGTATGAATTACAAAAAGCCTTCAAGAATCTTATGAAAGATAAAACAGTTATAATGATTGCTCATAGACTTTCTACAATTAAAGATGTAGATGAAATTCTTGTAATGGATAAAGGACGAATAATAGAAAGAGGAGCTGACAAAGAATTAATGTCAAAAGACTCCAATTACAAAAGACTGCAAGAGATATACCATAGTGCGAATGAATGGAGTGTTTCAAATGAAGGAGTTTTATAAAAAAAGATTTGCCCTTACTGATAAGGGAGCAAGCAACTTAACTAAAGCAACTCTATCCTCATTTTTCGTATACTGTATAAACATGCTTCCTGCGATATTACTAATGATTTTTGCTCAAGAAGTATTGGAGAATATTGATAAAAGCAAGAGCTTTTATATAGTATTCTCAGTTTTGACTTTGATAATAATGTATATTTTGCTTTCTATTGAATACGATAAATTGTATAGCACGACATATCAAGAAAGTGCAGATTTAAGGATAAGAACTGCAGAATACTTGTCAAAATTACCTTTGTCATATTTTTCAAAACATGATATTTCCGATCTTTCGCAAACAATTATGGCTGATATTGAAGGTATAGAGCATGCAATGAGTCATTCAATACCAAAAGTGGGCGGTATGGTACTGTTTTTCCCATTAATATCCATCATGATGTTAATTGGCAATGTGAAAATGGGTTTAGCTGTGATTATTCCATCACTCTTAAGCTTCATATTCATACCTTTATCTAAAAAATATCAGGTTAAGGGGCAGAAAAGATATTATGATATTCTAAGGAAAAACTCAGAAAGTTTTCAGGAAAATATCGAAATGCAAATGGAGATTAAAGCATATAATTTATCTAAGGATATGAAAGATGAGTTATATAAAAAGATGGAAGAGAGTGAAAGAGTACACTTAAAATCGGAAGTAACTACAATTTTAACTATGTGTATATCTTCAATATTCAGCTTTATATCTCTTGCTGTTGTCATACTTGTAGGAGTTAATTTGATAATAAATAAAGAGATAAACACCCTTTACCTTATAGGGTACTTACTGTCAGCTATTAAGGTAAAAGACGCCCTTGATGCATCTAAAGAGGGTGTAATGGAAATATTTTATTTATCACCAAAGATTGAAAGATTAAAAGAAATTCAAAAGCAAAATCTTCAAGAGGGCGACAATTATAGTTTGAAAAAATTTGATATTGATCTAAAAGACGTTGAATTTGCTTACAATAAAGATGCAAAAGTTTTAAATGGTGTAAGCTTTAAAGCTAAGCAGGGAGAAGTTACCGCTTTGGTAGGTGCGAGTGGCTGTGGTAAAACAACTATCTTGAAACTTATATCAAGACTTTATGATTATGACGAGGGACAAATTTTAATTGATGGCAAAGATATAAAAGAAATATCAACAGAATCACTTTTTGACAAGGTATCAATAGTTTTCCAAGATGTGGTCCTCTTTAATCAAAGTGTTATGGAAAATATTAGAATAGGAAATCAAGATGCAAGCGATGAAGAGGTTAAAAGAGCAGCGGAGCTTGCAAATTGTACAGATTTTATAGAAAAAATGGATAAGGGTTTCGATACAGTTGTTGGCGAAAATGGTGCAGAGCTATCAGGCGGAGAAAGACAGAGGTTATCAATAGCCAGAGCCTTCTTAAAAGATGCACCGATATTAATATTAGATGAGATAGCAGCAAGCCTTGATGTTGACAACGAGAAGAAAATTCAAGAGTCTTTAAATAATTTAATTAAAGATAAAACTGTTGTCATCATTTCACACAGAATGAAATCTATAGAAAATGCAGACAAGATAGTAGTTCTTGAAAACGGAAGAGTAGAAAGTGAAGGCAAACATGAAGAGCTTTTACAAAAATCAAAAGTTTACAAGAATTTAATAGAAAAGACAAAAATGGCAGAAGAATTTATTTATTGAGGGGATTAAAAATGAAACAAAACATGAAAGAACAGTTGTTGACCAAGAAGCCATTGTCTTTAATGTTTCAATTATCTATACCAGCAGTAATTGGGATGGTAGTTATAGGCCTATATCCACTTATGGATGGAATATTTGCTGGACAAATAATTGGTGAGAATGCTATGGCGGCTTGCTCAATAGCTATGCCACTTACATTTTTTAATAATGGGGTTGCAACGCTTATAGGGATAGGTTCGGCGTCGATTTTGTCAAGAGCCATTGGAAAAGGTGATAAAGATACTATAGACAAACTTATGGGAAATCTTATCTATTGGGTTATCTTTTTTTCAACGATTATAACAATAGGAGGAATACTTCTAGGACCATATTTTTTAGATTTAGTTGGAGCAACAGGAGAAATAAAGGCATTAGCCATAAGGTATTTAAGAATAATATTTCTAGGCTCAATTTTTGTAAACTTTACCCAGTCAGCCAATATGGTTATGCGTGGTGAAGGGCTTATGAAAAGAGCAATGACTATTATGGGACTTGGTGCCTTTATCAATATAGCTCTTGATCCAATATTAATGAAAGCAATGGGTGATTATGCCATTGAGGGAGCAGCTATAGCGACAGTAACCGCACAAATAATTCAAGCAATTATTACTCTTTATTATTTTAAGAATAAAAGTGAAAATGTAAAAATAGGTAAAATAAAAAAAGAAAAAGATATATCAAAGGAAATGTTTGGAGTAGGAGTTTCAGCCATGATAATGCAAGTGCTTTTCATGGTTCAACAAACATTACTGTATAGACAAGCTTTTAAATACGGTGGAGATTCAAATGCAATACTAATGTCAGCAACTATGAGATTTTATGGATTTTCATTTATACCAATTTGGGGAATGAGTCAAGGTCTACAACCGATTATTGGTACAAACTACGGAGCAAAAAAATATGATAGAGTCAAAGAAACTATGAAGATATTTTCTATAGGAGGAACAGTACTAGCATCAATATTTTGGCTACCAGCTCAATTTTTTTCAAAACAGCTACTTGGTCTATTTAAAGTAAGTCAAGATATAATCTTAAGTGGAGTTAATAATTTTAGGATATTCTATTCTGTATTCATCCTCTATGGAATTATGATTATGACGATAACTTTTTTCCAAGCGATAGGAGATGGAAAAAAAGCAGGAATTATTGTAATGCTAAGACAGTTAATACTACTTGTTCCAGCCTTACTTATATTGCCAAGAGTATTTGGAGCAGGTGCTGTTTGGTGGGCAGAACCAGTTGTAGATTTTACAATAATAATGTTAGGTTTAGTAATGCAAGCCAAGGCTCTTTCAAATATGAATGTAAATAATTAAAAATAAAATAAAGAGAAAAAACAAAAATAGCAGAAGAATTTATTTATTAGGAGGAATAAAATGGATAATAAAAAATTAAAAGGAAAAGATGTTATTACAATAGGTATATTTACTGCAATATATTTTGCAATCAATTTTGGGTTTATGCTTTTAGGCGGTCTTCATCCACTAATGTGGATATTTATGCCTGGATTTATAGCCTTGGTTGGATCTATACCATATATGATTATGGTTCAAAAAGTTAAAAAAACAGGAGCAGTCATAATAATGGGAGCTATTGTTGCTATAATATACTATTTAACTGGTCAGTTTAGTTTAATAATAATTGCATCATTAGCAATTGCCAGTATTTTGGCAGAAGTGATAAGGTACCTATCAAAGTATGATAGTTATAAATGGAATTCACTTTCATATGCTTTCTTTTCATTAGGTATGATAGGTTCTCCAGCCCAAATATGGATTTTAAAAGAACAATTCATATCAAAAATTCTTGAAAATGGAATGCCAGTAGATTATGTTAATACATTAAAAAGTTTTATTAATACACCAATGTTAATTGTGTTAATTGTAACACCATTTGTTTTTGGATTATTATCTTGTGGAATTTTAAAATCATTTTTATATAAAAATTTTGAGGCGAGAAATTAAAATGTTCAAGCGATTAAAATTAGATCCTAGAACCTCAATAATATTGCTTTTATTGGTAAATATATTTTTCTTTAAAAGTAGATCGGTGGCAAGTGAATTAATTTTAATGAGCTATTTGTTGATTATTTTGACAGTTTGCGGAAATTTTAAATCGGGATTAAAAGTATATTTAACTTTTATTACTTTTTTAATAATAAATTATTTTGTTTTTCCCCATTCACCCAAGTGGATTGTAACGACATTTATTGTACCTGTTTCTTATGCAAGGAAGATTTTTCCTTGCATAATGGCAGGAACATTGTTATACAAAACGGTGACGGTAAGAGGAATTGCAGGAGTTTTTAGAAAATTTAAATTCTCAGAAAATTTTATTTTAGCATTTATGATAACTTATAGATATTTTCCCACATTAAGACAAGATATACATTGTGTTAGAGAATCAATGAAGATTAGGGGGATTAGTATGATTAAAAATATGGATATATTTACTGTACCTATAATAAATTCTGCAATTGATATGTCTGAAGAGTTATCTAAAGCAGCTGTAACACGAGGAGTCGAGAATCCAGGTAGAAAAACAACTATAATTGATTTTAAATTCACTGTTTATGATGTTTTAGTGATTTTATTTGTTGTTTTAATTATGGTTATATTTTAGGTGAGTTGGAATGGGTTATGTTAATATAAATGATGTATCTTGTACCTCTAAAACGGGATATAAAATATTAAAGGATATCAACTTAAATGTTGAAAAAGGTGGATGTATACTACTTATGGGACTAAGTGGTTCAGGCAAAACGTCATTGACTAAATTAATAAATGGAATTATACCACATTTTGAAGAAGAAACTGACTTTGTTGGAGAAGTTTTAATGGAGGGAGAATCTACTAGAAACATATCACAGTATAAAATTTCAGAAAAAGTTGGTTCAATATTTCAAAATCCAAAATCTCAATTTTTTAATTCTGATGTTGAGGGAGAAATTGTATTTGGTCTTGAAAATATGGGAATTGAACCAGAGTTAATAAAAAAAAGCTTAAAAAAAACTATTAATAATTTAAATATAGATAGATTAATAGGGAAAAATGTCATCTCATTGTCCAGTGGGGAAAAACAAATTTTAGCTTTTGCATCTATTTTTGCATTAAACACAGATATTGTCGTATTGGACGAACCATCTTCAAATCTTGATATGGATACAATTGAAACGATAAAAAACAATATTGAAATATTTAAAAAAGAAGGAAAGACAATTATAGTTGCAGAACATCGACTATATTATTTAAAAGACATAATTGATAAAGCATATTATATAGACAAAGGCATAATTAAGGATTGTTTTACACAAGAAGAGATAAAATCATTTAATTCAAAAAAAGAAGATAATCTCAAAATTAGAACTTTATCTACTCCGAAGTTGGAAGTTCTTGAAAAAGAATTTAATAAAAATGATGATTATTTATGTAAAGATTTATCGTATACAATAAATGGAAATTTCATATTCAAAGATATTAATATTTCTTTGAATAGAGGTGAAATATTAGGTATAGTTGGGAAAAATGGTATAGGAAAAACAAGTCTATTAAAGTGTATTTCAGGACTTATAAAAAAGAATACAGGAAATGTTTTTTTAAACAATAAACTCTTAAATAATAAAGATAGATTAAAAAACACATACCTTGTAACACAGGACATTAATTCACAATTATTCACTCGAAGCGTAAAAGAAGAATGTGAATTAAATTTACCTGAGTATAGATTAAATCAGGTAGATATAGTTCTTAACAGGCTTGGATTAGATAAATATAAAGATAAGCATCCAATGTCGCTTTCAGGAGGACAAAAACAAAGGTTGACAATTGCCTTAGCTCTACTTTCAGATAAAGAAATCATAATCTTTGATGAGCCTACAAGTGGCTTAGATTTCAAAAATATGATAATTGTATCAGAAGTTATAAAGGATTTGGCAAAAAAATCTAATAAAGTTGTAATTGTTGTTTCGCATGATTATGAGTTTTTAAATAATGTAGCAGATGGAATATATAAAATGGCATAAAATCAATAATTAAAATCTTAAGGGTCTGTAGGGTCTGTAAATAATTTTGTGTATCAACCTAAATCCTGGTAAAAGGTAAGGGTTGATACATTTTTTTGTATCAATGTTTAACCATTCCTAAGGAATAGATCTTTACTTAATTTTACACGACTCTAATAAACCATCAATTTTTCATGAAAATTTGCAGCTGATTTTATAGGATTATTTTTGTAATTGCCATACTAATCATTTTAACTTTCTTTTGATTTATTAAGAAGTAGAGAATGGATCTGCCATATTTCTCTTGATAATTTTTCTATCTGTTTATTCATTGATTCGATTTCATTTTTGTAAATAACTCCAGTTGTATTAGTTGCTTTTGCAATCTGGTTTATGTTATTTGTTACATTTGAAAGCAGCCATTGTAGATTTCTAAATGGTTCTAGATCTACAATATAAATTTCTTTTTCTAATACACATTTCCTAAGAAAGTGGGACATGGTTTTACAATTTGCAAGTTTCATTTTCTTTTCAAAAATTTCTTTTTCTTCATCTGTTAAATTTATTTAAGTTGATTATTTTGATTTTTAATAAAAAGATATTTTCAAAATAGGAATATGTACTCAAAAAGACCGCAGTTTGAAACTACGGTCTAATTTTTTGTCCAAATGTAAACCACTTGGAACTATTATTAAGTTTATTCTTTACCATTTGAGTACCAGTAGTCATTTCCCATTCTCTTTATAGCTTGTAATTAAGCCATTTTAGAAAATTTTGCTATTACTCCCACTCAATAGTCCCAGGTGGTTTTGAAGTTATATCATACACTACTCTACCAACTCCAGTGACTTCGTTTATCATTCTGCTTGATAGGGTTTGTAGTAGTTCGAATGGTAGTTCTGCTGCTTCTACGCTCATTGCGTCTGTTGTTTCTACAGCTCTGATTGCTACTACATTTTCGTATACTCTGGCATCGCCTTTTACTCCTACTGTTTTTATTGGAGTCCATACTGTGAAATATTGCCAGATGTCTTCGTTTAGGCCGTGGTTTTTTACTTCTTCTCTTAGGATTGCATCTGTTTCTCTTACTATTTCTAGTCTTTCTTCTGTGATTTCTCCGATCACTCTGATTGCAAGTCCTGGTCCTGGGAATGGTTGGCGCCATACCATATCGTGTGGTACACCGATTGCTTCTCCTAGTTCTCTTACTTCATCTTTAAATAGATCACGCAATGGTTCTACTAGGCCTTCAAAAAGCATATCTTCTGGCAAACCACCTACGTTATGGTGGGATTTGATTACACTTGCCTTATCTTTTCCTGATTCAATTACGTCTGGGTAAATTGTTCCTTGGACTAGGTATTTTGCTTCGCCAAATTCTTTGGCTTCGCGTTCGAATACTTCTATAAAGTGGTTACCAATGATTTTTCTTTTTGTTTCTGGATCATCTACGCCTTTTAGTTTTTCTAAAAATTCAGCGCTTGCGTCTACTTTTTTGACATTTAGTCCTAAGTTTTTGTAAGTTTCCATTACTTCATCTGCTTCGTTTTTACGTAGGAGACCGTGGTCTACAAATATACATTGAAGATTATCACCTATTGCTTTTGAAACAATGGTTGCTGCTACAGATGAGTCTACTCCACCAGAAAGTGCGCAAATCATTTTTTCGCCAGCATATTTTTCTTTGATGTCTGCTATAATTTTTTCTGCAAAGTCATCCATTTTCCAAGTTTTTTCTGCATGGCAGATGTCTATTACAAAGCTTTCTAGCATTTCTTTACCGTATTCTGAGTGAACTACTTCTGGGTGAAATTGTACTGCGTAGATATTTTTTTCTTTGTTTTCCATACCTGCTACTGGGCAGTTAAGTGTCCATGCAGTTTTCTTAAATCCATCAGCAATTTTGCTTACCCTATCTCTGTGGTTCATCCAAATTGTTGATTCTTGTGGTACATTTTTAAATATTTCGCTTTTGTTATCTACCAATAGTGGTGTTTTACCGTATTCACCGTTTTTTGGTGTTTCGATTTGACCACCATAATATTGGTTGATATATTGTAAACCATAGCAAATACCTAAAATTGGTACTCCTAGGTCAAATAATTTGCTGTCTGTTCTTAAAGAATTTTCATCATTTACTGATTGTGGGCCACCTGTTAGGATAATTCCTGCTAGTCCCTCTAAATCAAGTGTGTCCAAGTTTACATCGCATGGATGAAGCTCTGCGTAAACGCCTAGTTCACGCACGCGTCTTACGATAAGTTGGTCGGTTTGGCCACCAAAATTTAGTACAAAAATTTTGTTTAAACTCATCTTCTCTCCCTTTTACTTTTTATCTTCAAATTTGGATTTGTAATATTCTACTATCTGTGTTGCGGTTTGCTCAATGGTATTGTTTGTCACATCTATAACCTTGCAATCTAAGTCTTTAAATACTTCTTTTGCATAATTTAGCTCATCATTTATACGGTTTTGTTTTGAATATTTTGATTCTCCTTCAAAACCTAGTTCTTTTGAGCGGTCTTCTCTTATATTTACAAGCTTTTCTGGATCTATTATTAGACCAATTAGCCTATCGGAATCTACATCAAAAATCTCTTTTGGTAGTCTTGATTCTGGCACTAATGGCAAATTACTTACCTTATAATTTTTGGTTGCAAGAATCATAGTTGTTGGAGTTTTACTAGTTCTACTTACTCCAAGCAAGACTATATCAGATTTTAAAAATCCTCTAGGATCTTTGCCATCATCATATTGGATGGCAAATTCTATGGCCTCAATCATAGAAAAATAGTCTTTAGAAAGGGCTCTTGTAAGCCCTACTTGCCTAACTGCCTTTTGACCTGTGACTTTTTCAAAGGCTCTAATGCCCTCTTCTAGGATTGCCAGCACTTCTATATTCTTTTCTCTGGCCAAATCGCAAATGTAATTTGCCAAGTTTTTATCAGCCATTGTTGGCACAATTATCGAATACTTAGGAATTTGCTTAAAAATTTCATCTATTTCTTCTTTTGTTTTAACATCTGGTCTTCTTATGACTCTAGTGCTTAGATCAGGAAACTGGGTAGTAACTGACTTTAAATAGGTCTCGGCAGTTTCTCCAGTTGAGTCGCTGATTATAAATATA
This sequence comes from Anaerococcus sp. mt242, assembly GCF_016798225.1. Classification (GTDB taxonomy): domain Bacteria; phylum Bacillota; class Clostridia; order Tissierellales; family Peptoniphilaceae; genus Anaerococcus. The sequence continues at coordinate 91,171 of NZ_JAEUYX010000001.1, read as the reverse complement.
GTTAATGCTTCATCCATAATTTTCCTCTATTTAACTATTTGACTGACATCAAATACTTTGTTGATTCTTTTTGATAGGGCATTTAGCATGGTAAGTCTATTATTTTTTACCGCCTCGTCTTCAACATTTATCATAGTATTGTCTAAGTATTCATTACCCACATTTGCAGTTAGAGCCACACTTTTTAGCTCACTTTTGTAGTCTTCACTTGATTGGAAGACCCTATTTGCTAGATTTCTAATCTCATCATAAAAACTTTTTTCAAGATCATTTTCAAATAAATCTTTGTTAATGTCAACTGATATATCTTCTTTTGCTAGGTTATTAATCCTATTAAAGTAGGATAAAGCTTCTTCATCATCTGCTAAAAATTCGCTTACAGCTTGAGCTCTATGATATATTCTTAGTACATTTGTATCATCTCCATTTATTACTGAGTTTACAATATCATATCTAAATCCATCATCTATTAGCATATTTCTTAGTCTATCTTTGATAAATTCAATAGTTTTTTCCATTGTAATGTCATAATCAAATGGCAATCCATTTTCTTCTGTATAAACTATTAGGGCATCATTTATCAAATCCTTAAGATCAACATCAATGTTATTTTGCAAGATTATATTGATAAGTCCTAGGGCAGAACGACGTAATCCAAATGGGTCTTGGCTTCCTGTTACATATTTTTCAATAGCATAAAGTCCAACAATTGTATCGATTTTATCAGCAATTGATAAAACTATACCTGTAATAGTTTTTGGTAGAGCTCCACCAGCTGATCTTGGCAAGTACTGTTCTTCTATAGCATTTGCTACTCTTTCGTTTTCGCCAGAATTTAGGGCATAGATTTTACCCACGGTTCCTTGAAGCTCGGTAAATTCTATAACCATTTTTGTGACTAGGTCTGCTTTTGAAAGATATGCTGCACGCTTTAAGTCTTCCTTGATATCTTCACCAAGTTTTAATTCTTGTTGATATCTCTCGCTTAAGTCCACAAGTCTTTGTGTTTTTTGATACATAGATCCAAGGCCTTCAAAAAATGTAAGTGATTTTAAATCTTCTACATACTCTTCTAGTTTTTTTGCGCTATCTATCTCATAGAAGAATTTTGCATCTTCAAGTCTTGCTACTAATACTTTCTTATTACCTAAAACTACATTTTCACCGTGATTGTCATCCCCATTTCTAACTAAAAGGAAGTATGGCAATAAGTTGCCGTTATCATCCAAAACTGGGAAATATCTTTGATGGTCTTTCATTGGAGTAATGATAACTTCTTTTGGTAATTCCAAATATTTTGTATCAATATCTCCAGCAAGCACTGTTGGATACTCAACGATATTTATTACTTCATCAAGTAAATCCTCATCGTGCATATACTCCCCACCCTTTTCCATATTTATTTTATTTAGTCCACGGATAATGATATCTCGACGATCTTTATATGGTAGGATTACAAAATTTTCTTTTAAAAGATTTTCGTATTCATCTATAGAATTTATAACAACTTTATCATTGCCCAGTGTTCTATGACCACGGGTCACATTTGAAACTGTAATGCCTTCTGCATCAAAATCTAAGATTTTGTCATCTAAGATAGAAACAAAGTATCTAATAGGCCTTGCCCAGCGGATAGATTTGCCACCCCAACGCATGGAGCGTTTGAAGTTGATTGATTTTACTAAATCATATACATTTTCTTTTAAAACTTGTACAACAGATTTGCTTTCTTCTTTTTTTTCTATATAAACATAGTCAGATCCATTATAATCTTTGATAACTACATCAGAAAGTTCTGCACCTTGTCCTCTTAAAAATCCTAAAAGTGGCTTATTTGGATTGCCATCTTCATCATAGGCAATAGCAGCACTTGGTCCTTTGACACAAATTGTTACATCTGATTGATTTGAATTTATATTTTCTAAAAAGATTGCAAATCTTCTTGGTGTTGATTCCACTCTAATTTCATCTACTGTTAATTTGTTATCATCAATTAATTTTTGAAATTTTTCTTTAAGTTGTTTTTTGGTCGATTCTATATAATCTGAAGGTATCTCTTCTACACCGATTTCTAATAAGTATCTACTCATCATTATCCTTTCTTAGAAGAGGAAATCCTTGCTCTTCTCTTTTTGCAATATATTTTTCAGCTACTTTTGAGCTTACATCACGCACTCTTTTTATGTAGTGGCTACGTTCTGAAACAGAAATGGCCCCTTTGGCATCAAGAGTGTTAAAGGTATGGCTTGTTTTTAGTACATTGTCATAGGCTGGATAAACTAAATCAAGATCAATTAGTCTGTTTGCTTCTTTTTCATAAATATCAAATAAGTTCATCAAAACTTCATTATCTGCATCTTCGAAAGAGTATTTGGAGTTTTCGTACTCTGCAAGTTTAAATACATCACCGTAGGTTAAATTTTCTGACCATTTGATATCATAAACATTGTCTACATCTTGAAGGTACATACAAATTCTTTCAAGACCGATTGTGATCTCTCCACTTTCAATCTCACAGTTGATACCACCTACTTGTTGGAAATAAGTAAATTGTGTGATTTCCATCCCATCAAGCCAAACTTCCCAACCAAGTCCCCAAGCACCAAGGGTTGGTGATTCCCAGTTGTCTTCTACAAAACGAATATCATGTTCTTTTGGATTGATACCAATTCTTTCAAGGCATTTTAGATAAATATCTTGGATATTATCTGGGCTTGGTTTTAGTAAAACTTGTAATTGGTGGTGTTGGTATAGCCTGTTTGGATTTTCTCCATAACGACCATCTGCTGGTCTTCTTGATGGCTCAACATAAACTACTGACCAAGGTTCTGGTCCAAGAGCTCTTAAAAAAGTGCGAGGGTTCATAGTTCCAGCACCTTTTTCTGTATCATAAGAAAACATTACAGAGCATCCCTGCTCTTTCCAGTATTCTTCTAAAGTTAGTATTAAATCTTCAAAATACATACTAATTCCTTTCATTAGCGTTTTTTAGCACCCAATCTATGGAAGAAAATTTGCTAATTTCTAGCTTATCAAGGGTGTAGTTAATAATTAATCTTGTAATTTTATTATGATTTTCGGGTGGATTTAGTTTTTCTAAATCTTCTGATTTCGTGTACAAAAGGCCTTTAAGATAGGCAAATTCCTCTTTATATAGAAAAATCTTATCACGGATAATATATTTATCATCTTCACAAATCAAAGACGATTGGCTTTCTGAGAAAAAAACTTCACTACTAATAACTTTTTTACCGCAAACACCGCAAGTACTCAAATTTGGTTTAAAACCTGAAAATGAAATATATTTTAATAAAAATGCCAAAAAAATGTTTATTTGATTACTTCCTGCATTTTCAAAGGCTTCAAAAGTATTTTCAATAAGTTTGTAGACAACTTCGATCTGGATTTGATCATAAGTTCTTAAAAGTAAATCACAAATAGCTGATTTATATAAAATCACATCAAAATTTTTATTTGACTTTGAATAAGATTTTATAAGACTTGCTTCCTTTATCCCATAAAATTCTTTGCCAGATTTATATAGGTTGTAGGAAGCTTTTACAAATCTTTGAGTAACTCCTAGGGTTTTAGATTTTTTGTTCATAGTACCCTTGGCAATTATTGATACTCTTCCAAAATCTTTGCTAAAAACTTCGATGATTTTGCTAGTTTCCTTGTAGGGGAATTCTCTTAGGACAAAGCCTGTCACATCAGAAAGATCATTTGTAGCCAAACCTATCCACCAATTTTTCTTTTTTGCGCCAGTCTTTTTCGACCTTGACCCAAAGTTTTAAATTGACCTTGCTGTCTAAGAAAACTTCGATTTCTTTGCGGGCCTCTATGCCAATTTGCTTAACCATAGATCCACCCTTGCCGATAACAATTTCCTTATGAGAATTTTTTTCAACAATGATAGTTGCATCGATATCGATAAGATTTCTATTTTCTCTTTGTTTAAAATTATCAATTCTTACAGCAATGCCGTGTGGGACTTCTTCATTTAGATTATTTAGAGCCTTTTCACGGATAATTTCTGAAACGATAAATCTTTCTGACTTATCAGTGATCATATCCCTATCATAGTAGGCTGGGCCCTCATCTAGCATTTCTTTTATGGTTTCTATATATTGGTCGATATTTTTATCTTCCAAGGCAGAAATACCAATAATATGCTCAAACATTTCCATGTTCTCAAATTTATTTTTTATTTGCTCAAATTCATCTTCGCTTAGCAAATCTGTTTTGTTAATAAGTAAAATTTTAGGAACATGGATGCGTTTTAGCATTTCAATTATTTCTCTATCAAGTCTGCCTATTTCTAAGGAATTGTCCACTATAAAGGTTACAATATCAGACTCTTTTAATGACTCCTCACTAAATTCAAAAAGTTTTTCTTGAAGCTTGTTTTGTGGAGTTTGGATGCCTGGTGTGTCGATAAAAATTATCTGGCTATCCTCATCATTATATATTATTTGTATTTTATCTCTGGTTGTTTGGGGTTTGTTTGAAATAATCGATATCTTTTCTCTTAAAATCTTTTCCATAAGAGTTGATTTTCCAACATTTGCCCTGCCAACTACCGATATAAATCCTGATTTCATTTATTTTCTAAATCCTTACTTGAAAAACTGTGTGGCAAAAGCTCATCTATGGTGAATATCTTGTAATCATCCACACTATTTGCTATCACTATTTTAGTTTCATCATCAGCAAATTCTTTTATAAACTGCCTGCACACTCCACAAGGGAATGTATCTTGACTATCGCCGGTTATCACTATATATGCAAAGTCCATTTCTCCCTCGCTAATGGCAGTGCTCATTGCTGATCTTTCTGCACAAAGGCATGGAGAATAGGCTGCATTTTCTATATTTACTCCCTTATAAATGGCTCCTGACTTTGTTTTTACAACTGAGGATACCCTAAAGTTTGAATAAGGAGAGTATGAATTTTTCTTATTTGCTATTGCAATATCAATTAAATTTTGTATTTCCTTCATGAAAATATCCCAAATATAGCCATGGCCATGGATGCTCCAAGGATGGCTCCTCTAACAATTTCCGGTATGGAGTGAATATTAGCCTCATACCTACTTTCTGCAATAATAATTGCAAGTCCTAAAAATAAAAGTTTTACAAGAGGATTTGTACTTTGCATAATACCAATAGTTGCAATGCAAAATCCTAGCGATGTATGACCACTTACAAATCCGCCCTTAAAAGCCGTCCCGTGACCTTCATAGAATACACCTTTTAAGAAAATTGTAACTACAATTGCTAAAGAAAGTGTAATAACCGCTAAATGTGACGGTTGTCTAGTAATCCTAACAATTACTGAATTATAAAAATCTATAAATTTATCAAAAAATATTAGATAGGCCACAAAAAGCGCATTAAGTGCTGAAATAAAAACTGCAGCTGCAGCTATGTCTTTGCTGGCCTTTGCAAAGGGAGAATATTTGCCACCACTGGCTAGGTTTACTGCTTGCTCTAAGGCTGTATTTAATAATTCAAATCCTAATACAAAGCTAACTGCAAACACTAAAGTTATCATCTCTATTCTAGAAAGATTAAAAAATAAAGATGCAACTAATAAAATCGCCAGGGCAAGCAAGTGAAATTTCATATTTTTTTCGTGATTTATAGCCCAAACCAAACCCTCATAGGCGTAATCAAATCCTTTTAAAAATTTTTGCCCATGAGAGAGTTCTTCTTTTTCAAAGTTTCGATCATTTAACTTTTGGCGGGCTGCTTCATTGCGCTCTTGTTCTTTTCTCCAGTCTTCGAGGACTTCTTTTTTGATTTCTTCTTTAAGAGTCTCTCTTTCATTTTTTTCAGTCATTTTTAAAGACTCCCAATTTTTTCATAACTTCCTTTTCTCGAGCACGCATTTCAGATTTTTCCTCATCTTCCATGTGGTCATAGCCTAATAAATGTAGCATTGAGTGGGCTGTAAGATACATAATTTCACGATCTAGTGAATGGCCAAAATCTTTTGCTTGTTCCTTTGCCACATCCATAGAAATTACAATATCTCCAAGCATAGTATCTACACCCTCAATAGAAAAGTCCTCATCCATAGGAAAAGATAGGACATCAGTTGGCCTATCTACATTCCTAAATTCTTTATTTAATTTGTGAATCTCATCTATATCTACAAAAGTAATGGAAACTTCGTATTCTAATGGCAGTCCCTCTGTTTCTAGGACTGTTTTTACAACACTTTTTAGCTTTTCATCCATGTCAATTTTTTCATTAGTTTCATTTGCAATTATGAGATTCATATACTATCCTTAAAGTTCTTTTTCTTTGTCTGTTTTTGCTTGTTTTTCTTCTCTTTGCGCTTGATTTTTGGCATCTTCCTTATCGTAAGCATCGATAATTCTTTGAACAAGAGGATGTCTAACTACATCTACTGATGAGAAGTTTTGAAAACCAATACCTTTGACATCTTTTAGTATACGTTCAGCAGTTCTAAGCCCACTATTTTTGCCACGAGGCAAATCAACTTGGGTTTTATCTCCAGTGATGATTGCCTTTGAACCGTAACCTAAACGGGTTAAAAACATTTTCATCTGCTCACTTGTTGTATTTTGTGCCTCATCAAGTATTACAAAAGCATTATCTAAAGTACGTCCTCTCATATAAGCAAGAGGGGCAACTTCAATCATTCCTTTTTCTACCAAGCCTTGGTAAGTTTCAAATCCTAGTATTTCAAAAAGTCCGTCATATAGTGGGCGCAAATATGGATCCACTTTATCTTGTAAGTCACCTGGTAAAAATCCTAGACTTTCTCCAGCTTCTACTGCTGGACGAGTAAGGATAATCCTATTTACTTCGCCTTGCTTAAAGCTTCTTACTGCCATAGCAACAGCCAGATATGTTTTACCAGTACCAGCAGGACCTATACCAAAAACCACATCATTATTTTTTATTTTTTCAATATAGGCTTGTTGGCCTAGTGTTTTTGGTTTGATTGGTTTTCCTGTTGCAGTTGTGATAATTGAATCATCAAGGGCTTGTTTGATTACATCCTTGTTTTCACGCTCCAGCATATCTGCATAATATTTTATTTTTTGAAATTCCAGGCTACCATTTTTATCAACTTCATTTAATAGCTCTATAATAAGTTCTTTGGCAAATTCTGTGTTTATACCCTTACCACTTACTTCTAGGCCATCTTCTTTAAGTTTTATTTTGGTATTGAAACGTTCTTCTATATATTTTCTATTTTTATCAAAATTACCAAATAAAATTCTTACATTATTTGGATTTTCAATTGCTATAGTTCTATTAATATCAATCCCTCCGATTGTTTTTGTGTGTATTTATTATACCTTTTTTAGAATTTTTTTCTCTTAGCCAAGGGAGGGGCCAGTATTTCTGACATAATAATTGCTTTTCTGAAATTCTCTTTGTTTTTAAGAGTTTTTTTGTAAGAATCTATTTTTTCGTGTTTTTCTGCGTCTTTTACACTTTTTCTCTTATAGTGGATGTCTTTTTTATATAATTTTTGCTGTTTTTTTTCTCTAAGTTCTTTAGCTCTTTTTTCTTCTAATCTTTTTCTTAAATCTGGATTTACTGGATCTCCTTCAGGACCCATCATGGATTTTCCACTTATGCTACCTTTTGAGTTTACATTTCCCTCATAAGATCTTTTATTCATCCCACTTTTTTTATTATTTGATTCTTTTTTAGGAAAAAGCTCTTTTACATCTTTATTGTCAGAAAATTTTCTAAACACTGTTGGTTTTCTGCCAGATTGGTAACTTTGTTTTTTCTTTCTCTCTTCTTCCTCGACTTCTCTTTCAGCTTCTTCTATAAGTTCATTTATAGAATTTTTTGCCGACTTTATCCAAGAATCAAAGGATTCATAAGATGTTTTTTTCTTCTTATTATTAGACATCAAAATCACCCGCATCTACATCTGATAAGCTTTCGCGCATTTTTGTATCTGCGTTGATATTTTTCATATTATAATAGTCCATGATTCCTAAGTTTCCACTTTCAAATGCATCAGCAATGGCTTCTGGTATTCTCGCTTCTGCTTCTACTACTTTTGCTTTATTTTCTTGTTCTAGAGCGATAGCTTGAGCACGACGTTCTTCAGCTTTAGCTTGAGCAATATTTTTGTCAGCTTCTGCTTGGTCACGTTGTAATTCTGCCCCAACGTTACGTCCTACATCCACATCAGCTATATCTATTGATAAAATCTCATAAGCTGTTCCTGAATCAAGTCCCTTCATTAAAACTGTTTGGGAAATATTATCTGGATTTTCTAAAACTTGGGCGTGGGAATTTGCAGACCCTACTGTAGTTACAATACCTTCCCCAACTCTTGCGATAATTGTTTCTTCGCCAGCTCCACCTACAAGTCTATCTATATTTGCTCTTACTGTTACTTTTGCAATTACTTTTACTTCGATACCATTTTTTGCAACTGCTGCAATTACTGGTGTGTTGATTACTTTTGGTGTTACAGAAACTTGTACAGCTTCAAATACATTACGTCCAGCAAGATCGATTGCTGCTGCTTGCTCAAAAGGCAAGTCAATATTTGCTCTTTCTGCTGCGATTAGGGCATCAACAACTTGGTTGATATTACCTCCTGCAAGATAATGGCTTTCTAAGTCTTCTGTTCTAATTGGAATGCCTGCTTGGTGAGATTTGATAAGGGCATTTACAATTACATGTGGATTAAGTCTTCTAAAACGCATGGCAACTAGGGATGCCATTGAAATATTTACTCCAGAAAATCTTGCTGTTATCCATAGTCCTATTGGAACCATTGTGAAAAATACTATAAGTACAATTATAATTATTGCTGGTGCTAAGAATTCCATACTTTCTCCTTTACAATTATGTGGCCATCTTTTATGGCAACTACTTCTACATCTTTGTCTTTACCTATGAAATCACTGTTAGATTTTGCATCGTAAGCAGTCCCTTCTATCTCTATTCTACCTGTTGGCCTTAGAATAGTTTTTGTAACTCCAATTTTGCCAATCAAACTTCTGTAATCATTTTTGCTATTATATCCCCTTAGGGATGAATTAGTATTTGTTAGGATAAATCTATCAAATAGATTTCTATCAAATCCTAATTTTACATAAATAGTTACGGTAAGAACTATTGCAAGGGCGCTTACAACAAGTATTAATATACCTGTTTGGCTATCGGCAAAACTATCCATCACAGAATAAATGGTCAAAATGATACCTACTATGCCAATCACCCCGAAACTTGGTATAAATATTTCTAGGGCAAGCAGAGTGATTCCCATTATAAAGGTTAAAATCGTCATATTATCTGCTACATTATATATGGTGTTTTGGTAATAGAAAAACCCAAAAAGTAACAATGCTAATATGCCAAAAAAAACCTTTTTTTCTGTGAAAAGTATTGAAATCACAAAAATAACTGCCAGTACAAAACTTAGGGCAATTATAAGATCATTTGCAAGCATACTTTCCGCCTTTCTTTTTTCTTATGACAATTATCTAATAAAATTGCTAAAAAATCAATATTTTAGACCAAAAAAGGCTAGTAACAACTAGCCTTCTATAAGTTCTCTTAGCTCTCCTGTTAGCTTGTAATCAACTTTTTTAAGCTCATCAATGTTTCTTACTCCAAGAAGGGCCATAATTATTTTTATTTTTAGATTTATTTCTTTTAAGAAGCTTTCGCAAGCCTCATAACCACCATGCAGGAGGTAGCTTAACACTTCCCCACTCATTGCTGCCATATCAGCTCCAATTATTATTGACTTTACAATATCCATAGCAGTTTTTATCCCACCTGATGCAATTATAAAGCTATCATCTGCTACACTTCTTACATCTATAATAGATTTTGCTGTTGGTATCCCCCAGTCATAAAGATCGGAGTAGTCAACTTCAAAGTCTCTTAAATCCTCAATTTCTATAAAATTTGTACCGCCCTTGCCGGCAACATCGATATATTTTACGCCAGCATTTACAAGTTTTTGGGCAACTGATTTTGAAATACCAGATCCAGTTTCTTTTACAATTATTGGATATGAGAAATCTTTAATTAGTTTTTCAATCAGATCTATGGATGAGTGGTAGGAATTGTCTCCCTCTTTCATAACAAGCTCTTGGGCAAGATTTAGGTGGACTTGCATGGCGTTAGCATCGATTAGATCTCTTGCAAATACAAAATCTTCGTACTCACGTTCAAATCCAAGATTACCAATCCTAAATAAATTTTCCTTGTACTTTACAAGTTCAAAGGAATCACGGGATTCTTCATCAGCTATGGCAATTGATTCGCTACCTACAGCCATTGGTATATTTAGCGATTCGCAAATGGATGATAGGTCTTCATTTATATTTACTGATGCAGATCCCCCACCAGTCATTGCATCTACCATTAGGGGCATAGCAATTTTTCTGCCCATAAATTCAATGCTAGTATCAATTTCATTAAGGGAAACATCTGAAACTGCGTTGTGTTCTATATAGACATTTTCTAAAAGAGTGGATTCTCGTGATTTACTTTTTAAATAATTTTCGATATGAGCATCTTTTCTTTCACGTCTTTGACTATTCATCCGCATTTTCCTCTCTTGGTTCTGCATTTAGTGATTCATCTAACATATCTTGGTTTGTAGTGGTCGTTGTAGTAGTTATGGTTTCAGTGTAACTATCTTGCTCATTATTTTGATCTTGAGTTTGTGCTTGGCCTTGATTTTGCTCATTATTTACTGGCTTTTCTTCAATTGTTTTTGTTTTTGGTAGTGGTGCTTCTTCTGTTTTTGTTTCTTCTTGCTTATTCTCATCATGAAGTCCCCTATCAGTGGACTCATCTTTGATTTCGTCATAGTGTTCGTATTCCTGATAGCCAGAATCTTCTTTTTCCCAATTTTTTAGCTTAAAGTTTGGGAAAACCTCATCAACTATTTTCCAAGTTTTTTCAAAATCAGGAATGTAGTAGCTGGTACCATCGATGGTTTGCTCCATACCTGGTACTATGTGGGTGTCCATCTTATCGGATGAGAAATTATTTATATTTCCCGCTAAATCCATAATAGCCATCATTGGCAGATTTGTTTTTACATATTGTAGATAGTTTGAAATAAATGTCATTATATTCATATTTTTTGATTTTTTGACAATTTCATCTACCATGGCTTTTACAAATCCTTGTTGGGTATTTACCCTACCGATGTCACCATTGTTGTAGATATTTCTAGTTCTTAAATACCACATCACTTCGTTGCCATCTAAATGGTTTAAACCTGGTTTTATTTGAACTTTTCCTTTATCGATACTAATACCTTCAGGAACTTCATAATCTACTCCACCTAAAGCATCCACTATATTTATCAGCGCTTGATAATTTATTTGCACGTAATAATCAATGTCTAGTCCCAAGAAACTTCTTAATGTTTGCATGGTTAGCTCTATACCGCCAAAGGCATGGGCATGGTTGACCTTATCAAATTTGTCGCGGATTTTTATCCTGCTATCACGAGGAATACTCATTAGATCCATTTTCCCCGTTTTTGTATCTGCCTTTAAAAGCATGATGGTATCTGTACGGGTAAAATCTGTATTTTTGTCATCATCTCCATTTTTGTCTACACCAACTAAGAGGATTAGATATTCTCCGTCGGCTGTCTTCACTGCGTCGTCATTGTAATTTGGTATGTCTTTGTAAGCTAAATCCTTTTGGTTTTCTACTAGCTTATCTAGGATAAATTTTGTCCCAAAAAAGCCCACAAGTATAACCAATAAGCTTAAAAAAAATCTTTTTGCTTTCATAAAACCTCTTCTCTTATTAAAAATTATTATACCATCAAAAAATAAGTTTTAAATTTTAAACTTTAGGGACTAAATATATTAATTGCAAGTTTATAAATGTAAAACTTAAATCGATATATATTTTTATAAAACTTATTTCTACATTCATAAAAAAAGGATGCAGGAAATTTACCTTGCACCCTAAAGTTTATATATTTATTCAATTTACAATAGTTGTTTAGCTTCTTTTACATCTACTACTAAGACTCTGTTGGCAAAAGGATATTTATCATGTACTTTATCAAAGTATTCACCATCGTCTAAAAATTCTGCACTTCCAGTAATCCTAAAGCCTGTTCCTTGATATCCGTTAAATCCTTCTACTTCTCTTGCTGCCATTGTTAGGATAACTTCATTATTTTCTTTAACATCATTTTCTGTTGAAGTCATTCCTGCTGCTGGGATTAGTATTTTATTATCTTCAATAACTTGTAGATAAGTATTCCATGTGCAAGTTACATGCGCTCCTTTACTTGTCCAAGAAGTGATGGATACGCTACCCTCATGGCTTATAACTTCATAAAATTTTTCGTTTAACATATTTTCTCCTAATTTTCTATTTTTTGTAATTCTTTTTGTTTTAGGGCATCGCGAGCCTGGCTCATCATTAGTTTTACACGGTTAATTTGGTTTACCTCGCTTGCTCCTGGGTCATAATCAATTGCTACTATATTAGCTTGTGGATATTCTTCTCTAATTTTTTTCATAACACCTTTTCCTGTTATGTGATTTGGAAGACAACCAAATGGCTGGATGCAGACAATATTTGGTGCATCAGCGTGGATTAGTTCTACCATTTCTCCAGCTAGTAGCCAACCTTCACCAGCTTGGTTTCCAAGACTTGTCACATCTTTTGCATATTCTGCAATTTGGTCGATATATTCTGGTTCATTAAATCTTTTTGACTCACGGAGAGCTTTTCTTACTGGTTTTCTATATTGTTCGACAATGCTTATACCAATTTTACCAACTGTGGCACTCATTTTGCTTTTCCCGTACAGATCAGCTTTTAATTCTGAGTTTTTCATGCAATACATAAAAAAGTCTGTTAGGTCTGGAAGTATTACTTCCGCTCCCTCTTCTTCAAGGACTTTTTGTAAGTTATTATTTGCCTCTGGCAAGAATTTCACTAGGATTTCTCCAACAATCCCCGCTTTTGGAATTTTGATGTCTTTTACTGGTAAATTATCAAAATCTTCTACAATTTCTTTAACAGCTTTTTTGTATTCTCTATCATTCATGGTTGGAGCGCTAGATTCTAGGCGGTTAATCCATTCCTCTTTTAATTTATCAGTTGCACCCTTTTCCACTTCATAAGGTCTTGTTGCATTTGCAACTCGATTTATCAAATCTCCAAAAATTATTGCCCTGATTCCTCTTTTTAAAAACGGAATTGTGGATGGTTTTCTTAAATCAAGTCCTGAGTTTGTTTCGATACCTTGGGCAGAAATTGCAATTACTGGAATATTTGGATATCCAGCATCACGAAGACCTTTTCTAATGTATCCAACATAGTTACTTGCTCGGCATGCCCCACCTGTTTGTGTCATTACAATTGCAAGTTTATCTGTATCATATCTACCAGAATTAACAGCTTCCATAAATTGTCCCACAACTGTAATTGATGGGTAGCATGAATCATTATTTACGTATTTTAATCCTTGGTCAAGGACTTTGTCATTTACAGTATCTAAAAACTTAATATTCATGCCAAAGTGATGGAAAACTGGACTTAAGATTCTAAAATGTTCTCTTGCCATTTGTGGAGCAAGAATTGTGTATCCTTCTTCTACCATTTGCTTAGTAAATTCTGGGGTTTCATAATCTAGGCGATTCAAATCTTTTCTAAACTCGATACCCTCCATTTTCTTTTGATTTAGGGCTTGGAGTAAAGATCTGATTCTAATTTTTATTGCACCAAGATTTGAAACTTCATCTATTTTAAGAAGTGTGTAAATTTTGCCGTAAGCTTCAAGTAAATCTTGGACTTGGTCTGTTGTTACCGCATCAAGTCCACATCCAAAGGAGTTTAGTTGGATTAATTGTAGATTTGGATTTTCTGCTACATATTCTGCTGCTCGGTAAAGTCTTGCGTGGTATGACCATTGGTCAAGGACGCGGACTTTTGTGTCTACATCTTCGATATTGTAGGCAACTGCATCTTCAGAAATAACTGGTATATGCATAGACTCGATAAGTTCTGGAATTCCGTGGTTAACTTCTGAGTCAATATGATATGGTCTACCTGCAAGGACAATTGCATTTAGATTATTTTTATTTACATAATCAATAATTTCCTTGCCTCTGATTCTTATTTGATCGTGGTAATTTTGAAGTTCCTTCCAAGCGGCAGCTGTTGCGTTTTTGATTTCTTTTTTACTTAGTTTCTTGCCATTGTGCTCATAGCCTTCAAATTCTTCAATGAGTCTATCTGTAATTATTTTTTCACTTTCTAGCGAAAGATATGGATTCATATATTTTTTGCCAGCTAAGGACTCCACATTATTTTTAATTACATCGGGATATCCTGATACAACTGGGCAATTCATATGGTTTTGAGCCTTGTCAAATTGCTTGTATTCGTAAAAAATTGCTGGATAGAAAATCAAATCCAAATCATCTCTTGCTGCCAAATCTTCTATATGACCATGGGCAAGTTTTGCTGGATAGCAGGCAGTTTCTGATGATATGGAAGAAATCCCTTTTTCATACATTTCTCTGTCTGATTTGCCAGATAAAACAACATCAAAACCTAATGATGTAAAGAATTTATGCCAGAATGGATAGTCTTCGTACATATTTAGCACGCGTGGCAAGCCAACCTTTCCCATACGAGCGGCATCTCCCAGAGTTTTTCTATTAAATAGCAGGTTGTTTTTAAACTTGTACATATTTAAATCTGCCATTGTTTCTTCTTTTTTAACGCCAGCACCGCGTTCGCATCTATTGCCTGTTACATAACGAGTTCCATCTGGGAAAACATTGATGATTAAGGCACAATTGTTGGTGCACAAACCACATCTTGCATTTTTTTGTTCATAAGTAAAGTTTTCTAATTCTGAAATATCAGATAAGCTTGATTGGCCAGTTGAATTGTCGCGAGAAATGAGGGCCATACCCATAGCTCCCATAAGTCCTGCAATTTCTGGTCTGGTTGTTTTTCTGCCAGTAATATTTTCAAAGGCTCTTAAAATCGCATCACCATAGAAAGTTCCACCTTGGACTACAATATTATCTCCAAGAGATTTTGGATCGCGAACTTTGATTACCTTTTGGATAGCATTTTTAATTACAGAATAGCAAAGACCTGCTGCAATATCCGCTACTTCTGAGCCTTCTTTTTGGGCTTGTTTTACTTTTGAGTTCATAAAAACTGTACAACGGCTACCAAGATCTGCTGGTTCTTTGGAAAATAGTGCTTTTTCTTGAAATTCTGCTGCAGACATACCTACGCTTGCGGCAAAGGTTGATAAAAATGATCCGCAACCTGAAGAACAAGCTTCATTTAGCTGGATAGAGTCAATAATACCATCACGGATATGCATGGCTTTCATATCTTGGCCACCAATGTCTAGGATAAAGTCAACATCTGGATTGAAAAATTTTGCTGCACGGTAGTGGGCAATGGTTTCTACTTCTCCATTGTCAACACGGAGGGCATTTTTTATAAAATCTTCCCCGTAACCGCAAATACCAGATGAAGCAATGTATGCCTTTGGATTTTTCTTAGCATATGCATCTTTTAGCATATTTATAACTACTTCAAGTGGTCTGCCTAGGTTCATTCTGTAATCTTCGTGGATAATATGCGCATCTTCTGTAACCCACACCATTTTGCTTGTAGTAGATCCTGCATCTATGCCGACATAGATAGGCCCCTCATATGTAGATATATCTTGGTAAACTACTTCATCTGTTTTGTGTTCTTTGACAAAACGCTCATACTCTTCTTTGTTAGTAAATAGAGGTTCTAATTTTTTTGTCATTTCCATATCTTCTGGAGCGTCTTTTTCTAATTCTTTTATCAAAGTACTGTAAAGTACGTAATCATCGTTCTCAGCTGAAAGTATAGCTGCACCCTTTGCTACGTAAAGTTGTGCATCCTCTGGAGTTGTGAAAGTATTGCCATCTTGGCCCAAAGTTTCGACAAATCTATTGCGTAGTGCAGGTAAGAAGTGAAGTGGACCCCCTAAAAATGTAACATTGCCACGAATTGGTCTCCCACAGGCAAGATTTGAAATAGTTTGGTTAACAACTGATTGGAAAACAGAAATTGCAATGTCTTCACGGCTTGCACCTTGGTTCATCAAGGCTTGGATATCAGTTTTTGCAAAAACACCACAACGGCTGGCTATCGGATAGATTTTCTTATAATTTTGGCTTAAATCATTTAAACCAGAGGCATCAGTATCTAAAAGTGCCGCCATTTGGTCAATAAATGCACCAGTACCCCCTGCACAAATAGAGTTCATCCTTTGCTCAACTGATCCTGATAAATATGTAATCTTAGAATCTTCCCCGCCTAGTTCAATTACAACATCTGTTTCTGGTATAAATTTTCTAATTGCAGCAGTTTCTGCAATAACCTCTTGGACAAAGTTGATGCCCATATATTTTTCAAGAAACATACCACCAGAGCCGGTAACATTTATAGTTATATAATCGTCCTTAAACTGATCATAAGCCTCAGTTAAAACTGCCTTTACAGTTTCTTTAACATCCGATTTATGTCTTCTATACACTTGATAAAGGGTGTTAAAATTTTCATCTGTAATAACAATTTTTACAGTAGTAGACCCTACATCAAGTCCCATATGTAAATTCATATTATGCCTTTCTTATTCTAATCTATATTTAAAATTTATCTATAATTTGACTTTATTTTTTATATAAGTAGCACTTATATTTTACCACTTTGAACAAGCTAAATACAAGCAAAAAAGTAGGGTTAATTTTAGTTATAATTTAGTTATTTTTTGTTTTTATAATCGATATATAAACGGAGGTATATTATGACAAATATTATTGAAACTAAAAATTTGACCAAGCAATTTAAGGGTTTTAAAGCATTAGATAATGTCTCTATAAATATTGAAGAAGGCAAAGTTTATGGACTTTTGGGTCCAAATGGCGCTGGAAAATCAACATTTCTTAAACTCATAACTCAAATAATAAAGCCAAGCTCTGGCGAAATTGTTTTTAAAAACCACCAAATTTCTCAAAATGATTTAAGGCAAATAGGTGCTATCATTGAAAATCCAGCTATTTATCCAAACCTAACTGCCTATGAAAATTTAAAAGTACTAACAACTTTATTAAGTATTGATGAAAATAAAATTAATGAGGTCTTAAAAACAGTGGACCTTACTAATACCGGCAACAAATTAGCTCGCGAATTTTCTTTAGGTATGAAACAAAGGTTAGGTATTGCTATGGCTCTTATTAATAATCCCAAACTTTTAATCCTAGATGAGCCAACCAATGGTCTTGATCCGGTGGGCATAGCAAAACTTAGAGAGCTTATAAAATCTTTTACAAATGATGGAATTACAGTTCTTATCTCTAGTCACATCTTAAGTGAAATTGACCAAGTTGCCGATAAAGTTGGTATCCTTGTAAATGGGAAATTAGCCTATGAAGGTGAAAATGATAAGGGAAGCGATCACTTAGAAAATTTATTTATGGATATTATCAAGAAAGAAGGTTTTTAATATGGTAAATACTTTAAAAGCTGAACTTTTAAAAGAAAAAAGATCTGCTAACTTTAAATTACTCCTAATAGTTCCCATAGGATTTTTGATATTTAACCTGATAATGGGTAATTTGATGGCACCAGATCCAGAAGGTAAAAGCTATCTAATAGCCACTACTTTTAATTGGTTTCCCATACTAATCTTACCTATAATAATCAGTTTACTTACTACAAATATTTTAAAAAAAGAAAAGCAGGGCCAGTTAAATTTACAAAAAAGCTTGGGCTTAGATGGTAAGCAAATAAAACTTGCCAAAGCTCTAGTAGTTATACTGGAACTTTTTGTAATAATAATCCTATCATCTATTATAACCTATCTAATAGGTGGGTTACTCTTAGGGAAAAATATAAGTTTAGGGCTGGTATTTAAGGCTGGATTAGTTTTATTTGCTGGATCTCTAGCTATTGTTGGTTTTTCATTTTTTTTGATGAGTCTAGTTAATAAGAGCTTTGTAATTATTATCTTAAACTTTGTCATGTCACTAGTTTCACCAATCCCTGCTACTAGCAATATGTGGAAATTTTATCCTCACTTCTATAGTTTAAGGATGCTAGCCCCTGTTATAGGTGTCCATCCCAACGGAACTTTTTTAGAAAAAGGCTCAGAATTATGGAATGCCCAAGTGATACCTATAGCTATAGTTTTAAGTTTTATACTTTTTGCTATTTTTATAGGCTTATCTTTGCTTAGAAAGGATAAAGAAAATGCTTAATATAATAAAGTCAAACTGGTTGAGAACGAAAAGAGAGCCTATAAGATGGGTTTTATTTTTAGCACCCATCTTATACAGTATTTTATTTTCTATATATGTATATGGACCTAATAGCATAATGGGATTTGAAGTCTATGGATTTTATATAGGTCTTGCAATCTTATCAACATTTTCTTTAAGTTTTTTTGTTCCAATGGCTTATGAAGCAGACAAAAAAGCTAGCTATTATTTAAATGATATAAGATTTGCCATAAGCCGTAGGAAAGCTTTTATAGGAAAATTTTTGCTAATTGGCATTTTATATGCTTTAATAATTTTAATAGCTAGCCTAATCTTCTTATCCTTTTGGATATTAATAAAAAATAAGCCAGCAAATTTTAGTGAAATTATTACTATAATCTCTGTTCTATTTTTTACTTTGTTGCCCTTGATATCTATCTATCAAGCCCTAAATTTAAAATTTGGACAAACTGGATCAATTCTTGCAGGAGTTTTTATAACTTTAGCTGCAATCTTATTAGGAACGACCGAACTTGGAGCACTTATTTGGAAATACTTGCCCTTTGTATGGCCTATAAAATTACTATATTTATTAGCACAAGCAAACATTAGCTTAAAAATATCTTGGATATATATTGGTCTTAGCCTTGCTATTACAATTATATGTCTGTATTTAACATCAAGTTTTTTTAAGAACTGGGATGTTTATCAAAAAACGGAGGATTAGATGAAAATATTACTAATCGATGATGATATTGACCTTACGAGGTTAATAAAAAACACCCTCAAAAAAGAATATGAAGTTGATATCTTTAATGATGCATCGATTATTGATCCAAATATTTTTACCAAATATGATTTAATAATCCTAGATATTATGATGCCTAATATGAATGGTTTTGAGTTTTTAGAAAAATATAGGGATATGATTGATGTCCCTATTTTACTTTTAACGGCCAAAGATTTTGAAAACGACAAACTAGCAGGATTTGCCCTTGGTGCTGATGATTACATTACAAAACCATTTTCAATTAATGAACTTCGCGCAAGGGTAACAGCTCATCTTAGACGAGAAAAAAGAGAAAAACATAATCGTCTGCTAGATTTCCCCGTTTCTTGTGATTTACTAGCAAAAAAATTTTACTGCTACGAAGATGAAATCCATCTAACAAAGAGTGAATATGGCATATGTGAGTTACTTATGAAAAATAAGGTCCAAGTTTTTACCAAAGAAATTATTTACACATCTATCTATGGCTATGATGCTGACGGTGATAGCCAAACTTCAATAACTGAACGAATAAAGCTAATTAGAAATAAATTTGGAAAATACAAAGTTAACCCTATAAAAACAATCTGGGGAGTAGGATACAAATGGGAAATAGAAAATCTTTAGGTAGACTTATAACAAAATATGCAATTTTAGAGATAGTTTATACTTTTTTTGTATTCCTCTTTTTCTTAATTAGCATCACTTTATTAATAAGAAAAGGATATATTTATCCAGCAAATTATGCAGAAATGAACATATCAAAAGTTGAAGAAAGTTTAAAAAATCCCGATTTCAATCCTAAGAGCATCCCATACTATTTTGACTATAAATATACAAAAAATGGGGAAGTTTTAGCAAATACAATTGATACTAAATATAAAAATTATGTAGAACAAACAGAAAAAACTGGATTCACAAATACAAACTTACCCTTTAATAATAAATATTTTAAGAAATTAGCTAGAGATGATAAAACACTAATTTTAGCCTATCAAATCTCCCCCATCCTCGCATCAGAAAGAGCCTACAATAAGGTAAAGAATGTAGAGCTTCTTTATATTTCTCTAGCATTTATAATCTGGTTTTTAGGATTTACACTTTTAATTAGAAAATCCATAAAAATCATAAAAAATGAAATAGAAAAAATTTCAAAAACCAACCAGCAAATCAAAAATATGGATCTAGATTTTAAATCAGAAGATTCAAAATACACAGAAATTGCTGGAGTATTAGATTCCTTAGACGCTATGGCCATAGATTTAAAAAAATCCTTACATGACCAATGGCAGATAGAACAAAGGCAAAAAAATCTAATAGAATCAATCACCCACGACATCCGCACACCTATTACCCTAATAAAAGGAAACACGGAACTTTTAAAAGAAGAAGGCAATCCTGATCAATTAGAATATATAAATGATATAGAAACCGGTATAGATCGCTTAAATATTTATATCGAAAAACTAACTAATTTTTCAAAAAACATAGCAAATAATCCACAAAAAGTAGATGAAAACGCAATTAATTATTGGATAAACATTGCAAAATCAATATGTAAAAACGCAAATATAAATCTAATAGTAACAAAATCAGAGCCTTCAACGATAAAGCTAGATAGAGAACAAATAGCAGTAGCTATACAAAATATAATAGTAAATTCCACAGAACACAGTCCCAAAAATAGTAACATTTATCTAACATTTGAAAACCAAAAAAATTACTTCCAAATAATAATAAAAGATCAAGGTCCAGGTTTTAAAAAAGAAATCTTCGATAAGATCCCACAAAAAAATCTAACCACCAAAACCGATAAAATAAAGCACGGCATGGGTTTGGTAATGGTTGATGAGATTTTAAAATCTAATAAGGGAAGACTAAATTTGGGTAATTATCAAAAAGATAGTAAGAGCGGAGCAATAGTAAAAATTATTTTTTATAAATAAAGGGAAAAAAACAAATGTCAAAACATATACCATTAACTTTAAGCTCATGGACCTTGGGAGACGAATGTACATTTGAACAAAGGGTAAAAGCCGCAAGCCAAGCAGGATTTGATGGAATTGGATTAAGGGCTGAAAATTATATAGATGCCATCCATTCAAGATTAAGGGATGCGGATTTATTAGAAATTTTAAACAAATATCAAATAAAAGTAACAGAAGTAGAAAGCATAACCCAATGGGCTGATGATAATATGCCTTACGAAATGAAGTACAAAGAGAAAATGTGCCACCATATGTGTAGAATTTTTGGTGTAAATCATATTAATGTGTTTTTGTTAGAAGACTATCCATTAGAATATGTATCTGAGAAATTAAAAAATCTTTGTCTAAGAGCAAGGGATTTAAAGATTGCTCTAGAGCCAATGCCATATAGTGGCATATACGATTATTTAGATGGATATGAAATAATAAGAAAATCCGGAATGGATAATGCTTATTTAATTTTAGATAATTGGCATTGGGTAAAAGCCGATCATAATTATAATGGAATACTGCCAAAAGAAATATCAGAAAAAGTAATTTCTATTCAACTTAATGATTCCTATAGAAGATCTTATGCACAAGATTTTCTTAGAACTGAATCTATGCATGACAGACTCCTTCCAAATCACGGGCAAAATAATACTTCAGGATTTGTAGAAATGATCAAAAAATCAGATGTAAATCCCCAAATCATAAGTGTAGAAGTAAATTCAGATGATTTATTAAGTATGGGAATATATAAAGCTGCAAAGATGGCTTTTGATTCAACTAAAAATGTTTTAAATAAATCATGGCCAGAAGTTTTAGCATAATAAAAAAGAGCCCTAAGGCTCTTTTTTTAGTGTAATTCTGGCCAATAATCACCATTAGCTTCAATAAGTTCATCTAAAACTTCTTTTGCTACTACCGCATTTGGTACAGTTTGATTCAATGTAAATGCTTGTAAAGCCTTATAATAAGAATTCTCAAAAAAAGCATCTACTAATAATTTTTCTGATGCTACCTGTGCTTCCATCAAACCTTTATGAAAATCTGGTATATCATTTCTAAGCGAAATTGGCTCAGCACCATTTGCTCCAACATAGCATGGAACTTCTACTGATGCATCGTTTCTTAGATTTGGAATTGCTCCTTTATTTGGTTTTATAAGCATAAATCTGTCATTTTTATCATGTAAAATTGATGCTGCAATATCAACAATATATTGACCATGATGGTTGCCCTCATAATCAATTGATTCTAAATTTGGATCTTCCTTAATTTCTCTTACAGTCTCTTTTATTTTTGTAATACGGCCATCCATAATTTGGTTTGCTCTTGTATAATTAGGGTCTTCTTTTGCTACCATTTGTTCCGAGAAAAGATAATAAAGTAAATAATTATTCGCAAGCCTATCTGGAAATGTTTTTATAAGGCTTTGATATGACTTCCATGTGCTTGCCCAGCTTGGATCTTCACCCTCTGTATTTAGACCTTCGTTTATAATTTTATCAATTATTTCTGGCATAACATCTCTTTTTAGAGTTTTATCATAAATAGATTCATACCAACCAAAGTGATTTAGCCCATAATAAGTTGGTATCCAATCTTGTCTATTATAACCAAAACTTTGTGCAATTATTTCTTCAATAGCAATTGTCATATCACATGCATTTATTATTTTTGCATTTGGGTATTTTCTTCTTACTACTTCTGAAATTATTGTTTCTGGATTAGTATAGTTTAAGATCCAAGCTTCTTTATTAAATTTTTGAATAAGATCTACCATCTCGGAGAACCCTTTCATAGATCTCATTGCATAAGCAAATCCACCTAGTCCACAAGTTTCTTGTCCAACCAGACCATATTTTAATGGGATTTTTTCATCTAATTCTCTCATTTTAATTCCACCAACTCTTATTTGAGAAAATATAAAATCTACCCCTTCAAATCCTTCTTTTGGATCTTCAGTCCTTATTAATTTAACACCATAATCGCCTTTTTTTATTAGGAATTTTATTATGGTTTCCATATCACTATTTTTTTCTTTATCGATGTCATAAAGTCTAATTTCTGATACATCTAATTCTTTATGATTTAATAATGAAAGGATTATTCCAGGTGTATATCCACTTCCTGATCCAGCGATGGTTACTTTTACTTTATCCATTATTTCCTCCTATAATAATTTTTCAAACTCGTTATAAACTTTTTCTACCTCTGGTCCGATAATAATTTGAATATTATTTGGTGATGGCCTGTAAACTCCTGCAACGCTTGTTGCTTTTATTTGCTCTTCATTAATAAGTGATGGGTCATTCACTTCAAGTCTTAATCTAGTAATACAGTGATAGCTATCTTTAATATTTTCTTTGCCACCAACTGATTTTAATAAAGTTTTTGCTAAATATCCATAATTGCTTGTTTTTAAGCTAGCTTTTGATTCTTTCTCTACATTTTGCTCTGAGTAATCAATCTTATTTTCATTTCTTCCAATAAGCTTAACATCCTTTTTGGTTATAAAAGTATAGAATACAAAATAGTAAACGGCAAAAGTAATGATACCAAGCAAAAGTACTTTTAAACCATTTGTTGATATGCCCAAGTTCAATATATAATCTATGAATCCAGATCCTGCTGCAAATCCTATTCTTATATTCATTAAATAAGATATTACACCAACTATCCCCGCTAAAATTGCATGGATTAAATATAGAGTTGGTGAAGCAAACATAAACATAAACTCAACAGGTTCTGTAATACCTGTTAAAAATGAGGTAAAAGCACTACTAGATATAAGGCCCTTTGCATTTTCTCTTTGATCTTTGAAACTTGCTTTGTAAATTGCAAGAGAAATTGCAGGTATAGCAAACATCATAATTACGAAAAATGGTGCCAAGAAATATCCAGCAGATGGATCTTGTGCAATATATCTACCGATTTCACCTTTAACCTGTTCTCCCGCTGCATTGGTAAATGATCCCATTTCAAAATAAATATATGTGTTAAGAACATGATGAAGCCCTGTTGGAAGAAGCAATCTATTAAAGAATACGAATAAGCCAACTCCTATAGCTCCCATACTACCTAACATTTGAGCAAAACTATCTATCCCATTTTGGAAAACTGGCCATATAAAACCAAATACCAAGGCTAGTAAAGTTTGTACAAGTAAGACTACCAAAAATGGGAAGTTTTCGCCAGCAAAGAAGAATAAAGCTGATGGCAGTTTTACTTCTTTAAATTTATCAAAACAATATGCTGACACTAAACCAGAAATAATTCCCCCAAATATACCCATATTGATATCAGGATTCATTACTTTTAATCCCTCTTTTAGTGTTAATATAGCAACTACTGCAAGCATGGCAGGTTTACCACGATCTTTTGCATTTACAAATCCCATTGCAACACCAATTGCAAATAAAATATCCAAGTTACCAAAAACAGCATTACCTGCTGCGCCTAATATAGGAATGTTTAATAAATCTTCCGATGCAATTCTAAGTAATATACCAGCAATCGGCATTACTATAACTGCTAGAAGCATTGCCTTACCTAATCTCTGAAAAAATCTATTCATATTTATCTCCTCATTTGAATTGTTTATATGTTACAAGTTCAATGTTTCTTTCTTTTAAAAGCCCTTTAATATAATCACTTGTCAACCACATATGTTCATAAACCCTCGCTGTATTAAAAGACGAATTATCCATCAAATAAAAATCTACATAAGCGGGATGAACCATAAGCTCTACAGTTTCGAAACTTGTAATATGATCAAAAAGTTCTACAAATTTTTGTTTATCTGTATTTTTGTTTGATAGTAGTCCATCACCATCAAGTTTTACAAAATCAGGTGAGTTAAAATATTTTTCGTCTAAATAACTACTCCTAACCGGCAATTTATATTCTTCACTAATTTTTTTAGCAGCAACTCTTGTTTGTTCATGGGTGTGCATGTGATGATGGCTATCTATATGATCTACATTAAAACCAGCATCAAGTATTTTATCTAGCTGCGCTTTCCATTCTTTATATATAAGTTCACCATCCAGCCAATCTCTCTCTATAGATTCATTTTGATCATCTAAATAAATAGGTCTTCTTAAAAATTCACCATTATCATCCAAAAATTCTTTCGGAAGATTAGTTAAAGGTTTTCCACTTGTCAAAACTAAATGTGCTCCAACTCCAAGCCCAGGATATTCTTTATGAAGTTTAAGAGCATCCTCAAATCCATACATATTTGCCATCATGGTAGTTGATGATACTATTCCATTCTTATACGCATCTACAATTCCAGTATTTACACCTGGACTATAGCCAAAATCATCTGCATTAACTATCAATTTCATTTAATAATTCCTTTCTGCTAATTTCAAAATAGATATCGCTTAATAAATTACAAATAAAAGGCATGACATACCTGATTGATATATCAGCTTCATAGCTTATTCTAAGTCTAAATATATCCTTGCCACTTAGACCCTCTATTTTGGGTATTCTAAATATCTTATAAAATTCTTTTTCGTTTACATTTGTGTCTTCGAAAGTTACCAAGCAATATTTGCTGTTAGAAAAATTTATTTGATTTTGCATCAGATTTAGGAATTTACCAGTCCATGATATTACAAATATTAAATCATCTTCATTGTGTATTGAAAGATACTCCTCATTTCGTTCATTGATATCCATTAAACTAATAACTTTACCTATCGTTGCCATAGATACTTGAAATCCTTGTAAAAAAGCTAGTTGCATGCCTGTTGATAAAATCGTGCATTTTTTAGAATTTTTAATCAAATATGCTGTAGTTTCTAAATGAGACTTTAATTTTTTATAAGAAAAAGATTTAGATAATACCGATAAATCGTTTGCAAGATTATTATAATCATCTTCATTTAATTCTTTGTAATCAAGATTTCTTAAAATTCCAAGACTATAATCTTCCATTAAAGTTTGTTTTAAATCAGCAAAATTTTCATATCCCATTCTTATGCAAAATCTTCTGATAGTTGACCTTGACACGGAAATTTCTTCTGCAATTTCATAAATACTATAATTTTCGAGATCATATAAGTGATTGATCAAAAACTTTGCTATTTGATAATCTGATTGATCATATCCTTCAGTATTTAAAATATTACATAAAAGATTTATGATTTGTAAACTTTCAATATTTTGAATACCTTCTTGCATTTACCTCCTCCTTAAAATGTTTTCATAAATATAGTATCATAAATAACGTTGGATTTTGGAGCGAATTTTGAACCTATAAATGATTTTAAGTACATTTCAGAAAACGTTTCCTTAAACAATAAAAAAAAAGAGAGCTGTGTCTCTTTTTTAACCCCTAACCCTCATCTCTTTCACAAGTCCTGAAATAAATTTAAAATTAGGATCTTTAGAATCACGGGCTAGGTCAAATAGGATTGTTTCTGTTTCTGTTCTTACTGCTCCCATTTCTCTTAGTGTTTTTAATGCTTCTTCTTTTTGGCTTTCTTTAAAGCTTGCTAGGGCATCTTTTGGTAAAAATACCTGTATGCCAAAATTTAATAGACTTCTTGTTGTTTGATAAACACAAATGTGGGCTTCTGCTCCTGTTATTACTACTTTTTTAATATCATTTTGCTTTATAAATTTTAAAACTTCTGCTATTGCTGCATCAAATATAGTTTTTTCAAAAATATTATCTTGATCTATTTTTTCTAGTATTCTTTCATCTGTATTGCCAAGGCCTTTTGGATATTGTTCGGTTGCAATGATTGGCATTTCATATTTTTTAAAGGCTTCTATTAAGGTAAGGGTATTTAATATTACCTCTTCTCCATTTTCTAGAGCCTTCATTAATCTTGGTTGTTCATCTATTACTAGCAAAAGTGTGTTTTCTTTTTTGCTATAGATTCCGCTTTCTTGATCAAAAGTGTTTACAAAATATTTATCGTCTAATTTTCTTTCCATAAGTCCCCCTTGTATTTATATAATAAAATTATACTTTAAAATAAACAGCAGTTATTCTATTTCTTTTAAATATATATCTTTACAAGCTTTTGGAGAAATTCTTTTTTCTTCTTTGTCAAAGCTTATAATAGCTGTATCATCAAAGCTATCAAAACCTATAAATTTTATTTTATCACCTATATCCATTTTCATAGCTTCGCAATAGGTTAATAATTCATTATCATCTCTAATTCTTCTAATTATATATACCTTGCCAGGAGTTGCTTGGCTCATTTTTATAAAATCTTTTGAAGTTTCTTCATTATTTATATAAATTATTGATCCGTGAGGACAATAATCAGGATATCCTAAATACGTATTTAATTTATTTAGAAGATTTTCATTTGTTACTGATTGCAAACTACTAGCTATTGGGTGAACCTCTTTCCGTGAAAATTTCAGTTCTTTTTCCAAAAAATATTCCCATAGTCGATGCTTGGAGAGTAATTTTTTTGTGTATTTTAGACCCTTTTTTGTAAGCATATTATCTTTGTCATCGCTTACCAGGCCTTCTTTTTTCAATTTTTTTAGCATTTCAGTTACAGAAGAAGGAGCCAGGTCTAAATGTGTGCTAATTGATTTATTAGTAACCTTCTCAGATTCTCCCATTAATTTAAATATTGTTATTAGATATTCGTCTTTTTGTGGATTTAAAGTTCTCATTTACTACCATGTCCTTACTAGCATTAACTTTCTTGTTAAGTTTGTTAACAATAGTATACTTCTTTATGCTTAGTAGGACTAGATAGACTAACATATTCACAGCAGCTACAGTACCTGCTATAGATACATTTAAACTTAATGCTAAATAAAATCCTATTGCTGCGTTTATGCTTCCAATAAGGCTGCTGAATATTAGAGTTTGCTTTAATGTTTTACTAAATAAAAGAGCAGTTGAGCTTGGTCCTATAAAAAAGGAGATGACAAGTATAGCCCCAACACTAGTAAAGGATGTCACTGCAGATAATGATGTAAATGCCATCAACATATAAAATATAAGTGTAGTAGGCACGCCAATCAAATATGCAAATTCTGAATCAAAAGTTGAAATTTGTAATTTTTTAAATTGGGATATTATAAAAATTAATATAACTACAAGTAAAATTACTTGATAAAAAATCGCCTGTGTTAACTTAAATCCTAATATATCTATCTTTACTAAGGATGCAAATAATACTTCTCCATCTAAAACCATATCTGAATCCAAATGAACATTTCTAAAGAATATGCTTATCAAAATAATCGCAGCAGAAAATAGTATTGGAAATACTACGCCAATTGCTTCATCATATTTACTCAAGCCTTTTGAACCTAGAATTTCAACTAGAAATACTGTGAGAAATCCCATAGCCGATGCACCTAATATCAGGATTGGAGATGACAAGTCTGGTATTATAAAAAAAGCCAAAACTATACCTAGTAATACTGTATGGCTAATCGCATCTGTGAGCATTGATACTCTTCTAAGCACTAGGAAAACGCCTAATAAAGAGCAAGATATGGATGTTAATATTAATAGTAATAGAGATATTATCATTTTGTATCAGCTCCTTTTAATAAAGTTTTCCCTATTGTTACTATAACAAAAATTAGCCCTTGAAAAATTATTATTGATGGACCTGTAGAAAAACCCTTGTATGTGGTGGATACCATGCTACCCAAAACGGATGTTATTATTGAAAATAATGCTGACAATCCGATAACTTTTAAGAAGCTATTGCTGATTTTTTTTGCTGTAACTATAGGAATAATTAATAGTGAACTAATTAGAATTACTCCTACAGCTTTAATTCCAACTCCAATTACTAAGATAGTCAAAAACAATAGTAGATAATCTAGGAATTTCGTATTAATCCCGATTTGATTTGCAAATTGTCTATCAAACAAATAACACTTTATGTCCCTATAGAAAATTATCATTATTCCTAAGCATAATAGAAAGGCTAACAATATCAAAAAAATATCAGCCTCTCTTAGATATGCAGCCTGACCAAAAATATATTTATCCAGTCCCGCCTTACTTGCATTGGCAAAGGTAGGGTTAGCTTGGATATAGGATTTTAAAAGCAAACCCAATCCAAAGAAACCAGATAAGTAAATCGCCATATTAGCATCCGCACCTACTTTCGAATTTTTATTTGAGTAATCTATCAAAAAATAACTTATTGCTGCACTTATTACAGATCCAAAAAGGAGAGTAATAGGATCTTTTTTGTAAGTTAGCATAAAGGCTATTATGATACCTGGTAAAGTAGAATGACCTAGGGCATCCCCTATTAGTGATTGATTCTTGTAAATATTAATAGTTCCAATAAGAGATGATGCTAAAGCTAGAAGTGTGATTCCTACGACAACTATTTGAAAGGAGTATAGCTTAAATAGATCAATCATATCTAACTCCTAAATCCCTTATCAATTTCATCTTTTATATTATCAATGTAAAGGCTGCCAGAATATTTTATATCTTTGTTTAAAACCACCAAATTATCAAAGTACTTTTCTAGTGTATATATATTATGGTGGACTGCAAGGACAGTCTTTCCCATCTCTTGCATTTTTTTAAATTCATCAGCTATAATATCTTCAGTTTTTACATCTACTCCCGTTAGGGGTTCATCAAGGATATAGATAGCAGCATCTTGAGCTAAGGCTCTGGCCAAAAACACCCTTTGTTTTTGACCACCTGATAGATTTGAAATTTGTCTATTTTTTAAGTCTAAGATTCCCATTTCATTCAAAGCATCACTTACACAATCATGATCTTTTTTATCAGCTTTTGCGAATGATTTCATGTGGGGATATCTCCCCATCATAACTACATCATAAACACTTATTGGAAAGTCCCAATTTACTGAATCTTTTTGTGGAACATAGGCTACATTTTGCTTTGTGCTTTTTATGTGATTGCCTAAAATCTTGACATCACCTTTTTCTTTTTTTATTAAGCCTAATATTGCTTTTATAAAAGTGGATTTCCCAGCACCATTAGCTCCGATTATTGCAGTCCTAGATTGTAGGGGAATATCTAAGAACACATTATCTAATACTTTGTTTTTTCCGTAAGATACACTTAAATCCTTAACTTCTATCGCATTTCTCATCATTTCCTACTTTAGATTATCAACAATCAAATCTACATTGTGCTTATACATATCAATAAAATTATCTCCATTTTGTCCTTTTTCAGCTAATGAGTCAGAGAATAATTCTTTACCGTCTCCTTGTACAATCTTTGTTTCAAATCCTTTTGATTTGACAATATCTGCTAGTTTTTCCATTCTTTCTGGATTGGTAGTAGATTCAGCAAAAATTGCTTTTATTTTTTTATCAGCTATAAATTGTGCAGTATCTTCCAAGTCCTTGTTTGAAACTTCTGATTCAGTTGTTACTCCTTGAGGGGCAATAACTGATATATTATATCTTCTTGAAAAGTAATTGAAAGCATCATGAGGAGTGACTAAATATTTATCTCCATCTGGTAATTCATTGAGTCTTTCTGCAATATACTTATCTAAGCTATCAAGTTCTTTGATATATCTGTCATAATTCTCATCGATTAATTTAAGCATTTTATCATCCGATTCATAAAGTTCTTTTAATTTATTTGCAGTATTTGTAAATGCTTCTTTGTATAGATCAATATCAAACCAAAAATGTGGATCTGTTACTGTCCCCTCATCTTCTTCCATTTCACCTAATTTATTTTTATCAAAAGTTGACGCTACTGCATATCCTGCACTTTCAAGAGCATCCACCATTTTTCCTTCAAAATGTAAACCATGATATAAAACTAGATCAGCATCTGTAATTTTGTTATAATCTTCTGGCTTAGCCACATAAACATGTGGGTCTTCTCCCGCTGGGATTATCGTATCTACATTTGCCTTATCAGCTATTAGTTCATTTACCATATCAGCAATAAAAGTAGTTGTAGCTGTGATATTTTTCTTATTATCATCCTTACTTTCTACTTCATTTTTACTGACATTTTCAGTTTCACTTACTTCTTTGTTAGCACTACATGCTGTAAAGCTTAGCAATGCAATCATAAATAATAATATTTTTTTGAACATTATGTCCTCCTTAAATTATTTTATGTGTATTATAATACTTTATTTTCAATTTGTAAAGTATTATTTTAGGTGTACCTAATTATTAAATAAAAAAAAAGAAACTTATCTAGTTTTAACTAAATAAGTCCCCCTGCCTATATATATTGTTTTTCATGATCTTATCTATAGTCGATAGCACTGCTGCTTTGTTTTTTGACCAGCCTGGATAGGCAATATTATCATTAATTCCATCTCCCGTTAGCCTATTTATTACTGTGTTAGGATTTAGATACCTAAGCATTTTTACGACTGTATTTGCATAATCATCCTTACTCATTGTATATTTTATTTTGTTTTTTTCATAATAGTATTTTAAGTAGCTGTCATTTTCTATATACAAATTGTGAATTTTGACTCCCCAAAAGTTTTTTTTGTTTATATATAAAATATTATTTATATAGTCATTTTCGTATTCATTTGGAAGTCCTACTATGATATGAGCAATGTATTTTATGCCTAATTTGTTTAATTTATCTACCCCCTGATCAAATGTTTTGTGGTCATATCCACGATTTATAAATTCTAAAGTTTTTTCATTTACACTTTGCATTCCAAGTTCTACTGTAAGGTCTGTAATTTGATTTAATTCATCTAGCAAATTTAAAACTTCATTAGGTAGACAATCTGCTCTGGTTGCAATGGATAGTCCCACTATGTCTGGTTCATTTATTGCTGCAAAAAACATCTGACGCATCTTTTCTACATTACCATAGGTATTGGTAAAATTTTGAAAATATGCTATGTAGGCTTCTTCTCGGCCGGGCTTTGATAGTTTCTTTTTTTGAAATGCTATTTGATTTTTAATATCTCCGGCTGAATTGTAAGTCCATTCGCCTGCACCATCATCTGAGCAATAGATGCAGCCTTTAAATGACAAACTCCCATCACGATTGGGACAGGTAAATCCGCCATCGAGTGGGAGTTTAATAATTTTTTTATTGTATATGATTTTATAGTAAGTATCTAAATCCCTATATCTCTTTTTATTAAGCTCCATAGGGAGATTATACCCTAGTTATCATAATCGTATAGTTCAAATACTTGGGTATCTCTTTTCTTACGCTTTTCAAAAACTGCTCCCCAATGATTGTCAAAGGTCCAATTGTAATTACCAAGTTTACCTGAGTCTTTATAGTTTTTATTAAAGTCGCGTACAAGCCATACTAATTGCTTTGAAAGTAATATCAAACCGATAAAGTTTGGTATTACCATCAGAGCATTAGCCACATCTGAAATTGACCAAACAAATTTAAGTCCGCCTAAAGAGCCTACTACTGAGAAAATAATATATACAGCCCTATAGATACCACGTACTACTTTTGATTCACTGATATAGGAAATACATTTATCTCCATAATAATACCAAGAAACTAGTGTAGTAAAAGCAAATAACATAAGGCCAAGGCTTACGATTATTTCTCCACCGACTGGTAGGGCTTTTTCAAAGGCTGCTGCTGTAAGTTTGTTTGCATCAATATTGCCATCTGTCCACAAGCCTGAGCAAATAATTACAAGAGCAGTCATGGTACAAATTAATACTGATGATACAAATACTTCAATAGCCCCCCACATTCCTTGACGAACAGGATGATCAGTATGTGCAGCGGCGTGTGCCATTGGTGCAGAACCTAGTCCTGCTTCATTTGAAAAAATACCTCTTGCAAGTCCATGACGGATAGTTAGTAGTACAGTTGCACCTGCAAATCCACCCACAGCTGCGGTTGGTTGAAAGGCATCTTTTACTATGTATCCAAGGGTTGGAAGTAATTCGTTTCTATATATTACTAATATAACTATTGTTGCACCAAGATATAAGATACTCATTAATGGTACAATTTTTTCTGCAAAGGCTCCAATTCTTTTGATACCTCCGATAATAATTATTACCATAAGAATCATAATTCCTACACCTATAAACCTAAGATCTATACCTGTCATCGTATGAATTGAGTTTGCCATTGCGTTTGACTGAACAAGAGAACCCGTTCCAAGTATAGCTATCGCCCCAAAAATTGAGAACATAATTGCTAGCCATCTTTTATTAAGACCATTTTCTAGATAGTACATAGGCCCACCTGAAAATTCACCTTTTTCATTTTTCTCACGTGTTGCAACTGCAAGTGTGATTTCGGCAAATTTTGTAGTCATGTTTACTAAAGCAGCTATCCATAACCAGAAAATAGCTCCTGGCCCACCAAGTTTGATGGCTGTTGCCACACCTACAATATTTCCAGCTCCAATTGTACCAGCAAGTGCGGTAGATACAGCTTGAACTGGTGAAATCGATTTCTCACCGGCTTCAGTTGCTTCTGATTTTTTAAATAATTTACCAAATGTGTTTTCAAATATATATCCAAAGTTTCTAAAAACCCAGGCTCGAGTTCTATAAATTAAGTATGATCCACCAAGTAACATAACTATAATCATAGGGACACCCCATAAAAAGTCACTTAGTGAACCGACCATGTCGATAAACGTTTTCATATTTCCTCCAATAATATTTTGTGAATATTTTATTTATATCTAATTAGCACAAAAGACACGACTAATGCGTGTCTTTTTAAATGCTAATTTTTTCTAGTTAAATTTATTTCTTATTTAAGTCCAAGATCTTTGTATTCGTAACCAAGGTCCTCTGCTACACCTTCAAGTGTTACGTATCCATCGTGTGTATTGATTCCTGGGATTAGTTCTGGGAATTTTTTAGCTGCTTCAAGAGTACCTAAGTTTGCGATTTGTACACCATATTTTGTTGTAGCATTTGATAAAGCATATGTTGATGTAAGTGCTGCTGCTCCTGGCATGTTTGCTACTGAGTAGTGGATTACATCGTGTTCAACAAATACTGGGTCATCGTGTGTTGTTGGTCTACCTTTTGTAAGGTCTGTTGAACCACCTTGGTCGATAGCAACGTCAACGATTACTGAACCTGGTTCCATTTCTTCAACCATGTATTCTTTTACTAATTGTGGAGCTTTACGTCCTGGGATTAGTACTGTAGATACTACTAAGTCAGCATCTTTAACTGCTTTTTCGATGTTTAATGGGTTTGAGTATTCTGTTTCAATTTTTGATCCGTATACATCTTCAAGTCTTGCAAGTGCATCGATATTTACATCAAGAACTTTAACTCTTGCTCCCATACCAACTGCAATTTGTGTAGCAGCAGATCCTACGTTACCTGCACCGATAATTACTACGTATGCTGGAGCTACTCCAGGAACACCGTTTAATAATTTACCTTTACCACCATTTGTTTTTAATAGGAATTTTGCACCTTCTTGAACAGCCATTCTACCAGCTACTTCACTCATTGGTCTTAATAATGGAAGTAAACGTCCTTGTTGAACTGTTTCAAATGCAACACCTGTTACTTTTTTATCTACTAAGTGTTTTGTTAATTCTGGGTCAGCTGATAAGTGAAGGTATGTGTAGATGATTTGACCTTCTTTGAAATATTTGTATTCGCTTTCGATTGGTTCTTTAACTTTGTAGATCATTTCAGCTTTATCCCAAACTTCTTCAGCTGTTTCTAGGATTGTCGCACCAGCTTCTATGTATTCTTCATCAGTAATACCAGAACCTAGTCCTGCGCCTTTTTGTACATAAACTTCGTGATTATTTTTAACGAACTCAGATACTGCACCTGGTGTTGCAGAAACACGGTTTTCGTTATTTTTAATCTCTGTAGGTACTCCAATAATCATAATAATTTCCTCCTATTATATTTGCAAAAAGTTTAGATACAAATCGCAATTTTCTTTTTCTTTTGTATCTCTATGTACATTATAAATCCTTTGCAAATCGTTGTCAAACATTTATTGCAAAAAAATAAAAATAACTTATAATATGCGAATATTTAGCTATTTTTAAGTATATATATATTTCAGGAAATAGTATTCATATGTAAATTTTAATTTACAATTAGTAATTACTATTTTTTATTTAAATCTAACTTTTAGCATTTACTAAATTAAATAATATAATATAATAATTTTATGATAAAACTTATTACCATTGATGTGGATGGGACTTTGGTCACTCCACTAAAAAGACTAACAAAAGCAAATATTTTAGCCATTGAAAAAGCCAAGAAAGCCGGTGTACATATAGCTTTGGCATCAGGTAGGCCTTATTCTGGAATGAAGCCTTTAGTTGAAAGATTAAATTTAAATCAGGAGGGTAATTTTTCCGTTTGCCAAAATGGGTCTTATATTTTTGATAATTATACCCATAAACCTCTATCTGGTACCTTTCAAAATCCTATCGATTTAAAAATAATTGATGATCTTTTAAAAGATTTTAATGTACAGATATCGGCCATGGATCATGAGAGCTTCTATACTCGCCATACTAATCCAAATATCTATACCAAAATAGATGCAAAGATTTCAAAACTTCCTCTGCAAGTTATCCAATATGATGACTTTGCCGATGATAAAACTTTTGGTAGAATTTTAATCATGGGCAAAAAATCCGAAATGGATAGACTATATAAAAATATGCCCCAGGAATTAATAGATAACTATTATGCAGTAAAAACCGCTCCATTTTTAATTGAGGTTATGAACAAAAATACTAATAAGGGTTATGCAATTTCTGTAATGGCCCAGGACCTTGACATCAATCAAGATGAAATAATGAGCATTGGAAATGAAAAAAATGATATTCCAATGCTGGAGCAAGCAGGTTTTGCTGTTGCTATGGCAAATGCGGTCCCAGAACTTAAAATCTATGCTGATTATATAACCAAAAACAATTTACAATCTGGTGTGGGCTATGCCATTGAAAAACTTTTGGCCAACAATCTAGAAATATATAAATAAAAACTGCAAGAAATCTTGCAGTTTTTTTCTATAATGCGCCTTTATTTTTATCTTTTGCGTATTCAAATAATTCTTTTTCTTTGGATATTTCGTAAAAAGCCTTTTTTCTTTCGCTTTCAAGTCTTCTAACAATAACTTGCATACTACGTTTTGCTTTTGTAATATCAAATTCTTTTAAACGCATATTTGTTCTAATTGCAATATCACTTGCCTTGCCATTAACAGAAGAAAATTCACTCATTTTGCTAGGTAAAGAAATTTTATTTGCTAATTTTTCATCAAATAACAATAAATTTGCATGAAAATCTAATAGGGCTTGTTGGGCACGATCTATATTGTTATTTACCGCACTAACTTTATTGCCTCTTAGCAAATTACCTAAAAAGTTTCCTCTTAAAACTTGGTGTGATGAAAAGTCATATTTGCCATTTATTTTGCTTTCTGCTCTAGATAATAAACTCTCAACATCCTTAGCTTGTCTTAGTAATGCTTCAACTTGTTTTAATTTTAATTTATAATCTTCTCTTTGATAAAGATTTGTTGTCTTAATTGCCATAGTCCCTCCGTATACGAATATTTCGCTATCTATTTTTAACATTTATACCCAAATTATAAGTTTGTTTATCAAGTAAATATTTAGTATAGTGATTTAAAAAGTGAGGAATTATGGCAAAAGTTTTATTATATAATATTAAAGAAGATTATGACCTAGAAAAATTTGAAATACTTGCAATAAAAAACAAGATTCAAATTGTCCGTGCAGAAAAAGAAGATATTGACCAATACGTAGGATATCTAGTAGGACATGAAGGCTACGAAAAAAGAGATGAAAAGCTTGAGGAGGATCCAAGCCTTGATTTTCCTTTTATCCTATTTGAAAATTTTGAACGCGATCAATTATTTAGTTTCTTAGACGAAATGAGACAAGCCGGTCTAGCTATACAACATAAGGCTGGAGAAACTGAAAATAATATAAAGTGGACTTTAAGAGAACTATTAACAGAAAATGATCGCGAAGGCAAAATGATGGGCTTAATTCACAGAATAAATGCCCTAGTAGAAAGAGCATCAATCTTAAAAGACCAATACGGTGAAGACGAAAAACTAACTAAACTAATCGATGAAATGCAAGCATATTTTGATGACTCAAGCCTATTTGAGCTAGAAGTAGCAAAAGATTATTACGAAAAATTAGCTGAAGAAATAAAAAGAGTAGAAATCGAAAATAATTAAGAGTTAGCAATAGCTAACTCTTTTTTAATAACTTTTTATATGATTTATCGGTCAAAATAGCTCCTAAGGGAGCTGTAATTAAAATTGCAATTACAGATACGGATAGGATTAAATTTCCAGATGCAAGTCCCATTTGTAGGGCAACTGGACCTATAGCTGCTTGGACAGTCGCCTTTGGCAGATATGCTAAAGATGTAAAAAGTCTTTCTTTTTTATTTAACTTTGTTCTAATAAGTGCTAAATTTACCCCTAGCATTCTAAAAATGAGTCCAATAAAAATTAAAATAACCGCTAAAAATCCAGCTTCTTTTACATAGGCTAAGTCTACAGATATACCTACTAGGACAAATAAAAATAATTCAAATACTTTCCATAAACGATTGTAAGAAAATAATAATTCTTCAGCTAATTTTGGATTTTGCTTATTGATCGTCATTCCCGCAGTCATTATAGCAATAAGAGCAGAAAATCCAATATAAGATTCGATTAGTTTTTGAAGGTCTAATGCCAAAAATGAAATACCTATAAAAATCATTGTCTTATAGATCTCATTTATATTTATTTGTTTAAATAAAGCAGAAAGAATTCTCCCATATATAATTCCAAAAATTATACCAGTAATAATAGAAATTGGTACATTCAAAAAACTCATAGCTGATAAGTGTCCACCAGTTTTTAAGGATAAAAACGATGAGAAAAATACAATCACAAAAACATCATCCACACTAGCCCCAGCTAAAATCATTTCAGGAATATTTTTATCTACCCCATAAGCTTCATCGATTAATTTTATCATACGAGGTACGACAATGGCAGGGCTAACTGCAGCTAGGACTGCTGCCATAATTCCAGCATCAATTACATCAATTGAAAAAAATCTCTGAGCACAGAAAATAATAGCAAGCATTTCAATAGAAGCAGGCAAAAAACTAAGTAAAATAGCTGGTCGGCCAACTTTCTTTAGTTTTTCAAAACTTAAAGCAAGACCCGCTCGAGTTAAGATTGTGACAAGGGCAATTTGCCTAAGGTCAGAAGAAAGATTTATAATATCCTCACTTACTAAATTCATTTGATTGGGACTAATAATAATACCTGCTATAAGCATGCCAATAATTGGAGCAAGCCCTATTTTTTCAAAAATCAGCGCCATAAAAATGCCCAATATAAAGATAATAGCAATATCGTTTAACATAAACCCCCCTTAAATTTTTATAAAAATACGTCTATTATTATACTAACATTATAAAGTTTTTCAATTATTATTTGACAATCTTTTTTTATTTTCCTATAATTAAAATATAGTAGTTTATTCAACTTATAGATTTTAAGGAGAATAACATGAATAAGAAATATGTAAAGAAAATTGGAGCAGAAAACTGGCTGTTTGCCTTAATATTTTTTGGTATCTTTGCTTCAATTGGTAGGGTAATGGGCGTTTCTAATATGATATCTACTATGATGAACGGAGCCTATGACTTGTTAATTAACACTTGCCTGTTCATAATGGCTATATCAGTTTTGACAGGTGCTCTGTCAGCAATATTTTCAGAATTTGGTTTCATATCTTTGGTCGATTTAATCTTATCTAAAATCATGAAACCTATTTATAATCTACCTGGAGCGGCATCTCTAGGAATTATAAATTGTTATTTATCTGATAACCCATCTATCCTTCCACTAGCGCATGAAGATAACTTTAAGGCCTTATTTAAAAAATACCAGCTGCCTTCTTTAACCAATCTGGGCACATCATTTGGTATGGGGCTTATAGTTACTACAACTTTAGGATCTCTGCCTCTTGACGGTGCTGGAAAAGCTGCCCTAATTGGTACCCTTGGAGCCTTTATTGGATCTATTGCTAGTGTTAGGATTATGCAAATCTTTACTAAAAAAGTATATAATACAGAAGAAATGGTAGAAGTAGAAAGTTTAAAAGATATCCCAAAAAATACAAGAGTAGTAAGAGATGGATCTTTCGGACGTAGATTTATTGAAGCTTTATTAGATGGTGGGAAAACTGGAGTAGATATGGGACTTTCTATTATCCCTGGTGTAATAGGAATTTGTACTATAATAATGCTACTGACAAATTCAGTTGGTCCAAATGGCGTTTATACGGGTGCTGCCAATGAAGGAGTTCCTGTTTTGCCATGGATTGGTGATAAGTTATCATTTATCCTAAATCCTTTATTTGGATTCTCTCATTCAGAATCTATTGCCGTACCAATAACTGCTTTAGGATCTGCCGGAGCATCAATGGGGCTTGTAAAAAACTTAGTAGCAGACAATCTTGCAACTGCAAACGATTTAGCAGTTTTTACTTCTATTTGTATGTGCTGGTCAGGATATCTATCAACTCACGTTGCAATGATGGATGCTATTGGTGCAAAAGAATTAACAGGTCCAGCAATTTTATCTCACACAATTGGAGGAATTGTGGCAGGAATATCAGCACACTTGATTTTTACACTTTTATAATCGTATCTATTATTTTAGTAAAAGTCTTAAGTTAAGATAAACAATCAATCTGAAAATTTAACAAATTTGTAAGTAAGAAATAAATTAAGTACATATTTATAAGTTATAAACTAATATATTATTTTTATTATTTACTGTAAAAATATAAATGATGGAGGAGACAAATGTCCCTCCATCATTTATTCTATACCGCATGCCTGTTTAGCAAGCCCATCTGCCCTATCATTATATTTATCATTGGAGTGACCCTTTACTTTTACAAAGTCAATTTCGATGATTTTTTTAGCATCATCTATAAATTTTTTATATGACTTTGTCAAAGCATTATTTGTTTTCCAATCTCCTGTGGCCCATGATGCTATGCCTTGGTAGTCATGGTAGATTACTATTTGCTTTTTTTTATCTTTTATAGCCTTTGATATAGCAAGCTCGCTTGCTTTTACTTCTCCAGCTACATTTCTGTGGATGTGATAGTCATCATCAAATGATTTCATTAGTTCTATCTCATCACCTTCTGAGATATACACCACTCCTGCCCCATATACTTTTAATTTCTGGTTGTAGGAACCATCAACATAGGCTATTGCAGCATTTTCTCCAATTTCTAATTCTTCCTTAATCCCTGTCATAAATTCATTTGCATCTTCTAGGGTCTTAAATGATTTGTAAATTGCGCCGCTATATCCTTTTACTTCTTCTAAACAAGAATCCCAGGATGTGTATATCCCAGGATTTCTGCCTTTTTTTACTGCGTAATATTTCATAATGTTTCTTTGTTTGCCCAATATGTTACTTGGCCTGGACCAACTGTGAATACTCCGTTTCCCTCTTCATTGATTGTTACATCTTCATTTTTTCCAGAAAGATCTACGTAAATTGCCCCCGCCTCAGATTCTCCCACATGCATTTGTTTTTCTGCCATATCCTTGATAGAGATTAGGACTGCAAGTGGTTTATGTTCATCATCTCCACGTCTTACCCAACCAATTACTGACGGATCATCAAAATAATCATCTTGGTCACCATAATTGTAATTTTTGCGGACACTTATCATATTATTTATCATTTCTTCTAATGGATCGGTTTTTACAGGCCCACATAGACCATAATAATCTCCTGCAAATATACAAGGATAGCCATCTTTTCTAAATAATATTAGTGCGTAGGCAATTTCTTTAAACCAATCTTCTACCCAAGATTCTAAGCCTTGGCCTGGTTGACTGTCGTGGTTGTCTACAAAAGTTACAGCTTGTTCTGGGAAATCTTTTACGATAGTATTATCAAATATTTTTCTCATATCGTAATTGCCCATAGACTTGCTGGCTTCTTCCATATGAAAATGTAATGGCACATCAAATAAATCTACTTGATAGGATGTGGATTCTAAATATTCTTCCATAGATTCTTTAGAGTATTGCCAAAACTCGCCAAATAAATAAAAGTTATCAATTCCGCGTTCATCTGTAATGTGGCAGGATAAATCACGGATAAATTCTTCAGAGATATGTTTTAGGGCATCGTATCGGAAGCCATCTACTTTTGTTTCATCAATAAACCAATCAGCCCATTTAAATAATTCTTCGCGCACTTCTGGATGATCGTGGTCGATGTCATTGTTCATCAAATAGTCAAAATTACCTTTTTCATTTGAAACATCGTCATCCCAGTATTTGCCATCTCCAACTATCCTATAAACAGCTGATGTACCTGATAAATCATCATAGTCAACTCCAGTAAAGTGATACCAGTGCCATTGCATTTCAGAATATTTGCCAGCTCGTCCTGGAAATGTAAAATGTGTCCAAGCTTCAATGTCATA
This sequence comes from Anaerococcus sp. mt242, assembly GCF_016798225.1. GTDB lineage: Bacteria > Bacillota > Clostridia > Tissierellales > Peptoniphilaceae > Anaerococcus. The sequence goes on along the minus strand of NZ_JAEUYX010000001.1, from coordinate 49,675 downwards.
TGGATCAGAAACATCATTTGTTCGATTATTTTGATCAACCATTACCGCTTGGAATTTTTCTTTTTCATCTCCATTGCCCTTATGATTTAAAACTACATCGGCATAGCATTTTATACCTGCTTGATGAAGGGCATCAATTGCTTGGCGAAGTTCTTCTTTGGTGCCGTATTTTGTACGAACTGTTCCCTTTTGATCAAACTCACCCAAATCCCAAAGGTCATAGGCTCCATAACCTACATCCATATCTGATCCACCCTTAGTCATTGGTGGTAGCCATAGGTCATCTATTCCATTTTCTTTTAATTTTCTAGCATTTTTACTTAAATTTTTATAAAAACTGCCATCTCCCCAAGTATCCCACTCGAAAGATTGCATCATAACTTCATTTGCCATAGTAATTCCTATTTACAAATATCAATTGATTTGCTTGCACCTATTCTTGTTGCACCATTTTCTACCATTTCCAGTGCTTCTTCTTTTGTATGAATGCCACCAGATGCTTTTACTCCAATGTCTGGTCCAACTGTTTTTCTCATTAGGGCAATATCAGATGCTTTTGCACCAGCTGTTGAAAATCCAGTTGATGTTTTTACAAATTCTGCACCAGCTTCTACTGATAGTTCACAAGCTTTTACAATTTCTTCTTCATTTAATAAGCATGTTTCAATAATAACTTTTAAAACATTATCCCCACAAGCTTCTTTTACAGCCTTTATATCTTCTAGGACATAGTCGTAATCGCCTTCTTTTAAACGACCAATTTCAATAACCATATCTATTTCACTTGCCCCATCTTCGATAGCACATTTTGTTTCATAGGCCTTTACACGTGTAGACATTGCTCCTAATGGAAAACCTACTACTGTCGCAATTTTTACTTGGTCATTGTATTCTTTGATAAATTTTACAAAAGATGAGTTAACACATACACTAAAAAAATCGTGTTCTATTGCTTCATCTACTAGTTTTTTAATATCAGCTGTTGTTGCATCAGCTTTTAAATTTGTATGGTCAATTAGTCTGTTTAATTGCATTTAATTCTCCTTATATGAAATCATAGCTAGAGTAATATCATCTTGTTGCTCACCCCAGCTATAATCATTAATTTCCTTGTAAACTTTTTCTAAGTCCCTGTGCTTACAAAAAGATTCTTCCAGTCTAGCAAGTCCATATTCCCTTTTATCTTCATTGGTTGCTTCTATAGCTCCATCTGTGAAAAATAAAATCTTATCGTTACTTTTTAATTTTATGTTTATTTCATTATAGACATCAGGCTCGATTATATTTGAAATCATCCTGCCGTTACCGTGCAAATACGCACACTCTCCACTGTAATTTTTATAAATCATAGGTGGGCAATTATGACCTGCATTTGAATAAGTTAGTGTATTTTCCTTAAAATCAAATATACCCAGCCAAGCTGTAAAATATTGCGAAGAATCCATTTCTAGCTCATAAAATCTCTCACGAAGTTTTAAAAGAGCCTCGGAAGGTGTAAAATCTGGATGTTTATCAAAAATAGAAAATACAGAAACTTTTATAAACATAGTCATAATAGATGCTTTAACACCATGGCCCATCACATCAGCTATGTAGAAAGCATATTTGTCATCATCAATTTTTACTATATCATAAAGGTCACCAGAGACATTTGCACTTGGAGTATAAATACCCGAAAGGTCAATATTTCCGTATAATTTATCCTTAGGTAGGATTGATGTTTGTACTTTTCTTACAAATCTTACATCATCAAGCATAGATCTATTTGCATCAAAAAGTTCGATTTTCATCATCGTTTCACGGGTAATATCACGGAATACTTCAACTATGCCAGTATAAGTATTGTTCATAAAAATAGGAGAAGCCTTGATACTGTAATATCTATTGGAAATAAGTTTTTCTTCGACAACTGTCGTATCTCTAATGGCTTCATTTTCGGAGGATAAATTAAGGGGAAGATTTTCATTTAAATATATTTCTAAGTCTTTAGAATTGTTTTTTGCTTCAGCTAAGGATTGATTAATAAAAATGGTCGCACCGCTAGGATCGACAATACGAACCCAATCATCCATTGAATTTAATACTGCAAAATTTGTTTCTTGCAGTCTATCTACGAGTGTTTTTCCCATAAAATCCATCCCTTTTGTTTAATAAGCTAAACTTTCTTTCTTATAACTATATCATTTAATTATTTAATTGGCAAATAAATCCGAATGTACTAAAGCTTGAAATTTTAACGTTTATTAACAATAAATTTTAAATTAGGAAACTAAAAAAGTGAAGTGTTTTCCCTTAACTTTAAAATTTAAATATTTTTATATTTTTTGCTTTAATAAATAAAAGGCCCACATATAAAATATGTTTTGGCCTTTTAATTTTTATTTTTAAATTTACTTTCTGCTATCTAAATTCAAATTTATTTGAATTATCTAGTTCTGCTCCATTTACATATTTTTCATCTACGCCAAAGAAATATGTTAATACAAAGCCACCGATATATCCAGCAATTAGACCTGCTAGATATCCTATCCATCTACTTTTATAAATAAGTGGGATTAAGGCTATACCTGAAGGTCCAATTGCAGTTGCACCAATACCTCCAAATAAACCAATCACTGCACCACCGATACCTCCACCTAGGCAAGCTGTTATAAAGGCTTTACCCATCGGTAAGGTTAAAGCGTAAATTAATGGTTCTCCAATACCTAAAAATCCTACTGGAAGTCCACCTTTTGCTATAGTTGTGATTTGTTTATTTTTTCTACATTTAACAAGGATTGCTAAAGCTGCACCAACTTGGCCAGCTCCTGCCATAGCAAGAATTGGAAGTAAATATGTTGCACCTTGTTGCTCGATCATCGCTACATGGATTGGTGTTAATATCTGATGAAGTCCTAGCATTACCATTGGTAAAAATACTGCGCCTAGGATAAATCCAGAAACTGCTCCACCCATATTTATTACAGCATTTATAAATCCAATTAATCCATTAGAAATTACCCCGGCAAAAGGCATTATGATAAACATTGTCAATATACCTACTGCAAGTAATGATAGCATTGGTACTAAAATAATATCTAAAGAATCTGGTATTACTCTATGAAGGGCGTTTTCTATTTTTGAGAGAATATAAACTGATAATAGTACACCTATTACTCCACCTTGTCCTGCCGCAAGTGGTGATCCTAAGAATATATTATTAATTGGCATATCTGGATTCATTCCTGTTAGATAAACCATGCCACCTACAACACCACCGAGCCCTTCATTTGCACCAAATACTTTAGCTGCGTTGATCCCTATAAAAATGTTTAGATAAGCATAGAGTCCACTTTTCATTACATTTAAAATTTGAATGAAATTATTTATATTATCACCAGTAAGAGTTCCTGCTGTTGCCATATTAGAAAGAACTGAAGCTATACCACCTATAAGACCTGCACCTACGAAAGCAGGAATTAATGGAACAAATATTGAGGCTATAGATGCTGTAAATTTCTTAAACCCACTTTGTTTTTGTTTAGATTTATAAGCTTCTTTATTTTCTTTTGTCCTTCTTTCTAGTCTTTCTTTATCTGTTTCTTGGCTTTTTGTTGCTCCTACTTCTTCAGATAATTTTGTATTAGAAATTTCTGCCATAGCCTTTGCTACTTTTTCGCTTTTACCTGGTCCTAAGACTACTTGGATTTGATCGCCTTCAATTACTCCCATTACTCCTTCACGAGATTTTATAGCATCATAGTTGACTTTGCTATCATCTTTTACTTTTACCCTGACCCTTGTCATGCAATTAATAACTTCATTAAGGTTAGAGCTGCCTCCAAAGTCATCAATTAAAATTTTAGCCAATTGATTATTATCCATTTATATTTCCTCTCTTATAAAGCCTTTATTTTTTTCCAAGATTTCACTTGCTTTTTCATAATCCACATCTTTTATAGCCATTATTATAGCTGCCTTTACATTGTTATTAGCTTCTTTTAGTAGTTTATTTGATCTATCATAATCACAACCACTTATTTCGCTAATAATTTTTGTAGCCCTATCTACTAATTTTTCATTTGTAGGTCTAACATCTACCATCAGATTGTCATAAACTTTTCCTATCTTAATCATGGCAGTAGTAGTAATCATATTTAAAACGAGCTTTGTGGCTGTTCCTGCTTTCATACGAGTTGAACCACTTAAAACTTCTGCACCTGTTTCAATCTCGATTGGAAAATCTACATATGAAGAAATTTTTGCATTTTTATTACAAGCAATAGATCCTGTGCTAGCTCCTAATTCTTTAGCATATTCTACTGCTCCTATAGAATATGGCGTACGACCACTGGCAGCAATTCCTATTACAAAATCATTTTCTGTAAGATTTTCTTTTTGTAAATCTTCTTTGGCAGCTTCCTTAGAGTCTTCTGCGTTTTCAATAGGATTTCTTAGAGCATCATCTCCGCCTGCTATAAGTCCTGTTACCATTTTAGGATCTACTGAAAATGTTGGGACTGTCTCTGATGCATCTAATACTCCAAGCCTACCACTGGTACCTGCTCCTAGATAAAATAATCTGCCCCCATTTGTAAAAGTTTCGATAACTTTATCTACAAGTGCCTCTATTTGATCCATAGCTTCGTATACTTTTTTTGCTATAGTTTGATCTTCTTGGTTTATAATCTCTAGTATTTCTCTAGTCGATTTTATATCCAAATCATAGCTTCTAGGATTTCTATCTTCTGTTGAACTCAACTAAATCGCCTCCTTTTATATAATCTACAATTTCTAGATAATCATCTTTTACTCTACCAATCACATTTCTTTCTGGACTTACTCCTAAATCTTTTTTAATAATCTCAATTTCACCTCTATAACGACCAGATAAATTATTTAACATAACTATATCGCCGCGTTTAATAAATGTAGGATTTTGAGGATCTACATCTCTCTTTTCCCTTTCATTTCTAATTAAATAGTCACTTATGTCAGCTCTTACTTTTATTTTTTCTATATATTTAGAATCCTCTAAAAATAAAACTGGTAAGGTCACAATCTTTTCATTGTTAAATTTAGAAATATATTCCTTATCCAAAGTTCTTACATCTTCTGATAAGAGTATTAAATCTAGTTTATATTTTCTTTCAAATTTTATAAAAGTACTATAAGGATTTTTGTATCTATCATTTTCCAAAGTAGGAAGTCCCTTATAGACTGGACCTCTTAGATTTCCATTTCCAGGAATAAATCCTCCTAAGTTTAATCCATAAGATTTTATAAGACTGTTTTGCTTAATAAAATATTCTTCAGATAGTCCACTATATTCTAAAGGATAAAAATTATGAATAGCAATTATATTATCCATTTTTGTATTTGCTAATTTAAGCTTAGATAAAAAGTCATTATTAACAGTGGATGCATTAATAGCTAAAGATTTTTTATGTGAGAGCTTAGATATCTCTTCATAAGTAAAACCAAAATCAAGCCTTAAAATCAAATCCATATCAATAAGTTCTGGATGATTGTTTAAAGTTTCATTATTGATATCTACACAAACCCTAATACTATAATCTTTGCACAAATTATATAATTCTAAGAATTGCCTATAACTTTCATCACTGGTCGGATAGTGAAGGGAAGTAAATACTAAGTCAAAATCCTTATTTTTTTCTATTTCTTTTTCTATATCAATATCTTTCTCAAAGTAAATGGAAAAACCTAACATTTTATTTATCCTTTAAATTATTGGTTAACTGCTTAGAAATTTTTAAATTATCAGTAACAGCATCCATGTTTTCAGCCAAATATCCATAATATAAGATATCAGTTACTATTTGTGATGATAATCTAGATGATACAGCCCCAAATCTCATTTCTTTTTCAATTTCAGGTATTAACAAAACCTCATCTGAAAGCTTGGATAAGCTAGTATTTGCACCCTTAGTTATAGTTATAACTTTTGCACCAATACTTTTAGCAAAGTCTGCTGCAATTATTACTTCCTTAGTATTTCCAGAATAGCTTATACATACCAAAACATCATCTTTTTTTATATTTGCAATCAAAGCCAAATTAGTATGGGCATCTCTTTGATAATAAGCTTTTTGCCCAGCCCTTTGAAGTTTATATAAAAAATCTTCGCATACCAGTCCAGAGCTTCCTACTCCTGCTAGGTATATATCATTTGCTTCTACTAAATATTTTGTTGATTTTTCTATAATTTCGTCATCTAACAAAGCAAAGGTCTTTTCTACAGCTGATAAGACATTGTTTTTGCTTTTAGAAACAATGCTTGGAGTAGCTTCACCACCCTTAATAACTTCATCTTTAAGCTGATTAGTATCTGTTTCAAGGGATTTGGCTATATCAACTTTCAAATCAACATATCCCCTATATCCTATTTTTTTTACAAATCTAATAATGGCTGATTGGCTTGTTTCAATCAAACTAGCTAATTGCTGAGTATTGCTATTTAAAACCAATCTAGGATTATCAACCATAAAATCTGAAATTTTTCTGTCAGATGGTGTAAATTCAGACTTTCTTTGATTTATTTTTATTAAATAATCCATAAACACCTCTTTTGTGAAAAGCTTTTCTTAAAACTATTATATCATTATAAATAAATGTTTCAATTATTTTTTTGATTTATTAAATATTTATTTTATTATTTAAATATGAAATTACTTCATTTAGATTACTAGCTTCTTTATCAGCTTCAAAATCTTTTTTAAAACTATTATCATGAATTATTAAATAATCAATACCACTTGCCTTGGCCGCCTTATAGCCGTTAAATGAATCTTCTAATATAAGAGCTTCATCTTTTTTTAGTCCAGATTCTTCTAAAGCCTTTAAAAATATATCCGGATGTGGTTTTCCATTTTCTAGTTCATGACCGGACACATAAAAATCAAAGTAGTGATCTATATCTTGATTCTTGAGCAAATATGAGATCTTTTCTCTAGAACTTGAGGAGGCTACACAAACTTTAATTTTATTTTCTTTTAAAAATTCTAACAAATTAACTAGCCCCTCTTTTTTCATATCACCCTTATAATTTAAAAAATATTCTTTGCGATATTCTGTTAATTTGTTTCTTAATTCACTTGCTTTTTCCTTGATACCAATTTCTTTTGCAATAATTTCTTTTATTTTCTTACCGGACATGCCCGCAAGTTGCTTTCTCTTTTCATTATTATATTCAAAGCCATATTCTTCACTAAACTTAAACCACGACTCATAATAAAATTTTTCTGTATCTAACATCAGTCCATCCATATCAAATATTACTAATTTATAAGACATAATCTACTCCTTTATATTTCTATGATTTCTTACCCTACTTTTGGCAAACAAAAAAGCACCTTTGTACACGCTCAAAGATGCTAGAAGTTTTATTATTAATTTATTAATTGATTTTATTATGGGTTGGATTTTTTAACTTATATGCTATATTGATTCTCTCTGTGTTTTACCTGAAAGTGATCCTTTCACAGGGTAATACCTGTTGTGAATTTAGTTTTTAGAGCTAAAATTTACTGTGGGTACTCTAGATAATCTACACATAAGTTTTTTAGTATCCTTGTTATTAAACAAGTTCAAGTATAGCTCTTTCTGAGCCGTCGCCTCTTCTTGGTCCCATTTTTAGTACTCTTGTGTAACCACCGTTACGTTCTTCATATTCTGGTGCTATTTCATCAAATAATTTTTGAACTGTAGATGGTTTGTAAATGTAGCTTGCAGCTTGTCTTCTTGCATGAAGTGAGCCATCTTTGCCAAGAGTGATCATTTTTTCAGCCATTTTTTGTGTTTCTTTAGCTCTTGTAACTGTAGTTTCAATTCTACCGTTTTCGAATAAAGAAGTCACTTGATTTCTAAGCATGGCATTTCTATGGTCAGTTCTTCTGCCAAGTTTTCTTTTATTAGCCATTTTTACCTCCTATTCATCTTTAAGACTTAGTCCCATTTCATGAACTTTGTCTTTTACTTCTTCTAGTGATTTTTTACCAAAGTTTTTAATTGATTTTAATTCTGATTCAGATTTTTCTACTATATCACTTACTGTATCGAATCCTGCTCTTTTTAGACAGTTAAATGAACGTAGGGATAGGTCCATTTCTTCGATTGTTTTTTCTAGTTGTTGGTCTGTATTATCTTCAACAACAACTTCTTCGTTTTCTTCTTTAATTTCTTCTTCTACGAATGACACATTTGGAAGGTCTCTAAAGTATTTAAAGTCATTAATTAAGATATTTGCTCCTTCAGAAAGAGCTTCTTGTGGTGATATAGTTCCATTTGTCCACACTTCTATGATTAATTTATCATAGTCAGTAGCCTCACCTACTCTAGTATTTTCTACAAAGTAGTTTACTTTTTCTACTGGTGTAAATGATGAATCTATAGCAATAGTACCTATTGGATCTGATTCAGATTTGTTTTGGTCTGATAATTGGTATCCCTTACCATTTGTAACTTCAAGAGAGATAAATAGATTTGCTTTATCATTTACTGTTGCAATGTAATGATCTGGGTTTGCAATTTCGATAGAGCTATCTTTGCTAATATCTTTTGCTGTTACAATTTTTGGTCCTTGAATATCTAAAAATAGGGTAACATCTTCATCACCATGTTTTTTGATGTCAAGGCCTTTTAAGTTTAAAATTATTTCAGGAACGTCTTCTACTACTCCATCTATAGTGGAAAATTCATGAAGGACTCCTTCAATTAGAATTTTTGAGACGCTAGAACCAGGTAAGGATGATAAAAGCACCCTTCTAATACTGTTTCCTATGGTTGTACCATAGCCTCGTTCGAGTGGATATAGGGCAAATTTGCCATAATGATCGCCTTCGTTTATATCGAGTATTTCTATATTTGTATCTAATTTTTCGATCATGGTAACTCCTTAGTTCTAACTTTTTAGTTCTTAATTATTTAGAGTAGAACTCTACGATCATACGTTCTTCTACTGGGATATCAATTTCTTCTCTTGTTGGAAGTCTATCAATAGTTACTTTTAGGTTTTCTAGATCTGAGCTCATCCATTCAACTACTCCAAATGTAGCATTTGTTTCTTTGATAGTTTTAAATAAAGCTTTATTTCTAGATTTTTCACGTACTTCGATAACATCGCCAACTTCTACTAGGTATGATGGGATGTCTACTTGTTTACCATTTACTAATAAGTGTCCGTGAGTTACAATTTGTCTTGCTTCTCTTCTTGTTCTTGCAAGGCCTGATCTAAATGCTATGTTATCAAGTCTTCTTTCGCAAAGAACGATTAATTGTTCACCTGTTTGACCTTCAATTTTAGTAGCTTTTTCATAGTAGCCTCTAAATTGTTTTTCGCTTACGCCATAGATGAATTTAGCTTTTTGTTTTTCTCTTTGTTGCATACCGTAATCTGACATTTTTCCACGTCTTTGTGGTAATTGTCTTTTTGATTCACCTGTGTAACCTAGGTATGCTGGAGAAATTCCTAAAGCTCTTGCTCTTTTATAAACTGGATCTTTTGATACTGCCATAATTTCTCCTTATTAAACTCTTCTTCTTTTTGGTGGTCTACATCCATTGTGAGGAATTGGTGTAACATCTTTAATCATTGTTACTTCAAGTCCTGCAGCTTGTAAGCTTCTGATAGCTGATTCACGTCCGCTACCTGGTCCTTTTACATAAACTTCTACTGTTTTTAAACCATGATCGATTGCTTTTTTAGCTGCTGTTTCTGCTGCTTCTTGAGCTGCAAATGGTGTAGATTTTCTGCTTCCTCTAAATCCTAATTGACCTGCTGAAGCCCATGATAATGCATTACCTTGCATATCAGTAATTGTCACCATTGTGTTATTGAATGTTGAGTTAATGTGAGCTTGGCCACGTTCAACATTTTTCTTAACTCTTCTTCTTCTAGAAGTTTGTTTGCCTCTTGGTGCCATTTATTCTCCTTAACCCTTTCTTCCTTTTCTTGTTCTTGCGTTGTTTTTAGTATTTTGTCCTCTTACTGGAAGGCCTGCTTTGTGTCTGTTTCCTCTGTATGAGTTAATTTCGCGAAGAGCTCTAATATTCATTGATGTTTCACGACGTAAATCACCTTCGATTGTATATTGATTTAGTTGTTCACGAATTTGACCTAATTCTTCTTCAGTAAGATCTTTCATTTTTGTATCAGGATTGATTCCTGTGTTTTTTAATATTTCATTAGCAGTTGCACGGCCGATTCCGTAAATATAAGTAAGGCCTATTTCTGCTCTTTTTTCTCTAGGTAAATCTATACCAGCTAATCTTGGCATTAAACCCTCCTAACCTTGTCTTTGTTTATGTTTTGGATTTTCGCAAATTACCATAACTTTTCCGTTTCTTTTGATAATTTTGCATTTATCGCACATTTTTTTTACTGATGCTCTAACTTTCATTTATTTCTCCTTGTCTACTTGCGTCGCCAAGTAATTCTTCCCTGTGTAAGGTCATATGGAGATAGTTCTACTGTTACTTTATCTCCTTCTAATATTCTTATGCTGTTCATGCGTAGTTTTCCTGAGATATGGGCTTGGATTTCGTGTCCATTTTCTAGTTCTACTTTAAATATTGCATTTGGGAGTGCTTCTTTTACTACTCCTGTAACTTCTATAGCATCTTTTTTTGACATATATAGAACCTCCTTATCTTATCTAATATGTCTTGTTTAGCAACGTTCATCTCTTTTTTAAGACATATTGGCCTAAAGAGATTCTTTATTTTCTCTTTTTTTAACCATAAATTAGTTAAATTCTCCTAATTTATTGTTAAATTCATCAAATATTTCATCAACAGATTTTGTGCCGTCAATACTCTTTAATATACCTTTTTGGGTGTAATAATCAATAAGTACTGCGGTTTGTTCGTTGTAAACATCGATTCTGTTTTTTACTGTTTCTAGTTTATCGTCTTTTCTTTGAATTAATTCTGTATCGCATTTATCACAGATGCCTTCCACTTTTGGTGGATGATTTTCTATATGATATGTTGCTCCACAGTTTGGGCATACACGTCTACCTGTTGTTCTTTTGATAAGTGTATCATAGTCAACATCAAAGTAGATTACGCCATCTATTTTTTGATTTCTTTGATCCATTCCGCTATCAAGCGATTTTGCTTGATTGATTGTTCTTGGGAATCCATCAAATAATACGATTAGTTCGCTATCTTCGTTATTTTCTAATTTATCAAAATAATCCCAAAGTAGGTCGATGGTTACTTCATCTGGAACAAGATCACCCTTGTCCATATATCCTTTTGCTTTAAGTCCTAGAGGAGTTTCATTTTTGATATTGTATCTAAAAATGTCTCCTGTGGAAATTTGAACTGCATTTAAGTTTTCTATAATTTTTTTTGAAAGTGTACCCTTACCTGCTCCTGGGGGTCCTAACAATATAATATTCATCTTTTACCTATTTAAAAACCCTTTGTATTGCTTCATTGTCATCATTGCTTCTAATTGTTTAATTGTCTCGATTATTACTCCTACTACGATGATTACTGATGAACCACCAAATGATAGGGATAATCCTAATAATTTTGATGCAATTGCTGGAATGATTGTTAGTAGAGCTAGTGCAATTGATCCTATAAAGGTTATTCTTGTTGCAACTTTTGCCAAATACTCACTAGTTGGTTTTCCTGGTCTAATGCCTGGGATAAATCCACCATTTTGTTGTAATTGCTTAGCGTATTCTACAGTATTAAATTGGATTTGGTTATAAAAATATGCAAATATTAAGATTAACGCTGATTGGATAATTAAGTATAGGATAAATCCTCCAGTTGTATTTTGGAAGAAATCTGTTATCCCACTTTTTCCACCGTTTCCAAAGAAAAGTCCAATTGTTGATGGTATTGCAAGTACTGCTGATGCAAATACTATTGGCATTACTCCACCCATGTTTACTTTAACTGGGATGTGAGTTGATTGGCCACCATACATTTTGCGTCCTACAACTCTTTTTGCATATTGGATTGGAATTTTACGTTCACCTTCTGAGATTAGTACTACTGCCATTACAATTAAGATTATTAGTATAACCATGATGATAATTGGTAGGTAGTTTACTAATCCATAGTGAACTTGATCACCCCATCTTGCAATTGTTCTTGGGAAGGATGCTATAATACCCATAAATATTAAAAGACTTGTTCCATTTCCCAGTCCTTTTTCTGTTATGGTTTCACCCATCCAAGTTACAAACATTGTTCCGCCGATTAGTATGACATTCATTGCAAGTTTTTGAAATCCTGTTGCATTTGCAAGTGCTGCTCCGTATAAACCGTTTGTTACTGCTACTGCTTGGAATATTGCAAGAATGATTGTTACATATCTAGTGTATTTTTGGATTTGTTTACGTCCTTGCTCACCTTCACGGGTTAACTCTTCCAGTCTTGGTATTACAACTGTTAAAAGCTGCATTACGATACTAGATGTAATGTAAGGTTGTACTCCTAGGGCAAATATTGAAAGGGTTGATAGTCCACCACCTGTTAGCATATTTAGGTAGTCAACTAGGGTTCCTTCAACAGATGAGTAAGCATTTCTAAGAGTTTCTTGATCTATAAATGGTATTGGAATATTATTTCCAAGTCTATAGATAACTAGCATTAGGATAGTAAACCAAAATCTCTTCCTAATCTCTGGCTCTTTAGATGCTTTTTTTATTGTTTCTAGCATTGCTCACCTTCTTAATTTTCTTGTGTAGTTTCTTTCTTAGATGGTTTTACCCATTTTTTAACTTCAATTTCTTCTACTGATCCACCAGCAGCCTCAATTTTTTCTTTTGCACTTGCTGTGAATTTGTGAGCTTTAACCGTTAGTTTTGATGTAAGTTCTCCATCACCAAGGATTTTAACTCCATCTTTTGCTTTATTTTTATTTAATATTCCGTTTTCAAATAGTAATTCTGGTGTTACTTCTGTACCATCTTCAAAAGCATTTAATGTTTCAACATTGATAACTTCGTATTGTTTTTTGTTGATATTTTTAAATCCTCTTTTTGGAAGACGTCTGTATAGTGGCATTTGTCCACCTTCAAAACCTGGTCTTACGCCACCGCCGCTTCTTGAGTTTTGACCATCTTGACCACGACCTGCGCGAGTACCATTTCCTGAACCTGGACCTCTACCTTTTCTTTTTCTCTTTTTTAGAGGTTGATTAGGTTGTAATTCATGTAATTTCATCTTACACTCCTAGTTTAATTCTTTTACTTCTAGCATAAATGGAATTTTATTGATCATTCCTCTTACTGCTGGATTATCTTCTTTTACAACGCTTTGGCCGATTTTTTTAAGTCCAAGGGCTTTTGCTGTTGCAATTTGATCATCTTTTCTACCGATAAAAGATCTTTTAAGTTTGATTTCTAATTGTGCCATACTCTCTCCTTAATAATCGAATTCTTCTACCGATTTACCACGAAGTTTAGCAACTTCTTCTACAGTTTTCATGTTAGAAAATGCATCTAGACATGCATTGATGATATTTCTAGGGTTACTTGAACCTAGGTTTTTAGCTCTAATGTCTTTATACCCTGCAAGTTCACAGATAGCACGTACTGGACCTCCAGCGATAACTCCTGTACCTTCTACTGCAGGCATTAGTAATACATGACCTGCTCCTTTTTGTCCTTGAACTCTGTGAGGAATTGTTGTTCCTACTAGTGGAACGTGGATCATGTGTTTTTTTGCATCTTCTGTTGCTTTTCTGATTGCTTCTGGTACTTCTGTAGCTTTTCCTGTTCCAACTCCAACTACTCCGTTAGAATCACCAACTACTACAAGTGCTGCAAATCTCATGTTACGTCCACCTTTTACAGTTTTAGCAACTCTGTTAATAGCAACTACTCTATCTTCGAGGTTTAGTTTTTCTACTTCACTTCTTAATAAATAATTCATCTAATACCTCCTATTAAAACTTAAGACCAGCTTCTCTTGCTGCCTCTGCTAAAGCTTTAACTTTTCCGTGGTATAGGTTACCATTTCTATCAAAGGCAACTTCTGTTATACCAGCATCGATCGCTCTTTTTGCAATAGCTTCGCCAACTTTGCTTGCTGCATCGATATTTGATTTGCTTTCTAGTCCGTCTGCTATATCACTTTGTAGTGTGTTTGCACTTGCTAGTGTTAGACCATTTACATCATCAATAATTTGAGCGTAAATGTTAGCATTTGATTTGTATACGGAAAGTCTTGGTCTTTCAGGAGTACCGCTGATTTTTGCTCTAACTCTTCTTTTACGAGTTTGAAGTCTTTGTTTTTTATTATCTTTAGCCATTTATATCTCCTACTTACCTGTCTTACCAACTTTACGTCTTACATATTCGCCTTCATATCTGATACCTTTACCTTTGTAAGGTTCTGGTTTTCTCCATTTTCTGATATTAGCTGCGTGTAAGCCTACTAATTGTTTATCGATACCTTTTACGATTATTGTTCTATCATTTGGTACTTCAGTTTCGATACCTTCAGGATCTTCCATAGTTACTTGGTGTGAGAAGCCTAGGTTCATAACTAAGTTATTTCCTTGTTTGCTTGCTCTGTAACCTGTACCTTCGATTTGAAGTGTTTTGCTAAATCCTTCAGTTACACCTGCTACCATATTTGCAATAAGTGATCTAAATAAACCGTGGTCGATGTTTTGTTGTTTTGTATAATTTTCTGGAATGTTGATTAGGATTTGATTATCTTCTTCAACTACTTCAATTGTTTTTGGAAAATCTTGAGTTAGGTTACCTTTTGGGCCTTCTACTCTGATATTTTGTCCTTCAATAACAACTGAAACTCCGTTTGGTATTTCAATTGGTTGTTTACCTATTCTTGACATATATTTCTCCTTACCATACGTAACAAATAACTTCGCCACCTACATTTTCTGTTCTTGCAGCTTTGTCAGTTAAAAGTCCTTTTGATGTTGAAATAATTGCTGTTCCTAGACCGTTTAGTACTTTTGGTACTTCGTTTGATTTTACATAAACTCTTAGGCCTGGTTTACTTATTCTTCTTAGTCCTGAGATTACTCTCTCACCGTTTTCAGTATATTTTAAGTCTATTGTAAGAATTCCTTGTTTGTTGTCTTCTTCAACATTAAATCCGTTTATGAAGCCTTCATCAAGAAGAATTTGTGCAATAGCTTTTTTTTCATTAGAAGATGGTAAGCTTACTGATTTGTGGTTAGCTTTTACTGCATTTCTAATTCTTGTTAGCATATCCGCTATTGGATCTGTCATCATAATTAATATCCTCCCTAATTACCAGCTTGATTTTCTAACTCCTGGAATTTTTCCTTCATTTGCTAATTCTCTAAAGCAAATACGGCAAATTCCATATTTTCTAAGGTAGCCGTGTGGTCTACCACAAATTTTACATCTGCTATATTCTTGTGTTGAATATTTGTGATGTTTTTTTTGTTTAGCTATCATTGACTTTCTAGCCATTAAGCGCTCCTTTATTTTGTAAATGGCATTCCCATTAATTGTAAGAATGCTTTAGCTTCTTCATCTGTGTTTGCTGTAGTAACTATTGTTATATCCATTCCGTGTAGGAAATCTACATCATCGTATTTGATTTCTGGGAAAATTAATTGTTCTTTGATTCCTAGTGAATAGTTTCCACGTCCATCAAATGAGTTTGGATTAATTCCTCTAAAGTCTCTAACACGTGGTAGTGAAATTGAGATTAGTTTATCTAGGAAATCATACATTTTTTCACGTCTTAATGTTACTTTTGCACCAATTGCTTGGCCTTCTCTAAGTTTGAAGTTAGCTACTGACTTTTTAGCTTTTGCTTCAATAGGTTGTTGACCTGTAATTAATGCAAGTTCATTTTTAACTGCGTTTAATAGATTTTGGTTATCTTTTGCTTCTCCAAGACCAACGTTAATTACGATTTTTTCAAGTTTTGGTACTTGCATTACATTTTCATAGCCAAATTGATCTATTAATGCTTTTACTACTTCATTTTCGTATTTTTCTCTTAGTCTGCTGTTTGCCATAATTTCTCCTTAAACTCAATCGAATTTTTCGTTTGTTTTATGGCTTACTCTGATTTTTCTGCCATCTTCAAGTACTTTGCTTGTTCTTACACCTTTTTTAAGTTCTTCTGAGTATAAAAGTACTTTTGAAGCATCAATTGGGCATTCTTTTTCGATTCTTCCGCTTTCTTCGCCCATTTGTGTTGCTTTTTGGTGTTTGATTCTTACATTAGCACCTTGAACTACTACTTTATTTTCTCTTGGATAAGCTTCGATTACTTCTCCAACATGACCCTTGTATGAGCCTGATATAATTTGAACTTTATCGCCTTTTTTAACGTGCATAACTTCCTCCTATAATACTTCTGGAGCTAGGGATATAATTCTCATGAATCCTTCCCCTCTTAATTCTCTAGTTACTGGTCCAAATATACGAGTTCCTACTGGTGATTTGTCTTCTTTTATGATTACTGCTGCGTTTTCGTCAAAGTTGATTTTTGATCCGTCAGCTCTTTTTAATCCTCTTTTGCTTCTAACGATTACAGCTTTTACAACGTCACCTTTTTTTACCGCTCCTCCGGGTGTTGCACTTTTTACTGAACAAGTAACAACATCACCGATGTTTGCATATCTACTTCCAGTTCCGCCTAGAACTTTGATTACTAATAATTCACGTGCTCCGGAGTTATCTGCAACTCTCATGCGAGTTTCTTGTTGTATCATGAATATCTCCTTAACTTATTAAACAATTTCAGCAGCTTCGGCTACTCTTACAAGTCTCCATCTTTTTGTTTTTGATAGAGGACGAGTTTCCATAATTACTACTGTATCGCCTACTTTAGCTTCATTTTTTTCATCATGAGCTTTATATTTTTTACTTCTGTTGATTCTTTTTTTGTAAACTGGGTGTGAAATTTTTTCTTCAACTAAAACTGTAATTGTTTTATCCATCGCATCAGATACTACAACACCACGTTCTACTCTTCTACTGTTTCTTTCCATGAAATTTAAGCCTCCCTATTTATATTAAGCTTTCTTTCAGTTTGAATTGTTTTAACTCTTGCGATGTCTTTTTTGACATTTCCAATTGCTGATGGATTTTCTAATTGTCCAGTTGCAAGTCTGAAACGAAGATTAAAAAGCTCACTTTGTAAATCATATAATTGTTTATCTAAATCATGGTCTGATAAATTTCTGATTTCTTTTGCTTTCATTATTATTCCTCCGTACCTGTAACTTCAAGTCTTTGTATGAATTTGGTTTTTACTGGAAGTTTGTTTGCAGCAAGTCTCATTGCTTCTCTTGCAACTTCTTCGCTAACCCCACTCATTTCAAATAGTACACGGCCTGGTTTGATTACTGCTACCCAATATTCTGGAGCACCTTTACCAGAACCCATTCTTACTTCTGCAGGTTTTTTAGATACTGGTTTATCTGGGAATACTTTAATCCAGATTTGACCACCTCTTTTGATATATCTTGTCATCGCACGACGAGCAGCCTCGATTTGGTTAGCTGTCATCCAAGTAGCTTCAAGGGCTTGTAAACCGTATTCACCGTAAGCTAGTTGGTTTCCTCTTTGAGCTTCACCTTTCATTCTGCCCCTATGTTGTCTACGATATTTAACTCTTTTAGGCATTAACATAAGTTTTTCTCCTTATTCAAATACTATTTGTTAGTATTTTCGTTTGCGTTTCTGTTAGGACGTCTGTTATTGTTTCTTCTTTTTTTGTTGTTTCTGTTGTTTGGTCTTTGTTTCATTTTTGGTTCGCGAACTGCCTTTTCTCCTGGTAGGATTTCGCCTTTGTAGATCCAAACTTTACAACCAATTTTACCGTATTCTGTATCTGCTTCTGCAAATCCGTAGTCAATGTCTGCTCTTAGTGTTTGAAGTGGAATTGTTCCTTCTGAATATCCTTCGCTTCTTGCCATATCAGCTCCACCAAGTCTACCTGATACCATAGTTTTGATACCTTTTGCTCCAGCTCTCATTGTTCTTTGGATTGGTTGTTTCATAGCACGTCTAAATGCAACCCTATTTTCTAGTGCTGATGCAATATTTTCTGCTACTAGTTGTGCATTTAGGTCTTGGTATTTGATTTCTTCAACGTTTATGATTGTTCTTTTACCTGGTGCAACTTTTTCGATTTTTTTCTTAAGTTCTTCAATACCAGCTCCACCTTTACCGATTACCATTCCTGGTTTTCCAGCATAGATGGTGATTTTAAGGTTGTTTACAGCTCTTTCGATTTCGATATCTGCAATACCTGCATCATAAACTTCTTTTTTTATTACTTTTCTGATGTTATAGTCTTCTACTAAAAGATCTGAGAATTCTTCTTTGTCTGCAAACCATTTTGAATCCCAATCTTTAATAACACCAACTCTAAATCCTTTTGGGTTTACTTTTTGGCCCATCTTTTCCTCCTATGCCTCTATATTTTCAAGAACAACACCGATGTGGCTGCTTCTTTTTAGTATTGGGTATGCTGCACCTTTAGCTTTTGGATGCCATCTTTTCATTGTTGGAGCATCATTAGCAAATGCGTTTTTAACAAACAAGTCTTCTCTGTCAAGTCCGTTGTTGTTTTCTGCATTTGCGATAGCGCTTTTTAGTACATCTTCAAGTAATCTTGCACCTTTTTTGTTTGTAAATCTTAAAATATTTAGTGCTTCGTCTACTTGTTTACCTCTAATTTCTTTGCAAATATAGTTTACTTTAAGAGGAGATATTCTTTGATATTTAGCTGTTGCTTTTACTTCCATTGTCATCTCCTAACGCATTTTTGATTTCATTTCAGTAGCTTTTTTAGCATGGCCTCTGAAAGTTCTTGTTGGTACAAATTCACCTAGTTTGTGTCCTACCATATCTTCTGTGATATAGATTGGCACGTGTTTTCTACCATCGTGAACTGCTATTGTATGTTCTACAAATTCAGGGAATATTGTAGAACGTCTTGACCAAGTTTTTACAACTTTTTTCTCATTTTTTTCATTTAATTCGTCAATTTTTTTCATTAAATGATCATCGACAAATGGTCCTTTTTTAAGTGATCTAGCCATTATATCCCCCTATTTTTCGTCTCTTCTTCTTACAATGTATTGTGTAGAAGCTTTTTTCTTATTACGTGTTTTAACACCGATAGCTTTTTTACCCCATGGTGTCATTGGTGATGGACGACCGATTGGTGTTCTACCTTCACCACCACCGTGTGGGTGATCTACTGGGTTCATTACTGATCCTCTTACGTGTGGTCTACGTCCTAGATATCTAGATTTACCAGCTTTTCCTAGTCTGATTAATTCGTGTTCTTGGTTTCCTACAACACCTATTGTTGCTTTACAGTTTAAGTGGATAAGTCTAACTTCACCACTTGGTAGTCTTAATGTTGCAAAGTTACCTTCTTTAGCCATTAGTTGTGCACCAGTTCCTGCTGATCTTACAAGGACACCACCTTGTCCTGGTCTCATTTCGATATTGTGAACTGTTGTACCTACCGGGATATCTTTAAGTTCTAATGCATTACCCGGTTTGATATCTGCATTTTCTCCTGAGATAACTTTATCGTTAACTTTAAGTCCTCTTGGTGCTAGGATATATCTTTTTTCTCCATCTGCATATGCAAGTAGAGCGATATTTGCTGATCTGTTTGGATCGTATTCGATAGTTTTTACTGTTGCTGGGATATCGTCTTTGTTTCTTTTAAAGTCGATGATTCTGTATTTTCTTTTTACTCCGCCGCCTCTAAAGCGAACAGTTGTTCTACCTGTATTGTTACGTCCACCTTTGCTTTTTAGGTCTGTTAAAAGTGATTTTTCTGGTTTGTTTGTTGTGATTTCTTCGAATGTTGAAACAGACATATTTCTATGGCCGTTTGAGGTTGGTTTTAATTTTCTAATAGGCATTTAAATCCTCCTTATAAACCTTCGAAGTATTCAATTTCTGCACTGTCTGCTGTTAATGTAACTACAGCTTTTTTCCAGTCAGCTTTTTTACCGATACCATGACGTGTTCTTACTTTTTTACCTTCGTAATTCATTGTTCTAACTTTTTGAACTTTTACGCCATCAAAGATTTGTTCGATTGCAGCTTTGATTTCTGGTTTGTTTGCATTTTTGTCTACTTCAAAAGTGTATTTGTTTTCATCAAGTAAGCTCATTGATTTTTCTGTAATAATTGGTCTTTTAATTATTTCATAAGGTGATTTCATTATATAAATACCTCCTCAAGTTTAGCAATTGCATCTTTTGTAATTACTAGCTTGTTATGTCTTACTAAGTCATAAACATTGATTAGGTTTGCAGCTGATACATCTACACCTTCGATATTTCTAAATGATCTATAAACTAAGTTATCATTTTCTGCTGTTACTACATAAGCTTTTTTACCAGCATCGATTGTATTTAAGATGTTTGCTGCTTCTTTTGTTTTAGGAGCTTCAAATGATAGGCTATCTAAAACGATTAATTCATTTTCGTTTACTTTTGAAGTAAGAACTGAGTAAAGTGCTTTTCTTCTTAGTTTTTTAGGAACTTGATAGCTGTAGTCTCTTGGTTTTGGTGCAAATACAACTCCACCGCCTGTATAGTGTGGTGCTCTAATTGAACCTTGACGAGCTCTACCTGTTCCTTTTTGTCTAAATGGTTTACGTCCACCTCCACGTACTTCAGCACGTGTTCTAGCAGATTGTGTACCTTGTCTTTTATTTGCAAGTTGGTTTTTAACTACTTCGTATACAGCGTGTTCGCTAATTTCAGTGTTAAATAGAGTTTCGTTTAACTCTAATTCTCCAACATTTTCTCCTTTTATGTTTAAAACATTAACTTTAGGCATCTAACTCCTCCTTAGTTTTGGCCTTTGACTGCTTGTTTAATTTGAACAAGTCCGCCTTTAGGTCCTGGAACCGCACCTTTAACTAGGATGTAAGAGTCTTCTGTATTTACTTTAACTACTTGTAAATTTTGGATTGTAACTCTTTCATTTCCCATTTTTCCTGAGCCTTTTCTACCTTTGAATACTCTTGCTGGATCTGAACCTGCTGCACGAGCACCTGCTACTCTGTGAGATTTAGAACCGTGAGATTGTGGACCTCTACCATAGTTCCATCTTTTGATAGCACCTTGGGTACCTTTACCCTTGCTTGTTGCAACAACATCTACGATTTCGCCTTCTTCAAAGATGTCTACCGCTACTTTATCACCAACTACTAGGTCGATCGGGTCATTTCCGTAGTTAACTTCTTTTAAATATCTTTTGTAAGATGCGCCTGCTTTGTCAAAATGTCCTTTGATAGGTTTTTTAACATTTTTTTCTTTTTTGTCCATATAACCGATTTGTACTGCGTTGTAACCATCTGTTTCATCTGTTTTAATTTGTACAACTACATTTTCATCAGCTTTTAGAACAGTAACTGGAGTGATAACTCCATCTTCATCGATGACTTGAGTCATGCCTACTTTTGTTGTAAATATACTCTTCATGAGTACCTCCTTAATTACAGCGGATTGATTATCCAATCATTCTAATTACAGTTATTATAACTTAATTTCGATATCAACACCTGCAGGTAAGTTTAACTTCTTAAGTGCATCTAGTGTTTTAGCATTTGGTCCTAAGATATCGATTAATCTTTTGTGTGTTCTTTGTTCAAACTGTTCTCTAGAGTCTTTGTATTTGTGAACCGCTCTTAAAATTGTAATTTTTTCTACTTCTGTTGGAAGTGGAATTGGTCCAGATACTTCTGCTCCGCTTCTTTTAACCGCTTCTACGATTTTTTCTGCTGAGCTATCGATTACTTCATGATCGTAAGCTCTTAGTCTAATTCTGATTTTTTGTTGATTAGCCATTTTTCCTCTCTCTTTCTTTACCACGCCTCCGGGCGTTTGATATGTGTGGAAACCGCTTAGAATGATTTCTAAACTTGCTAGGCAAAAGTTCCCTTGTGATTTTGGCCTAAGTCACAAGCAACATCTTGCTTCAAAGCACCATATAATAATACAATAAAAACACCATAAAATCAAGTGTAAAATAAACATTTTACAATATTTTATATAAATTTATAAATATTGCTAAATAGCTTCTATAAACCTGAGTTTTCCAGCATTTCTTTTGCAACGTTTCATTAATATACCGGCTAATTAGCTTATGTCAAATAAAAATTTGTAAAATATTTTATTTAAATTATAATAGAAACTATATTATATATAGAAAGAATTTGAGGAGAATAATGAAAATCTTAAAAGAATTTGTAATCCTATGCGCTTGTTTACTCATTGGCAGCATTCTAAAGTATCTTATCCCATTACCTATTCCTGATACAATCTACGGTATGGCGATACTATTTATTTTATTTGTCACAAAGAAAATAAAAACTGATGATGTAAGAAGAGCTTCAAATGTAATTTTAGATAATATGAGCTTTTTATTTGTACCTGTTGGGGTTGGTATCATCGAAAACTTTGATTTATTTACCCAAAATTTTGTTGCTATGTTTGTAGTTACCATAATAGCTTGTACTGTTGCAATGGCAGTAACTATGATTGTAGTTGAATTTGTACAAAAAAGGAGCAAACATGTTTAGTAATGCATATTTTGGTATTGTCTTATCATTTGTTATATTCCAATTATCAAAAAAATTAACAAACAAAATACATAACGGTATTCTAAGATCTATCCTAAATCCACTTTTAGTTTCAATAATTGTAATATCCATTATCCTATCTGTCGCTGGAATTTCTTATCAAGATTATAACTTAGGAGGGTCGCTAATATCATTTTTTATAGGCCCTGCAACAGTAGCCTTAATGGTAAGTCTTTATGATAACATACATATATTAAAGAAAAATTTTGCTGCGATTATGATTGGTATTTTTGTTGGAAGCTTTGTTTCAATGCTTGTTACCGCCCTACTTTCAAAAGTTATGGGTGTGGATGATATGATGATTATCACCATGCTTCCTGAATCAGTAACAACTGCCATAGCCGTAGGTCTTTCCGAAGAATACGGAGGTATTGCTGCCCTTGCTGCAATAGCAGTAATTATTCGTGGTATTATTGGTATAATAATCGCACCTATAATTATAAAAGTGTTTAAAATTTACAATCCAGTTGCCCAAGGTATAGGCCTTGGAACAGCTGCCCACGCCCTAGGTACAACAAAAGCCCGCGATATGGGTAATGTTCAAGGAGCCATGGCCGGCTTATCCATAGCCGTAGCTGGAATTGTGACAGTTATTTTAATGCCACTTATGGTTTTAATTTTAAATTCAATATAAGAAAAACTGCAGGATTTTGCTTCCTGCAGTTTTTTTATTCTAGAACTATGTCATTATAAGTCTTTTCTGTCATTTTAAATGTTATTAGATAAAAAATAATATAGGCTACAAATACGGAAACTAAGCATAGTATATATAGTTTAACATTATTTAAGCTTAGCATTTGTAAGAATTTGGTAATAATCGGTATAGCAAAAAGTGAATGCATAAATGCAAAAGCTAGCGGCAAGAAAAATACAAGTCCCATTTGCTTTGAAATTGACTTTTTAGCTTCCCTATCTGTCATACCAAGCTGTCTCATAGTTTTAAATCTAGATTTATCTTCCATACCTTCTGAAAGTTGCTTGTAATATATTGCTAGAACTGTTGATACCAAAAATCCTAAACCTAAGATAATGCCCACAACAAATATACCAGCATATATGGCTAATAGGTCGTGTTTTTCTGCTTGACTATCATAAAAACTAAACCAATCATCGTCAAAATTATTTTTCAACTCATCCCACATCTTATCTCTTAAATACGGATCGTAGTCACCATCAACATCAAAATTTACATTATTAACTGGACCATCCCCAAACCACTCTGTAGCAAATGCTTTGATAGCCTGATCAAAAACTTTAGGATCTTTAAAGATAAGCTGGTCTGTGTCATTTAATGAAATATCAGTTATTGAAATTGGACTTGGATAATTTTCTTTCAATTCTTTTTTAACCTTAATATCTAATCCATCTATTTTTTCTATTTGCCTATTTTCATTAGTTTGGATGAAGACAGCATCATTTCCAGCAAAATCATAAGTTGAATCCTCATCTAAAACAAAATAAACCATATCTATCTCGCTACCATCTAAGGATTGGTCATCTGTAATTTTCTTTCTTATTGTAGAACCAGCCCTATCAACAGGTAGTAAAGTACTTTTATAGGTCCAGATTTTACCTTTTTTGTTATTTTCAGTTAAAATTTCCTCTACTTTATTTTTATAATAATCTATTTCTTTATCAGCTGGAAAAGATAATTTGTAATCGGTCCTATAAACGGATTCTTGGATTTCACTTGTAGCAAAGTATAAGGAAAAACCTGATGTTAAAACTACAATAACCATGGTTGATAGTATTGCAATACTAGCAAGGGTATTTGCAGAGTTTTTAACCCTATAAATAAGGCCAGAAACTGCAGTAAAATTTGATTTTTTATAATAAAAGTTTTTGTTTTTTTGCAACAGTTTTAAAATACCAGAAACTATTACAGAAAAAGCCGCATAAGTTCCTATAATTACAAGTATTACAGCCAAGAAAAATAATTTAAAGGCTTGTATTGGATTTTGGGTTGTTAGGCTTATATAATAACCAGCGCCTATACAGATAATTCCAAAAATCCCAAGCAAAATTGGAAATCTCGGCGCTTTTTGCCCAGCTCTTCCCTCCTGCATAAAGCTTAAGGGAGTAAAATTTTTGCTTTTTATACTTTGTTTTACTAGTAATACTATAAATATCCCTAGCATAATTAATGCAGTTAAAAGTAGGGGAGCAAAATCTGCTAATATTCCATTTTCCAAAACATTTACATCAGACTCCATAAGTTTAAATAGGCCTGCTAAAACCAATTTGTAAATGACCGCAGAAATTATAGTTCCTATAATAACTGATTTTAAGTATAAATTTAAAAGCTCATGGAAATATATTTTTGTTAAGTGCCTTTTTTCCATACCCAGCATTAAGTATAGACCAGATTCTTCAGACTTATTTTTCTGAATAAAATTATAATTGGTCAAAATTGTAATTAGGGCAAATATTGACAATATTATAGAGCCTAATTTCATTAAGCTTCCTATAGTTGTAGCTCCAAAAAACTGTTTTATCAAGGGATCTTGCATAATAGATAAGCATAAATTTATCAAAACAATAAAAAATACTGTTGTCCCAATAAAGGGTAAATAAAGTCTCTTGTGTCTTCTTATCCCATCTATGGCTAGCCTATGGTAGAGTGATTTCATTTTACATCACCTCTTTGAAGCATTTGCATAGTATTTGCAATTTTTTCGCCCATTTCATAATTTGAAAAGCCAGAATTATAAAGTTGGTGGAAAATTTTACCATCTTTTATAAAGAGTACTCTTTTTGCTTCAGAAGCTGCTTGAACTGAATGAGTAACCATTATTATGGTTTGGCCAACATTATTTAACTCTCTAAATACTTCCATCAATTCTCTTGACGAATTAGAATCAAGGGCTCCTGTTGGCTCATCTGCTAAAAGTAATTTTGGATTGGTGATTAAAGCACGGGCTACTGCACATCTTTGCTTTTGTCCCCCAGATACCTCGTAGGGATATTTATTTAAAATTTTATCAATTCTTAAGGGTTTAGCAACATCATCTACTCTCTTATCAAAAGTTTTTGGATTTTCTTCTGCAAGTATCAGAGGTAATAATATATTTTCTTTAAGGGTTAGGGTATCTAATAAATTAAAATCTTGAAATACAAAACCCAAGTGATCACGTCTAAATTTGGATATTTCAGCATCAGCTATTTTTGAAAGGTCTTTTCCTTGTAAAATTATTTGTCCTTTAGTAGGTCTATCTAAAAGTGCTAATAAATTTAAAAGTGTCGTTTTACCTGATCCAGACTCTCCCATTATGGCTATATATTCTCCCTCTTCTACAGAAAAATTTACATTATCTAGGGCCACAACTTTATTGTCTGATAATCTTGTCTTATATATTTTTTCTAAATTTGAAACTTCAAGTAACATAAAATCTCTTTCCTTTCTTATCTTTTCTATATAATACAATAGAAAAAAATAAAAATCCTTGGATTAAGCTAACAAATATAATCTTAAAGTGACAATTTGTTAGTTTAACACTCGGCTAAGATTTAAAATCACTTTTGTTCCCATATCAACTTCTGATTCTATGCCCACATCTATGGACAAATTTGTAGCAGCTGTCTTTACCAAATTTAAACCAATACCTGTTGATTTTTTGTAAATACGTCCATTATACCCAGTATAAGATTTATCAAAAACCCTAGGCAAATCTTCGCTTCTAATCCCAATACCCGTATCTTCAATTATCAAATTTTTTCCACTCATATATATAGAAATACTTCCGTTTTCAGTGTATTTATTTGAGTTTGATAATATTTGATCCAGTATTAAGCCAAACCATTTTTTATCAGTAGTTATCATTAGATTTGTAGGGGTAAAGTCAGCCTTATTTTTCTTTTTTATAAAGACTTTAGCATATTTTTTTATAGAAGAGCTAACCAGCTGATCAAGATTAGCTTTCTCAAAAACAAAATCTGTTGAAAGTGACTCAAGTCTCATATAAGACAAAAGGCTATCTATGTATTGCTCAATTTCAAAGACTTCATTTTTTGCTCCATGGCTATCCACAGGGTGATCATTTAAAATTAAATCTAGTGAAAACAAAGGGGTTTTTATTTGATGAGTCCATAGGGTGATGTATTCTTTAAATTCTTTCATTTTTAGCTCAAAAGCATTGGCCATTTCTTTATTTTCTTCATTAAGACTTACAATTTTTTCAGCAAATTTTGTATCCTTAATTAAATCAGGCTTCTTTAGGTAAATATCCCTAGACCAGTCATTTAATTCTTGGATTGCTTTTTTAAATTTAAAAAAAGATATAGCCATACTAGCAGTAAATACCAAAATCGAAAATAAAATGATATATAAAACATAATTTTTATCTAAGCCAAACCAAGTACTTGCAAACAAGGCTAGGATGTAGATTAGAAACATTATTAGAATATGGCTTTTAAATCTTAAAAACTTAGATATTTCTTTCAATATAATATCCCACCTTTTTCTTAGTTTTTATAAAATCTTTTAGTCCAATTTGATCCAATTTATTTCTTAGTCTCATAACATTTACTGTCAAGGTATTATCATCGATAAACTCATTAGTTTGCCAAATCTTATCCATAAATTCTTCACGTCTAAAAACTTTTTCAGGATATTCAAACATCATTTCTAAGATTAGATACTCGTTTTTAGATAAAGATATTTCCTCATTAGCAAATTTTAAAATCATCCTGTCCCTATCAATAATTACATCCTTATAGGCGATATTATCCAAAGATTCAGTATATTCAAAAGTACGTCTTAAAATCGCTTTTATCTTTGCAAGGAGCAATTCCAAATCAAAAGGCTTTGTTATATAATCATCAGCTCCCATATTCATGGCCATAATTTTATTTAAATTCTCATCCGCAGAAGATATGAAAATAATAGGTACATTTGATGTTTTTCTAATCTGTTCACACCAATAATAACCATTAAAAAAAGGCAAAGAAACATCCAGTAAAATCAAATCTGGATTTATTTTTATAAAACTATCATAAACATTAGAAAAATCTTCCGGAAAATAAACATCATAAGACCAATTTTGCAAAAACTTTTTTAAAGCATTTGATATAACTTCATCATCTTCAACTATAAATATTTTTATCGGATTCATAATTACCTGCTTTCTTAACTATAATTATAAATTAAAAATCAAAAAATAAAACCGCCCAAAAGGCGGCTTATTATTTCTTACTTATTCTATTTTTCAAATTTTCAAAATCATAAGCTTTATCTTCCAAATCATGAATTAAATTTGGGAAGGCTTTTAGCAGACGTTTTTCTCCGTATTTTTGGAAATTATTTTTAAATTCTTGGCTGCGTTCATCAAATTCTTTTCTTCTATCGCTTGTTTTTTCTGCAGTTTTTATGCCTTTTTGAGCAATTCTTTCACCAATTTCTGTTGTAACTTCTCCTAATTTTGTTTTTGATTTTTCTATTTCTTTAAATTTCTTATTGATACCTAAGATAGTATTGATTGTCGCAACTGTATCAACTATAAAAATTATTGCAAATACAGAATTTATAATTATTAAAATTTTAATTGGGAATGGTGATATCAATTTTACTATCATTGGGTGGATTGCTTCGTAGAGGATAAAGCAAAGCGCTCCCCAGATTAGAGAATATTCTGCACAAATATAGCCAGCAATATTAAATCTTTTATCTGAATAGTCCCACCATTTTTTATGAAAAACTTTTTCTAAGATAAATCCTGTGATTAGCTCTATTATAGATGCTACAATCATGGAAGCGAAAAATAAAAATAGCTTGCTATATGTATTAACCTTACCAAGCATAAATAATATAGAAATAGCTGCAAAACCATAAATCGGACACCACGGACCATTTAAAACTCCGCAGTTGATGTATTTTCCTTCACGAATCCCATTGTATGTAACTTCTATAGCCCAGCCAATTATTGCATAGATAAAAAAATATATTATGTAGTAGACAATTAGCATTTTAGCTCCTAAATAAAAAAACTCCTAAGAATTGCTTCTTAAGAGTAATTTTACATATTTATTTAATTTCTTCAATGATTTTGACAGCTTCATCTTTTTCAATTGTGCTTCTTGTGTATATGTGGTTTTGCCCATTTTTTATTACGATGTAGTTAAATGATCCATCATCCCAGAATTTTCCTGTATTTTCTCCAATTGTAATGTCTTCAGCATCTTCTGGCACTATTACAATTTCTTCTAATCTTTCATCTTTTGGAGTAATTTGTATGGTGATTTTTTTAGCTGGATTATTTTCTGCCATATATTCTACAGTTCTCAAATCCTTTTTTTCATCTTTAAAATTTTCTACAAATTTTTCTGGTAGGTATCCAAATTCTAGATCATAGATTCCTTTTTCTCCAGAGTCTTTGTTTTCTACTTCACTTGCAGGATCTGGTTCTACTGCTACATCTTCTGTATTTTCAGCTTCTTTTACTTCTTCGCTAACTTCATTAGCTGGTTTTTCTTCCGCTGGCCTTGTATTGCCACAAGCTATAAGTGGTGTTAATAAAGCTAAAATCAAAGCTAGTGATAAATATTTTTTATTTTTCATAACCTCTCCCCTTTTTGATACAAGGATAATTATACTATTATTTTTAAAAATAAAAATTTATTTATTATTGTTCTTATCATATTCTTTTAAATGAGCTTTAGCCCTTAATAAAAACTCTTCCATTACTTTAATTCGTGCATAATGTTTCTGATTACCTTCCACAATTATCCATGGAGCATAGTCGACATTTGTTCGATATAACATCTCATCCATAGCATTTATATATTCATTCCATTTATCACGATTGCGCCAATCTTCATCTGTAATTTTGTAGTTTTTATCAGGATCGTTCTCTCGATCCATAAATCTTTGATATTGGGTATCTTTATCTATTACTACAAAAAATTTCAAAATTAATGATCCATGCTCAGCAATTTGTTTTTCAAACCCTAGAATTTCATCATAGGCTCTAGCCCATTCATTTGTACTCGCAAATCCTTCTACTCTTTCAACCATCACTCTTCCATACCATGATCTAGAGAAAATCCCTATATAACCATCTTCTGGTAATTTATTATAAAATCTCCATAGATAATTATATTCATTTTCTTCTTTGCTTGGTGCAGAGATAGCATGAACAGTATAAAGTCTTGGGTCAACTTTTTTTATCAAACGTTCAATAGCACCATCTTTTCCAGCTGCATCTACACCTTCAAATACTAAAACGGTCGATATATCTCTTTCATAAAACTCAAAAAGAACATCTTTGATTTCTTTTTCTAGGCTTTCTTTTTTCTCTTCATATTCTTCATCTGAAATATTTTTGTTTAGGTCTAAATTTTCAATTACTTGAACTGGATTGCTATAAGATCTTACTTCATTTTTGCTATCAATTCTTTGAGTTGATACGCGCTCTAGTCCTATTGTAAGCTCTTCTAACATTTGATAAAGGGCTTGTTTGGATGCTTTTTTCAAATTGTCGCTTTCAATAATTGTCCAAGGACTAAAATCAAAATTTGTTTTTTCTAAAATATTTTCAAAGTGACTTTGATATTTTTTATAGTTTTTATTTTGATCTTTATCAGATTGGGTTAAATAAAAACTTTTTTGATTGCTATTTTCTAATTCTTTAATTCGTTTTTTCTGCTCATCTTCACTTACATTTAAAAAAAGTTTTATAATTATTGTCTGATCATCATAGAGGATTTTTTCAACTTTTTCTAAAGACTCTATCTTATTTTCTAGTTCTTTATCGCCTATATTTACATCATCAAATAATTTGTAATAAAATGACCTGTCAAAAATTTTTATGTGACCTTTTTTGGGGATATTGTCAAAAAATCTTTTTGTAAAAGGATATTTTTTGTCATATTCCTCATCTTTTTCAAAAACTTCAACATCAAAGTATTTTGGATTGAGCTCTTCAGTTAAATTATTGATTACATAACCCTTGCCTGAGGACTCAAAACCATCTATCATAACAAGTACAGGTATTTCCAAGTTTTCACAAATCCTTGAAAGTCTTGCAAGTCTTGTCTTTAAATCTGATTTGCTTATATCATCAAAATTTGCTTGATAATTCTTATTTAAATCCATATTATTCTCCTTAATGCTTTGATACCCCGTTTTTTTCTAAATGATATCTGCTATAAGAGCTCGATTTTTTATTTTTATTGTTTTATTCTTTATTTCAATCAACCCATCATCTACCATATTTGAAAGCTCACGTGAAAGGGAGGGTCTTGTTGTTGCCAAAATATCCGCCCACTCTTCGCGAGATAAATTAGTTTTTACCACTCCATTTTCTTCATTTATTATCAAATATTTTGCTATTTTTTGCCTTAAGGTTGGCTGGGATGTAATTTGATTGGATCTGCTTAATTGCAAGCATTTTTTAGAGACTAATTTTGTGTAAGCAATTAAAAAATCCTTAGGTGTATCAGTCGCAAAAAGTTTTTTAAAATCATGGATTAATAGGACTTTTGAATCAGTTTCTGCTTGGGCAGAAAAATCAAAGGGTTCGTCTAAATAGGAGTAAACTTCTCCAAATATAGCTGGCTTATTAAATTTTCTAATTATAAATCTTTTGCCATTTGGATCGATTTTATAAACTAAAATACTACCTTCTACTAGGTAATACATTGCTCCTGTTACCTCGCCAACTGTAAATATTTGTGAATTCTTAGGATAGATTTTTTCTTCAAATTTTGTTTTTTGGGCCAATATTTTTAAATCTTCATCAGATAAGTCTTTAAAAATAGAAATTTCTCTTAAATTCATATTTCACCTCAATTTAAGTATAAAAAAAGACGCAATATTTTTCAATGCGCCTTATGTTTTATTTTTCTATTATCTCAAGTATTGTCTTATCTGCTGACTTAAAGCCTTGGTGGGAAAGTTTACCAACATTTGCAATAGTTTGTTCAATATTTTCTCCTACTACACCAACATTTGCTTCGCTTACAATACCATTTAATGAAAGGTAGGCTGCAATTATTGCTTCCTCGGCACTGGTAGAAAGTTTCATAGAGCAGGATTCTTTGGCTCCATCACAAAGCATACCAGTAAGATTTGCAAAAACATTTGTACAAGCCCCTGCAATTTCTTTTTGACTACCTCCAAGCATAAAGGCTATAGCTGCTGTTGATCCAATAGCTGCCCCGATAGCACAACCACAGATTCCGCAAAGTTTTCCAGCGTATTCTTTTACATAACGATTGATTATATGAGCAAAAAATAAAGCACGAGCTAAAATTTCATCATCCAATTTTTCATGTTTAGCTACCATATATACTGGCAAAATAATTCCTACACCTTGATTGCCGCTGCCACCTGATGTCATAACTGGTAATGGTCCACCACCCATACGCATATCAGCTGCAGCTGCGGTTAAAATCCTAGTTTGACTTATAAAATTATCCGGCAAAATTTTATTTTCCTTAAGCTCATTTAATTTTTTACCAAGACCCATACCATAGCCTTTTAGGCCTTCTTCAGCTGCCTTAAGGTTTACATCCACTCCTTCTAGGACAAAATTTATATCTTTAATATCCATCGATCTTACAATTTTTTCTAAATCTGCAAAATCCATTTCTTTTATATCAAAGTCTGACTTGTCTTTTTTTACAAATGGATTATCCAAAATAACATGGCCATTTTTTATGATTTTACTTATATGGGAGTGAGAATGTGAGATAATTGTTGTTACTATATCTTTTTCTGTCATTAATGTAACTTCTATGTATATATCTGGTAAATCTTCATTGAAATATTCATTAGATAAATCTCTAATATTTACAACTAAATTATTACTAACAAATTCTCTAGCTTTTTTTATTTCATCATCACTAAGATTTGAAAAAATCAAAAATGCTTTATCAGTTTTTTTGGTAAATGCACCCAAACTTGCCGCAAGTTCTAAGCCATGATCTCCAGTCTTGGGGATTTTTACAGATTTACCATTTTTATATATATTATTACTTACTTTTAAATTTATTTTTGTAATTTCATCTTTATTTAAATAGTTACTAGCAATATTTGCCGCATAGGCAACAGCTACTGGCTCTGTGCATCCAATAGCTTTTGTAGAGTCTTCCCCAACTATGTTTATCAATTCTCTTTGAATATCATCCATAAAATATCCCCTTTCACCATAATTATATTAAAATTTTTTATAATTGGCAAAGGTTTTCATATGATTTTAAGCTATATTACAGAAAATCTTTTTGTATAAAAAAATCAGGCCCCTTTGAGGACCTGATTTGTAAATATTTATTAAGCTGTCATTGTTGCTAAATCTTCTTCTACTGTTGAGATTGGAGCAATGCCAAAGTTTTCTACTAAGAAGTCTACAACTGTAGGAGATAGGAATGCTGGTAGTGTTGGTCCTAGGTGAATATTTTTTACTCCTAGGCTTAGTAAAGATAGTAAAACTATTACTGCTTTTTGTTCATACCAAGCAATGTTGTATTCGATTGGTAAATCGTTGATATCATCTAATCCAAATGCATCTTTTAATGCTAGTGCAATTTGTACTAATGAGTATGAGTCGTTACATTGACCAGCATCTAGTACTCTTGGGATACCATTTATATCTCCAAGTCCTAATTTGTTGTATCTATATTTTGCACAACCAGCTGTTAGGATTACGTGATCTTCTGGAAGTCCTTGGGCAAATTCTGAATAGTAATTTCTTTCTTTAAATCTACCGTCACATCCACCCATTACTACGAACTTTTTAATATTTCCAGCTTTAACTTCTTCTACAACTTTATCAGCTAATTGGATAACTTGATTGTGGGCAAAACCACCTACTACTTTTAAATCTTCAAGATTTGTTGGAGCTTCACAAGTTTTAGCTAATTCAATGATTTCAGAGAAGTCTTTGTAGCCATTTTCATCAGCTTCGATGTGTTTGCAACCTGGATATCCTGCTTGACCAGATGTAAACATCTTATCTTGGTAAGTATTGTCTTTTTTCATTGGTACAATACAGTTAGTTGTCATTAAGATTGGACCATTGAAAGCTTCAAATTCTTCATTTTGGTGCCACCAACTAGAACCATAATTTCCGTGGAAGTGATCGTATTGTTTAAATTCTGGATAGTAGTTTGCAGGAAGCATTTCTGAGTGAGTATAAATTTCTACTCCGCTGTCTTTACTTTGTTCTAGAAGCATTTTCATATCGTGTAGGTCGTGGCCCGAAATAAGGATTCCTGGTTTGTTACCTGCAGAATAGTCTACTTCTGTAATTTCTGGGTTACCGTAGCTTGTTGTATTTGCTTTATCTAAAAGAGCCATAGCTTTTACACCGTGTTCACCAGTTGCCATTACAAGATCAATTAGATTTGGTATTTCTTTGTCAGATTTTGTTGTTTCTTCTAAGGCTTTCGCGATAAATCTATCAACTTCCACATCCCTATAACCTAATACATTTGCGTGGTGGTTATAAGCAGCCATTCCTTTTAAGCCGTATGTAGTAAGTTCTGTAAGACTTCTTTCATCTTCATTCATAATATTTAAAACACCAACTTCAACAGCTTTTCTTTCTAATTCGCTATCATTCATTGATGAGTATAAAGCAAAGTTTGATAGACCTTCTTTATCTTCTACTTTTTCTAAAAGCTCATCTTTCATTTTAATAGTTTCTTTAACTATTTTAAAGATAGCTTCTGTATCAAAGTTTGCATTTGTAATTGTTACGAATAAGTTTTTTGAAATTTTTTCATAAACTTTTTCATTATCCTCGCCTAGTTTATTAGCAACTTCAGCAAGTCCTTTTGTTACATATATTAATAAATCTTGGCTATTTGCAGTATCTTCTTTTTTACCACAAACACCTTGGATAGTACATCCTTCGTTTTTAGCAGTTTCTTGACATTGATAACAAAACATATATTACTCCTTTTGTAAATTCAAATGTTAAATATCTCTTATGGTCTTATTATAGAATATAGAAAATTAAAAATCGGTAACATATGTTACAAATACGATTTTTTTTACCATAAATGTATAAAAATTTATGGGTATAATATAAAAAAGTTAACAAATTTAGGAGGATAATATGGGATTTTTTGATAGATTTAAAACAAAAAATAACGAAAATTTAAATATGATTTATGCACCAATGACTGGTGAAGCTAAGAATATAGGAGAGTGTGAAGACCCAGTTTTTGCCGATGAGATTGTGGGCAAGGGTACTATGATCATTCCAAGTGAAGGAAAACTTTATGCGCCAGTAGATGGAAAAATTTCAATGATTGCTGATACAGGACATGCAGTGGGCATTACATCTACAAATGGTTTTGAAATATTAATCCATATCGGTCTTGATACAGTAGAGCTCAATGGTGATCCATTTAATATAATAGCAAGCCAAGACCAAGATATAAAAAAAGGTGATTTACTTTTAGAATTTGATATTGAAAAAATAAAATCAAGCGGAAAATCTACCCAGTCACCAGTTATTATTACAAATCCAGATAATTATGAAATTTCTGTCCTAAAAACTGGCAATGTGAATCATGGCGATGAGCTAATCGAGGCTAAATGAAGGCAAGATTATGAAATTAATTGCAATAGATGTAGACGGGACTCTTTTAAATAGCAAAAATGAAATCTCCCCAAAAACTAAAGATGCCTTAATCAGAGCAGGAGAGACCGGCCACAAAGTTGCCATAGTTACTGGACGTCCAACATCAGGGGTAGGATATCTTGCAAAAGAATTGGAATTTGAAAAATATGGAGGACCCCTTTCTAATTATAACGGTGGATCAATAACCGATTTTAAAACCGGCGAAGTAATCTCAAATCACACACTTGATTTAGATTTAGCCAAGGAAATCTTAGCTAAAACAAAAGACCTACCCTTAGAAATACTTATCCCAAGTGGGGATAAAGTTATTTCTGATTCAGAAAATAAATATCT
The DNA here is from genome assembly GCF_016798225.1 of Anaerococcus sp. mt242. GTDB lineage: Bacteria > Bacillota > Clostridia > Tissierellales > Peptoniphilaceae > Anaerococcus. The sequence continues at coordinate 14,141 of NZ_JAEUYX010000001.1, read as the reverse complement.
GGATATTGAAAGAGATTTACTAAAAATAGATGTAGAAGCTATAGAAGGACTTAGGGATAATATTAATTTTGCCCCAAACAAAATAATCTTTGCAAATGATCCTGAGATACTTGAAGAACATTTAGATTTTTTGTTTGATACTTATGGCGAAAATACAGCCCAAGTCAGAAGCCAAAGATTTTATTATGAAATCATGCCAAAAGGCCTTTCAAAAGGAAATAGTCTCTTAGAAATAGCAAAATATTATGGCATTGATCAAAAAGATATAATTGCCTTTGGGGATGAGCTAAACGATGAAACTATGATTGAAATTGCTGGCACCGGGGTAGCCATGGGCAATGCAGTAGAAAAAATAAAAGAAATCGCAGACTATGTTACATTATCAAATGATGAAGATGGGATAGCTGATTATTTGGAGAAATTTGTACTAAATTAAGTCTTTAGGAGAGGCTTATGAAAATAATAAAAATATTACTTGCAATAATTGTAGTTTCAGCAATTTTTGTAACAACAAGCCATATTGCCAAGTTAAACACTCGGCTAAATGCAAAAATGGGCAACATGGATTATAGGCCTGACATAAAAGAAAATATAGACAAACACGCCGGCGAGCATCATTTTGAAGATAGAGATATAGTTTTTAAAACTGTAAACCATTACGCTAAGATTATGGATGATATATTTATAAATTCTTATGATAATACCAGTCTTGGCGGTTCCTATCTTTTAGGAGAAAACACAAATCTTTGGGCAATATTAATCCACGGCTACACTGCAACAAACAAAACGATGTTTACCATTGCCGATGAATATTACAAAAGAGGTTTCTCAATTTTAGCTCCAAATTTAAGAGGCCATGGCAACAGTGCTGGTATTTTTACTACATACGGTATAAAAGAAAAGGAAGATATAAAATCACGGATAAATTGGATAAAAAAATCTTATCCAGATGCAAAAATAGTTTTGCAAGGCGAATCATTAGGAGCTGCAACAGCAATGTTTCTAATAGCAGAAAATCCAAAAGATGTCATAGCATGTGTTGAAGATTGCGGATATACCAGCTATTTTGAAATGTATGCCAATCAATTTCCAAAAAGACTAAAATTTTTAACCAAACCAATAGGACTTCTAGCCAATTTGTTCATAAAGCCAGTAATTGGCGCGGATTTATTTAAATCAAACATAGAATCCATACAAAAAACCAAAATCCCCACCCTATTTATAAATGGTGCAAAAGACCACTTAGTACCAGTAGAAATGTGCAAAAAACTCTACACTGCCCACAAGGGGAAAAAGGATATACATATAGCAAAAGGCGCAGGACATGCCGAAAGCAAACTTTATGATGCAGAAATCTATTATAACAAAATATTTGATTTTTTAAGTGGGATTTAAAACTAGCTTTACATCAAGCTAGTTTTTTTATTTATCTTATATAATAAGATAAAACCTAAGAATTATAGTAAGGTATTATTAGTAGAAAATAAGGAGATTAATTAATGAATATTATAGTTGCGCAGTCTGGTGGTCCTACTAGTGTTATCAATTCTTCCCTTGCCGGAGTGATTTCTGCTGGGATTGAAAATGATTTTGATAAAATTTATCTTAGCCTCCATGGCATTGAGGGGATAATAAATGATGAAATTGCTGAGGTGGATAAGGAAAAGTATATAAATAAAAATATAAAAGAAAAGTTAATGGCTAGGCCTTCTTCTATCTTAGGTTCATGTCGTTTTAAGCTACCGGCATCTTTAGATGATGAAATTTATGAGAAAATTTTTGAAACTTTAAAAGCTTACCAAATATCAACTTTCGTCTATATAGGTGGAAATGACTCTATGGATACTGTTATGAAGCTTAATGAGTATATGAAATCACATAATATTAATGATATAAATATCATTGGCTGTCCGAAAACTATAGACAATGACCTAATGGGAATGGATCATTCTCCAGGATTTGGATCTGCTGCAAAATACATAGCTTCTACCTTAAGAACTCTTAGAACCGATGTTGATATTTATGACTTAAAATCAGTTACCTTTGTTGAAATTATGGGCAGACACGCTGGCTGGCTGGCTGCATCAGCACTTAGTGCAAATTATGGAATGGACAAAGAAGTAGTAAATTTGGTTTATCTACCAGAGGATCAAAAATCCTTGGAACAAGTATTTGAGGAAATAAAAGAAGCTTTAAAGTACGAAAACAATTTAATAGTTGCCCTTGCAGAGGGTTTTAGAGATAAAGACAATAAATTAGATGAAGAAAGTTTTTCTAACCAAAATGATGCCTTTGGACACAAAATCGTATCTGGAGTTGCTAGTAGGCTAGCAGATTTGGTGAGAAATAAACTTGAAATCAAATCACGTGCAGTAGAACTTTCTATCGTACAAAGAACAAGCAATCTAATTAGCAAAACTGATGCAAATGAAGCATATAAATTAGGCTATAAGGCAGCAAAACTTGGCATTGACAATACAAATCTTGTGCCTGTATTAAAAAGAAAATATGTTGATGGATATGAAGTTTACTACGAATCTGTAAGCCCAGAAGAAATAGCAAATAAGGAAATGAAAATCCCTAAAGATTGGCTATTTGATAAAAAAACTTTAGAAGAAAAAATCACCGCCTACATCCTTCCCCTTATAGAAGGTAGTATTGAGCAAAATTATGAAAATGGCATGCCTGTTTTTGTAAAACTAAATGATTTTATAAAATAAAAAGTAAAGCTCTACTTGGTTTAGCAAAGTAGAGCTTTTTTATTCTAAATTTTTCTTCTAACATATCTCTTATTAAGATTTAAAATTATAGAACCAAAAATTACAAGTATAAGTCCTATTAAAAGGTTAATTGTGAAATTTTCTTTAAGAATTAGGACTGAAAGCATGGATCCAAATATTGGGATAAATAATTTGTACATGCCCATTTCTCCCGCTGCGTGATATTTTAAAACTGTATTCCAAGTTATATAGGCAGTTGCTGAGATAAAGGCCCCATAGATTAGCAAAACTATTGCAAGGGGCGAAAAAGTTAGTTTTGTCTTATTCATAATTAGACCAATTATTATTAGCGGAATAGATCCAATTACAAATTGGGCTGCAGTTACAAAAAATTCATTTTGATTTGCCCCGTATTTTCTAACATAAACTGCAGAAAGTGCATTAAATGTTGTTGCAAGTAAGATAAAACCTTCACCAAGCAGGGTAAATCCTGTACCTACATTTCCAAAACCACCATTTGCTATAACAATTCCAAAAGTTCCAATAATTATTGCAAATATAGTTGCTTTATTTATTTTTTCCTTTGGCAGCATTATAGCAGAAAGAATAACAACTATAAATGAATTCATAGCCTGGATTATAGAAGCTTTTATACCACTTGTATTTATCATTCCAATGTAATAAATTAAGTATTGGACCATGGTTTGAATTAGAGATAGGACAATTATATATTTCCAGTCGATTGACTTTTTATTTACTCTATTTTTGTTAAATGTCAGATAGTAAACAAAGGCTAATACTCCTGCAAGAAAAAATCTGATTCCTGCAAGTAGTATTTGTGCGCCTGTGTCAACAGAAGTCACATTCATTTCAGCATAAGTTGTTTTTATAGTTGGTACAGCTGATCCCCACAAAAGCATAGCAAAAAGTGTAAAAATAATAGCAGTTTTTTTATCTTTTAGTATTTCTAGCATAAAATTTCCTTAAAAAATTACTAGAGAAATGAGTAAGTAAACCGCTCCACTTGCTAGCATAATCTTTATCGGGTCGGTTTTAAATTTAAACATTGCAAAAAGTGCTACAAGAAAAATTATTACCATCAAATAATCTATATTTGAAATAGCAATGGCATTTGTATCAAAAAAGGCAGTTCTTAAAATTTGCACACCTGCTATCAAAATCATTGACACGATTGCCGGTCTTAAAAAATATAGGATATTTGTCATCGCATCGAGATTTTTATATTTTTTATAAAAATAGGAAATAGTCCCCACAATAATTGCTGATGGCAAAACACAACCTAATGTTGCTGCCAAAGCCCCAGGAAATCCTGCTAATCGTGTTCCTACAAAAGTTGCAGAATTTATTGCAATAGGCCCCGGAGTCATTTGGGAGATGGTAATCAAATCATTAAACTCACTTAAAGTTAACCAATTATTTAGATCAACGACTTCTTCTTGGATAATAGGTAGGGCCGCATATCCGCCACCAAAGGAAAAAAGTCCAATTTTTAAAAAACTTATAAACAATTTAATTAGCATCTTGTCCCCTTTTCACAAATGTGTAAATTACACCAATTACAATTAGAGCTGCAATTATATAAACAACATTTATATCGAAGAAAAATCCTAAAACAAAGCTTGAAATCATAATAAGTGGGATGATTTTTGACTTTGTCTTTAGCAAATCTTTTGCCATATCAATTACAACTTTTATAATCAAAGCCCCCACTCCAGCCTGCATACCCTTTAAAAACAAAGCAATATATTGATTTGTTATAAAAGCTTGATAGGCCATTGATATTAAAGAAATTATTATAAGTGGCGGGATAATTGTTCCTAAGATTGCAACAAGCATACCCGGAAAACCAAGTGTTTCAAAACCCACTACTACAGATGCATTTACCGCAACTGCTCCTGGTGCTGATTGGGCAATTGCAGTCATATCTAGCATCTCTTCCTTGCTAATCCATCCCAATTTTTCTACAAATGTTTCCTTCATCAGCGATAAAATCACATATCCTCCACCAAAGGTAAAGGCTGACAAATAAAGGGTTGACTTAAACAAATCCCATAAGTTTTTCTCTTTTTGCATCAATTCCTCATTTCTATTTATCTAATTAATATAATATCATAAAAACTTTCAAATTAGACAAAAAATATCCCCAAATTGCATTAATTTGAGGATATAGTTTATTAATTAATATTTCTAGTTAAAATATTTTTCATTAATTTTTTCAGCTACTTTTTCTGGAGTAAATCCATACTCTGCAGTTACTTCATCGCCCTTTCCAGATTGGCCAAATTTATCAATACCGATATTTAATCCATCTGTACCAGTCCATTCTGCCCAGCCAAAAGTAGATCCCATTTCAAGAGAGATTTTGTTTGTAACTTCTTTTGGTAAAACTTCTTCTTTGTAAGCTTCATCTTGGTCTCTAAATAATTCCATAGATGGCATTGAAACTACACGGATGTTTTTGCCATTTTCTGCTAATATTTTCTTAGTTTCTAGGGCAAGTTCTACTTCTGAACCTGTTGCAATAATAATTGCATCAGCATCTCCTTCACTATCAGAGATTACATATGCACCCTTATTGATATCGCTAATATTTTCTGTTTCAGCAAGATTTCCTATATTTTGACGAGTAAGAGCCATTACAACTGGTTTTTCTTTTGACTCAAGTGCTAGTTTCCAAGCAAGTCTTGTTTCATTTGCGTCAGCTGGTCTTAACATAATAGTATCTGGTATAGATCTTATCATTGCGAGCTGCTCAATTGGTTCATGGGTAGGACCATCTTCACCAACTGCAATTGAATCATGAGTCATTACATAGGTTAGTGGCAATTTTGATAATGCAGATAGTCTAATAGCTGGTTTTAGATAATCTGTAAATACAAAGAATGTTGAAACATGGTGCCATGTTCCGCCGTGGGCAATGATACCATTTCCTATTGCAGCCATTGCAAATTCACGTACACCATACCAAACATTGCGTCCTTCTGGACTTATGTCTGTAAATGCAACTGTGTCTTTAATATTTGTTTTATTTGATGAGAATAAATCTGCAGATCCTCCCCAGAAGTTTGGATTATTTTTTGCAAGATCTTGGATGATTTCTCCATTTGATGCACGAGTTGCTATTGCTTTATCATCTGATGAGTATTTTTTAACTTCATCCATAAAGTTTTCTGGCAATTCGCGGTTTATACCTGCCATAAGATTTTTGTAATCTTCTGGGTATTTTTCTTCATAGGCTTTTAGAAGCTCATCCCATTTTTGGTTTTCTTTCTCACCTATTCTACCGATTCCATCAGCAAAAGTTTCGTAAATATCATCTGGGACATTAAAGTCATCCTCAGTCCATTCATAAATTTCTTTTGCTTTTATAAATTCTTCAGCTCCGATTGGGGCACCGTGAACTTTGTTTGTTCCTTGGTTAGTTGATCCATAACCTATAATTGTTTTTACTTCGATAAGAGTTGGACCGTGGAAATTACCCTTAGCATGATTAATTGCTTCATAAATTTGATCAAGATCTCTTCCATCTTTAACTTTGATGTAATTCCAATTTAAAGATTCAGCACGTTTTTTAATATCTTCTGAGAAAGTTGTATTAGTCGCACCATCTAAGCAAATGTCATTTGAATCATACAAAACGATTAATTTTGAAAGGTTTAAATGTCCTGCTAGACTCATAGCTTCATAGGAAATACCTTCCATAAGGTCGCCATCACCACAAAGTACGTAAGTGTAGTGATCAATAATTTGTGCATCATCTTTGTTATAGATAGCTGCAAGGTGTTTTTCTGCCATAGCAATCCCAACAGCTTGGGCAAAACCTTGACCTAAAGGTCCAGTAGTAACTTCTACACCTTCAATATGGCCACGTTCAGGGTGACCTGCAGTTTTTGCTCCGAGTTGTCTAAAATCTCTTAGATCATCAATACTTACATCGTATCCTGCTAGATGTAAAAGTGAATAAAGCATAGAAGACCCATGGCCAGCTGATAAAACAAATCTGTCACGGTTAAACCAGTTAGCATTTTTAGGGTTTGCCTTTAAATACTTATTCCACAAAACATAAGCCATAGGAGCCGCTCCCATTGGAAGACCAGGATGCCCACTATTAGCAGCTTCAATTTGAGCAATAGAAAGTGCACGAATAGCACTAATTGCACGTTCATCATTTTTGTTAAACATAATCACTCCTTATCTTTCTATAAAAATAATACCATAAAACATAATTAAATAAAAATAGGGAGGGCCTAGGGACCCACCCAAAATTTATTATTTATTTCTAGCCTCAAAAGCATCCCAGTCTTTAACAAATGCTGCAATACCAGCTGTTGTAAGAGGATGTGTCCACAATTTTTCAAAAAGAGAACCAGGGATAGTCGCAATGTGAGCACCAGCTAGGGCAGCTTTTTCAAGGTGGTTGATGTGTCTGATACTTGCAGCTATGATTTCTGATTCATAACCGTAAATATCAATAACATCACGAAGTTCAGCAATTAATCTAGCTCCATCTTCACCCATATCATCCACTCTACCCATAAATGGAGAAATAAAAGTAGCTCCAGCCTTCATAGCCATAATTCCTTGAGAAACAGAGAAAATCAATGTGCAGTTAGTTTTAATTCCCTCCTTGCTCAAAGTATGTATAGCCTTAAGCCCCTCTTCAGTCATAGGAACTTTTACGACAACGTTCTCAGCCCACTTAGCAAGATCACGAGCTTGCTCAACCATACCCTCATAATCATAGCTAGTAACCTCAGCAGAAACAGGCCCATCAATTAAATCAGAAATTTCAGAAATAACTTCCTTAAAATCACGCCCCTCTTTATTAATCAAAGAAGGATTAGTAGTAACCCCATCAACAAGCCCTAAGTCATTAATTCTTTTAATCTCATCAATATTTGCAGTATCTAAGAAAAATTTCATAGTTAAACTCCTTTAAAAAGATTCTAGATTTATTATACCATGATAGGAATTATATGAAAACGTAAACAATTTATTTTAAATAGTCAATCCAAGAGATTTTGCTTTCATTTATAGATTTGAAGTCATTTACAAAAACTTCCACAGCCTTGCTGACATTACTATCATCTAGAAATTTCTCAAATATTTCATAAGAACATGTTGCTGTGTCAATACCATATTCCGCTAATTTTAAAACTTGATTTGTACTTTTAAAACTAGCTGCAAGAACTTTTGTATTTGGATTAGTCTCATCTAAGATATTTTGAATTTTTATCGTTGTTTCAATGCCATCATATCCTAGATTATCAATTCTATTTACATATGGAGCTAGGTAATCCGCACCAGCCAAAGATGCTAAAAACGCCTGAGTTGGACTATAAATTGCTGTTGCTGTTATTTTAGTTTTCTCATTTTTTAATAGTCTCATAGCTTTTAAACCTTCTTTATCTGTAGGTACTTTGATAAAAGTATTTTCCCCAAACTTTTCTTTTAAAAGCCTAGCTTCTTTTACAATATTATCAGCATTGTCAGATAAAGCTTGAATATGGAGCTGATCATCCCCAATGAATTCTCTAATTTCTGTTAAAGTTTCTATAGGGTCTTTTTTATTTTTAAAAAGTATGCTGGGATTAGTTGTTACCCCAGATACTGGAAAATATTCGTATAGATATTTTATATTCTTTATATTTGCATCATCTATTAATAATTTCATATTAACCTCTAGTTTTTCCACCAGCTACATTTATAGTAACACCATGGATATATGATGAACGATCACTTACTAAGAAGCAAACCAAATTTGCTACTTCTGTAAGTTTTCCACTTCTACCAAGTGGAGTAGTTTTGGTACTTTCATAACCTTCTCTAAGTTTTTCGACTGTAATATCTCTTGTGTAAGATAAGGATTCTTCATATTCTAAAGTTCTAAGACCTGTAGCTTCTAAAATTCCGGGAGCAACACCCACAACTCTTACATTATGTTTTCCAAGTTCTTTTGCCCAACTTCTAGTTAAGGAGTTTACTGCATTTTTTGTTGCGGCATATATTGATTGGCCTTCGCTACCTTCTAATCCTGATTCACTTGACATATTTATGATAACACCTTGACCTTGGTCTACAAAAACTCTCGCTGCTTCTTGGGCACAGTAGATTAGACCCTTAAAATTAATATCTATTACTAAATCAATTACTCTGTCATCAAGTTCGTATTTTCCATAAGGGTCTTTAGGATCAACAAGTAATCTTGGGATGTTTATTCCTGCATTATTTACAATAGCATCTAGGTGTCCAAATTTTTTAACTGATTCATTGATTGCAGTTTTGATGTTTTCTTTATTAGTTACATCCAGGTGTACATACAATAAATTATCAGCGCTTTCATCTTTATACTCTGGTTTATTATCGTTGATATCTGTAGCAATAACATTTGACCCAGCTTCTAACAATCCTTCAACAACTGATTTACCAATACCAGATGCAGCTCCTGTTACTAAAACAACCTTATCTTCTAATCCTAACCATGTCATTTTATGCCTCCAATATTTTGAATTCAGTTCCCACATTTATTTCAGGAATTTCTACGTTTTCTGTTATAACTGCCCCTGGTAGTAGATCTTCTACATTTCCACTTAAATTTACAGTTAAGTGAGCCAATCCTTCTAAATTAGCTTGCGCTTCATCTCCTACTGCTAGGATTTTAGCTTTTACCCCGTCAATATCTACATAATCCCCAACTTCTATATATCCATCGACATCTTTTAATTCTAATGAATAGCAATAATCTCTTAGTTCTTCTGGTGCGTTATCTCCAAAGAAAATTATTATCTCATTGCCAAATTCATCAACTGAATTTCCAATATTATTTACTGTATTTTCATAAATTGTTTTCATTACTAAACCTTCCTTTTTTCTAAGCATATAGCCCTATACTTGCAAAATAAGCTACTAATACTCTTGGTACTCCAATTAAAAATCTTGAATACATAACTGATACTACACCAACTTCTACAGTCTCTGCTTCTGCTTCAGCAAGTCCAAGACCAACTGGTATAAAATCGCAAGCATTCTGAGTGTTAATTGCAAACAATGCTGGAAGCGCTAAGCTTGGATCAATATTTCCTCTTGCAATTTCTGATCCAATTAAGGTACCTATTACTTGAGCAATTACAGCTCCAGGTCCTAAAAGTGCTGATAAAACTGGAATAGAGCAAATAAATCCTAAAATTACTAAACCAACTACATTTCCTGTAAGTGGGATAAGAAGTCTTGCAAACCAATCACCAAATCCTGATCCCTGAATAATACCAATTAGCATTGCTACAAAGGCCATAAATGGAATTATAGTATTAATCATTGTTTGAACAGCATCTCTACCCGCTTGGAAGAATATATCTATGACTCTTCCTGCACCCATACCTACTTTTTGGATAAAGGTATTATTGCTTTGTTCTGCAAGTGTTTGAGAAACTTTTTTATCTTTTGTATATGTTATTTTTTCTTCTTTAGCTTCAGTTGATTCACTTGCTTCATAAACTTTTTCTGTATCACTTTCTTTTGCAGATGTATTTATAGATTCTGCTTCTCCTTCAACAAGCGATACTTGTTTAGGACCGACATCTGATACATAGATTGTTTCATTTATATACTGAGCAAGTGGGCCGGATTTTCCAGTTGGTTTTATATTTAATGTTGGAATTCCTTTTTTAGGATATATTCCACATCTTAATGTCCCACCACAGTCAATCACTACCGCAAAAATTCTTTCTTCTGGAATAGAAGTTTTAAAACCATTTACAATTTCACATCCTGTTAGTTCTTTTATTGTATCTACAACTGGTGGTTTTGCTCCACCGCCTGTGATATATAATAAAACGTTTTTGTCACCTTCAGGACCTATAACTAATGGGCCTCCATATCCAGCGGATCCTTTAACTACTTTTATTTTTGCCATTTTATGCCTCCACTTTTAATGTTCTACTTAATTTTTTATTTTGCTGTTTTTCAACATATACAGTTGTAAAGTCAGTTATCCATCCTGCAAAGAAGTTCATAACTAGACCTACTAAAAGGTATCTAATTGCAAGTGGTGTTGTATCTAGACCTAACGCCTCAACTCCTTGTGCAATTCCTAGCCATACGAATAATTCACCAGGGTTTATGTGAGGGAAAATACCATTGTTGGTATGGCAGTGATAAGCTCCAGATGCGTAATAAGATGGCTTTTGATATTCTGGTAAAAACTTACCCATAGAAAGAGCCATTGGGTTACCAAGCATAAAAGCTGATACAAATGGTAGTATTCCGTATGCCAATAATTTATTTTTTGATGCTAATTTTCCAAATTTATTTATTTTTTCTGGTCCAATGATTGCAATAAGTGAGTTCATAAACACTAAAAGTAGAAGCACTTTTGGTATAATCCCTCCAACCCAACTTACAAATGTTTCTCCACCTAATTCAAATAAATGGATAAATCCTTGTGCTAAATTAACTAAAAAATCCATAACTTCTCCTTATAATTATGCTGTTTCCTTTCTTATCAGCCCGCTAAATTTTTGAAGGGGAGATTTTGCCATTGGGATTTCCTCTCCTCTTTCTGCTCTTAGATAATTTTCTTTGGCATTTAATATAGCTTGCTTTAAACTTTTAGGAAATTTCGTTCCGGCCAATACTTCTTTATCAATATCTTTTATATTGATATTATTAAAGTCACAATTTTCTTTAAATCTGGCAAATACTGTTATCCCGTTTATGAAAGCAGCATTTCTAATAATTCCGTTTTCATCAACACCGAACATAACTATCGATCCAGACCTAAAACCTCCTTTTTTTATTCCTATAGCAACCTTGCCTTCTTTAATAAATTTTCTAAAATATTCTTTAAATGAGTTCATTTGCAAAAATGTTAGAAAATATTGAAGAATAAACATTGCTCCTAGAAATAAAATTATAAATATATAAGACTTTTCCATTTTTGCTCCTATCTAAATAATTCAGTTTCTTTAATTATTACTTCCATTAGTTCCCTGTAATTTTCTACCTTTTCAACATGATTTAAGAAATCACTATCTGATGATACACTCACAATTTCATCATATAAATTAATAATTAAAGTGTCATCATCATTAGGCACTCCTACAATAAATATGACCTTTATATCTGAATTAGGGAATATTCCCATGCTTAAAATAAATTTCTCATTCTTGATATGAGGAAAGGCTACTTTGTCGGAGAATTTCGTTGAGGATTGAGTTTCTCTTAATAATATTGAATTAGTAAACTCTACATCAATAAGTTTTTTATTTTCCAAATATTCTAGCATTTTAACCAAGTTAGTTTCATATTCATTATAATTACCAATAAAAAGTGTTTCTTCTCTTAGCTCGGTAAAAATAAGCGATTTCAGTGCTCTTTCTTTTCGGAAAATATTTTGTTTAAAATAAAAATTATCCAATTCTTTTTGAATTAACTTTTTATTTTTAAAACCATCTGGTAAGAATAAAGCATTTTCTAGATTAACTGCTTGCGAGCTAATTATTAAATCGTAATTCTCTTTTAAGTTGAGTTGACTAGTATCTTCAAAATAGTCTATTGCGTTAATATTTGAAAACCTCTCTTGTACCAAAGGGATAATTTGTACAGCTTCATCCTTATTTTTATTTATAATACCAACTTTAAATTTATTTATTGGAGATGAATTTAACTTATCGAATAGATATATTTGAAAATATGATGCTAGATAACTTTTTTCAGATTCATTAATTAATTTTTTCTTTTGTTCAAATATTACATCCGAAGCTATATCACTCATTTTATATGCAACTTTATATTCATTTTTAATATTTTCACTAAGTGGATTTTTAATATTGTAATTTAAACTTATTCTATTTAACAGATAATAAATATGATAATTAAAATTCTCGGTTATTTCTCCCAAGTCTACATTGATATCCATCTGAGTTTTTATTCTTTCAAAGATTTTATTTGTTAATATTCTTATTTCATCTAACTGAGCAGAATTAAAACTATCTTTTAAATGAGAGAATGTTCTCATTCCCATTAATGGGATTAATATGAAATTTAACTCCGTATCTGATAATTCAATTTCTTCTAATTTAATTACAAAATCTTTTATTTGATATGAAATATCCATATATTCTTTATTCTCATAGAAAGAATAATCCTTTGATTCTTTTATAAGAAAATTACCATTCCTGATTCTGTACATTGTAGTATGAAAAAATCTTGTTACACCCTTACAAGTATCTTCATTTATAAAAAAGCTTACTAATAATTTTTGTAAAAATTCATTATATTGATCATCGAATTTTGAATTATCTAGCATATAATCATAGCCATTTTCTAGAATAAAATAACGTTCATCCAGTTCAGCACCTATTAAATTTATTCCAACATTTGGTTTTCCATATATATTTAATTGATAACTAGATAGACCTTCATTGGCCAATTTTATATCTTTTGTTAGAGTTGATTTAGATATATTCATTTCATCGGCTAATTCATCCAACTGTAAATTTTTTTCATTTAAAAGTCTTTTTACGATATATAAAATCCTAATTTTGAGATTAGTAAAATCTGTAGATGAAACAACATTTTTCTTTTTAATAGAGTCATATATATCAAAATTATAGATAAATAACGATATCACTCCATTTTTTATATAAATATAGGCTCCGTCTTTTAATTCATGATTAAGAACTTGTATTTCATTTTTTATAGTTTTCTCCGAAACCGACAGCGCATTTGATAAGTCAATTATGCTTACATTGCTTTTCTCAAGAGCAGACAGCATAAGAGTTTTTCTATCATCTAAGCTCTCCCACATTGTTGCCTCCTAGTATTATTATAGATGCATCATTCACATAAATTAATATTAACTTTTTCTTCATAGCAGAAATATAATAAGTTATTAACTTGTATGATTGATTTTCTAATAATTATAGTGTTTTAAAATTCACTTTTCATTATAATTATTCATTTAAGATTACACTTATGTATTAAACAGGTTTAATTACATAGCGAAATTTTTAACAAATAGGAATTATGAGGAATAAAGAAAAATTTATCACAAGGATATTAATGGGACTTTTTGGTAGGATTATAGATGGTATTGCAGTTGATGGAGATTATGATGCAATTCAATTAATAATGACTGATAAAATCAAGTCGCTACAATATAAATATTCTAGAATAATATGTGATGTTATTTCTGTAATTATAGGATATATAGGAAGAGCAGTCCTTGGTGTAGGTACTGTTATAAATGCTTTCTTAATGGGCCCTATTGTTTCGGTTTTTGATAAGCACTTACTTCTAAATTTTATGATAGAAATCATGGCAAATAAAAAAAGCTGTTACTTTTTTGAGCTGAACCCATAAACACGGAATAACTTAATAATATTTTAAGCGGAATGTAAT
>NZ_JAEUYX010000019.1 GCF_016798225.1 Anaerococcus sp. mt242 | reverse complement strand
ATAAAAAACTGACCTCCTTAAGTTGATTAGGTCCAACTTTAAGGGGTCAGTTCAAAAAGCTAAACTGACTCCAAAAATTGATAAATTCATAATTTCAAAATTCTAAAAATTGCAAACTCGCTTACGCTCAAACAGTGCAATTTTTAAGCGGATTTCTTCAATTAGAATTTATGGCAATTTTTTACGAACAGAAGGCTTTTTAAAATTTTATTTTCTCTTACCTACTCTTACTCATCACAAAGCATGCCAAGTTTGAAATATTCATCATACTTTCTAAAGTAAAGCAAGCCACCATCTAGCATATAGACATTTTCAAATCCTAGATTATTTAGCATTTTTATCATATTTGAGCTTTGGATTCCGGTTTCATCGTAAAATAAAACTTTTTTGTCTTTTGGGATTTTTTTGTAGTCTTCTCTTAATTTTTTGCCCTCAATTAGCCTTGCTCCCTTGATGTGGCATTCGTTAAAGGCAGCTTTATTGCGGATATCTACTATGTCATACTCATCTTTTGTATTGCAAAAATCAGAAAATTTTACATGTGGGAGGCGGCCTTTGCAAATATTAATGGCTTGGCTTGCTATTACGTTATTTATATCCTCAGTTGTGGAATAATAAGGTTGGTAGCCTAGTTCTAGATTGTACAAATCAGAAATTGTTCCGCCCATTTTTATAAGTGTGCCGATAACATCTATTCTTTTATCCACTACACCCTTTCCTAGGGCTTGGGCACCATATATTTTGCCGCTTTTCTTTTCAAAAAGTAATTTCATATAGACCATTTCGGAGCTTGGCATTATGCCGACCTTATCGGAGTGGGAAATGAGCGTTACATCGTAATCATAATTAAGTTTTTTAAGAGTATCTTCATTTAAGCCAGTCATGCCAATGTTTAAATCAAAAGATTTTATCAAAAATGTGCCTATATATTTGAGCGGCTCGTCATCATTTCCTAGCAAATGATTAGCTAAGAATTTCGCTTGCCTATGGGCTGGCCATGCTAGTTTTAGATTTTGTTTCTCATTTGTTATAAAATTTGTAATATCAATGGCATCACCAATGGCATAAATATTTGGATCTGTGGTCTGATAGTTGTCATTAGTTACAATAGAGCCTTTTTCTGTGATTTCCAAACCCGCTTCTACTGCTAATTTGTTATTTGCAGTCATGCCAAGGGCAAGGATTATCATATCTGCTTTTACTTTTTTGCCAGATGCAAAAACTACTTCATCATCGCAGATCTCAACTAATTCCTTCTCGCGGATAATATTTACGTCATTTTCCCTGATATTTTCATCAATGAAAGCTGTCAGCTCATCATCTACCATAGATAAAATTTTGCTGCGGGCAAAGATAGAAACATTGGTATCTTCTAGTTCGTTTAAAGCATGGGCTGCTTCTACTGCTATAAATCCGCCACCTGCTACCAAAATATTTTTTGCCCTTGTCTTTTCATAATAGGCTCTGATATTTTCTACATCCATGACATTACGGATGGTAAAAACAAGGTCTTTGTCAGTTCCTTTTATGGATTTTGGAATGTTTGGATGGGCGCCAGGGGCTAGAACGAGGTAATCGTATGTCTCGTTAAATTCTTCACCACATCCCTTATCCAAAACTGTGACGTATTTTTCCTCGCGGTTGATGGATATTACTTCGTGGTAGTTGTAGGCATCGATATTGTAGCCTTTTTTAAACTTTTCGCTGTCTCTGTGGACTAAAAGAGTGCTATCTTTTATTTCGTAGGACAAATAATAGGGAAGTTCACAGTTACCAAAACTCATGTCCCTATCTTTTTCAAACATTACTATTTCAATATTTTCATCTAAGCGACGCAAGGACGCTGCCAAAGTGGCACCAGCCGCCACCGCTCCTACTATTACTACTTTCATATGTATATCCTTTGCTATTTTCTCAACGTTTTTTTAATATTTACCCAAATTCCATTTGCAAAAATAACTTATCGTGGTAAACTAAAAATATAAATATTAACTATGACAGGAAAAGTAGTAATTATAAGTATCCACAGAGAGAGGCCGGTGCTGAGATGGTCTTATATGAGTTTTTATGAAAAACCACCCTGGAGTTTTTTAAGAGATTAAAACGTTGGTCGCGTTAAGACTTTAATGAGCACAAATTTTAGGTGGAACCACGGATATAACCCGTCCTTTTATCGGTAACGATAAGGGCGGTTTTTTTGTGGAATAAAAAAGGAGAATTTATGATAAAAATTACATTACCAGATAATTCGGTAAAAGAATATGAAGCTGGCGTAAGTGTTGGCCAAGTTACAAAAGATATTTCTGAGGGACTATATAGACAAGCCCTAGGAGCGGTTGTAAATGGTGTAACACGCGGATATATGGAGCCAATCAATGAAGATAGTGACTTTAGAGTTGTAAAATTTGATGATCCAGAAGGAAAAGAAATATTCTGGCATACATCAAGCCACGTTATGGCTGCAGCAATACAAGCTTTATGGCCAGATACAAAATTTGCCATAGGACCTGCAATTAATGATGGTTTCTACTATGATATGGAACTAGACCACAGATTTGTCCCAGAAGATTTTGCAAAAATTGAGAAAAAAATGCTAGAGATAGCTAAAGCTGACCACAAAATGGAAAGAATCGAAATCTCTCGTGCAGAAGCTTTAAAAATGTTTGAAGAAATGGGTCAAGATTACAAAATCGAACTAATCAACGACCTACCAGAAGATGAGCTAATCACTCTTTACAAAATGGGAGATGCCTTTGTAGACCTATGCCGTGGACCACACCTTGAGTCTACAAAAAAAATCAAGGCAGTAAAACTAAAAACTATAGCAGGTGCCTACTGGAGAGGTGATTCTGACCGTCAAATGCTTCAAAGACTATATGGAATTTCTTTTGAAAAAGCAAAACAACTTGCTGAATGGGAAGAACTACAAAAAGAAATCGAACGCCGTGACCACAGAAAGATCGGTAAAGAAATGGATTTATTTGCTTTCCATGAAGAAGGACCAGGATTCCCATTCTTCCATCCAAACGGCATGGTTTTAATGAACGAACTTCTTGACTGGTGGAGATCAGTTTTAGAAGAACGTGGTTATGGAGAAATCAAAACTCCTTTAATCATGAACGAAGAACTATGGCATAGATCAGGCCACTGGGACCACTACAAAGAAAATATGTACTTTACAAAAATAGATGAAGAAGACTATGCTATAAAACCAATGAACTGCCCAGGATCAGTACTAACATATGCATCAAACCAACATTCATACAGAGATTTACCAATTAGACTTGCAGAATTTGGTCAAGTACACAGACACGAACTATCAGGTACACTTCACGGATTATTTAGAGTAAGAACATTTACCCAAGATGATGCTCACGTTTACTGCTTACCAAGCCAAATCAAAGATGAAGTTTACAAAATGATAGACTTAGCTGACCTATTATACTCAACATTTGGTTTTAAATATTCACTAGAATTATCAACAAGACCAGATGATTTTATGGGAGATATCAAGGATTGGGACTTTGCAGAAGAACAATTAAAAGCAGCTCTAGAAGAACGTGGCATGGACTATGAGTTAAACCCAGGTGATGGTGCATTTTACGGTCCAAAAATCGACTTCCACTTAGAAGATGCAGCAAAAAGAACATGGCAATGTGGTACTATCCAACTAGACTTCCAACTACCACAAAACTTTGATTTAACATACATTGATGAAAATGGTGAAAAACAAAGACCAGTTATGCTTCACAGAGCGCTTCTAGGATCAGTAGAAAGATTTATCGGTGTACTTACAGAACACTTTGCAGGAAGATTTCCACTATGGTTAAATCCAGAGCAAGTAGTAATCATTCCTGTTTCAGACAAATTCCTAGATACAGCAGAAGATTTAGAAAAACAAATCAAAGAAGCTGGATTTAGAGTATCTGTTGATAAAAGAAGTGAGGGAGTTGGATATAAAATCAGACAAGCCCAATTAATGCGCGCAAACTACATGCTTGTAGTAGGGGAAAAAGAAGAAGAATCAAAACTACTTACAGTTAGAAACAGAGATGGTGAAGAAACACCAGAAGTTTCATTAGAAAACTTAATCGAAAAATTAAGTGAAGAAAGAGATAGCAAATCAGTAAATCCTGCTTTCTAAGCAAAAAATTATGAAAAAAAGCCTGGGAAAACATTCCTAGGCTTTTTTACTTTACCTAGCCACTATTGACATAAATTTGCAAGTCGGGTTTACTGTATAAGCTTAAATATAATCTATAATTATTTTTTAGGGAGATTTTATGGAAGAAATACAGATAACAGAAAATAAACTAGGAACATTACCAATTGATAGACTATTGCTAGAAATGGCAATACCAATGGTTATTTCAATGCTAGTTCAATCAATCTATAATATAGTAGACTCTATGTTTGTAGCAAGGATATCAGAAGATGCACTAACAGCAGTATCACTTGCCTTTCCAGTGCAAAATATCCTAATTGCTTTTGCAGTAGGTATAGGAGTAGGGGCTTCAGCATTATTATCTAGGTTTTTGGGAGAAAATAATAGAGATAGGGTAGGGTCAGTAGCTATCCACGGAGTAGTAATATCTGCCATCACATATGTAATATTTGCCTTGGTTGGTATATTATTTACAAACTCATTTGCCAACGCCCAAGGACAAAATGCAGCGGTTACAACCTACACTAAAGAATATATGTATATTGTAACTATCTTTAGTATGGGGATATTTTTCCAAGTGCTTGCAGAAAAGTTACTCCAAGCAACATCTCTTACTACTTACTCAATGATTACCCAAATATCAGGAGCAGTCATAAATCTAATACTTGACCCAATATTAATTTTTGGGCTCTTTGGATTTCCAAGGCTTGAAGTAAAAGGAGCTGCCATTGCAACAGTGATTGGCCAAATAGGTGGGACCTTGATAGGTTTTTACTTTAACAAAACTAAAAACCACGATATAAAATTTACATCAAAAAAGTTTAAATTTCATGGGGATATAGTAAAACAAATCTTTTGGATAGGGTTTCCTACTACAGTAATGAATACCATAGGTTCAGTAGTAGTATTTGTCTTAAACCTAATCCTAAGAGACTTTGGAGCAAGTGCTATAGCAGCTTTTGGTGTAATGTTTAAATTTCAGTCCTTTGCATTTTTGCCAGTATTTGGTATATCAAATGCACTAACAACTATAGTTTCCTATAATTATGGAGCAAGAAAAAAAGAAAGAATAAAAGGGTCTATTGGTTTAGCTATAAAAAGCTCTTTTGTTCTAATGACAATATCAGTACTAATAATGTGGATATTCCCAAAACAATTATTAGGATTTTTTAATGCAACAGAATCCATGATAGAAATAGGGGTGCCAATGATGAGAATAGTTTCCCTATCCTACATCACAGCAGTCCCATCTATAGTAGCAGTAGGAGGAGTTTTCCAATCTCTAGGAAACTGGCAAATAGCTATCTTCCAATCATTCTTAAGACAATTAATAATCCTAATTCCAATATTCTACGCCCTAAGCCGTACAGGCAACCTAAATATAGCATGGTGGGCTTTTGTAATAGCAGAATCATTAAATACAGTTTTATGTACATGGATGCTAAGAAAAGAAGTTAGAAATAAGATAGACACCCTAGAACCAGCAAAGACAGTAGCATAAACTACTGTCTTTTTTTTCTTCGGAATAATGCTTAGATTTTTCTATACATAAGTAACAGTTTATAATATTACTTATTTCTAATTATTGAAGAACTCATCTGATAAATTTGCCACCTTACTCCTCTAATAGCTACTCCCATAGTATAAATATTTTCTGGCAAGGATATGCCATTCATAGCATCTCCTATGTGTTGGAGGTGGGCGCCGTTTGCTTTTGCTGCTAAGGCTATTTGTCTGATGGTGTCTTTGTCGGCGGTTTCTTGGCTGGTGCCTATGGCTGACATTATTAGGACTTTTCGGTCTATTTCTTTATCTTTGTTGTAGGATCTGATATAGTCTGCTATTTCCCTTAAATCATTTTCGTTAAAGTGTGGGATGGTGTATGGGGCTGGGACTAGGAGGATGTCGCATCCAGCATGTACAAAATTTTTGGCAATTTCTAAGTCCATTACTGGCCCATCTGTGCCTGCGGCGTGCATTTTGCCGGCTATGATTAGGCCATTAAAGTTTTCTTTTGCTTCTTTAATTGCTTTTAATATTGCTTCATTGGTCACTCCTGTGGCTGGATTTCCTGTTAGGCAAATTAAATCTAGGCCATAATCATTGGCTTTTTTGTAGTTTTCAATGCTTGCTTTACGACCTTTTGCTATTTCTTCCTTACCTTGGGTCATAGGTGCATTTTCATCTACTGGCTCTAGATTTACTCCAAGTGGTCTTGATGTGGCTTTTTTTAGCCAAGCTATAGGGTTTGTTTCTGATTCTGGCACTCCTTTTATTTTTGGGTTGTCTAGGTCTAGAACATTTAATAGTAAAATATCGGCACCAAAAGCCTTTTCTATTTCTGCATTTGTTAGGCCATTTACATAAGGTTCAAATGTGACAACTGATTCTGAAACTATGACCCTGCCTTCACTAGCTAGGATTGCTTGTTTTAATTCTAGGGGACTTGCATTTAAAAAGTCTGCCCCTTGAAAATTTAATAGTCTTTTCATTTTTTTACTCCTTTTAGTGTTTTTTACCCATCTTTGAAAGATGAATGTTATTGAAAAACTATTAAGAATGGTATATAGTACAGGTAAGAGAAGCCACCTCTATCAAAGCCCTTGGCAACAAGGATGAGAATCGAAACAGAGTATATACTCACCAAAAAAGACAGTAGCTGCAACTACTGTCTTTTATTTTTGATTTTATCTACCTAATAGTTTTACAAATTCATCGTGTATTGCTTGAACTTGTGGGCCTATTATAACTTGAACTGCTTTTGGACCTGGTTTGATTAGTCCTGCTACTCCAGCTGCTTTGATTTTTTCTTCATCTACTTTTGCTGGGTCTTTTACTGTTAGACGTAGTCTTGTTGTACAATAGCTGCTTGTATCAACATTTTCTGGGCCGCCTAGTCCTTCTAATATTGTTTTTGCTGTATCGGCGTATGAGCCTTTTACACTTGCGTTTTGTTCTGCACGCTCTTCGTCTGCTGATTTATCAGCTGTTGAGACTCTGCCTTTATCTTCTGTTTCTATTACTGTTGTGTCATTTTTTCTAGCTGCTCTTGATGTTCTACCTGGGGTAGCTATATCCCATTTATCAATTAATGTTCTAAAAATTAGATAGTATAGGGCAAAGAATACGACTCCCATTATAATTAAAATCCACATATTTTGTCTCATTGGGTTTTGAGATGATAGGAAGAAGTCTATCAGTCCTGCTGAGAAACCAAATCCTGCATATGCTTGTAATTTTGCTGCTATAAATACTGAAATACCTGTTAGCACTGCGTGTACAAAGTATAGTTGTGGAGCTGCAAACATAAATGCAAATTCTAGTGGTTCTGTAACTCCAGTAAGGAATGAAGCGAGGGCACCTGCTATCATAAGAGCCTTAATAGTTTTTCTATTTTTTTCATCTGCTCTTTGAGCCATAGCTAGGGCTGCTCCTGGCAGACCAAACATCATAATTGGGAAGAATCCTGCTTGATACATACCTGGATGGTATGTTGCTGTGATTGTGTCTTTAGCATTGTTTAGGAAGTTTGGAATATCATTTACTCCAACAAGGTCAAACCAGAATACTTGGTTTAAAGCATGGTGGAGTCCTGTTGGGATTAATAGTCTATTTGCAAAACCATAAATACCCGCACCTGCTGCCCCAAGACCTAGTAAAAATTGACCAAATGTAGCTAGTGCTGAGTAAATAACTGGCCATAGGAACATTAAAATAAGTGAGCAAACTAAGGCATAAACGGAAGCCATAATTGGCACAAGTCTTCTACCTGAGAAAAAGGCTAGGAAATCTGGCAAGCGAGTTCCGTGAAATCTATCATAAGCCTTTCCACCTAAAATACCTGATAAAATACCGATTAATACGTTGCCGTTTCCAATTTTATCAAAAGCTGAAAATTGGAAAGGATCAGCTGCTTGCCAAGCTTCCAAATCTATACTTCTAAGCTGGGCAACTGTAGCAGGTGATAACATTTTTGAAAGGGTCAAAAATGCCACTAAACCCGCAAGAGCACTTGCTCCGTGATTTTCTTTGGCAATACCAAATGCAACACCTACTGCAAATAAAATGCCAAGGTTATCTAAGATTGCCCCGCCGGCAGAAATTAAAAATGCTGCTATAGGTGATGATGCACCCCATCCATCTGGGTCAATTAAGTAACCAATTCCTAGTAGCAAAGCTGCCAAAGGCATAACCGCAACCGGTTGCATTAGGGATTGACCTAATCTTTGTAGTTTTTCTTTCATAAACTACCCTCCTTAATATTAAATGATACATAAATTGATAAACAAAATCATTTATATCCTTAATATTATCACAAATTGGGGCATATGAAAATGATTTTTGTAGGTGATTAGTGAATTCCTATAAAAAAGTAGTCCATAAATTTAGCTCTGATTTTATACAAAAGCTCAGCCAATATAAATACAGAAAGTACTCCTATAATAGTAATCACTAGAGGACTAGCATCTATCACACTTTTTAGTAAAACATAGATCACTTTATAAGGGTAGAGATAGGCAAAAAATAAATATCTTTGTTTGTTTGTAGCTTGGACATCTGGGCTTTGCTTTAAGATTAAATAGGTAAGTATTATCATTGAGATATAAAAACCTGGATAGTATTTTAGATAATAGTATAAATAAATCTCTCCTGAAAAGAGTAAAATTGCTAAAACAAAGAGAAAATTATTAAATTTTACCGCTTGTTTGAGTCTAGCACCCATAACAAAAAAGAAAAAATATACTAAAAGATCTTTGTAATAAAAATCAAAAGGCAAAACATTAGTATTATGCATTACATAGTAGAGGATAAGGGCAAATATCCCAAAACCAATAGTCCCTCTGGCCCCAACTATGCGGGATAAAATGAGGTCTATAATAAAAAAGCTAAAAACTACAAATATGACATCATATAAATTTGTAATTACATAAAGTAAGTCCTCAAGTCTTTGTTTTTCAAAAGTTAGCTTAAAACCACGCATAAAAAATATTAAAAATCCGCTATATAAAATTAGGGGTATGGCCATAAAAAAGACTTTTTTGCTTTCCATAAAGGAAATCAAATATGACAAGTATCCTATCAAATAGCAATTGATAAGCATAAGTAAAACATTGTTACTTATCCCTATATTTGCACCTATAAAGGGTAGGAAAAATGAGAAAATTAGTAATATTAAAGCTGTTAAATCCATTAAATTAATCTTAAAACTTTTCATAATCCTATCTTATCATATTTATTAAAATTGTATAATAGATGGTATAATTAAGATTAAAGAGGAAATTATGGCAAAAACATCAAAAAAAGCAAGAAGAAATATACATAGAAAACCAAATAAACGCAGTCTTTTCATATTCCCTTATGTAATTATGGCTCTTTTGATAATAGGAATTCCCTTTGGTATCTACCAATTTTATATATCAAATGTAAATAGAACTGTAGATGGTCTGGAAAAAGCTATAAAAACTTACGATACAGAATATATGGAAAACAATACTGAAAGACTTCCTATAATATTGGAAGTTTTAAGAACATCATATTCTGATGATGGAGCCAAGCAGGAAGATTTTTACAATAACAATTTCGAAAACCTAGATATAGAAGTCGAAAGTGTTGAAAAACAAAGCCGAGGCAAGGAAGTAAAATTAAAGATATCAAATGTAAATTACATAGATGTCTATGAAAAGATAGAAGATAGTGAGGATGATGAGAAGACCCATGGTGATTATATGGTAGCCTTATCTGATCCAAACCAAGAGCTAAACACCAGGGAAGCAACCATTTTCTTAAATCGAAAGATAAATGGATACGAAATCAACGAATCCCGAGATTTTATAAATGCAATCTTGGGTGGGGCCTTAGAATATGCGCAGGGGTCTGAAAAAACAAGTGATTCTGATAAATCAAGCTCACCTGAAGCAACTGATAGCATAGATGATGCAATGAATAATGATTAACACGGAAAATTCCGTGTTTTTTATTGGCATAAAAATAAAATATAGTTATAATTAATGTATAAAATATAACGGAGAAAGTAATGTTTGAAGATAATTTAACGATTAGGGAAACTAAGAGAGTTCAAAAACATAGGAGTGCAGTCATCCTTGTAGTAGTTTTGATAATGCTTACAACATTGCCAAAACTAGCCTTGGGAGCTGTATTTTTTCCTAGTCTTTTAAATAACGTAGATGTTTATAAAACTCTTATGCCAGCAGATAAGATGATTTTGGGCCTACTATACGGGACGGTTTTAGCCACTGTTTTAATTTACATATTTGCAAAAAAATACCTAAATTATAATGATTTTTCTATGGGTTTAAAAAACCCAGACAGGGTCAAAAATTATTTTAAGGGGGCATTATTTGGTTTTGCTCTGATTACAGGAGTTTTTTTGCAGCTTAAAATCCGCAATTTAGCAGAAATTAACCCAAATTATCAAAATATAAATCCAGGGATTTTTCTTGTTTTTTTTATTGGCTGGGTTTTTCAAGGTTTTAGCGAAGAATTGATGGCAAGATCTGTGCTTATGAATTATTTTGCAGCAGAAAATGGAGTGAAACTAGCAATTATATCTAATAGCCTTATTTTTTCTATAATGCACCTTGGAAATGATGGTTTTGGAGTATTTCCCTTTATAAATATTTTCCTAATGGGAGTCATATTTTCCTTAATGTTTTATGTTTCGGATGACATATTTTTCCCAGCAGCAGCCCATACTTTTTGGAACTTTGCCCAAGGAAATATATACGGCATAAACGTATCAGGCATCAGCCAATCAAATATAAGCCTAATAAAAACCCAACTTGTTGGCAATCCATTCCTAACAGGAGGAGCCTTTGGAGTAGAAGGCGGATTTTTGACATTTTGGATGGAAGTTTTGGCAATTATGCTTTTACTGGTAGCCGTTAATAATAAAAATAAAAGTACAAGTAAAGAATATAAAAGATCTTTCTAAAGAAAAAACTGCTTTGTAGAAATTAGTCTATAAAGCAGTTTTTAATATAAAATAAATAAAGATAGGCTTTTTTAAAAAGCCTACCTTATATAACGCTCCCCGCGTAGGGGCCGTTTAGGGGTGAAGTTTGCGGGTGGTTTGAAACTAGCCCGTCCGGCTAATGGAGGACCCTCCATGGAATGGTCTTGCGAAGCAAGATGCTTTGTAGGTGTAATAGCCTGTCCGGCTGAGTGAGGACGAACCCCCTTAAAGTGGCCCTCCAAGTGAGCGAAGTAGTAAATCTAGAATCATATGCTACTATGTTATCTGCCTTAAAAAATGAGTAGAATTTTATTCCAGATTAGAAAGCCCAGATTTCTTAATAAAATAAATAATCAATGACAAAATAACCGCAACCAGAGAAGAAAGCACCATTCCACTTAATTCTATAGATCCAAATTGAATAGAAAGGCCGCTTAGTCCAGCAATAAATATTACAGAAGTCAGTATCAAATTATCACTTTTTGAATAGTCAACATTTTGGTCAACCAAAAGTCTTATACCGCTGGTACCAATCATGCCATAAAGCAAGAATGTAACCCCACCTATAACATTGCCTGGGATTGTAGAAATAAGAGCAGATAGTGGTCCTATAAAGGCCATTAGGATTGAAATCACTGCAGCTGTTGCAA
This sequence comes from Anaerococcus sp. mt242, assembly GCF_016798225.1. Taxonomy (GTDB): domain Bacteria; phylum Bacillota; class Clostridia; order Tissierellales; family Peptoniphilaceae; genus Anaerococcus. Next base: position 14,110 of record NZ_JAEUYX010000019.1, on the reverse strand, counting down.
TAACTTTTACAGAATAAACTCCAGTGATAGCCATAACTCCGATATTTTCCCCATAAGTTGTAGTTGGTACACCACCTACAAAACCAGAAATAGCTGTAGAAAAGTTATCTGCAAAAATTGATCTGTGAAGACCTGGATCCTTTATCAAATCTTGACCAATAATGTTGCTGGTTACCACTTGATGGCTTATATGCTCCGCTGCAATAACCAAAATAACTGGCAACATAGCAAAGATTGCTTCTGGTGAAAATTTTGCTAATTGAAAATGAGGGATAGTGAAAAAACTAGCTTCACGAACTGGAGTAAGGTCTACTTGACCATTAAAATAAGCTACAATATATCCTACAATAATTGCAATCAAAATTGGAATCGTAGACATAAAACCTTTAAACATTATTGAACCTAAAATAGCAGTCATAAGAGTTACTAGAAATACTATCCAGTCAGATGAAGAAACGGTATCAGTCATAAGATTTGCCCCAATTGTTCCACCAGATACTGTATTTGCTGCAAGCTCAAAACCAATCAGTGCGACAACCGCACCCATAGCAGCAGGTGGGAGAACAACATCTATCCAAGAAGTGCCAAATTTATAAATTATATAAGAAAGTACACAACCCAAAAGGCCAACCACTACAAATGCACCTTGGGCATATTCAAATCCTTGAGACTCTATAATGGCAATACCTGGTGCAAGAAAAGCAAAAGAAGAACCCAAATAAGCCGGAGCCTTGCCCTTAGTTATTAAAATAAAAAGCAAAGTCCCAATCCCATTCATCAAAAGCACAATACCAGGATTGATACCAAATAATATTGGCACTAAAACAGACGCCCCAAACATGGCAAATGTGTGCTGCAATCCAAGCGGGATAAGTAGCTTTCTAGGGACATCATCATTTACATTATAAATTTTCTTATTATCTTCCATCAAAACCTCCTTATTATTTTTCTCCAAATCTTCAATATTTTAAATGAAATAAATAAAATTGTCAAATAAAGTTTTAATTAAACGGACTTTGTAAATTTATATGGATGTATTAATTTTTAAAATTGCACATTTAAATGAAGATATTTCAAATTATTAAAAAAAATATTCTGATATAATATCCTTAAGAAGGAGGGATTATGGATAAAAAAAACGTTATCATAGATTTGGATTTAGAAACTAAGGAAGAAGTATTAGATTTTTTATCTAAAAAAGCATGTGAGTTAAGTATCACAGGGGATTCTCAAGCGATCAAAGAAGATTTAATTAATAGAGAAGAAGAAATGAGTACCGCTTTAGTAGAGCCTTTAGCAATACCTCATGCAAAAAGTAAAAATGTTTTCAAGAATACAATTATTTTTTTAAGATTAAATAATATGATAGATTGGTCTGAAACAAAAGTAAAAATTATAATAGGAATTTTTAGTAAAAAGGAGGGAGGAGATCACATTGATACTTTGGCTAATCTTTCAAGAAAGTTAATTGATAGAGAATTTATTGAATTTTTGGAAACAGCAAATGTAGAAGAAATATATGAACAACTAAAGGAAGTAGGAGAATAATATGAAAAAATTTGTAGGTTTATGTGCTTGTACAATGGGACTTGCCCATACATTTATGGCTGCAGAATCAATGGAGAATGAAGCAAAAAAAAGAGGATACGAAACAAAAGTTGAAACACAAGGTTCAGATGGTATACAAAATGAATTAACTGCAGAAGATATAGCTAACGCTGATATTATTTTACTCTCAACTGCTATTACACCTCAGAACATGGAAAGGTTTGAGGGATATGAAATTTATGAAGTTTCTTTAGCAGAGGCTATTAAAGATATAGAAACTGTATTTAATGATATTGAAGAGGATTTAGGTATAAACTAGGAGGAAATTATGCCTGTAACAAAAAGAAAAGTTGGAGATGTCGACAAAAATGTAAAAAAAACCACTGTAACCACACAATCATCTAATTCTAAATTTGATGAATTTCAAAAGCATCTTATGACAGGTATTAGTTACATGATTCCTGTTTTAATTATGGGTGGATTATTGGGAGCTTTATCACAATTAATACCATATGTTTTTATGGGAATTGACCCATCTATGTCCATAGTAGATGCTATAAACACAGGTTCTTATTCTGCTAGTTCAGAAAATATATTGAAATTTGCTTATATATTACAAACATTTGGATTTAAATTATTTGGATTTGCTATACCTATTTTTGCTGCTTTTGCTGCACAATCAATTGGTGGAAAAACAGCTCTTATTTGTGGATTTATCGGGGGTGTGGTTGCTAATAACCCAATAGAAACTTTATCTATGGTAGATGGATCTTATCAACCAGTAGCACCAGCACCTTCAGGATTTTTTGGAGGCTTATTGATAGCATTTTTGATAGGTTATTTTGTTAGATTTTTAAATAATCATATCAAAGTTAGTCATAACTGGATGGCATTTAAAACTACATTTTTAATACCACTAATTTCAGTATTAACAACTATGATATTGATGATTTATGTAATAACTCCAATAGGGGCCTTTCTTAATGAATCTGTTAAAAATCTGTTAACAAGTGCGGGAAAAAGTGGTGGAATAGTATATGCAATTTTACTATCCTTAACTACTGCATTTGATTTAGGAGGCGCAGTTAATAAAGCAGCAGGCTTTGTTGCTACAGGACTTGCAGTTGATAAAATTATGCCTTTAACAGCTAGGGTTATTGCAATTGTTACACCATCAATTGGACTTGGTTTAAGTGCTCTTTTAGATAAATACATTGTAAAAAGAAGAGTTTACGATAGGCAATTGCGTGAAGCAGCAAAAACTTCTATTTTTTTAGCTTTCATGGGAATAAGTGAAGGTGCAATTCCTTTTGCGTTAGAAAATCCAGCATTTACTATTCCATTATATATGATTGGTGCTTTAATAGGTGCTTTAATTGGTGTTGGATTTGGTGCTGTGCAATGGTTCCCAGAATCTGCAATATGGGCATGGCCACTTGTAGAAAATATAGTTCCTTATATTTGTGGAATATTAGTTGGATCTTTGTTTATTGCTATTGTTAATATATTATATAGAAATAACCAAATAAAAAAGGGTAAATTGGTGGTTCAAGAATGAGCGATATAAAAGTTATTGCCCATACTCATTGGGATAAAGAATGGTATTTTACAGACAATAGATCAATGATTTATTCTTTGATTGATTTTGATGAAATAATCGATTATCTAAATAAAAACGATGATATAGAATCTTTTTTACTTGATGGCCAAACGTCTATAATAGATGATTATTTAAAATACAGACCAGAAAATAAAGAAAAATTATATAATTTAATCTCTGCTGGAAAAATTATAACTGGTCCTTGGTATACTCAAAGTGATACATTAGTTATATCAGGAGAAAGTCTTATAAGAAACCTTCAGATTGGTATCAAAGAAGCTCATAAAATGGGTGCTTGTCAATCAATAGGTTATCTTCCAGATAGTTTTGGAATGAGTGAACAGATGCCACTAATATATTCTCAAATGGGATTAAAGTATGCTTTTTTTAGAAGGGGAATAGCTGATCATCTTATTAAAGATAGAGAATTTAATTGGGTTAGTCCAAGTGGGGAAAGCATAAAAACATTTAACTTGTATCATTATGGAATTATGGCCTATCCACCTAACGAAGATGATGGATCATATATAGATAATTTAGTAGAAAAATTGAAAACTTTTGGCAATAGAAAACCATATATTTTATTCAATGGTGAGGATCAAAAACCAATTAGAAAAAATATATCACAAATAATAAAAAATACAGACTATGATATTGAAATTTGCTCTCTTGAAGAATCGCTAGATGAAGTTTTTGGTAATATAAATCAATTAAAGGAATACACTGGGGAATTTACTTTTGGGCAACATTCAAGAACACATAAAAGCATTTTCTCTACTAGAGCAGATTTGAAAAATAGACATAATAGGCTGGAAAGATATCTATCTGAATTTGTGGAACCACTTAGTTCTATTAGCTATAAGCTGGGATTAAGGTATGAAAGAGAAATCATTGAAGAATGTTTTAAATTAATGTTGCTAAACTCTGCTCATGACAGTATAGGTATGTGTAATTCAGATAAAACAAATAAATTTATAGAAAATAGATATGAAAAAGTAGAGGATATCACTACAAATCTTACCGATTCCATTATGAGAAGAATTGGTGATGGTATAAATGCATCTGGATTTAGTTTTCAAATATATAATACATTACCATATTCTAGAGAAGAATATGTAATATGTGATATATTAACTCCTTTCAAGGATTTTAAAATTATAAGAAATGGAAATGAGATACAATATAATTTACTTAGAATTGATAAAGATGATACTAATTTAGAAAAATCAATTAAAGAAATAGGTGTTAATAACGAAATTACAAGTAAGCTAAGATCCTATGAGGAAATATACAGAGCAAAAATTATAATTTTAGATCAGTTTGCTTCAATGGGATATCAAACTTATGAAATTAAAGAAAGTACTAATAAAAAATTAGCAACTCCTATAACTGATGATAAATTTATTGAAAATGACTTTTATAAAATTAGTATTGATGAAAAAGGACAAATAGTTGTCGAGGGAGATACTAATATAAATAAAATTTATTTGGAAAATAATGGTGACGAAGGGGATAGTTATGATTATTCATCACCTACTAATGATTTATACTTATCAGAGGGAGAAGTTTTTGATTTAAAAGTAAATAAAGATAAATTATATCAAGAGCTAAGATATAAATTATTAAGAAGTGTACCATCTACTTTAGAAAATAGGGCAAAACATAACCTAGATGAGAAACTTATAACAGATGTTTCTATCACGCTTTATAAAACTAAAAAATATATAGAATTAACTTGTAAAACAGTAAATAATATAATTGAGCATAGGGATAGAATAGTTATTGATTCTGATGTAAAGACAAATAACTCCATCGCTGATCAACAATTTGGAACTATTATTAGAGAAGTTGATTATAATAAATATAATAATTGGAAAAAAGATAACTGGGATGAAAAACCTAGAGGCATTGAACCTATGATTTCATTTGCGGCACTTGATGCAGAAAATTCTGTATGTGGGGTTTCTGATGGAGTTAGAGAGTATGAAGTTTTAGATAATAATAAGTTAGCTTTTACTATGTTTAGATCAATTCCTTACTTGGGAAAACCAAATTTAAATGACAGACCTGGAAGAGCATCCGGGGTATATGAAGTTCAAATGGATCATGCTTTACTTAATAAAGAGATAGAAACAACTGTTTATATTACTGATGTTGAAGATGATTATAGACTTATGCATAAGTTTTCAAAAGAAGTTTTAAATAAGCCGGTTAGCTATCAATCAGGCGAAATTTACGATAATACGGATCATTTTGTTATAAGTAAAAATAAATGCTATCCATATGAGTATTCATTACTAGAGGTAGATAAAGCTATATTTTCTACACTGAAACAATCTCAGGATAATAATAACCTTATTTTAAGATTGTATAACCCTTATAGAGATAAGGATATCAATTTTAGAACAACTATTGAAAATGTAAATTATGTAAAAGCTGACGAAATTACAAATGATGTGCATGATAATTTAATTAAACCATGTGGAATAAAGACAATTAGATTTTAATGAGGTAAATATATGAATGACCTAGATAAAAAACTACTTCAATTGCTTATAGAAGAAAGTAACTATATATCTATTGACGAGTTATCAATTCTGCTAGGTTGTTCACGTAGAACTGTATATAATGCCCTTCGTAGAATTGAAAGCTATTTAAAAGAAAACCATATTGAGTATAATTTAGATAAAAAATATGCTAAAGGAATCTTTCTTTGTGTAAACAAAAACAATATTACAATTAAAAATAATGAGTATGACATAATTATTGATATATTTTCAAAAAATAACATTACATTAAAATATTTGATGGAAAAATATTATTTAAGTTATGAAAAATTATCAAAGATTATATTTAAAATCAATGATGAAATTCAGTTATACAAATTAAACATTAATATAAAGCAAAATATAGGTCTGGAGTTAAAAGGTAAAGATGATGATAAATTTCTATATATGAGAGATTTATTATTAAAAGTAGAAAATGGATACGAATCTTTTTCTTTATTATATGATGATAATACTAATAATCTCGCAATTAGATTAACCAACATTTTTATTAATCAAATGCAGCTGGTTAATGAAATTAGAGAAGCTTTACATGTGCATATTATTTATCTTTTAAGTGTAGAAAATCCTGATATTAATGATTATATAATAAATAAGAATTCCTTATATTATAGCTTTGCTAAAGAATCTGCTAAAATATTTGAACAATCCAATTCAACTATTAATAAAGAAGAATTAATAAAATATTTCTATGAATTATATGATAAAATAAATTTAAATAAATATTTAGATATCAACAATTTTGTAAATATCAAGTCATTAGAAATAATTAATGATTTAAAGAAACATTTTTTTAAAATTGATGATCCTATTTTAGTTGAAAAGAATAATATTTTAAGTCTCAAAAAACACTTAGAGCTAACTTTAGCAAAGCTTAATAAGGGTGAAGATATATTAAATCCATTGCATGATACAATAAAAAATAATTATTCATACTATTACAACGAAGTATTATATGTAATTGATCAATTTAATGCTAAGAATAATCTAAAAATCCCTCCTGAGGAAGCTGCATATATAGTAATATATATTATAACTTTGAATCGAACTAAAGAAAGAAAAATAAAAGGAATCATAGTATGCAATTACGGTGTGGGTATTTCCCAATATTTGCACTCCATACTTGAAGACAATTTAGATTGGATAGAATTTGATAATCCGGTTGATATTAATAATTTCCATAAAAATAATTATAATGACTATATTGTGTTTTCAACACTCGATTTAAGTATATCAAATTATATTAAAATACCTATCGATCTTAGTAAATTAGATATAGACTCAATTTCAACTCAGATAAATAAAAAAGACTACTTGAAACTCTTTAAATCTGAATTATTTTATATTAGTAAAGAATTTACTAGAAAAGATGAAGTGATTGAATTTTTAGGTAATAAACTAGAGAAAAAACAATATGTAGAATTTGGGTATAAAGATAGCATTTTTCATAGAGAAGAAATAGCGAGTACAGAAGTTGGAAATGGTATGGTTTTATTACATGGTAACCCAAGTTATATTTTAAAGTCCTCTATCTCTTATATAAAGTTGAATAATGAAATCTTTTGGGATAGTGAAAATGTAAATGTAATTATTTTACTTTCGATATTACCCACGGAATATGAAAGATATAATATTAAGGATTTTTTCAGAAAACTTCATATGATTAAACAATTAAAATCATTTAATAAAATAAATAATTTAGAAGAATTAAAGAGTCTATTTTATAATTAAAAACTTACCATTTAAATATCAATTCATGGTATTAGATGGTAAGTTTTATTTTTATAAAAATTATACTCAAGCTTTACAAAAGGGGGGTAGGTAGAGTAATATATATATAATTTGAAAAAAATTTGAAAAGATAAGGAGAATTATATGGAAACTGCACCTCGTAAAAAGTCACACCTGACTCGCAATATTTTTATTGCTCTTGTACTAGCAATTGTTCTTGGTTTACTTTTGCAAAGTCAAGCAGAGTTTTTAAACTCTTATATTAAACCAATTGGGGATATCTTCCTAAACTTACTTAAATTTATTGTCACACCTATCGTTTTATTTTCTATTATGGGCGGCATCATCTCCATGAGAGATATTAAAAAGGTTGGAGAAGTTGGTGTTTTCACTATCATTTATTACTTTTTCACAACTGCTTTTGCTATTTTAATTGGTCTTGTATTTGCAAATATTGCAAAGAGATTTTTCCCACTTATAGCTACCACAAATCTTGAATATGCTGTTGAAAATCAAGTTTCACTTGTCGATACTTTAGTAAATATCTTCCCAAAAAACTTCTTAGCACCTATTGTTGAAGCAAATATGCTACAAATTATTGTTATGGCTATTATTATTGGTTTTTCTATACTTTTAATCAATAAAGAAAAACAAGCTAAGGCTATAGAAGCTATTGAAATTGTAAATGACATAAATATGAAGGCTATGGAGCTTATTTTAAAATTATCTCCACTGGGAGTGCTTTGCTTGCTAATGCCAGTTATTGCAGAAAATGGTCCTATGATTATCGGATCTCTTGCTAGTGTACTTTTAGTTGCATATCTAGCTTATGCTTTTCATGCACTTATTGTTTACTCATTTACAGTTAAAACTATGGCAGGGATTAACCCAGTTGAGTTTTATAAGGGTATAGCACCTGCTATGATGTTTGCTTTTTCTTCTGCATCTAGTATGGGTACTCTTCCTATAAACTTAAAATGTTGTGAAGAACTGGGAGCTGATCATGATGTAACGAGCTTTGTATTGCCACTTGGAGCGACTATAAATATGGATGGTACTTCTATTTATCAAGGAGTTTGTGCTGTATTTATAGCTTCTTGCTATGGTATTGACCTAACTTTAGGCCAAATTGTAACAATCGTACTAACTGCTACTCTAGCATCTATTGGTACTGCTGGTGTCCCAGGATCTGGTATGATTATGCTTGCTATGGTACTTCAATCTGTTGGTCTACCAGTAGAGGGAATTGCTCTTGTTGCAGGTATTGATAGAATTTTTGATATGGGTAGAACTACTTTAAATATCACAGGAGATGCTACTGCAGCTCTTGTCAATTCAGCAAGACTTAGAAGAAAAGGTAAAATTGCATAAATTTAGATAAAAAAACAAGCCGTTTTGGCTTGTTTTTTTATTCTGGTCTTATATTTTTAATTGTTTCTACTGAGTGATCCCATTTTTTAGTTTCTTCTTCGTTAAGCTCTAAGTGATATTCTCGGATGATTCCTTGCTTGCCAACTACACATGGGTGACCAATATAGCAAGCTGCTTCTGATGAGTATGAAGAAACTGGAAGGATTGTTTTTGCATCATTAAATATTGTTTCAACAATGATTGCAGCTGAATTTGCAATGCCGTAGGAAGTGTAACCCTTGCCTTTTATAATTTCAAATCCCTTCATCCTAGATGCTTCTTCAATTTGATTTAAGGTATTTTCATCAAGGATTTGCCCAATTGGTTTTGCAGCTATAAAAACTTTTGACCAAGCTACAAATTGACTGTTTCCATGTTCTCCGATTACATATCCGTTTACAGAATCTGGATCAATTCCTAGATACTTTGCAACTGCGTTTTTCATTCTTGCAGAATCCAGGATGGTACCAGCACCAATTACTCTTTCTTTTGGAAGTCCAGTTAGTTTTTGCATATATTCTGCAATCACATCACATGGATTTGTAATTGATACAATAATGCCGTCAAACCCTGATTCTTTTATAATAGGTGCCCATTCTTCTACACATTTTTTGGTGTATTTAAATTCTTCTAGGCGGTCGCTATTATTTTGTAAGATTGTGATATCCCCTGGGGCAAAAATTATGATGTCACTGTCTTTTAAATCTGATTTGCTTCCTGCAACTAAGTTTACATTGCCATTTCTTCTGACAAGAGAGTCTCTGAAGTCATTGATCTCTGCATTTATCAAATCTTCCTTTTTGTCAAAAAGGGCAATTTCATCGCACAATCTTCTTTCAACTAAGGTGTGGGTGGTAGTTGACCCTACATTTCCTAAACCAATTATTGATATTTTTTTCATTTTTCCTTCTTTCTTAATAACATACGCTATAACTTAATTATAAGATATTTTAGATATATTGTACAAGAAAAGAACCCTGAGGGTTCTTTAAAGATTTATTTATTATCGTAGCCTGGTTTTCCTAATAGTTTAAACATTTGTGTCTTATATTCTTCTACACCTGGTTGGTTAAATGGATTGATGCCCATCATATAGCCACTTACACCAACTGTTATTTCAAAAAAGTAGAATAGTTCTGCAAGTGTTTTTGCACTTACATTTTCAATTTTGATACGTATATTTGGCACATTTCCTTTTACATGGGCGATGGTTGTTCCTTCCATGGCTTGGGTATTTACATAATTCATTGATTTGCCTGCTAAATAGTTTAAGCCGTCTAGGTTGTCTGCATCTTCTTTTATTTCTATATCTCTGTCATAATTTTCAATTTCTAGGACTGTTTCAAATAGATTTCTTTTCCCATCTTGGATCATTTGTCCTAGGGAGTGGAGGTCTGTTGAGTTATTTACTGAAACTGGGAATAAGCCTTGACTGTCTTTTCCTTCTGATTCTGCAAATAATTGTTTCCACCATTCTGCAATATATTGGAGTTTTGGCTCATAGTTTACTAGAACTTCTATTGCTTTGTCATTTTCATAAAGCATATTTCTGATTGCTGCATATTTTATAGCATCGTTATTTTCAAAATTGCGTACTGTATATTTTTCGCGACCTGCTTTAAAACCTGCCATAAATTCGTCTATATCAATTCCACTTGCTGCAAGTGGCAAAAGACCTACTGCAGAAATAACTGAAAATCTACCGCCAATATCATCTGGCACTACAAAAGTTTCATATCCCTCTTTTGTTGCAAGATCTTTTAATGCACCTTTTTGCCTATCAGTTGTGGCATAGATACGGCCTTTAGCTTCTTCTTTGCCATATTTTTCCTCTAAGGCCTCTTTTAAAAATCTAAAGGCGATTGCAGGCTCTGTGGTTGTTCCTGATTTTGAAATTACATTTAAAGAGTAGTCCTTATCTTTTAGGTAATCCAAAAGTTCTGCCATATATTGGCCGGATATTTGGTTGCCGGCATAGATTAATTTTACTTTTTTGTTAGACTTAAAATAATTATCTAGGGCAAAATCAATAGCTTTTATACCTAGATATGAGCCACCAATACCGATAGATACTAAAATTTCGCTGTCAGATTGAATTTTTTCTGCTGCTTTTTTTATTCTTTCAAATTCTTCTTTGTCATAGTCAACTGGTCTGTCTATCCATCCTAAAAAGTCAGATCCTTCACCATTTCCATCCAAAAGTGTATCAAATGATTTAAGCGCTTTTTCTTCGTATTTTTCAAGGTTTTCTAAGTTTATGTTTGTATAATCTACTCTCATTATTTCCTCCATAAAAACTTTATTCTTCGTTATTATATACCCAGATTTTTATTTGTTAATTTATTTTTAAACAAATATTGTGTACTAATATGTGAAAAGGTTTTTGACTTTATTGACATATATTTTGATAATACCTATAATAGTTGTAAGTTAGGCAAATATTGCAAAAAATGGGAAGGTTTTATGAAAAAACGCGTTTTATTAACTGGAGGAGCAGGATATATCGGCAGCCATACGGCAGTGGAGCTATTAGATAAGGGTTATAATGTCATAATCTATGACAATTTGTCCAATTCTTCAAAGATAGCCATCGAAAGAGTCGAAAAAATCACTGGTAAAAATATCAAATTTTATAAGGCTGATATCCTTGATACAGAGTTTTTAAAAAAAGTTTTAATAGATGAAAAAATTGATGTGGTAATACACTTTGCAGCCTTAAAAGCTGTAGGCGAATCAGTAAAAAATCCACTAAAATACTACCACAACAACCTTACAGGTACTTTGAGTTTGCTAAAAGCAATGGAAGATGTGGGATGTAAAAACATTATTTTTAGCTCATCTGCCACAGTTTATGGCGATCCGGAAGTGACACCAATTACAGAAGATGTGCCTAAGGGCTTTTGTACAAATCCATATGGATGGTCCAAGTCTTTTATGGAGCAAATAATGACAGACCTACATACAGCTAATCCAGATTTCAAAGTGGTTTTGCTCCGTTACTTTAACCCGATTGGTGCACACAAATCAGGATTAATAGGTGAAGACCCACAAGGAATTCCAAGTAATTTATTGCCTTACATTTCCCAAGTTGCAGTAGGCGAGCTGGAATATGTCCATATTTTTGGAGATGACTATAAAACTCACGATGGGACTGGAGTTCGTGACTATATCCACGTTGTGGATTTAGCGCGCGGTCATGTAAAAGCTGTAGAAAATTTGGAAAAATTAAATGGAGTTGAGATTATAAATCTTGCAACTGGCAAGGGATACTCAGTCCTTGATGTTATAAAATCTTTTGAAGAAGTAATTGGCAAAAAAATCCCATACAAAATAGAAAAAAGAAGAGCAGGAGACATCGACAAATCATTTGCTGATGCAAGTAAGGCCAAAAAAGTTTTAGGCTGGCAGGCTCAGTACGACATAAAAGATATGTGCGAAGATGCATGGAGATGGCAAAAAATGAATCCTCGCGGATATGAAAGAGAGGAAAAAATATGAAAACCACACTAGTGGTCATGGCGGCAGGGATAGGATCCCGTTATGGTGCAGGAATTAAACAACTTGCAAAAATGGATGATAATGGATACACAATTATCGATTATTCTATTTTTGATGCAAAAAAAGCAGGTTTTGACAAGGTTGTTTTTATAATTAGACGTGATATAGAAGAAGATTTTAAAGAGGTAATTGGCGATAGGATTTCAAAAATAATTGATGTAGAATACGCCTACCAATCTTTAGAATTGCCAGCAGCTTATGAAGTTCCACAAAATCGTACGAAGCCATGGGGAACAGTCCATGCAGTTTTAGCAGCAAAAGACTTAGTAAATGAGCCGTTTTTAGTAATAAATGCCGATGATTATTATGGCAAAAATGTATTTAAAGACTTCCATGAATTTTTAGATGATGCAAATAATCAAGATGCGTCCAAATTACAAATTGCAATGGCAGGTTATAAATTAAAAAATACACTTTCTGACAACGGAACAGTAACCCGCGGAGTTTCTGTAGGTGATCAAGACAATAAATTGGTAAAAATCATCGAAACTCATGAAATAGGACTAGGAGAAGATGGCAAAATTACAAGTCGTGAAAACTTAGACAGTGATTTATTAAATCTAGAATCCATTGTTTCTATGAACATGTGGGCTACATTCCCAAGATTTATCGATCTTTGTGAAGAATACTTTGAAAAATATTTAGAAAAAAATAAAGATAATCTAGAAAAAGCAGAATATGTCTTACCAGAAATGATAGGTGAGTTTTTAGAAGAAGATATAGCAGAAATTACAATCCTTCCAACAAATGACAAATGGATAGGAATTACCTACAAAGAAGACCTAGCTCCAGCCCAAGAAGAATTTAGAAAGATGCTAGAAAATAAAGATTATCCAGAAAATATTTGGCTATAAATTAAGTCTCCCCGCAGGGAGACTTTTATTATTTATTGGACAAAACTAATTAGTAATGATAATCATTATTCACTATACTAAAATATATAGAGCATAATTTGACAAAGTTTTATTCTAATTATATAATCATTATAGAAATTACATATAAAAAAAATTCCAGGAGGAAATACATATGACTTTAAAAGGTACAAAAACAGCTCAAAACTTAATAACTTCATTTGTTGGTGAAAGCCAAGCAAACATGAGATATACATTAGCAGCAAAAGTTGCTAAAGACGAAGGTTATGTTCAAATTTCAAGAATTTTTGAAGAAACAGCTATGAATGAAAGAGAACACGCTGCAAGATTTTTCAAATTCTTAAGAGAAGAATACAAACTAGAAGAAATCGAACTTAACGAAAATTACACAAAATGGCCAGTAGTATGGCATGATACTTTAACAAACTTACAAGGTGCAATCGATGGAGAAAACGACGAAGCAGAACATATGTATCCATCATTTGCAGATGTTGCTGAAGAAGAAGGATTCCCAGAAATCGCAAGAGCATTTAGAAATATCGCAAAAGTAGAAGAAGCTCACAGAGAAAGATATCAAGCATTAAAAGATAATATCGAAAATGATAGAGTATTCAAAAAAGACGAAGAAGTTATCTGGATGTGTGGTAACTGTGGATACCTATACGAAGGAAAAGAAGCACCAAAAATCTGCCCAGCATGTGCACACCCACAAGATTACTTCGAAGTTGCTAGATTTAACTACTAAAATAAAATTTTAAAAAGCAAACCCTTTGAGCTGAACCCCAAAATCCGGAATATGGATTGAGGGGTTTTTTTCATGCCAA
>NZ_JAEUYX010000018.1 GCF_016798225.1 Anaerococcus sp. mt242 | reverse complement strand
TAAAAGTAGTAGCAGTGCCATCTGTCGCCTCTATCTCAATAGTATTAGATGCATTAAGCTCTAATTGCCTTATTTGCTCATCTGTGATAGTTATCCTATACTCACTACCTAAAGTAGCATTGTTAAGTACACGGATTACCTCGCCATTTACCTTTTCTATGACATCTATGTTGTCACTTTCTCTATCGGTCACGGTGTAAGTGTAGGAAAATGCAGTATTCTTCGCCCCTAAATTTTCATCTTGTCCCGATATAACTGGTGCTGAGTTTACCTTATTAAAAGTATAAGCCCTTACAGTAGATGCGCCATTGCTATCAGTTGCTTTTATCTCAATGGTATGGCGGCCAATCTCATAGTCCTTGATTGGGATAGTAAAGTATCGCCTTACCCCCAAAGTGGACTTGCTAGAGCTTTGCTTGATAGTCCCATCTACCTTTATCTCAACCGATACATCATTGCCCTCAGCATCTTGGACTAAATAGTCGACCTGAAAGTCCTCAAACTTAGCCCCCAAGTCCATATCAGACCCAGATATAGTAGGTGCAGTATTAGACTTAGTAAAGTAGTAGGTACGACTAGCAGATGCATTAGATGTATCAGTAGCAGTCACTGTAATTGTATGGTCGCCTAATCCATAATCTTTTATACGGATAGGCACACTGTGACTTTGGTTTAAAGCCATAGCCATAGGGTATTGGATAACTTTTCCGTCCACCATAATCTCTACTTTTACTTCATCATTATCTTCATCCATTAAATTATATGATATAGTAAAGTCATTGTTAACATTACCAATAGCGGTGTTAGACCCTCCTATTATAGGGGCACGATTAGCATATCTATCCCACTCGTACCAATAACCATATTCTGTGCCATCTCTTGGGTAGGCGCCATCTTCTGCTGTAACTTCACCAATATATTTCCCTTTAGTATATCTAGGAGTTACGCGTTCTGATTTATAAACTTTTTCTGGCCTAGGAAATGTTCCTCCACCTGATGTGTATCTTGTATACTCGACAACTACATTTTTAGAGCTACCACCATAGGCATAAAAAGTCCCACTTGGATAAGTGGAGCCACTCATGGTAAAAGTCCCGTCATTTTCATTAAATGTAAAGTGCGAGTAGGCGGTGTTGCTATCATTATAAGAATAGGAATAAGGACTACCGCCATCTACCATTTTATAATTTGGATTTAAGTTTGTAGCTTCATATTTTTTATATACAACCTTAGCCATCTACACCACACCCCTTCCATTCACTTCATCATAGATGCCTTCTACCATTTCTATATCCTCACCAATATTTTTAGCATTGGCAATAAATGAGTTATAAGGCATATTGTTATTGTTTTGCCCTATCAAGGTAGCCACTTGTACCACAAGGTCTCTTATTATATCATCATGTCTATTAATTCGTGAGGCATTAACCAAGTCATTCCATTCCATTTGCCCCAGATTTTCAGCATTTACAGGAGTCCCCTCTTGGACAACCACCCCATCAAAGCGTATATGCTGGTACAAAGGGTCACCATCGGGACTTGTTCCAATCTCTTTTTCTGCCCTTACATCTGCAAATTCTGCTAAGTGGTCATACCAGCCAACCAAGGATATATTCTGCGATGCCAGATACTCCAAGGCCTTATCCTTATCATAACCCTGCTCAATCAGCTGATAATACTCAGCCAAATTAAATCCATTAGCCATTCATAGCTCCTTTCAACTCAAAGACACTTATAGGGTTTTGCACTTCTTCCTCGACAATCCTTATCCAAAAAGTGCTAATTACCCCATGGTCAATTGTTTTTATATGTCCTTTAGGCTTAGATATAAGGACATTGCCCTTTTCATCGAGCAATCTTATATCAGTTATCGTTCCAACACCTTTACTTGTATTTACCAGCACCTTTAAAGTATCTTCATCTATTGCTTTTCTTATTATCTGCACTTCTTCGGGATCTTTACCTTCAAAAACCACAACAGCAGTCTTTATCTCATCCTTTATAAATTGGCAAACATTATTCATCAAGTATTCGCTTAGCAATTAATCATCACCTCCAAAATCGATACGGTTTTCCGCATCAAAGTTTTGTACATATATATAGCTAGACTCTTCAAAGTCACGCAGTTCGCCCGCCTTATAGCCATCTCCAGCATTACCATAGTAGTTATTTGCATCATAGTTACCAGTTTTAGCACCAACACCTATATAGTAAGGCTCGTCCACTGTATATGGATAAGGTATATCTCCACATGGATGCTCACCACATAACCACATTAAAAAAGAGCTATCTCCACTACGTGTTTGTAGTTTCATAACTCTTGCAAAGGTCATCCTTAAGTCTATCCATAAGTGGGCTGGAGTTACCTCCATCAGCTCCCTTATTAAAGCGTCCATATCTAGGTCACCATTTACATATAGGTCTAGTAAAAACCCGTACTCCCTATATTTTTGCTCATACTGCGCTGGGAAGCCTAAAGACTGGCAAATCTCTAGCACAACCTCCTCCGTGGTCGTACGTTTTGCCCTCATCTTTAAAAGTATCCTAGCTATCCTCTCTTTGGTAGTCCCTTTATGGTCTAGGCCATAGTCAACCTCCAATTTACGCAAAAAATAATCAGGGTCGCTTGTCTTAGCTATCCCTGATATGGATTGACTATTTTCAAAGTCATCTATTAATTTGTCGATTAGTTCAAATTCTTTGTCCTCAGCATAAAAGGTATCATCTAGGTCGCTTATCTGTCCTACAAATTTAGGTAATCTTCTTTTAAAGCGATCACCTCTCATGATATAACTACACTTTCTACTATCGGCACTTCTTCAGGATCAAAGCTTATAGAGTCTGACCTCTCATTTACAGTAAGCTCGATTATATCCAATACCCCATCTAGGGTATATAAGATATCTATTACCTTAGCTACTGTAAGTCTTCCAGTCTTATAAGATATATTTTCATCGATATATAGTTGCAGGGCCACCTTTAAAGTCTCTGCAATCATTTCCTCTGTGTAGTACATATCCTCTACCATATTGATTTTAGCCTTTATATTAAGGCCCTTAGTTTTAGCAGTAGATACAGTAAGCAAAGCTCCAATAGGAGCTAAAGCCTCACCCATACGCTCACCCTCATGGTCTATATGGTATTGGACTTTTTGTATAAGGTCCTCATTTGCCACTTGCTGGTTACTATCAAGGATTGACACCTTAACAGTACCAGGCCCATCCCAAAGTGGGAATACTTTGACACGACCTACGCCCTCGACCTCCATCGCCCAGTGCATATAGTGGTGCTGATTACCCGATGTACCAGGATACCTAACTCTCATTTGAGTTCTAGCCCTAAGGTTAGCATCACTTTCTAAATCCGTACCATTACTTATAGGCTTAGCATTGGTTACCTCTCTTATACCAGGTGTAGATTGAAACTTATATATAGATCCAGCTGGTATATTAGATAAGCTACCAGGTTCTACCGCCTCAATTGGCAATACGCATTGGCCATCTTCTATTCTGCCTGATCTAGTAGTTATATAGCTAAAAGCATCGCTGGCCACAGTTAGTCCTGCTGGTATAAAAGTCCCTTCGGCACCTAAAAAGGTTACATATCCTGTAGCTTTTGTAGGCTGTTTTCTAAACACACCCACATCATTGGCCTTTTTATCTAAAGCATCACCCTCTGCAGTCTCTATATAGTGTTGACTATCCAGGTACTCCAGTAGGTTGTAGTATCTTTCTAACTCCTTACCTACTGCTTGTATATTATCACTAGCAAAAGACCCCTCTATCTTATTTGGAGGGTTTTTTAGGTCTGCTTTCATTCGTGCAATTATTTCCTCGCTCGTAATTGCACTTACTAATCTATTTTTACTTGACATTCTACCCTCACAATCTCATCCGTAAAAGTCGTTGTATAGTAGACTATTGCCTTAAGTCCACTCTTCACTCTCTCTAACTGTATATCGTTGATTGATACCATAAAAGGATGCACCATAACCGCCTCTATGATATATCTTTTAATCTCGGCTTCTTTTAGCTTAGAGCTTACAACCTCACCGATTAGGCTATATATTTCTGTGCCAAACCTATCCGTATAGGCACTATATCTAAACCTATCAGTTATCATAGCCTTATATAGCCATATCTTCATGGCCTCATTGCCATATACATAATAGTGCCTGCCGTTTTTAGTTAAAAGCTCGTTATTATCAAAGTCATAAGCATATTCACAAAAGCCTTCTTCTAAAAGTACCTCATCGGCCACTGGTATATCAACGATATAGTCCATACTATTTGGTAATATCGCCATAGCTATCACCAACTCATAGGCGGTCTATTAATTGGGCCACCTTTGCCCACCTTTACGCCTTGTCCTTTATCTCTATGTGTAGGAGTATAGATCTCATCAGTATCGCCTATCTTTACCAATCGACCATGGACTATAAAAGAGTCCCCTCGATCTGTAACATCGATAAGGTCACCTACCAAAAACCTACGCTCATAGTTATCAGGCTCTAGCTCCAAATCTCCTATATCAAGATAAGCCTCGCCCTTACCTTGGCCAATATTTGTAGTAGCTACACCCTCTGGGTTGTTATCCCTAGTCTTTACATGAGTTTCCACATCAATCCTTTCAAACTGGCGTATCCTGTCCACCGCTGGCAGATATACAGTAAAGTGCTCTGAGGAGTACTCTTGGCCATTGACCTTAAATTTAAAGTGCGGGTCAATGGCAGTTACAATTCCAATCTCTGTCGATTCTTTTCTACCTTCTAAATCTTTTAATCTTCTTGTTATCCTATCCATTAAGCCCCCTTAAATCTAAATACTCTATAACCGCTGCCAGCTGGAGGCACTTTGCCATACCTAACAGATGGCGGTGTAGAGTGGATAATCTCGCCACCACCTAAATATATTTCTACGTGCTTATTAGGGTTACATATCAAATCCCCACGCTTCATCTCACTGTATGGCACCTCTACAACATTAGGATTGCCTGGTATGGTTTGAGTGGTCCATGCCCAATTTGCATCAGGTAATACTCCCATTTGTCGGCCAAACTCATAAGCAAAGGATGAGCAGTCAAAGTAACCTGGTCTCATACGGTTAGGTTGTGAGTATGGAGTCCCTAGTTGTTTTTGGGCCCATGCAAGGCCTTTCTCAATGTTAGCACTACCTTTGCCTGCACCTTTGGCCCCTGGACTATCGCTATCTTTGTTCTCAGATTGACCTTCTTCTTTTTCGTCCATTTCAAACTCAGTCGATAGGGTTAGGTTACAGATATGGGTACCATCATTGATTACATGTTCATCATCGATAATATAAAACTCACCGCTAATCACATCGGACTTTACCTCTATAGATTTGCCAGTTACCATATCCCAAGAGCCTATGCACTCTACATCAAGTTCTTTTTTTGCCCCTGCCATGATACCAGCTATATCTTCTTTTTTACCTTTGATTATCTTTTGTATAGCTCCGTATCTTTTTTGTGACTCAGCATCTGATTTCTTTTCCTTTTTCTCATCTTTTTCATCTTCTTCGATGACTTTAACTTCGTTTACAAGGTCATCTAAAGACTCCTTATATGATAGGTCTAGGAGTTTACCAACTACTGGCTCATCTAGTTCTTCTAGGACCACACCAACTGTATCGCTAGCTTCAAAAACATTTATCTTATCCCCGTTTGCTACTAGCTTGTATTTTTTGCCATTTTTACGGCTTGTCTTTGTGTAAGCGTGCATTATAGCATCATAGGAAGTCATGCCACGGCAATTATAAGTATCTTTAAGGCCAGGTGCTAGATTGCCAGCAGTAAGTCCTAACTCCCCTATAATCTTTTTAGCTACTGCATCTGCAGTCATGTCATTAAAAACTTGGGTCTCTGTCTCATTTTTATTTAAGTAAATTGATCTATCATAGCCTACAATATCAAGGCTAATTTCATTTATAGATGCTTGCTTTTCCCACACAACAGCTTTTATAGCTTGACTAGGTTTATCATCTTCGATGACTGTTATATCTAGAGTATCACCTAGACCCACTTTAAAGGTTGGATATTCTTCGTCCACATCATCCCTAATGATTTTCATATCAAGAGTCCTGGCACACTCTTTGCTGGCACCCTTTATCTTAAACTCACCAACTACATCGGATATATCAGTAGTCCCACCATCACTACCTACTGCTAATACTTTGACCTTTATCATTTCTTGCTATCCTTATTAGCCGGCAGTTTTAATTCTGTACCTATCTGCAAGGTACGTGGATTGGTAATATTATTTAGCTTTGCAATCTCTTGCCAGCGCCTAGGATTGCCTAAATATTTAGCTGATAAGTCCCAAAGAGTATCCCCTTGTTTTACATTGTGGCGGGTCGCTTCAGACTCTTTCTTTTCTCCAGGTCTATCTTTTAAATCATCCTTGTTTTTTGCTGACTTAGGATTTGACCTCTCTACATTAAGATAAGAGTACTCTATAAGGGATAAGGTAAAAGTAACATCTTTACTACCGTCCATAGACTCCATACCATGACTAAAGTCTTCTATGGCCATGGCATAGTTTATATCAGTATCAACAATAACAACCCTTATAGGCTTGCCAGAGTTTTTCCATTTTTCAATCATCTGCACGCAAGCTTCAGGCTCCGGGTAGTTTTTAGACAGTAAAAAAGGATAATCACGAGCAGGGAATAAACTATTTATAGTTATTGATTTTAAATTCTTTTTACCTATAGCTAGTACCTCGCCAGTATTTATTGTTGTAAAGTTATAGGTATTGTGTGGACTAGATAAAGTCCATTCTTGGAGCGGATAAGGTAGTTCCAAGACTTCCTTACGCTCCTCAAAGCTTAAAATACACTGCTGCATTAGATATTCACCGCCAATCTTCTTAATTGTCTATTGACTTCTTTTGCTATATCCTCGCCATTTTTATTAGCCCCGTTGATGTTAATAGTAGGGCTTATAGTTACATTTTTAGTCTCTCTACTTTGATTTTTATTATTGATTTGTTTCTCGATAATTCTGTCAGTTTTACCTGCAGGGTAAATTTTATCACCGCGTGCTAACTGGATCATTTCTTCCCCACGCTCGTTAACACGGGTCATACCACCGCCAAAGTAACTTGTACCTGTGGCATGGCCACCACCAAACAAACCTGTCACTTTGCCTACTAGTCCACCAATCGCACTAGATATAGCTGACCCTATACCTGATAGGGCATCAATCGCTGCATTAACTGCACTTACTAGGCCATTAAATATACCAACTACGGTATTTACGATGCCCACTAATACAGTAAAGGCTGACATAACAACTCCAGCAATAAGGCTAGCAACAGCACTCACTACTGGTATTACAACAGATCCAATCAATGACCCAATTTGTACTATTACTGGTAGCAAGCTACCTATAACCCAACTAACTAGACTAGATAATGCAGGGACAACACTCCCAATTATAGTCTCGCCTAACCAGGACAAAGCAGGCAATAAAACACCTTGGGCAAACTGTCCTAGGGCATTAAATGCTGGTCCTAAAACTGACATAGCAGCAGCCCCTAGCAATTGTAGACTTGGCAATAGTCCACCAGTTATAAAGCTACCTATAGATTGTAATATAGGTAGAACATTGGCCATCAAGTAAGACCCTAGGGATTGGATAGCAGGTAAAATATTAGCAGCTATCCAGTTATTTACTGATTGTATAACTGGCACTACATTAGCACTTATAAAGTCAGCTGCCGTTTGTATAGCAGGTACTGCATAAGTTTGTATGATATTAGCTAGAGTAGTAAGGCCAGCTACCGCACCGCTTAATAAGGTATCGATGATAGACCCGCCTAGGTCCATGTTGCTACCAAAGATTTTGCCAATAGATCCACCTAGGCTGCCCATAGCATCTTTAAGTGGACCACCCACCTTAGCAAAGGCTTCGCCTACTGGCTTAAACTTATTACCTAGATAGTCAAAACCACTTTTAACTTTGTCAATTGCTCCAGTAGCTAAGTCTCCAAACTTATCACCTAGTTTGCCTGCCATACTTTCTAAAGGTCCTAAAGCTGATGTTAATCCTTTAATCATAGGAGTAAGCATAGCAAAAACGCCGCCCTCGTTATCAGAGCCACCTAGTAAGCCAGCCCCTACACGTCCTAGCGCCGCCTTAAGGTTATCCTTAGCACCGCTAAAGGTGTTAGACATTTCACTTGCCACAGTACCCGTCGCATCTTCCATAGCGGCAGAAAAGTCCTCAAAGGATACCTCACCCTTACTCATCTTCTTTCTGACTTCATCAACCGATGTACCCATGGTCTTAGCTAATGCAGGTAAAAGGGCAATACCCCTATCCATTATCTGCATCGCCTCGTCACCTTGCAGGTAACCAGTGGTCTTGACCTTATTAAAGATAGACCCCATCTCGTTAAAGTCAGCGCCAGTAGCAGCTGCAGAGTTTGCTATAATGCCTAAGTGCTTTTCTAAATCTTTACCTGGTTTTACTCCAGCAGCAACAGCATTAGCAGAGGCAGTCATTGCATCCCCAAAGCCGTAAGCTGTACCTTTTACTGCTGCCATAGCATTTTGGGATATGGTATTTACAGTCTTATCATCATGTCCAAAGCCTCGTAATTTAGCTTTAGATGCTTGGATATTTTCTAGTCTTTGCATACCTGCACCTAGGGTTGCATCAAAGCCACCCTTTAAAGCACTAAATCCTTTTTGGATAGCACCAGTTATAAGACTACCTTTTACGATAGACCCTACTAGTCCACCGCCCCCACCTGGAGCAGCACCAGTAGGACCAACACCGCCGCCACCAAACCAGTTTTTAGGGTTTAGTTTGCTAAAACCAGATGATAGGCCCGATTTCATTTTTGCCATAACCCCTTTAATTGGGCTTTCCATGTCTATCTTCACTTTGTGCTTTTTGCCAGTAAAGGCAGATATTTCTTTGCTTAGTTGCTTAGCTTCTTTCTTAGCACGCCTAAAATCTGAAAAGTCCATTTTAAACTTTTTAACAGCGCCAAAGCTCTTGCCAATGGTATTTTTATTCAAATCTGACAAATTGGATTTAAGTTTATCTAATCTAGACATTTTAGCTGTAATGCTTACCTCATAAGGTTTTTCTAACCTATCTAGGTTTTTCTTTAATCCATTGACCCTATTTTCTAGGTACTTTGACCCAGTTTCTTTAATATCTACTTTGTATTTTCTGTCTAATGATGATTTTAGTGCGGATCCGGTTTTTTTTGCCACGCTACCAACCTTAGACATAGCAGACTCCATTTGACTAGTAGCGCTAGCAATCTTCTTAGCCTTATCCGTATAATTATCTTCCAGTTTTACCTTAAATATCGCCGCCAAATGCTCTCACCATCCTCTCTCTTTTTGCATATAGAGTGGCCAAAACTAGCACCTGTTCAGCAGTAGTAAGGTTTTGTATTTCCTCAAATGAGTGGCCATGCTCCAACATAAAGGCCACAATCTCCATCTCAGAGTCGCCACTCAGTATTAGTTTTTTGCTTTTTTAATGCTAGCGTTTACTTCTTTTTCATCTTTAAATCCGCTGAATTTAAGTAAAGTCTGGGTTATAGATGCAACATCACCAAATCTAAATAGTTCATCGATTAAATCTGTAGCTTCTTTGACCTCATAAGCTGCAAGTAGCTCTGGGTCTCTTAAGTTAGGCTCCACACAACACTCAACAATGATGTACTTATCCCCTGCCCTGTCCCCACGGGTTTTGGCATAAGCTTGTGCATCATCGTATACTGCAACATCTGGGACAGAAAAAAGGAACGGCTCATCGTAGCCGTCCACTTCAATTTCAATCTTGTCATTTTTTCTATCTTTGATAATCTCTTTATTTTTTATTAAGTCTTTAGCTGTAAGTGCCATATATCCTCCTAGTAGATACCTTCTGCAATATCTGCATCGTCTGGTGTAAATCCAAACTCGTATTCTTTTTCTACAATTTCACCACGGGTAAATCCTGCTAAATTTAGGTTATTTATCCAAACATTACCAATATCGATTTGCTCCCTTTGACCTCCTACTGCATCTGGATCATCTAGGACAATTGACATTGTAAAGCGTGGGTCGTGACCTTCCTTTAATTGTGTTAGGGCGTTATTTATGTGTCTTGTATAAACATGACCTAAAGTAAAAGACCCGCTTCCCGCGAGTCCTGTAATCTTGCTATCTACATTGTTACCGACTAAAACATCGGATCTTTGTACTTCTATTTCTGCACTAACCTCTGTACATTCAAAGATTTCTACTCCATCCATGTACATAGTGCCCCAACCACCAGAGACTCTTCTAAAGCCCCTATTATCTGGTGTATTTCCTAAAGCCATATACTAAGCCTCCTATTCATTTCTAAAGTTGATGTATAGGTCTTCCATAGCATCTAATATTGATACGTAACCTGCAGCAAAAAGATTAGATCCAGTGTTAAACTCTCTAATTTGTTGCTCGGTCATCTCATCAATATTTGCTCCACGTTTAACTGCATACATCTCATTTCTTCTAACATCGATATCCACACGGCTACCACTTGTAGGCTCTAGGATTTCTCCCTCAAGCTCTCTAAAATACACACGGTTTACAAGGGCTAGAAATTGCATTTTGTTAGCATAAGTATTTCTGTACTTACCTACATAAAACTCCTCCCATGTATCGCGGATATCATCTTTTATCATGTGCATAGAGTCTACAATTTTAATCTTGCTAAAGTCCTCGCCTTTTTTATCAGAGTAGGTAGTTAGCGAGTTGACACCCCTAGCAATCTTGTAGTTCTCGCCGTTGTAAGTTAAAAATAGCTTGCCTTCATTTACCGCTGCATCCTCATCATCTGCATAAGGTAGTTCTGCATCTGTTAGTTCTGGCCATGTAAAGTAGGTAAATGACCTTGACAGTGGCAAGGCTGCTAACTGTGATGCAATTAGTGCGGTAAACTCTTGACCAGTGTAATCTTTACCATCAAAGGTAACTCTAGGCACAACCCAGTTTATAACTGTTTCATCATCAGCTTGATAGTTATAGCCTACAAATTTGATTGTCCTATCCTTAACTTCGACCATCTCATTGTGCCAGCTTTTTATACTTTCTAGTTCTTCTTCTGTGGCATTTGGTGCTGCATAGTAGTTAAACTTAACTAGTCTAAGCTTATTCATTACGTCCGTTAGTGGATTAGCCTCACCATAGACCTGTGCTATAACCTTGTTAGGCTTCCCCTTAAAGGCTAGCCTAATGTATTTGATTGTTTCTTCGCTAAATTGTGTTTTTTCATCCATGTCAAATAAAGAGTTTAGCTTATATTCTCCCTGCTCTTCAGGGTTGTTAGACTTAATTAAAAGCAAAACAATACCCCTAGCAGATCGTTGGATTGCTGCTAAGCCTGCAGACTCAAAAGCAATCTTGACCTTTGGCATTCCAA
Organism: Anaerococcus sp. mt242; assembly: GCF_016798225.1. GTDB lineage: Bacteria > Bacillota > Clostridia > Tissierellales > Peptoniphilaceae > Anaerococcus. The sequence goes on along the minus strand of NZ_JAEUYX010000018.1, from coordinate 15,469 downwards.
TTGTTGGCATATGCACTCCTTTCATAAATTAAAATCGACCTTAAGCTCTTCTGTTTCTAGCTCAAGGTCTTGCATCATCTGGTATTTATCTTTTAAGTATTGGTATTTTTTATCAGGGTCGTCAAAGTCGATTGACTTATCCTCTATAGAGCTATCTTTGTCTCCGTGGACTATGTGGTCGTCTTTTGGCGTGAGTTTATCATCTCCAAACTGCACAGGTACTCCATACGGGTTATCAATATCAGGGTCGGACACATAAATCATTTGTAGCTCATCTTGATAATCAAAAGTCAGTAAAAAGTGTAGGTCTTGATCGACCAATTTATACTCTGGTGTGTCAATCACATGTAAAAACCTATCCTTGACTTTTAAGCCCATAGAAAAAGCGCTAGTAAGCATATCTAACACTTCTAGCGCCTCTCTTTGCCCATTACCTTTACTAAAGTAAATAATATCAAGATCAAGCTTTTTATTTATTATGTTTTGACTAAATTGCGGTGTCCTATAAGATACTAGCTCTATAGTCATAGCTGGAGTATCAAGGTTTTGTATCCTCTCTTGATAAACTCTTTTAAGGTTAGGGAAAATCGCCCTAAGTACCCTTGCTATTTCTTCGTAGATATCCTGGACACTAATCATCTGAGTATTCATCTTCTACCTCACTAATTAGACCGCCTAGCTCCTTAGATATTCTTTCTTCTGCACCTTTTTGCCCATCTCTCATCATGTGGACTCCTGGCACATAACCCTTGCCACCACGTGTTCTGTGGCCGTATTCAACGTGCTCGGCGTAGCTCAAGCGATTAGATACTGCTATCTCAAATCCACCAGTAGACTTTTTAGCACCTTCAAAAGTCATAGATCTTCTTAGTTCTCCTGTCTCTCCTACTGGAGTATTGGCCCTAGTATCAGACCACCAGTCACTACCTACATCATCTAAAAACTTTTCTATTGTAGCATCAAGCCCTTCAGGTATCTTTCCTATCTTTTCTGCTTGCTCCTTAAAGCCTTCCATTTCAACGCGCATTAGGCATCCTCATTTCTAATTAGCGGTACTTCTATGTGGGATTGATAAGGATAACCCTCACCAGCTCTAAACTCATAGTCATGACCTAAGACATTAGCTAGCACTATATCCCCCTCTTTTACCGTATATTCCGGTCTTGCAAATAACTTTGCTATATATTGGATAGGCTGGGTAGTATCTGTTAGGTCAGCAGTAGACCCTTGAGTAAAGCTTATAGCACACGGTATATCCTCATAAACCACTTCTTCCACATAGTCGTCAAAATAGCCTACAGTTGTATGTTTAGGCCTTTTTATAGTAGCAGTATGATAGTAAGTTTCTGCTAAAACATCTGCTTCATTTTCAAAGATAGGATTAGTCATTACCATGGTGTCCTAAGCTTTCTATACTTTCTGATCTGATCTGTATAGTTACCTACAAAATCATTCACAGCTAAGTAAGCATTCATAGGAGTGCCAAAGTCATAAACCTTGGCCTTATCCCCATAAGATATAGTAGTATCCCCACGACTGACAGATGAGATAGTTCTTTCGCTATTCTCATTGCCCTTTGCCGCTTCTTCGGCCATCTTTGACTTATAATAGTTAGCCATGGTATACTCAGCAACCATTTTTATAACTATCAGCATAAGGCCAGGTGGGAAATCCAGTCTATTACAATAACTAAGCACTTCAGACTCAATCAAATCAAAGTTAAAGTCAAGGGCTTCATCCTCTGTAGCCTTGTTAACTTCATAATTCAGTAAGTACCTAGCTCTTTCTCTTTTGTTTTTGTCCATATACACCTCCTATTTGTTTAGAAGTGCTTTAAGGTCTTCCTTTTTAGCCTTTGAGTCATACTCAATACCGTCTGCATCAAGTAAATCTTTTAATTCATTTACTGTTAGATTATCAAGGGGGTCGTTAGCTTCTACTTCCTTTGCTTCCACTGCAGATACAAAGCCGCTTACTTTGTTGTTAAGGTCGATATATCTTTCTTTTGTGACTTCAAATTCATCGCCTACATTTCTATAAGCATCTTCTAAAACATCATAAAATTTTCTATTTGTCTTAACTAACATTTAATCCTCCTTACGCTCCAACTTGAGCCTTAATGATCGCTTTTTTGTTCTTTTCTGGGATGTATGATGCAGTTTGTCCAGCACCTTGGATAGTAACTCCGTAAAAGTCTGTAGCATCTAAAATTCTGTAAGTTTGTAATCCTATACCAACAACCCCGATATTATCAGGTACAAAAATAGCTACATCGCCTTCTTGGAAATACTCTTCAGGTAGTTCTTCAAGCACAAAACCTTTGAATTTGTATATCTCTTGTTCATCGATATTTGCAGACGAATTTTTAGCAGTAGTAGCTAATTTGGAATCAATTAATAGATTGTAAAGCTCTGGTGTAACATATGCCATCCATGTAATGTTTTTTGCTACTTTCATATTTACAAATTCTTTTCTTGCTTCATAAAAAAGATTAGTCACCGCATCCTCTGTCAATGAAGTAGTTAAAGTTTTACCTGCATTTTTAGATAAAAGTTTAGACATATAAACATTAAGTTGTTCAATCCACTCAATAGCGTGAAGCCCTGTTCTGTCTGCAAGTACTTGACTAGCATTGTCATTTACTGTGAAGTTGTCGATACCTTCATGCAATGCAAGTGGTTTATCATAACCAACAGTAGCATCTGTGGATTTAATTTCGTGTCTTGGACCAAATCTTGATGAGTTAGCAGTACCTGACTCAAAAGCTACATTAGGGTCTGTTGAGTAGTCTTGGATTACTACATCAGTATCAGATATCTTTAACTTTAAAAAGTCTTTGTCATACTCAGCACCTGCAGCAGTCTGTAAGCTACCACCAAAAGTTCTAAAAAAATGTTGTCTAGTTTCAAAAATATCCGCTACAGTTTTTACAAACTGCATATCATAAATTTTTACAGCCATTTATATTTCCTTTCAATTATTTGTATTTATTGCGTATTTCGCCCCACACTGCATCATCAGCATTAGTTTCTTTTGCAGCAGTACCAGGAGCTTTTGTTTTCCATTTTTCTTCAGTTGCTTTCTTGATTTCTGCACGATAAACTTCTTCAAAAGCCTTGATGTTTGCTTCGGTAGCTTCTTCATCTTGGCCAATTAAAAATTCCTTAAAAGATTGTGGCAATTCGTGTTCGTTTAAAATCTCGCTTGTACGACTTTCAAGCTTCATTAGTCGGTTTTCTTCACGTGCCTTAGCTAGTTCATCTTGCAGCTCTTGTCTTTCTTCTGCTTCTTTTTCTGCTTGTGATAGCTTAGACTTACGTAGATCCTCATCTCTTTGTGCCTGAAAATCTTTCTTAAGTTTTTCTTCTTGTCTTGCCAATCTTTTATTTAGGATTTCGTCCAGCTCATCTTGAGTGATAGAAAGCATTTTTGGTTCATTCTTATCATCTCCAGACTTTGTATCAGGCTCTGTATCTCCTGTGCTTTGACCAGTTTGCTCTGTAACTTGGGCTTCGCCCTCATCAGCAAATCTTTGTAGATTCACATTTGATAAAAATAAAGATTTTTCCATTGTAAATTCCTCCATTTAAAGTCCGTCGACTATGTATTCCATGGTTTTCTTTAAGGCCTTGACCAAGTAAAAAAAGGCATAAAAAAATCGCACGATTAACTCACAATTACTCGCGATTAACGCACGATTAATTTTGGGTACAAAAAAAGACGGTCATAAACCGTCTAATTTATAAAATTAAGTTGTATTCCTTCATTACCGCTAACCCATGCAAGCCAATCCTTGTAGGTCATATCCCTAGGCACTCTCACATTCTTGCCTTTAGCATCACGTGCTATCCTAGTCCTGCCAGTTTTGTCTGGCCTATACTTAACAGTAGTAGTCCTGCAGTGCGGATGAAATGGTGGGAAATTCTCCCCAACCACTGCTTTGTCGCGTGGATAGTGTTCGCCATCTTTGTCTTGACAAATCTTACTAGTCTTTTTATCAAGAGTAGCCAGTATCTCGTACTCATCAATATCAAGCTTATTATAGGTCATTAAATCAGCTTGTCCCTTTATATAAGCCGACTCAGTAAGTAACAGTCTCCTTGCAGATGATCTATAGTTTTTGCCAAACTGCTTTGTTATCTCACGTGTAAGTTTATCAATACTAGTCCCAGCTATAATATTTTGTGCTACCAATTGCTGACACTTATTAGCTATATAATCAGCATTGTTCCATAGACTGGTGCTATAATTAGCCCCACTCCATGGTATCTTTAACTGCCTATCAATCTGTGCCTTAGATAAACCCACATTGTGCTTACTCATAAGGTCATAGACCTTAGGATTTCTGTCTTTATATTCATCATACATAGACTCATAGTAGGTATTTTCTAATGATCTAATTAGCATCAAAGAAGTATTTTTCTCAGCCCTTTCAGTTATGATAGCCACATTAGCCATGATTTCAGCATTCAAAGCTTCAAGCCTAGTAATCCTAGACCTCATAGCCAAAGTATTAAGCTCCAGCAAAAGCTTTTGGTTTCCAGTCATGTCTATCTTTTCTAGATACTCATCCATAGACATACGCCACTCTAAAAACTCATTACCATGAATTAATTCCATAGCCTTATCCATAGAAATATTGTTTTCTCCTGCAAAGCGACTGTATAGCTTTTGTATATCTTTATTTATACTTATACTAGCATTTTTATACTGACTCTCTAAAAGATTTAAGGTCTTTTCGGCATCTGCTAATACCCTAGTAAGCTTTTGCTCACTCCTTTTGGCCCAGTACTGCTTCTTCTTCGCCACGTTCACCACCGCCTACAAAATTACGATATAAATTTATATCACTTTCAGCCTTAGCTTCTTCTTCTTTTTCTTTTTTAGCAATTTCTCCAACTGGATCATCGATAAAAGGTAGTAAAGCAAGTCTAGTTTCAGTCGATACATCCTGTGCAAGGTTTTGCACTATCTGAGTAAGCTCTAAAAGGTTTTGAGGTAATACATCGCTAAATACAATCTGTATCTCATTACGGATAATATCGTGGTCATTTGCCATATTTAAGTAATTAGCAACAAGATCCATACGCTTACGTAGGCCCTCAGTAAAAAACATTTCTTTGGTAGCTCTTAACTCTTCACTGGTCAATAACTTAAGCTTTAAGGATACCCCAGGTACATTAGTACCAAATGACTCATCTGTAAAGTCAGGAGTAAAAGAAAACTTGTGGATATCCTTATTAAGCCTATTCTTATAATTCTCAACCCAACTATCATTGACATCTTTAATAAGCCACTCAGCATCACCATCTGTTTCGTTAAGAAGAATCTTATCTTTTTTCATCTGTTCAATATCTTCACGAGTTGAACCACTATAACCAGTCAGCACAAGGTAAGCATCAGAAAACTGGTCCATATCATTAAGGGTATTAGATTGCTCACGGTTATAAGCATCAATAAGGCTGATAACCTGCTCAAAGTCCCCTTGTAGTTCCTCGTTGTTTTTATAGTGGATTAAAGGCACAGCTCCAAAAGGATGCTCCCTTACATCTGTCATTACAAACTCATTAGAGCTATTTTCATCATTAAAATAAAAAATGGAGTCTACATCGTAGATCTCCACATAAGTAACAGTTCTCTTTAATTTTTCATCAAGGTAATATCTAACTCCAAACTTTTCCTTTTCATCTATGCTTGTATCATAAACTAAAAAAGCATTATCAGGCTCTACACGCTTAAAACGCACCTTGCCATCATCACTAAACCAAAGGACTTCAAAGCACTCGCCCTTGATAGAGTTAGTCTTAGCAAGAGCCAAGTTTTCCTTATCCTCATTGTTATAATTGCAAATCTTTAAATACTCTTCTAAAAACTCATCGTCGTCGCTATGGTCTTCTTTGGTGGCGTTATATTTCACGGCATTACCCATAAAGTAACCAGTAGAAAAGTCAGTTATATACTTAGGATATGGAGACACAACCTTGTTATCCCTATCCTTAGATGCTCCACCAACATCTAAAATATCATGGTCGCCTTTGTAATACCTTTTAAGCCTCTCATACCTAGCACGCTTTGCTTTATGTAGCTTGATAAACTCCAAAGCTTCTTTAATCTCTAAAGTATCACTATCAGTTCTAAACACTATCTAATCACCCCACAATTCTTTTTATAAAACCTAGGCTTCTTATTAAGCCTCTTGTACTCTTCCTCAGTCAATAATCTTTGCATAGCAATCCTATATTTTTCTTCACGCGGGAACTTATTAGCATCAATCAGCTTACGACAACACAAAGCCTCTTTTTTAGTAAAAAAATGAGCATGTTGGGAATACTCCCCATGCTCTCTCTTAAGTAACCAAGGTCTATGTAAATTAGGTAAATAAATAATAGATAACTTCATTAAAATAACAAATCCTTACTAATCGACTTAATAGCCCTAGACTTCCTCCAAGGCTCCACACCATATCTTAAAGCAGCAATAGCATCATCAAAAAAAGCGACAGGCTCATCAAGGTATTCCGAACGTTTATCATCATATTTCCACTTCCATTGAGACAACTCTTTAATCAAGTTAGTACAAGATGGATGTATATAAATCCTACGTTCTTTAAGCCAGTTGATTTGATTATTGATATAAGTAGTCCCAGTCACTTTCTCTTTTTTTACTGCAGTAGCCCTAAAGCTAGCTTTTTTCCATTCCTTAATCCTATCGGGCTCAGCACTATCACAATACATAGTAATATCCTTAGCCACCTTGCCAGTAGCTAGGTCTATAATTTCACTTGTAGTCTTTTCATACACATAAACCTCATTCAAGACATAAATATCATCATCTTTGCTAGCAAGAGTTAAAATAGCATCAGCATGGTTAAAACCAAAGTCTTGGCCAATAGACAAATATTCCCAATCTGATAAGTCTTGAGATATCTCTCTAACCTCCCAGTTATTAAGGATAAGCCCGCCAGTTTCTCCCCATTCGCCTTCGCCATAGATACGATAGCCATCAGGATCGCGTTCTTTACGCATCATCATTCTTCGATGATAGGCCTCATCTATAAAGCGATTTGTCAAGTAAGTAGAGTGGTGAGTATAGATGTCAGGATTAGACACATCAAAGTATTTACTCTTAATCCAATGAGTAGCAGATACAGGGTTAAAGGTCATTGTTATTTGATAAAACAAGTTGGGATTATCAAGCCTACCTCTCAAACGGTCATCTAGGATATCAATATCAGCCTCAGCAAGTTCAGTAGCCTCCTCAATCCATATCCAAGTAAGTTTACCAGTCTTAAAAGTAATAGACTTTACTTTTTCCCTCTGCTTATCATCTTTCATGCCTCTAAAGATAATCTTATTACCAGTCTTTAAGCACTCCATAGACAGTGGGCTTTGTTGTATCTTCCAAACTCTGTCCGACTGACTCCCAAACAAAGAAAAAACAGCACTCTGCAGCTCTGCAAAAGTACTGTCTCTATTGGACTCATCTACTTTTCTCACAACAAGCAGATTAGCCCCCTTATATCTAGGATTAGAAAGTTTTAAAATGTAATCAAGGGCAATGTTAGTAGATTTCCCACTACCAGCCGACCCTTTTAAGATACGATAACGCTTAGTGCAATTATTAACTGGTTTAAATACTGGATTAAGACCAACCTTTACAGTCTTTTCCGTAATCACTCATCATCACCATAATCCAGCTCAAAATTAAGAGTAAGATCAGATGATAGGTCAACCTTATCAGTCCAAGACCCATACCTTTTACCAAGAAGTTCTGCAGCCTTAATCTTATCCTTAGCAGGGACTCTCACTGTCCTAACTTCTTGCTCCATGTTTCCAACATTTACAAGGACTTCTTCCGTTTCCTCATCCCTTATTACTCTTGTCAGATACTGCAGTATCTCAGTCTGACTAGCAATAGACTCTGCCTCAAGCTCTTTCATCCTGTCCGCTATATACTCTTTAATTTCAGCCTGATCTAACAGCCTACTACCAGTCTGCTTAGCCGACCTCTTAGAGTAGCCAGCCTTAATTGCAGCCTGTGTAGCATTACCGCAGATGATATATTCATCTGCAAACTTTTTGCGCATTACTGATAACTTTTTAGACAAACATACCACCTCCCTTGTCCAAACATAAAAAAAGAACTGCTATTACTGTAAAGTTTAGTACTCTATATAAAAAACAAAAAGATTGGAGTGTCTAATGACATATTTTATCAACACAAAGAGGTTTAAGTCTTAAGTATAAAGTAATAGCAGTTGTTTTCGCACGTTTGGGATAAAAAAACAACTACTCAAAACCAAAACAACAACCATAATAATTGCTGCCAAATAGTAACCGCGGTACTGAGTAGTTGTAATTTAAGCAAACTAACACAATATTATTGTACAACATAAAAATAAGGATTTACTCTCATATCCCTTAAATTTTTATTTCATTTTCATTACATCATCTTCTGTCTACTTCATTTGGAGTTAATATATATAACTTATCATAAATTTCTATCAAGGCTTTATTGCTCCATCTCCAGCAAGTAGGTGCAGATATATGTAGCTCATTAGCTAGTATTTCTATTGACTTTCTATCAAACACCCACTTATCAAAGATGATTTTAACCATATCGGGATCCGGTAAAGAGTCAATAGCCGTAGTAAGAGCCCTACTCTCAAGCTCTATAAGTTTTAGATTGCGTTCACAATCCCTTATTTCATCAAGCAGACTATTTAGCTTATCATCCTGACTTTTGCCACCACCTTGCACAGCCTCTTCACTAGACCACCCACTTTTAATAAGTTCCATTCTTTCTTTATTTTCTAATATCTTGTCCGCTAGACTATCGATGATGTTTAAATCCCTACGATAGTAAACCAGTCTTCGCTTAATGGTATTAATCTTAAATCTATCCCAATCTTTTTTTCTCTTTTCATCTACGTTCATCTAAACCTCCCTAAAATCAATACCTTTGTACTTATGCAACAATATCTTTTTTTTGAGCTTGTACACGTCTGTTTTAAAGCCTTTGACGTCCTCTACAACCTCATGGTCTGCCTTAACATCAAAATACTTAAAGTCCGCCTTATAAACAGTCTTTCTCAAAGTCTCAGTCTCAGTCCTAATAGTAGGTATCAGCTCAAACTTAGGCTGCAGCTCCAAGTCTTTGATAACTCCAGCCCTCTCCATAAGTTTAAGCTCCCCATACCTCCTAGCCTCTTTCTGGCTGTCAAACTTATGTCCATCAACAACAACTTTTTTATTGCCATACTTGTTATAGCTCTTATTTCGCCCTCTAACGATAATAACCCCCTTAGCCATACAAATACTAATGAAACAAATAAATAAAACCTACCCATCAAATTTTAATAATTTGATCTACATATGTCTTCGCATATCTCTAAATAATTTATAGCTAACAGTTCATCTAGCTTTTCATAAAACTTTTTCTTAAAAAATCGGTCTTTCCAAGCAATTCCCATTTTGTAATCATTCGCAATCATACTGTCCCTTAGTCCTGAAACCTGTTGTTCGTAGCTATCATCGTATTCCCAATTTTCCATCATGGCTCCTTTATATCAAAATGGTATCCTGCCGTCATCTTCCACTTCTGTGAAATCATCACCGAAAAAGTCATTGTCAGTAGCATTGTTTTGTGGACTATATCCACTATCACTGCTAGCCTTAGACAAAAACTCCACATTCTCGGCCAGTATCTCGGTAGTATAGACAGTCTTACCATATTTGTCCTTATAAGACCCAGTCTGTAGGCTACCAACCACAACACATTGACTGCCTGTTGTCAAATACTTATTGCAGTTTTCTGCCATTGCTCCCCACGCATTGATACGGGGAAAGTCAGCAGTAGGCCAACCGTTAGCCTCTGCTTGCTCCCTTTTATCCCTGCTCATTTGTCTATCAATGGCTAGTGTAAAAGTACATACTGCTTTATTTGCTGGAGTATATCTTAACTCCGGATCTCGTACTAATCTCCCGATACCAATATATTTATTCATAGCTCCTCCTCTTATCTAACTTATTGTTATTTTTACGATATGCTTTTTATTTATAAATACTCTTGATTGATACCTATATGGAACCTCAAATATTTCTATATCTGGATCTGCTAGAAACTCTCTAAATTGTTCATATCTATACTCGTCCATTTCAGTTTCATGAAACTTTCCATCTACTAAATCAATTCTTACATCTTTATATCCGTATGCCATTCTCGCTCCTTAATACAAAACAGTCATCATTTGTCAGCGTATCTTTATCCAGCCAACACCTTAAGCTTTTGCTCTTTAACCTCATCAGGTATCTTTGCAATATCCATAGGCTTAAGACTAATCTCATCCAGTAAGTCCTCAAAGCTTACATAATCAAGGTTTACACTATCCAGCAAACTATCAACCCTTTTTGTATATCGGTCTATCCTCTTCTGACCAAAACCAAACTCTAACCTTAGAGCCTCAATAGTCAAAGCCAAAAACTGCACCACAACTTCGCGGTTTTTAGCTTCATTCTCACGCCTAAAATGTTCAGCAAGGTTATCTAGTTCCTTACTAGATAAATTTAATTTCCTTTCAAATTGTCTTTTTTGCTGCCTGTTCATATCAAATCATCCTCTTTAACAAATGTGCCATTAATCATTTTCCCTTTACGTATTGATATTTCATTGTATGCAGACTCTATACAATCTTCTAGCTCTAACCCCCATACTTGACACACAACTAGTAAATCAAATAGTAAGCTTTCTACTGGATATTCTTTATAGTGGTCTCCTAGTCTTATTCGACTTCTTTCAAGCTCATGACCACTATAAAATAACCTACTTACCGACTTAGCTTCATATCCTTTGCCATAGTTTTCAGTTTCTCCGCTTGCTCTAATTTCATCTACAAGCTTGATTATATCAACTTTGTCCTCAATCAGATTTTGCATATTGCCAATAACAACAGTCACAAACACATCACCAACACCATCAATGATAGCTGGCAAGTCCGCTTTTAATATTCCGATAGATAATTCAGCAATCTCTTCCAAAGTTTTTCTAAGCTGACCATGACTAGTGCCATTTTTATCCAGCCCACGGTCTATTGCCCATTGCTCAATTTTTTTTATTAGTTCCTGTATTGTCATTCCTCCACCTCATAAATCTTTTTAATCAACAAAGGATCAATCTCATGCATTCCTTCATTATCATAAATAATAGCCACAGTCCATGCTCTCATTCCTCCTTGATGACCAAATATAACTGGCTCTGGTCTATATAATTGAGCTCGTTGAAATATACCATAAAAGTCCGCTTCTTTTTCATTATTTCTAGGATCTAAGTAAATACATTTCTTCATCACTCATTCCTCCACCTCAATCATTTCAAAATCGCTTAAATCTGTATTGTATTTTTCTTTAATTTCTTCTATTTCTTTTTGGGTGAATTGTATTTTTTTCCAATGAGCTTCACCTTCATCATCTAAACAAAATTCATCTTCTTCTAAATCAAGGGCTAGATAATCACCTTCCATGCCAACCATCCACCTATGCTTCAAGTAAAACTTCTTCTCTTCCTCACGCTCTTCAATAGGTGTTTCTGCATAACTACGTATTACATAATAGAGAGGTGTTTTTAATTTATTTTCTAATTCATCAAAAGATGTTCTTGCAGTATCAAATGAGTAGATGACATTTTTAAATACCACCGCCACTAAATTGTAATCTAAAAATATTCGATAACTATCATATCTCGGACAATATGTATCAGAACCTTCTTCAATATTAAATCCTAAATCCTCAATCTTTTTAATAAACTCCTTAGTCCTCACTCCGCATACGCTCCTTTTCTGTTTACTATCCTTGACACAGCGGCTTCAGAAATCCCAAAGTAATGGGCAATATCAACTTGCTTTACCCCCTTACTCTTTAGCAATCTAACCTTTGCCCAATCCTGCCTTGTAAAAAATGGCCTATAAGCATAATATCTAATCCTGCCTTTTACATAAGCCCCATCACGCTCAAGCTCATAATCTAAATACCTACGTCCACCACTAATAAATCTTATAACCTGTGCATCCTTAGCCTCTTGATTGTGAGGTTTCAGGCAACCCTCAAAGATAATCGAGTTGCCCACATACCTTTCCTCATAGCTGCTAAATACTTGATTAAAGCTATAATGTAATTTCAAATTAATTGCCATTAGCTAGCTTTACTCCTTAAACTTTCAATCCTTCTGTTAATCAACCAGTCATAAGTTCCACTCGATTTCTTTTTCACATACTGAGCATGATTTCTCTCAATAGCAGTCTGTACATACTTAAAAGTATTTATTTTAGCTTTCTGCTCCTCTTTTAAAATAATCATAGTAATCAATACCTCTTCCCAACCGTATTGCTTGATAGCCTTGTCAATATAAAGAGCATCATCCCTATTAGGATTAGACTTTATATGACTATAAAAATACTCCTTAACTAACCACTCATCTGAGTTTGTGGAAAACTGATCATAATCTTTCGAATCGTTTAACGATTCGTTATACCTATCGATAGTCGTGTCGTTCATCTGACTATTATTGTTGGAATTTAAGTCTTTGTACGAATCGTGGTACGATACGGGGTACGAATTAGCATTAGCATTAGCATTAACATTAGCATTAGCATTAGCATTAGCATTAATATTTAGTCCCCTTTTTATAAGTTCCTCTTCAAAAAGTTTTTTAATAGATTGATCTATTGTTCTTTCTGATATTTCCCACCAGTGGACCATATTTTCGTATACAAATTCTATAAGATTGTCATTTTCGACCTCTCTTAATTCTCTGGCCACCATATCCTCTACAGGTTTACCACCTTTGGCAATACTGTATTTAAGTGCATTTTTGACAGCTATTTCTTGATTATTAAAATCATATTTTATTCTGTTATATTTGTTCTGAAACCTATCAATCAATGTTCTTATAGCTTCTGGACTATAGCCAATCTCAAAGGCCATAAGCTTAATAGGAAGTTTGAAAATCCCTATTGATGAGCCCCTAGGGCAAGTAAGTAAATATAACATAAATAGCTTATCCTCTGGAGAATACTCATCAATGATTAAGCTATCAGCCCAAAAATCACGTTCAATTATTGTTTTGCTCATGTTTTCCCTCAGCTATCCAAAATTGGATTGTCTCTCTAAATTCAGTCCAATTTCTAACCTCTTTAGCCATTTCTCTTAAGTCGTCAATCTCGCAATACTTCTCAGCTTCGACAAGCCAAATTATAGCTTTTCTCTCATCAAAGTATGCGAGTCTATTTTTTAAAATTCCTTTAATATAAAATAATTCTGGATTGACTCTTTTATCAGGGTTATCAATGTAATAAGCAATTCTAGGCACCATTTCAAAAACTTTTTCTATTTCGTCATATTGGTTATAAGATTTATCCAAAGCTTCAAATAGCGTAGCCATAGAGTATTTTTTAATCCATTTCCTAACTTTAGACTGGCCAACATCATTTACTTCAAACCCAGTTATATTCAAAAACTCATCACAGAAAATATCGACTGTGGTCTGGTCTAATTCTTTTAGTCCTTTTCGCCACTCAACCATCATCTCAAGTTGATTCTTTCTCTCTTGCAGTTCTTCAAGTTCCTTTTGCTGCTTAACAACTACGCTATCGTCTGATAACTCGATGTTGCTTTTCCCTCTATTACAATCTCTGCATGAGGTAATCAAATTGGTAAGTTCATCATCCCCGCCTTTGCTGACAGGGACAATGTGATCAACTTCCAATATAACCTGTGGTGCAGATTGCCCACAGTATTGGCATGTAAATGAGTCTCTTTTAAATACTTCAAACCTAATTTTCTTTCCTAATTTTTTTCTTTTTGCCATATAATCACCCCACAATCAAAAAGCAAAACCAAGCTGACCACTATCATCAGATCTAAAACCTAATTCCTTAGCCCCACTTTTCATTCCGTACTTTTGTTTCTGCTCCCAAGCCCCTAAAATATAAAAAGGGGTAAACCAAGTATCAATATCTAGCACACTATTAGGAGCTAAACCATCACGCTGTCTAATAACAGCATTAGCACCCAGTAAAGACAACTGCACATAAGACATACAGCAGGCCTTATGGTCAACATCAACACCTTCCAAAACCAACATTTGCTGAGGATTAAAACCCAATTCTCTAATGTGATTAAAAGCAGCAATCATATTAACGCCGCCACCACAACCAGAATTATCAGTCAGTTTGGCAAAACCCTTATCATCCACCTGCTTTTGAATAGACTCTTTGCTTAAAATGGGATTAGTCATAACATTAGCCAGAGAGTAAGGGGTAAAAAACTGCCCCTTCCACTTATCTCCCAGCTCCAATTCCATAAAAGCCTCTCCCAAAACATCGCGAGGATTTTCTTCCAAATCAATAACCAAATCAGCAAAGAGTTTAGAGAAAACTTCAAGCTCACTTTTTGAATATTTATTCGCAATAGTCAGATACCTAATATTTCTCAAATCCCTTTGTCTAGTATCAACAGTATTAGATAAACTAATGGCCGCCATTTCCACAAAGTCAGACCAAACAGTGTAAGTATCCCACTTATGCCCAGCAAAACTTTTAATGCCTTTTACAAAATTACTCGTCATCTTTTACCGGCTCAAAATCATCCTCAAAGAAATCATCCTCAATAATTTCCCCAGTCTCTTTATCAACCTTAGGCTCTTGCTCTTGCTTTTGTTCTGGCTCATCATCTACAACATCATAGTCAACATCATAAGTAATACCGCCAGTCTCTTTGTCAGTATTAGCCGCTTTAAAGACTTGATTATCAAAAGCCATAGCTTGGCCTAACTCAGGTTTATCAATAGCCTTAGGAGCGTATTTAAGAACTTGAATGATACAAGACTTCTTAGCCATAGCATCAAAGTTTGATTGCCAAGGACTATCTTTCCAGCTGTAGCTTTTAGAAAACTTACGACCATAAGCTTCAGCATCTTCTTTACTCATATAAAAACTATCACGGCCACCTTCCTTAGTCTCATAAACTGCATAGTAGCCAATCACATTTCCACTCTCACCGATTAAAACTGGTTTGTGTTTGATCTCTCCAGTTCCATAGTCAATATCAAAGTCATCATTCTCGTGTACTTCCTTAGCAGTAATTCTTCTAAATTGCCCAGTATTGTGTGCCAGTTTTAAAAGACCTTGATAACCCATTTGGAACTGAACTTCTGTAATGCCTTTTCTCTTGTTTTCATAAGGGATCAGATAAGCCTCGCCCAATGGAGTATTAAATTCAAGCCCCAACTGTGCTGAGTTCATAACCGCAGCCAAAAGCGACTGTGGACTACATTGCAGTAACTTAGGATTAGAATTTATAGCAGTTAGTGATGTCCTAACAAACTTATCAGCTGGTAAATACTGAGGCAGAGCATTGTTAATCTCCCCTTTCATACTCATTAATAAATTTCTTACATTATCCTGTGGTGCTGGTTT
>NZ_JAEUYX010000017.1 GCF_016798225.1 Anaerococcus sp. mt242 | reverse complement strand
TACATTCCGCTTAAAATATTATTAAGTTATTCCGTGTTTATGGGTTCAGCTCATTAATTTTCCTTGCTTTTTCGTTAGTTAGTTTTTAATTTTAGTAACTCTTCTAATAGTTGATTATTATTTTCAAATTTTGATAAGTTAATATAAAACTTATATTTTTGATTATCAATAGTTTGAATCCACAAATAAGTTTCAACATCTATTGAATATTGTTTTAAATAGAATTTTTTTATATTTTTATACTCAAAACTAGTCATCTTATCTTTTGAATAAAATTCTATAGACTTTTCATTAAAGCAGATTTCATATGGATGTTTTTTTCCTATAATCCTATTATAAAAATTATATATTGAAACAATAAATGCTAAAATTGCTAAGATTAAATATATACGATTGATAATTAAAAATGAAGATATTATAGCAAATGCCAAATAACAATATCCCATTATATTAATATCAAAGTTATAATTTTTTGGATTATAAATAAAGCACATAATTAGTTATTTTCAATTGTGTTAGCTTCTTTAATAATTCTTTTTCTGTTCATAAGTGCAAGAATTATTGAAAGTACAGCAGCGACGACAATACCAATTATTCCAAATTTATTTATGTTAACTAGTAGCCATGATAGAGGACTTGCACCATCACTAATGCATGAAATCATATTAGCTCCTTCTGGCATGTGAAAACCAACATTCATAGCTGCTTGTGTGATAAGAGGAGCTAAATCTGTTGATATGTATAATCCAAAAATCAAGAAAATTATACCAATTAATAAAGTTCTAAATCCGTTATTATTTACTATAGGAGCTATCAAAAGAATCATAAATGGGAGTACAGAGAGGTCCGTAAATGGCATAACCTTATTTCCTGGTAAAGCTACTGCTAAAATAAGGGCAAGAGGCATCAATAAATATGCTATAGTTAAAGTTACTGGATGACCTACGCCTATAGCTGAGTCAAGGCCAATGTACATTTTACCTCTGTTAGAGAAGCGTTTTTTAATAAATTCACCTGCAGCTTCGCTTATTGGCTCTAATCCTTCCATAAGCATTGCTGCCATTTTTGGAATAAGCACTAAAACAGCTCCTAGTGAAACGCCAAGGCCTAGTATACCTGCAATATCATAACCGGCTACCACACCTATTGCAAGACCAATAATAGTACCAATCATCATTGGTTCACCTAGTATACCAATTTTTTCTCTTATTCTATCAAAGTTAATATCTATATTTCTTAGTCCAGGTATTCTATCAATTATCCAGTTAAACGCCATTGCGATAGGCGCATATGCAGTAGAAAAACCATGTGGTAATGATACGCCAGGTATTCCTAGTGATTCTTCAACCTTACCTGCAGTTATGTCCGCTAAAACCATTATAATAATCATATTTATAATGGCTGCAATCATACCTATTGCAAAACTTCCTGTATAAATAGCTGTTAATGCACCAGTAAAAGCAAAGTGCCAATAGTTCCAGATATCAACGTTAAGTGTTTGAGTTGTATTTGTTAATAACATTAAAAAATTAACAAGAACTCCAACAGGTATTATCAAAACCCCTATTTGAGAACCCAAGGCAATAGCTGCAGCAGCAGGCCAACCAACGTCAATAACAGATAATGCCAAATTATATTTTTCAACCATTGTTTGAACAGCTGGTGATAAAGAAGTTCCCAATAATTCATTAATCACTAGATTTAATCCCACAAAGCCAATACCTACTGTAAGCCCTGCTTTTAAACTTTTTGAAAAACCTAATCCAAATATAAGCCCTAAGACAAGTATTACCAGGGGCATAAATACTGACACGCCTAAACTTTGTAGCCAGTCAAAAAATCCAACTATATAGGTCATATTCTGTCCTTATTTTTCCATTAAGTCTAAAATTTCTTTTTCTACAGCTTCTTTTCCCATTCCCGTTAAAAATGGCACTCCTGATACAAAGTCACAATTTAAATTGCCCGGCTTAGCTGTAGTTGAAACTAAGAAATCAGCACTATCAGATAATCCTGTAGCTTCACTTACTTTAATTTGCTTAATTGTATATTGATTTTGATAACCATTTGAATCCAAGAGATTTTTAATTTTTGAGATTACAGTTGTTGATGTTGCAATTCCCGCTCCACAAGCCACTAAGATTTTTTTCATTTTACATACTCTCCTTTAAATAATTTTTAAATGTTTTCTCTATTATATCATTATTTTGACATTCTAATAATATGTTAACCTTTTCTTTATCTTGGAATATTTCTATAAGTGCTTGCAGGTATGGGACTTGCTTTTCTTTATTTTTTATAGCAAGCATAACAATTATATTTACATCGGTATGTAAACCTTCCGTTCCCATTTGACCAAATCTTACTGGCTTATCTAAAATGTTTATTACCATAGCTTCTGAATTTACGTGCTCTGAATCAGTATGTGGAATCGCTATCCCATAATTTTCAAATTTTAAGCCAGTTGGAAAAGTTTTTTCTCTTTTCCTTATAGCTTTTATATAAGAATCTTTTACCAATCCTATATCTAGTAACAATTGAGCAATGGAATCCAAAGCTTCGTTAGTATCTTTGTATTTATTTTCAGTTCTTTGTCCTATTATTTTTATTTCGTTATTATTTAACAAAACATAACCCCCTTAAAACAAAATTCTATAAGTAAGTATAACAAATGCGGAGATATATTCATAAAAAAATGGCTTAGAATAATCTAAACCATTTATATAAAAATTATTAAATTGCCCAGTTTCCATTTTCAAATATAGGAAACTCATCATCGTTTTTATATCCTGTTATTTTTAAATCGCTTGCTCCTACCATGAAGTCTTCATGGATTAAAGAGTCGTTTATTCCTCTTTCTTTTAGTTTGCTTTCTTCTAAGTCTGCTCCACCTACTACATTTGTTGGATAGGATTTTCCTAATGCGAAGTGGCAGGATGCATTTTCATCAAATAAGGTGTTATAGAAAAGAATATTTGAATTGCTAATTGGGCTATCGTAAGGTACTAGGGCAATTTCACCTAAGTTTTTGCTGCCTTCATCACTATCTAACATTTTTGCTAGTGTATCTTTGCCTTTTTTGGCATCAAAGTCAATTACTTTTCCATTTTCAAATTTGAAATTAAATTCATCTATAACTACACCATTGTAAACTAAAGGTTTTGTGGCAAATAGTGTACCATTTACGCCGTCATATTGTGGGGCTGTGAATACTTCTTCTGTTGGCATATTTGGGATAAATGGATCACCTTTTTCATTTTTGGATCCTGCTGATGCCCAAATATGATCTTTTGGAAGTTTTACCCAAAGGTCTGTGCCGTTTGATGATTGGTAATGTAATTTGTCAAATTGGTGGTCATTTAAATAAGTTGCTTTTTCATTTAGGGTTTCAATGTGTTTTGTCCAATTTGCTTTTGTTTCTTCCCAAGATTCTTCTACGCGGCTTACATCTAGAATTGTTTCCCATAATTTTTCGTAAGCCTCATCTTTGTTTAGGTCTGGGAAGACTTTTGCCGCCCATTTTTTGGTTGGCACTGAGATTACTAGCCAGCTTACAATATCGTTCATTGAATATTTTACAAATTCTTTGGTTTTTTTAGAATTTTCCTTGATTGCTTCTGAAATTTTGGCTTCATCTAGACCATTTAATAGGTCTGGGTCTTCGGCATATATTGAAATTCTGTTTGATTTTTTATTTGCTATTTGATATCTTAATTTTTCTATTTTCCAGTCTGGCACTTCATTTAGTGTTTCTTGGTCTTGATTTTCATAAGTTAGTCTTGTAATGGCATCATCTCGCCAATCTATTGATACATTTCTAGCACCCTTTTCATAGGCTGCTTTGGTTATAAGTCTTGCTAAATCTGGGTTTTCTACTGGAGCATTGATTACTACATCTTCACAAGCTTTGACATTTACTCCAAATTCTACTGCAAGTTTTGCAAAGTTTTCTATTCTTTTATCCATAAATTCCTCCTTTTGTCATTATACCTTTAGGATTTTTATGGTAAAATAAAATACATATAAATGTATAAATAATTATTTAAGGAAGGTAATCATGAAAAAAAGACATGAAGTTGATATAAATGAAACTTGGGCTATAGAAGAACTTTTCGAAAGCGATGAAGTTTTTTTAGCTAGCCTTAATGATCTTAAAAATCTTTCTGATGATTTTGCAAATAAATACAAATCTTTAGACTCATCAGAAGAAATTTTTGAAGCTTTAGAAGCTTATAGCGAAATTGCAGCCTTAACTGATAGACTAAGTACTTTTGCAAGTATCACAACAGAAGTTGATACATCTGATGCGAAAGTTATGAAAAGATTTGCAAATTTTGTAAATGAAATGAGTAAGATCGATGCAAATTTAAGTTTTTTTGAATCAATGCTTGCAAAAGCTGATACAAACTTACTAGAAGAAGCAAAGAAAAACCATTCGGAATATAAATATTACTTAGATAGGGTAATTGAAAACTCAAAATATTTATTATCTGATGAAACAGAAAAAGTTTTAGCAAATCTTGTACCAACCTTTGATGCACCATACAAATCTTATGCAGACATCCGTTATGGAGATATGGCCTTTGAAGATTTTACCTATGAAGGCGAAGAAATAATCTTAAATCACAACACATTTGAAGAATTTTTGGAAGGAGATCCTAGGGATGATTTGCGCCGTGATGCCTTTAAAAGATATCATGATGTATTAAGAAAATACCAAAACTCAGATGCATCTGTCTATGTAACTCATGTTGAAAATGAAAAGCGTCTTTCAGACATCAGAGGCTATGATTCAGTTTTTGACTATTTATTATCACGCCAAGATGTAGATAAAGAAATTTATGAAAACCACATCGATACAATCATGTCAGAACTTGCTCCTCATATGAGAAAATATGCGAAAATTATTCAAAAAATCTATGGCTTAGATGAAATGACATATGCAGATTTAAAACTTTCTATAGATCCAGATTATGAACCAGAAGTATCTATTGATCAAGCTCGTGCCTATATAGTAGAAGGACTTTCAAATCTAGGTGAAGAATATGTAGAAGTTTTAAACCGTGCTTTTGATGAAAGATGGATTGACTATGCTCAAAATATCGGAAAAAGAACAGGAGCCTTTGCAGCAGGACCTTATGGATCACATCCATTTATAATGACAACTTACAATAACAAAATGAGCCAAGTAATGACCTTAGCCCACGAGCTAGGCCATGCTGGTCAATTTTATTATTCAAACAACAATCAAAATGCCCTAAACAACGATATGTCCATGTACTTTGTAGAAGCACCATCAACTGCAAATGAAATCACTATGGAGAGATTTTTGTTAAATAAAGCAAAAGATGATCGCGAAAAACTATGGGTTTTATCAACAATGATTTCAAAAACCTACTACCATAACTTTGTAACCCATTTTATAGAAGCAGCCTTCCAAAGAGAAGTGTATAGAAAAGTAGAAGCTGGTGAAAATCTAAGCACAGATGACTTAAACCAATTATTTACAGAAAAACTAGAAGAATTTTGGGGGGATTCTGTAAAATTAGTAGATGGAGCAGAGCTAACTTGGATGCGCCAACCACACTACTACATGGGACTTTACCCATACACATACTCAGCAGGACTAACAGTAGGAACAATTATTTCTGATAAAATTGTAAATGGTACAGACAAAGACCGTGAAAACTGGATAGAAGTCCTAAAACTAGGTGGGTCAATGAGTCCAATCGAACTTGCAAATGCAGCAGGAGTTGATATGACAAATACAGAAGCAATTTCACAAACAGTTGCATTTATCGGTTCCCTTATCGATCAAATTGATGAACTTGCTCAAAAATTAGGAATGTATAAATAATGTATATCAAAAAAGCAGAAGAATTTTTTGGTTATACAGTAGATATCCGCAGAAAAATCCACGAAAACCCCGAATTATCAGGTTTAGAAGACCAAACAATAGGACTTGTAAAATCAGAACTAGAAAGAATGAATATCGAGCATGTTGAAGTAAAAAACGGGGGAGTCCTTGGATTTATCGAGGGAAATAAAAAAAGTGATAATCCAAAAACCATAATCCTAAGGGCAGACCTTGATGCTCTGCCTTTTGATGAAACAGAAAAAAATTTAAAAAATGATCGTCTAGTAAAAAGCAAAAATATTGGAGCTATGCACGCCTGTGGCCATGATGGACATACGGCAATGGTATTAACCGCTGCCAGAATTTTAAATGAAAATAGAGATGATTTTTCAGGCAAAGTTATTTTATGTTTTGAACGTGGCGAAGAAACAGGTATGAATTATAAATACTTGATGGCATACATGGGTAAAAATGAAATAGAAATTGACTCAAGTTTTGCTATCCATGTTTCCCCAGAATATGAATCTGGAGTTATGGCAATAAAATCTGGGGGGATAAATGCTGGATCAATGATGTTTGATATTACCATAAAAGGAGAAAGTGGCCATGGATCACGACCTTATATAGCAAATAATCCCCTTGATTGTTTTGTAGATATTTATAACGAATTAAAATCGTTACGCATGAATAAATTCTCACCATTTGAACCTATGACCTACTCAATAGGGGTAGTAGACATGGGCAGTCAATTTAATCAAATCCCTGATAAACTTAGATTTAAAGGTAGTGTTAGATTTTTTGATCGCAAAGAAGTTGGATATAAATTCTATAGAGAGTTCCAATCTCTTATAATCAATAAGGTAAAAAATCACAACTGCAGGGTAGTATTTAATACCTACATGAGACCACATTTTCCAATAATAAACGATGAAAAATTAGCAAATTTAGCTAAAAA
This sequence comes from Anaerococcus sp. mt242, assembly GCF_016798225.1. GTDB lineage: Bacteria > Bacillota > Clostridia > Tissierellales > Peptoniphilaceae > Anaerococcus. The sequence goes on along the minus strand of NZ_JAEUYX010000017.1, from coordinate 21,069 downwards.
TGTAATGGTAGATGAGCTTGGCGAGGATTTTGTAGCAAAGGCAAATCCATCTATGGGTTCAGATTCTTTTGCAGTTTATACTGCTCAATGGCCGGGACTTTACCTAATGCTTGGAATAAAAAATGAAGAATTTGGTTCAGGAGCACCTCTTCATAGTAGTAAATTCGATTTGGATGAAAACTCACTTAAAAATGGGGTGGCAGCTACCGTAAGATATGTGGTAGAATATTTAAATAGTGATATTGAAGTGGGAGATGGTCCTTATAAAAACAATATCAAAGGTCTATTTATAGAGGAAAATAGGTCACAAGAAGAAATAGAGGAGATTTATGACGACATCGCGTAAACGCACTTATGACCATAAGACGATTATTTATGCAATAATGGCAGGGGTAATGGTTGGTTTTGGTGGAACAGTTTTACTTTCTGTAGACAACCCTTATCTAGGAGCTTTTTTATTTGCTGGAGCACTTTTTATAATATTGAGTTTACAATATAGCTTATTTACTGGTATGGTAGGATATCTTTTCTATAATGATAGAAAAGAATATATAAAAAAGCTTATAATAGTTTTAATAGGTAACTTAATAGGAACATTTGTAATAGCTATGCTCATGCGCCAAACAAGATTTGGTCCAGCTCTAATTAATCAAGCGCAGTTAAAAGCAGGTGTTAAACTAAATGATACTCCACAATCATTATTTATTTTGGCGTTTTTCTGCAATATGTTCGTTACAAATGCAGTTCACCAATTTAAGTACAACCGCTATCAGGTAGGTAAATATCTAGCAATATTTATTTCGATTATGACCTTTGTATTATCAGGTTTTGAACATAGTATTGCAGATAGCTTTTTCTTCTTTTTAGCAGGAGAATTCAATCTACTAGCCCTAAGAAATTTCTTTTTAATCTTAGTAGCAAATATTTTGGGAGGCCTTGTAATACCGACATTGTCATTAATGTATGATGACACATTTAGTATTGCTGGATAGAAATGAAAACTAAATAAAAATACAAAAAAACTCATAGGTATAGAATTTATGCTATGAGTTTTTATTTTTTAATAATACTTTATAATCGTTCTAAATAGTTTGAAACTAAAGCAAACTTTATTACGATAATTACAAAAAGTTTTGCTTGTAAATTATTTATAAATCCTGTTATAATATAAACTGATTATATTAAAACTATAGATAAGATTTAATAATAAATCACTAAATTAAAAATAGGAGATAACAATGGAAGCTTTTAAAAAGATAACTGAAATCCTAAGTGATGGGATTTATACATGGATGCTTATACCCTTGCTTTTGGGTATAGGATTATTTTATACTTTTAAACTCAAAGCTGGGCAAATAGCAAATATTAACCATGCTCTAAAATTAATTACTTCTAAGCCAAAGGATGAGAAATCAATATCTCCCTTTAAAGCGTTTACAATTTCTGCTGCAAGCCACATAGGAACAGGAAATGTGGTTGGAGTTGCAGCTGCAATTGCAGTTGGAGGTCCCGGAGCAGTATTTTGGATGTGGATTACCGCTTTAATCGGAGGAGCATCTTCTTTTGTAGAAAACACCTTAGGACAAGTTTTTAAGGAAAGAAATGAAGATGGGTCTTTTAAGGGTGGTCCTGCATTTTACATAGATAAAACAATGAAAAAACCAGGGCTAGCAAATTTATTTTCAATAATAATATGTATTGTATATGGATTTATGTTTAATGCCATGCAAGCAAATACTATAGCATCAGGTTTTTCAAATTCCTTTAACTCTACAGCTTGGATTGTAGGATTAATAGTTGTAATTATTTCAGGTTTTGTAATATTTGGTGGCTTAAAAAGAATTACTGATATTACTTCTCTACTAGTACCTATTATGGCCTTAGCATATATTGGCCTTGTAATTTTTATTTTAATAACAAATATTACAAAAGTTCCACATATGTTTGCCTTGATTTTTGAACAAGCCTTTAATATGAAAGCAGGACTTGGTGGACTTTTTGGGACTGCAATTTTAAATGGTGTAAAAAGAGGACTTTTTTCAAATGAAGCTGGTATGGGAGCTGTGCCAAATGCATCTTCGGTTGCAGATGTTTCTCATCCAGCTAAGCAAGGATTAATTCAAGCGCTTGGTGTATATTTAGATACAATTTTAGTTTGTTCTGCCACTGCCTTTGTTATTATCATTGGCGGAGAAGAAATTTATTTAAATCCAAATTTAAAGGGGCTTGATATTACTCAAGCAGCCCTTGCAACAGAAATAGGACCTTGGGTCCAACATTTTTTAACCATTTGTGTTTTAATGTTTGCCTTCTCTTCAATCATAGGAAACTATTATTATGGGGAAAATAATATTTTAGCAATGGGTCTTGGAAATACTGGTCTTGCAATTTACAGGATTTTGGTATTGATATTTGTATTTTTAGGGGCAATTGGAGATTTTTCTGTGGTTTGGAATACAGGCGATATTTTTATGGGGATAATGGCTATTATAAATCTAATAATTTTAATGATTATTGGAAAAGTAGCTGTTGCTTGTTATTATGATTATATGAAGCAATTAAAATCTGGCAAAGATCCTGTTTTTAATCCATCAGCTATCAAGGAACTTTCCCCATACTTAGATGAAATAACAGCTTGGGATAACACAGAAAATAAAATAGACAATAGAATATGAGTTAAATCAAAAAAACTTATTGACAAAGTTGATTTTTAGAGTATACCGTGTTATACTTAAATAAGTTAAGTAGGGAAGGGAGTGTTATGCACTCCCTTTCATTATCTAAAATATATAAGAAAAATTTATAAATTTTGAGAAAAGAAGGAGTTAACATGAGTGATGTTAGAGTAAGATTTGCTCCATCTCCAACCGGTTATTTACACATCGGTGGACTTAGAACTGCATTATTTAACTATTTATATGCAAGACATACAGATGGAACAATGATTTTAAGAATAGAAGATACCGATAGAACTAGATTTGTAGAAGGAGCTTTAGAAAACTTACTTAAAGCGCTTGACTGGTCAGGTGTCGAAATCGATGAAGGTGTTATGCTTGATGAAAATGGCAAAGTTACTGAAAAAGGTGAATACGGCCCATACATCCAATCTGACAGGGTAAAAGCAGGCATCTATAACGAATATATCGATAAATTAATAGAAGAAGACAAGGCTTACTACTGCTTCTGCTCTCAAGAAAGAATAGATAAAGTACGTGACCAACAAAAAGCTGATGGTCTTACACCAAAATATGATGGACTTTGTAGATCTATTCCACTAGAAGAAGCAAAACAAAGAGTAGCAAATGGTGAAGAGTATACAGTAAGACTAAAACTACCAAAAAATCGTGATATTTCCTTTGAAGATAGAATTAAAGGAAAAATTACATTTAATACTGACGATATGGATGACCAAGTCCTTATAAAACGTGATGGCTATCCAACATATCACTTTGCAGTAGTTGTAGATGATAATGCAATGAAAATCACTCACGTAGTACGTGGTGATGAATGGATCTCATCAACTCCAAAACACGTTTACCTATACGAAGCATTTGGTTGGGATGCACCAGAATACATCCACCTACCAACTGTATTAAACGAAGATCATAAAAAATACTCAAAACGTAATGGCGATGGAATGGTAGAAGACTTTATAGAAGAAGGATACACACCAGAAGGACTAATAAATTTCCTAAGCTTATTAGGTTGGTCACCAGATAGTGAAGAAGAAATCTTTACTATGGAAGAATTAGCAAAACAATTTGACTTTGATAGGGTAAATAAAACTGGTGCTGTTTTTGATAAAAGAAAACTAGACTGGGTAAATGGACACTATGTTCGTGACCTTTCAGTAGAAGAATTAGCTGAAAAAATCAAACCGTTTATGGAAAATTCTGGACTAATTGATGAAAATTACCCAGAAGAAAACTTAAAACTCCTTGCAGAAACATGGCAATCAGCAATTGATAAATTCTCTGATGCACCAAAATTATCACAAAATTATTTCCTAGCAGATAATGAAATGGATTGGCAAGAAGAAGCTATCGAAGTATTAAAAGAAGAAGATAGCAAAAAATTAGTAGATGCTTATTTAGAAAAATTAGCTGAAGTAGACGAAATTGACGCTGACTTTGCAAAATCAATTATGAAAACTCTACAAAAAGAAACAGGCATCAAGGGTAAAAACCTATGGTTCCCAATTAGAGCAGCTATCACAGGATCAGTACACGGCCCAGATTTATCAAATGTAATGATTTTAATGGGCAAAGAAAAAATAGCAGAAAGATTAAATTACGTAAAGGAAAATTTTTAAATGAAAATTCATAACACGCTCACAAGAAAAACAGAAGAATTTGTACCAATAGAAAAAAACAAAATCAAAATGTATGTCTGTGGGCCCACTGTTTATGATTATATGCATATTGGAAATGCAAGACCTTTAGTAGTATTTGATACCTTTAGAAGATATGTAAGATATCGCGGCTATGACATTACTTATGTAGTAAACTTTACAGATGTTGATGATAAAATTATCAAAAAATCAATCGAAGAAAATATCTCTACAAAAGAAGTTACAGATAGATATATAGCTGCATTTATGGAAGATGCCAATGATTTAAACTTAGATGAAGCAAACACAATTCATCCACGCGCTACAGAAGTGATGGATGATATAATCGAATTTGTAAGTGAACTTATCAAAAAAGGCGCGGCTTACGAAGCAGATGGAGATGTGTACTTTAGAGTAGAAAAAGCAAATAATTATGGCAAACTTTCTGGAAAAAATGTAGAAGACTTAGTTCACGGAGCAAGCAATAGATTAGATAATAAAGAAGCTAGCAAAAAAGAAAGTCCAGTAGACTTTGCCCTTTGGAAAAAAACAAAGATTGACGGCGAAGTTTCTTGGGATTCTCCTTGGGGAGCTGGTCGTCCAGGTTGGCATATAGAATGCTCAACTATGAATAAAAAAATATTGGGAGAAACAATCGACATTCATGCTGGTGGAGAAGACTTAGAATTTCCTCACCACGAAAACGAAATCGCCCAATCAGAAACATTAAACGAAAAAACTTTTGCAAATTATTGGATGCATAATGGCATGATCCAAGTAGACGGTACAAAAATGAGTAAGTCACTTGGAAACTTCTTTACCCTTCACGATATTAAAAAAGAATATGATTTAATGGTGATTCGTTTCTGGCTACTTACAACCAATTACCGTCAGCCAATCAATTTTACTCGTGAAATCATAGAAGGTGCCAAAAATTCCTTAGATAGAATAAATAATGCTGTCTTTAGACTAGAAGATTTAGTAGAAAATGCTAGTGAAAATGAATTGTTTGATGATGAGCAAAATCTATTAAATGAACTTATAGATTTTGAAAATAAATTTATTGAAGTAATGGATGATGACTTAAACACAGCAGATGCCATTACAGTTTTATTTGAATTAGTAAAATTTGCAAATACAAAAGTTTCATCTGAAAATAGCAAAAAATTAATAAAATCTGTATTAGACAAGATTTTAGAACTAGAAGAAGTTTTAGGTATAGAAAACCGCCAAAAGGTAAATGCAGAAGTAGATGAGGCAAAAATTTTAGATTTTATTGAGCAAAGAAATGCTGCCAAAAAAGAAAAAGACTTCGCAAAAGCAGATGCCATCCGTGATCAATTAAAAGAAATGGGAGTAGCAATCAAAGATACCCGCGAGGGTGTAAAATGGGAGCTAATCTAATGGATAAGATTTATGGCAGAAAACCAGTTTTAGAAACAATTGATGCAGGACTTACAATTCATAAGGCCTACATTATGGATCAAAAAACTCCGATAGTAGGCAAAATTGTTGATAAGCTTTCTAAAAACAATGTGCCTATCAAATACGTTGACAAGACTTTTTTTGAAAATGTTGATATGAACCACCAAGGTGTCATGATCGAGGTGGATGAATATAAGTACGCGAGCCTAGAAGATTTAAATAATGCAAATAGACTCATACTTTTAGATAAAGTCGAAGACCCACACAATCTGGGAGCTATAATTCGTTCTGCAGAAAGCTTTGGTTTTGATGGAGTTATTATCCCAGAACACCGCTCAGCTAAGGTAAACCCAACAGTTTATAAAACAAGTGCGGGTGCTATAAATAATATAAAAGTAGTCATGGTAACAAATTTAAACCAAACTATGATAAGCTTAAAAGAAAATGGATTTTGGATCTATGGACTAGCTGGTGAAGCTAAAGAAACCATTGCCGATACAAATCTATCTGGCAAAGTTGCCCTAGTTGTAGGCAATGAAGGAGATGGACTTAGCAGACTTGTAAGAGAAAATTGCGATCTCCTAGTAAAAATCCCTATGCTTGGAAAAGTAAATTCTCTAAATGCATCAGTAGCATCAGCTTTAAGCATGTATGAGGTTTTAAGGCAAAATGGCTTTAAATAGGAGAAATATCACCATAATTGATGGTTATAATGTAATAAATGCATGGCCAAATCTATCTGATATTTCAAAATCATCCCTAGAATCTGCCAGAGAAAAATTAATCGATGAGCTTGCCGAATATAAGTCAATGTCAGGCGAAGAAATTATAATCGTATTTGATGCCTACAATCTAGATAGGCCCAAGGAGACAATATCTGAAAAATTTGGTATGAAGATTGTCTATACAAAAAGATTTCAAACCGCAGATACCTATATTGAAAAGCAAATTCTAAAAATATCTCAAAAGCACAATCTAAAAGTTGTCACAGATGATGGGCAAATCCAAATCCTAGCATCAAACAAAGGTGCTGTTAGGATGACATCAACAGAGCTTAAGTCAGAAATATATAACAATAGACGAAAAATAAATCGAAGAAAAAAACAAGATTTTAATAGAAATTTCGATTCATTTCCCTTATCCAAAGAAATGATAGAAAAAATTGACCAGATAAAAAATAATCTGGATAAAAAATAAAAACACAAGGTAAAATAAATTCAAAATAAGGGTGACATATGGATAAAATAAATTTAAAAGATGAAAGGGTAGTTGAAAGGATACGCTCTTACTTCAATGCCCAGGATATGGGCAAGGAAGAAATTGCAAATGTCCTAGAAGAACTAACCGATGAGGAAAAAGAAGAATTAATTGACTTCATCGAGGATGAAGAGATCTTAGAAGATGAAGACTATGAAGAAAAAGATGACATCGAAGAAATCGATGATATTGATGAAGATGATGATGAGGATGAGCCAAAAATAAAAAGAAGCGAGTCCACAGCCATCACACCAATTACTCGTAGCGATATGATGAAGATGTCAGATTTAACTAACGAAGAAATTGTAGAACAATTTCAAAAAGGCAATCAAAATGCACTTGCAGCCTTGGTAGAAAAAAACCAAGGTCTAGTAAGAAGCAGGGCCTCATATTTTTATAGGTCTCATGGCAATGACTTGGACTTAGAAGATTTAGTTCAATCAGGAATGCTTGGTATGATTCGTGCAGCAGAAAAATTTGACCTAACCCTAGGCTACAAATTTACAACCTATGCCTACAAATGGATTGATAAGGCCATAAGAAAAGCTATAAACAAAGAAGGGCACACAATCCGTATCCCAGCTGGAAAATATTTGAAACTTAACAAATTAAAACAAATTCTAAAGGCAAACCCAGAAGCAAGTGATGAAGAAATTTATAAAATTTTGGAAAAAGAAGGTATAGATAAAAAACAAGCAGATGATTTGTTTTTAATCAACCGCAACCAAGTAAATTCTACATCTCTTAATATAAATTTAGATAGCGAAGACTCCACAGGAGATGAGCTGATGGATATGGTAGGCGATGAATCAACACCAGTAGATATGCTTATTTTAGAGCGTGATATGGAAAATTTCCTCATGCAAGCCCTAGAACAGCTTACAGAACGCGAGAGACAAATAATCATCTACCGCTACGGCCTAGATAACGAAAAACCAAAAACCCTAGAGGAAATTGGATCTATCTATGACTTATCTAGAGAGCGTATAAGACAAATAGAAAACCAAGCCCTAGGAAAACTTAAAGAATATTCAGATGCTGAAAACTAAAAAAGATGCGAGATAATTCGCATCTTTTTTTTATAAAAAAAGGGTAAAAATGGATAAAAATCGTAAAATAATGTTGATAGTTTCCTTAGTTTATCTAGCTATATATGTATCATTTGAATTTTTAGTAGAAGATTCATACAAGTACTATAGATACTTTATGCTAGGATTTGCCCTTATATATCTAATAGATATAATAGTAAGCTCTAAAAATGAAAGTAAATAGCACCACAGAAAATTTATCCTGTGGTGTTTTTTATGAGCTTATTTAGTCTTAGATATGTATTTATACACATATATTGGAGCAATTATTGTTCCTATAATACTATTAAATCTAAACAAAATTCCACTTAAAGATCTTTTTTCCAAAGTGGATATATGTAAGGCTGGAAATACATAAGGAAGTACTATTATAGATAGGATCCTTAAAAATATTGTAATATATGTATTTAAGTTTAATTTGTCAAAGAAGACATTAAATAATCCTATAAATACTATAACTATTATCCAAGAAAATACAGTTCTCACATAATCGGAAGTTTTTGTTGGTTTTTCTATATATTGCCACAAGGCAACCTTTAGCATTTGCATATATTCCCCTTTCCTATATTATTTAATTTATCTTCTAAGTACCTTACCCGATTGGTTAAAAAATAAATAATATATAAAGAAAATGGTAAAATGCTTTGGTCTTAGTATAGTAAAAAAAAGTGAGGAATTATGGAATACGAAAAACCTTTTTTATATATAGATACAAATTTTGCAAAAGATGAGGCTCTTATGACTTATATGGCCTTTAAATCTTATGATTTTGAAATCCTTGGCATGTCTACAGCTGATGGTGAGATGAATCCAGTTTTAGCAGCAGAAAATATTGTAGGACTTTCAACTGAAGAAGGTCTATTTTTACCAGTTGCTGCTGGCAAACCTTTTAGAGATTACCATCATTTGGATAAGGAAATTTTTACAACTAGCAAAGATTATATAGAAACTATGCCAGCCTATGAAAATATAATTGATAAGGCAGAGGACTGTGGCAGACTTGATATAATTACAACCGGTAGACTAACAAATATTGCCAAGGCCCTTGATGAGGCTCCGGAAATTGAAGATTATATTTCCCATATTTTTATTTTAGGTGGGGAAACTGATGGCAGGGTCTCAGGAAATTTTATGGACGATCCTGAAGCTGTTGATAAAATATTGAATTCAAGTATAGATTTATTTTTATTGCCATTTGAGATTGCAAATGATCCACTTCTTTCAGATGAGATGATTGCTAAACTTTATGGTAAAGATAAAAATCTAGACACTATTTTAGATGAATTTAAGAACAAACCTTTAGAAAATAGACTTTTAAAAGCGCCACTGCTTTTATACCTAACCCAGGCTCCAGAAGCCTTCATCTTTGAAGAATCAGGTTTTGGTGTTATCACCAGCGACCTTGAAGGAGAAGTGGGTAGTCTTTATAGGAGTAATAGCAGAAAGAAAAATTATAGGGTAACTAGGGTAAATGAAGAAGCCTTTTATGATTTTCTTCTAGGCAGCCTATGAAAATAAAAGCTCCAGGACTTAGGATAATTAAAACTTTTTTTGCAGTGACCCTTGCTATGCTAATCTCTTCCTATAGACCAGGTGAGGGTTTGCCTTTTTATAGTGCAATTGCTGCAATTATTTGTTTAAAATCAGATGTAGAGGGAAGTAGAGATATAGGTAAAAATAGGATAATTGGAACCATGCTTGGAGGTCTTTGTGGGCTGATCTACCTTTTGATAGTACCGGCAAATACTTTACCAAAGGCTTTTGAGCTGATTTTAATTAGTTTTTTATCATCAATAATAATTTGGATAATGTCTATGGCCAATAAGCCAAAAGCAATTTCTATAATGGCCATAGTATTTTTATCAATAACAATTAACCACGGTAAGGAAGCAAATTTACCTTTTCTTTTTGCTTTCAATAGGACTTTTGACACTATGATTGGAGTAATTTCTGCAATCTTGGTAAACTGGTCAGACTTTGCCTTTAGAGAAAAATACAAAAATAAGAATAATTTATAAATTTAACTAGCTCCCAGATTTGGGAGTTTTTTTATATAAAAATCGAATAAAATCACTTTCTTGGGGTATAAGGATAAAGAAGATGTTAGTAGTTTTAAGTAAAAATCGCCATAAAAGCAGCTATAATAAAGGAGAAAATCATGAAAAATATTAAAAAAATGGCAGCACTAACTCTTGCTTTATCATTTTCATTTTTAGGGCAAGCAAGCCTAGTCAATCCAGTAAATAGCTATGCAAAAGAAGAAAGCCAGGCTAGCCAAATCATCGATTTGGGGGTTGATAAGGGCAAAGGTAAATACATCGAAGAAACTGTAAACTTAAAACAAAGCCAAGATGAAATTGAATATTTCCTTAATGAGATTAGAGATATCCGTTCTAAGCTTTGGGATTCAAACATCCCTTACGTTAGTGTAAGTCCAGATGGAACAAAAAGTGAAAGCAATAATTTGAGAGAATCAGCAGAAAAATCTGGATATACAACAATGAAAGACTATGCATTTGGGCTAAAATGGAGAACTGATTTAGAAAAAATAGCAATTCAAAGGGCTTTTGAACAAAAATACAGTGATTCATCAGATACTAGACCAGATGGATCTAATTTTAAATCAGCAACAATAAATGGTATCCACTCAGATGTTGAGATTGTCTCTAAAACAAATCTTAATGGTAATAAGATGAAGGCTTCAAGTCAATGGTCATTTGCGAATGATCAAACAGGTCAAAGCCAATATGATAAATTACTTGCAGCAAATGGGAAATTAACTCCTGAAAGTTTTGAGTTACACACTCTACTAAATCCAGGAATAAAATACATTGGTTATGCTCAACTAGCAGATGAAGAAACAAACACCCTCTATGAAGTAGTGGAATTGTCTTATGATATGAATTCAAAGATGGATTCAAGCAGCAATCAAATTACAAATCTAGTAGGTCCATACACATTATCAATAGGTGATAAAAATTATAAAAATGATAAAGATAATTCACAAAAAGATATGCTAGAGAAATTGAAAATCTCGTATTTAAATGCTCAAGAAACAATAAAGGGTGCAGAAATACTCAAAGAAACTATGCCAAATCTTTCTAGTGAAAACAGCGTAAAAATTACTGAATTAGTCAAGAAACAAAAAGAAGTTATCAAAAAAGCTGAAGCTATTTTAAAAGGCAAAGGCCTGATTTAAAAGATTAAATAATAATTAAAAGCTCAGTCCAAATATGGACTGGGTTTTAGTTGTAAATAAAAAATATATAAAGTATATTTTATTTGTTCGTTTCTGATATGATATACTCATTGAAACGGAGGTAGTAATGATTGAAGTAAAAGATTTTACAAAAAGATACAAAACTGGAAAAACTGCAGTAGATAATATTAATTTTGAAGTAAGGGATGGGGAAATATTTGGTTTTTTAGGACCAAATGGTGCAGGCAAATCATCAACCATCAAGGCCATAGTTGGTATAAATACTCCAACAAGTGGTGAAATTACTATAAATGGTATAGATATAAAAGATGACCAAATTGCCTACAAAAAACAATTTTCTTATGTTCCGGATAACCCTGAACTTTTTGAATCTTATTCGGGATATGAATACATAAATTTTCTGGCAGACATCTATGGGATAGATGAAGCTACTCGCAAGCAAAGACTTGATTATTATTTAGAATTTTTTGACATAAAGGATGCAATGTCCGATCAAATCGAAACTTATTCCCATGGTATGGCCCAAAGGCTAGCCCTAATTGGTGCTTTGATAAATGATCCAGAAGTTTTAATTTTAGATGAGCCAATGGTAGGTCTTGATGCAAAATCTGCTTACAATCTAAAACAAATTTTAAAACAACGTGCAGCAAATGGCAAGGCAGTATTTTTCTCAACTCACGTTATGAGTGTTGCCCAAGAACTTTGCGATAGGATTGCAATTATAAATAGGGGCAAGATTATTGCCATGGGTAGTTTTGATGAGATCAAATCTCAATCAAATCATAAGGAAAATCTAGAAGCAGTTTTCTTGGAGCTTACTGATGAATAATATCAAAACTATTGCAAAATACTCTCTTTGGGAAGCATTTTTCCCATATATGAAAAGAAAAAAAGCAGCAAACTTACCAGAGAATTATTTTTTAAGAATCATTTACTTCATCTTTACTTACATATTTTTATCCTACATGGTTTATATGATTATGAATATGGTGGGGATGACTTTTCTTGGAAGAGAAAATGGCGATGTGCATTATTTTACTTATTTTGGCATAATAATGAGTCTTATGATAGTGATATTTTATATACCAACTATCATTTCCAACTTTTTTTCAGATAAAAAAACAGAAGTTTATAAGACCATGCCCATTAGCCAGGGGGAACTTTTTATTGGAAAAATCATAGGCAATGTAATTTCCTATGTAGATTTCATATTATTTTTTATAATAAGTCTTGTAATTTACACAATACACAAGGGTTTTGATATAAGTGTATTGGTCTTTGGGTTAATAAATTTTATAAGCCTAATTTTGATAGTATATTCTTTAATTACATTTGTAATACTTTTGCTAATGCGTTTTACAAGCATAAATAGGCACAGAAAATTATTTAAAACCCTCGGCTATATCCTACTTTTTTCAGTAATTGGCCTTGCCTATGCCCTGCCATTAATTAGGGAAGAAAATCAAATTGGCCAAAACCTGGGGCAAATTAATAAGATTTTTGAAAACTTTTTAGGACTTAAGGACGTATTTTTTAATGCCAAATTTTTTGGGCTTGCTGTAGGTGGTGATTTGAAAAACAAAGTGATTTTTAGCTTAGTTTTATTTGCTATTTCAGCTTTGATTTTATATTTATCCTACAAGTTTGCTGATAAAAATTATTATAAGAGCTTAGAAGAGAAAACCACCCAAAAAACTGATAAAAAACAAGCTAAGAAAAACATAAATTTCAATCAAAAATCCCAAGTTTGGGCTATATTTAAAAGAGATATAAAAAATCTATTTTCAAATGTAGTTTTTATAGCTGGCGGCATACCAATGCTAATTATATTTGGATTTATGGGAGCTAGGATGGGTAAACAAATAAGTGCTGATTTGGGTAGTATGGCTTTTTTTGATCCTGAAATTAGATTTTGGGTTTTAGTGATTGGATTTTTATTGGGCCTACTAATTTGGTGCAATTCAAATATTACATCCACCGCTCTCTCCCGTGAACATACAAGTTTTTACCTATTCCAAACCCTGCCGATTGACCCTAAAAAACATTATTTCGCAAGATTATTTGCAGGCTTTTTTGCCTTTAGTATTTTTAATATTTTGCTGAGCTTAATATTTCTATATTTTGTTAGATTTGGAATTTCAAATGCTATCCTGTTTTTCCTAGGACTTAGCCTAGGATCGGTTTTAGCAAGTGCTTTTGGTCTTAGCTTGGGTAGCAAAAAAATTATTACAAATTGGAATAAGCCTGAAGAGCTCAGCAAGGGCGGAGTGATAAATATACTATATTATTTTTTAAGCCTAATTATTGTAGCTCTAATGGTGGGTCTGGGGGTATTTTTGACCCAGATATTTGCCGCAAATATATTTATAGCCTATGCAATTATGATTATAATAATGCTTGCTATGACACTATTTGTAAACGCTAGAGCTCTTAATGCCTACAAAAAAGGATTTTATAATATTAATGATTAGTACTTAAATAAAAATGAATTTTCATATGAATCTTGCAAAAAAACTAGTGTATAATGTATATGTAATATATTATATTAGGAGATAAATATGAAAAGTTATAAAAAATTAGCCCTTTCTCTTGCCCTATCATTTGTTCTATTGGGTGCAAATCCTGCATTTGCAGCAGAATCAAGACTTGATCTTGGTGTAGATACTGGAAAAGTTGCTTTTAGTGAAGAGACTTTTAGCCTAAAACAAGATGAAGCTTTAAAAAATGAAGTTTTATCTGAAATACGTGCCATAAGATCCAGATTATGGGATGAAAATATTTTATATACCCTAGAAGGATCAAACAAAAATGGTGAGCGTCTTCAAGATGTAGCAAAAGTAAATGGATTTTCTAGCAAAGAAGCCTATGTAAATGGACTTACTTGGTCAAATAATCTAGAAAGAATTGCTATACAAAGAGCTTACGAACAAACCATTACTGGACTTTCTCATAATAGACCAGACGGATCAGATAATAGCACCGCTATAACAAAAAGCGGAATCTATGCGAGTGCAGAAATCCTAGCTTCAAGTACCCAAAAAGAAGACCCAAAAAAATCTTTTGGTCAATGGGCATTTGAGCCATCAAAAATAAAAAATAACAAATCAGAATACCAATTATTGAAAGAATCAAAAGGGGTATCAAATTCTGATAATGGACACTTACACATCATTCTAGACCCAGAATTAAAACACATTGGCTATGCGGCATTAAATACAAATAGCAAATGGAATTACGGGGTAGGAGTATTTGACTTTAATATTTCAAATGTAAATGAAAACTCAGTAAATATTGTAGGAAATTATAATATATATGCTGGAGATATAGCAGATGCACCAAAAGTCGAAAACAAAACAGCAAATCCAGTAAAATTAGATGAACTTTCTCCAGAAAGCATCCAAAAATTAAGAAACACAGTTACAAATTCAAAAGAAACTATAGCTGGAGCAAAACTTTTAATGAGAACTATGCCACAATTTGTCGAAAAAAATGGAGATAAACTGAATGCATTAATAGAAAGTTCTCAAAAATTGATTGATAGAGCAGAAAAAATATTAGCTAATTATAAATAAAAGCAAAGGACAGAAGAAATTCTGTCTTTTTTTGTAGATAAATTGTGTTTTTTATTAAATTATGAGAAAATATCTATTAAAGATAATAATTTTAAAGGAGTAATTATGAAATACAAAAAATTATTAGTATCAGCATTATCAGCCTCAATATTATTTGGAGGACTCGCAAGTTCCGCTTCTGCAGATAACATTAATACAAATTCAGGTTTTTATAGGTCAAGAAGAACAAGACAAGCTTACTTGAATCTATCAGCGGATCAAAGAAGCGAAATAGATACTATTAATACCAACAATAACACTCAAATAACTCTTAAAGAAGTAAAAGCCCACGGTAAATATAGATTACCAATTGTAAAGGGGCAAAATTATTTATATGCATTTATGGATGATAGAAACAATAATGGCATGGTAGGAGAAAATGATATTTCTGCAATAGGAACAAGCCCTGTAAAAGCAGTAGAAACTATCGAAGAAATAGATGAAGATATTTCAAACCGTGATCAAGAAATTAATGAAGCAGTAGAAGAAATTATTGAAACAACTACTGAAGTTGAAAAACCAGTAGAGGAAGAAATAGAAATACAAGATCCTATTTCTAATATTTCAGAACAACAGCTAGATAAACTACAAAATGCAATTGATCAAGCAGAGGAGACCATAGCTGGAGCAAAAATTTTAATGGACACTATGCCACAATTAGCTGAAAAAAATGGTCCTGCCTTAAATCAATTAATTGAAAAACAAAATACAATTATCAGCAGAGCCAATGCCATTTTAAAAGCAAATGGTAGATAAAATTATTAAAAGCGGGGAAAAATCCTCGCTTTTATTTTTTTGTTTAATTTTATTCTCGTTTTAAATACTTATCTATTTCTAGAGAATCTTTTGCATCTATTAGCACAGTGATTTTATCACCTAATAAAATTTTATCCTCTGCATTTGGAACAAATTCATGATTATCGCGTTCTATAGACATTATTAAGATATGTCTTGGGAATTTTATTTCTTTTAGCTTTTTATCTATTACTTCAAGGCCATCAACTATTGTGTACTCAAGGATTGAGTAATTAGATAAATCTCTTTCTTGGGCTACTAATAAGTTTTTATCTTTTAACTGTCTTTCAAAAAGTGTGTCATAAATTGGATCAATTTTTAATATTTCAGCTACATAGTAAGAAACAATAACAACTACAGCTATAGATAATAAATGTTGGAAGCTTGATATCATCTCAGAAACTAAGATTACAGATAAAATTGGACTTCTGACAACTGATGCTAAGATACCAGACATGCCCAATATTATAAAGTTTATATAATATTGGTCTAAATTTATACCATTTTCAAGCATTGAAAAAATTAAAGCACCACATGATCCTCCAATGACAAGTACTGGTAGGAAAATACCGCCTTGGACTCCTGAACCATAGCAAAAAGTTGTATAAAATAATTTTATTACGAGTATTGCCAATAAATATTTTATAGGAAATCTAGTGTAGGCCATTTCTTCTAAAAGAGCATGCCCGCCACCTGTTATTTCAAAAAATGAAAATCCAATTATAATTGTAACACCCATTAGTAGGGCATATTTTAAAATATCTGAATTAATTTTCTTAAATAAGTCTTGAAATTTTATTATCATCACATTATAAAATCCGCCAACTATTCCAGTTAGAATACCAACTAATATTGCAATCCATATAAGCTTCATTGGAAGAGATTTTATAATTGCAAAGCTAAAAGATGATTCGGGACCCATTATTAAAAAAGAAATATAATTTGCAATGATAGATGCTATAAATGCTGGGAGAAGAACAAATTTTGAATATGATTTATGTAGCTCTTCTATAGCAAAAATACAACCTGCCATAGGTGCATTAAATGCTGCGGCAAGTCCAGCAGCTGCACCAGCTGTAATCATATATTTTATTTCATCTGGTGGTCTTTTTAAAATCTTGCCTACAAACTTTGCGCTTGCGCCACCCATTTGTATAGAAGGACCCTCTCTACCAAGTGAAAATCCCATGAGATTTCCAAGGCTACCACCTACAATTTTTGATATCATAGTTGGCCACTCATTCATTTTAAATTTTCCTAAGATTTCTCCACGGATTTGAGGGATACCACTTCCCCCGGATAGAGGAGCCCATTTTAATAATCTGTTTATAATAAATGAAATTATTACAGCCATAATTATTAAAATAAGCAAAGATTTAAAATCAAAGTTACTATATAAAACTTTTCTGTAAGTATCCATCTTTGAAATTATAAATCTATAAAGTACTGAAAAAAGGCCAGCGAAAGCCCCCACAATTATAGAATCTGTCAGTATTCTGAATATTAATTTTTTCTTTTTGTTAAAATCATTTTTCATCTTGTACCGACAAATTAATTTTTAGGATAAATACGATAGTTTATGCCATTTACCATCTCTACATCATATGGGCTATCAGCAAAATATCCTTTTAAAAACTCATAACGATAATCATGATATGAAGAATTTTCGCTTTTTAAATTTATATCATCATTGCTAGAAACTTCAAAGCTCTCGTGATGATCATGATCGTGGCCACCGGCACAAACATTGTTCTTTGAATCTTCTGGATTTATATCTTGGTTTTCATATTTGCTATGAAGATTATTATTTGTAATCAGATATAAATCTCCTTTTTCATCGATTTGGGCAGACATACCCCTATCACAAGGCATACCATCCAGTAAGAGCATATTTAAATCTGTAAATACTCCGTTAAAATCAGAAAAATCTTTGCCTTTTGCATTTTCCTTACCAAATGCATACATTTTTTCTTTTGTATTTTCACTATGATTTAAGGCATAGTTTAGCCTATTTTCTACTACATCAATTTTTGAATCAAGCCATCCGTGGATGTTGTCTTGATCGATAAGATCTTCTAGTGGCTCAGTTGATACTGGTTTATTTATTTTATCAACCTCACTTGTATTGCCATCTAGTAAGTAATTTGTTATCTTATCTTGAAATTTTATTTTGTCATACATCATAAAATGTATTGGACCTAAATTTTTACTCATTATATCACCTCATTTTTATTTTACTTGATATATATATGATATACTATTTAATTAGGAGGATTTATGAAAAATTTAACAACAAAAAAACTTACATACGTAGGACTTTTTGCAGCACTTACTTTTGTTTCAAATTACTTACAAATCCCTTTTGTAACTCCATTTGGCAATACCCGTTTTCATCTAGGAAATGTTTTTTGCTTACTTTCTGGAATTATTTTAGGACCTCTTTATGGTGGACTTGCTGCAGGTATAGGTCCAACTTTGTTTGATCTTTTTGATCCAGTATATTTTACATCTGCACCAACAACTTTTATAAACAAATTTGCTATGGCAGCGGTGGCTGGATATATATTTAATAAAGGATGTGATAGAGAGAATAAGACAAGACTTATCCTTGCATCTATCTTGGGTCAACTAACTTATATTATCTTGTATCTAGGCAAAACTTTTATAAAAAATTATTATATATTGAATCTAACTTTTGAAGCATCTATGGTAGAACTTGCCCAAAAAGCTGGTGTATCTTTGCTCAATGGTCTTATATCAGTAATATTTGCATCCATAATTGCGATCCCTCTCTTAAAAGCAGTCAAATTTGAATAGTTAGCTCATTATTGGGTATCTATTTTCCTAAGAGGTGACTTTATGGATTATAAGAGATTTGATAACAAAATAGTACTTAGATTAAAAAAAGGTGATAAGATTATAGAATCACTTGAAAAACTAGCCAATGAAGAAAATATTACAGGAGCTCATTTTCAAGGTATAGGTGCAGTAAATGAATTAAAAATCGGAGTCTTGCACCCGGGAAAAGATGATTATGAATGGGATATCTATAATGAAGATCTAGAAATTACTTCCCTTATTGGTAATATTACAATATTTGATCAAAAACCAATTGTACACACCCACATTACTTGTGCAGGAGAAGGATCAAAAGTAATTGGCGGTCATTTGGGAGAGGCCACTTGCTCTTTTACAGCAGAAATTTTTGTAGACTTAATAGATGGTAAATTAGAAAAACAAGCTAATTCTGAGCTTGGCATCAATATTATAGAATTTTAGGTGGATTATGCAAACTAGAGAAAAAATATTTGGAATAACTTGCCCGGCTTGTGGCCATTCTTTTGAAAACGAAATGAATACAGCAGTTTTTTCTGCAACAAATGATAGAGAACTAATATTGGCAAATCAATTTGCTATCCAACATTGTCCAAATTGCAATCACGAGTTTATTTTAAATTACAGATTTGCTTATACTGATGATGAAATCAAATTTATGCTTGTAAATGACCCACAATTTGTGGATAAAAAAGCAAGACTTGCCTTTAAATCAAGTCTTAGCCTACTAGATAGATTTCACAAAGAAGAGCAAGAAAAGTATCTTACAAGGATGACAAGTGATATTGAAGAACTTCGCGAAAAAATTGTTATTTTTGAAAATTACTTGTCAGATAAGGCAGTAGAGATCATGAAATACATCTTACTAGAAAGCAATGAACTAGCATTTGACCATGATGATGTGATTTCATTTAGATTAGTAGATGGAAACACATATTTAATAAAAACCACTGATGGTAAGGAATATACCCTAAGTTTTGTAAGAGAAGTATATAATAAAATAATTAGCCAGTACGATGGATTATTTGATGCGGAAAATGCTGAAAAAGTAGATAAAAATTGGGCTTATGAATTTTTAAAATAAACTTAAATTTAACCTTAAATTACAGTAAAATTTAAGGTTTTTTTATTGTAAAAGGTATAATTGTACCATGAAAATTTACTTGGAAAATGAAAACAAAAGAAAAAGTGTATATGATATTTTAAATATATTTTACGATGATAGCGAAATAATATTTGCCGATGAAGGTGATATTTTAATATTAGAAAATAAAGTGATTTTTAATAAAAAGAATTATGATTATAAAGATAATTATCAGCTTAAATCTACTTTGTATAACATATTAGTAAAAAAAACTAGCTACAAATCCCCTTGGGGAATGCTTACTGGATCAAAACCATCCAAGCTTTTGCAAAAGCAAAGTCCAGATCAGATAAAAGAAAAATACTTTCTTTCAGTTGAGAAACTTAATTTACTAGTAGATATCAAAAATGAACAAGATAAAATGAGATTTAATAAAGATGATTTCAATTTATATATAAATATTCCCTTTTGCCCTAGTAGATGTGATTATTGTTCTTATCCTACACTAATTGGTCTTGACCATGATAGGTCGACTTATATCGATACTTTATGTCATGAAATTGATATGATAGATTTACCTACAGATCTTGATTCAATTTATGTAGGAGGTGGAACACCATCAGACCTATCCCACTATGACTTTGAAAAATTATTAGATAAGATAAATGAGAGATTTTTCTCATTTGAGTATATCTTTGAAGCTGGTAGAGAAGACACACTTGATGAGAAAAAACTTAAGCTACTTAACAATTATGGAGTTACAGGTATTTCTCTAAATCCACAGACATTTAATAAAGAAATAATAAAATCTGTAGGACGCGCTTATGATTACAATCATTTTCTAAAAATGTATGAAAAAGCTCGAGAATTAGGATTTATAATTAATATGGATTTTATAGTTGGACTTGTTGGAGAAAGTGCAAAAAATTTTGAGAAAAACTTTGAGATATTAGAAAAACTTCAGCCAGATAATATCACATTTCACGCTTTGGCTACAAAATCCGGTAGCAAATACAGGGAAAATAATAAAAAAGGTTCCATAGAAGATTCATTGATAATTAGCAAGTCCATAAAAGATTTTACAGAAAAAAATTATTATAAAGCCTACTATCTCTACCGTCAAAAAAATATTATTTCTAATTTGGAAAATGTAGGATATCAAAAAAATAATACAGCTCAAAGATACAATATAATTATTAATGAAGAATTAGAAAATGTCATTGGCCTGGGTATGAACGCTAATACTAAGCTTATGAATGGTAAAAAATATCGCAATGCTCGTAACTTACGTGATTACACAGAAAATATAGAAAATATTATAAGGTATAAAAATATGATGATTGAATCAAATTAAAAAAGCTGACAAATAAATGAGCTGAACCCATAAACACGGAATAACTTAATAATATTTTAAGCGGAATGTA
>NZ_JAEUYX010000016.1 GCF_016798225.1 Anaerococcus sp. mt242 | reverse complement strand
TCATATAATGCAAACACTGCAGTTCATACTCAATAGGGATTTGCCCATCCGCCCACTTATCACGGTTATAAGGCGTAGTAGTCTTGCACTCCAATATTGCATCCTCACCAACCACACGACGGTCAATATCAGCAATCAAGAACGGATAATAACTATCACTCATCATAAAATTGTCACGGCGTACCCTCTTGCCAGTCTCTTCAGTAAATCTTAGGGCAACATAATCTTCAAAATCACGCCCCTGCCTTAAGTGTTCGCTTTCCACATCCTCTTTCTCAATCTCAGACGTCTTTTCCATATATAGCTGTGCAGGACTCTTCCACTTAGAAAGCCCACAAGCAGCCGCAGCATCAGACCCGCCAATACCTAGTTGCCTATACTCCAACCATTCTTCGCGGCTTAGGTCTTTTACATTAACAATCGTATTAGTCATATAAGACCCCCTAAATAGTCAGAGTTTTGATTTCTTTCATCTATCTCCCATAGCCTATCCTGTTCCTTTTGATATTCCTCATCCTCATCATCAAGACTGCCAACTTTCATATCATCAAGCTCCACATATTCATGGATTTTTTTAGCCTTAAACATATACTCAAGGATTGCCTCCTCCTTGCTATCGTTAAATCGCTCCTGAAACTCTTTCAAAGGCACATCCACCTCACAGTCTTGATATATGCACTTAGTAAATGTTATTCTCATAATATCTCCTAATCTTTTCTCTTCTTTCAATCTCCAAATCTATATATAAAATCTTTGTATCACGCTCTTTTTCATTAGGTTTAGTTTCTAGCCACTTTCTTAAAGAAAATAATCTATCTTCTTTAGTGGCCATCAAACAGCGTCTGTACTCTTCCCAGTCGTAACAATTCATTTCTTCTTCCTTTCAAATTGTGGTATAATATCCACATAAGTCTTTTTTAGCCAAGCCCGTAGATCCCTAGTCTATTGGGCTTATTTTTATTCTCCAAACTCCTGTAAACTAGCTTTCCTGATACGTTCCCAGTTTCTTTTTCTGTAGTCCCTTTGCATATCCTTGTAGACCCTTTTTTGATCTCTTCTTTCCGCTTTTCTGCTTATCTTTTTGTCATAGTTTGGTTTAAAAATATCTTGAAATGTTAGTTTTTTTACTGTCATGTTTCTCCTCCTTATGGTAAACTCCAACCACCCTTAAAAGGGCTTATCTTTCCTTCTTCCACTAGTTTCAAGCTATACTCGTCAATAATAGGATTTTGACTATCCCCAGACATTGCAAAGCTTGTACCAAAATTCCACTTGTCATACTTAAGTCCAATCCTTATAGCTTGCTGGCTAACACCAAGCAAGTCAGCCGCCTTTTTTACTAAATTTTCTTGACTTTTGCATCTGTTCAATTTTTAACTCTCCTTACATAAATCTGATATAATCACCTAAAGGAGGTGATATAATGTCTAAAAAAAGCAATTTTGAATTATCAGTAGGCGAAGCTACTTCTTTGTACTACTTGTTAAAAAAATATTCTGAGTCAGATGCAGATTTAATCTCAGGTGATAGAGACCTATTCAAGCATCTACGCAAACAATTTGAAAAGCAATTTCCAAATTCAACAAATTTATCCAAAGGCTTAGACCATTATTCTTGATTAAAGATATCTAACTCAGACCCCACTTTTTCAAAGAACTCCAACTTTTCATCAATACTGAGTTCTAAAACATTAGAATTATTCAATCTGATAATTACCGAGTAGATATCAGAGTCGTCCAACACTATTTGGTCGGCTCTTTTATTTTCTTGTAGTCTTACAGCCTCATTTATTTCGTGCCATTCTCTTTTAGTAAATTTTTGTCTAAACTTTAAAAACTGTTTTATATCTTGTAATTTCATAATTGCTCCAAATTTTCCTCAATTATTAAAAACGCCCTATCGTCATCCTCTATGGCAGCTATGCCTTTTATGTATAAGACATACTCATTATCCAAATTGACAATTGCTTTTAGTTCTTGGTCATCATCAAATTCTAGCAATAGTTCTTTTAATTCATAAACTGTCATCTAAACCCTCTCAATCATTGGTAAATAACCATTTCTCTTGAGTTCCTCATACAAGAACATTCTTCCTTTTTGTGTCCATTTAGTAAGTAAATTGACATCTGTAGTTCCATCCTTTTTCTTATAAACATGAGTTTCAGAACTTGTATATCCTTTATCTTGTATATTTGCATATAGTAACCATTGGTCACCTTGTTTATATTGGATTCTTAACTCATGTAGCAATTTATTCATATCTTGAGCACTCATGCCGTAATCCTTAGCGATAGAACTAACCTTAATCAAAGATGTATTTTGTAAAATTTTATCTACATAATCAGCCTTAGGTCTTAACTCACCTATGATTTGGTCTTTTTGTTTGTTTTCTAGTTCAAGGCGGTCAATACTCTTTTGTGCTACTATAAGAGCCCTAGCAATCAATTCTTCTTCGCTCTCGCCCTCTTTGGTTACCATGTATCCGCCATCTTTTCTTATAGCTGGTAGCACTTCGCTTGTAACCCACCTTTTAAACTCTTTTGCTTTTTCCATTTTTGATGAAAAGATTAGTGAGTATAGACCCGACTCATTGATAAGAATTGTTTCTTTTAGTTGATTGCCATCGTTTATCATTTCTTTTTTTCTATCAAGTTCATCTACATGCCTATTAATGTCTCGGCTACCATTTCGGTACTTGAGAGCTTCGGCCACATCTTTTCCTACAAACCATGGTTGTCCAAATTCATCTGTAATAGTTCTTAGTTCTCCAAAAATACTGTTTTCAAAAATTTTTAAATTTGTCATTTATCCTCCTCACCACTATTTAATAGTGGTTTTATTGTAAAAAAATATTATTTTTTGTATTAACAATTGGTACAGCTACATAATCTGGGTCTATTTTATATAGATCACATAGTTTATAAAAGTCATGTGCATTTACAGGAGTCACTGCGTTTTCCCAGTTAAGGAGTGTTTTCTCAGTTCTTCCTATTGACTGTGCAGCTTGCTTCGCTGTAAGTTCGCTATTAACTCTTGCAGCTTTCATAGATATTTTAAAATCGTTCATCTGCTTACCTCCTGATAATATAATACCACCATTTAATAGTGGTGTCAACCGTTAAATAGTATTTTTTTACTTTTTATATAAAAGTATTTACTTTTTAATGGTGTTATGATACTATATATATAGAAAGGAGGTGTACATGAGTAAACCATTAAGTTATGGAAATAATAAAATCTTTGCGAAGAACTTAAATAAATATTTAGATGAAAGAAATCTATCTCCAACTGAATTTGCAAGGATTATGAACTTTCCAGAAACAACAGTATTTAATTGGGTCCATGGTAAGTCATACCCTAGAATAGATAGGATACAGCAAATTGCTGATTACTTTGGAGTTTTGAAATCAGACTTAGTAGAAGAAAAAGTCAAAATCGAAGACATCCCCGGAGCAATCCCAATGCAAAAAGGCAGGCTAATACCGATCTTAGGAGAAATAGCCTGTGGTGACCCGATACTAGCCCAAGAAAACCTAGACGGCTACTTTTTATCAGACCCATCTATCATAAAAGGAGACTTTATCCTAAGAGCCCAAGGCGATAGCATGATAGATGCAGGGATTGAAGAAGGCGACTATGTTTTTATAAACCAAACACCAGATGTAGAAAATGGATCTATAGCAGCAGTACTAATAGATGATGACACAACACTAAAAAGATTTTATAAAACAGATAGTCAGATAGTACTACAACCAGAAAATAAGGCTTACAGTCCTATCATAATTACAGAAGAAGACGGGAAAAACATCAAGATACTAGGCCAAGTCATAGGCCTATACAAACAAAATATTAGGTAAAAAAATAGAGGGTACCAATTAAGGTATCCCTCTCCCTATTAATATAATATCATAAAGGAGCAAAAATGAAAAGCAAACTATTAGCTTTAGTGCTAGCAACAAGTTTTGTGCTGACAGCATGTGGTGGAGAAGTTACAAATGCAACAGAAAAGTCAAAAGAAGAAACCAAAGTTGCAGAGGGTGTAAATACAGAAGAAAAAGAAGATACTGAAGAAAGTGAAAAGCAAGAGGACTCAAAAAAAGAAATCGCAAGCGAAACTGAAGATTTAGAAGAAGATGATGACTTGTACAATCCTAATAACATTGGCAAAACTATAGAAGACCCAAGCATAGGTAAAGCTGATGTTATTAAAACTGGTAAAGATGTAGAAAATAATATCAAAATTAAAGATATAGATTTTTCAATCAATAGCGCTCTTTTAGCTCATGTAACACCGGAAGATGAAGAAGTTAAAGCTTTATGGGGAGACGAAACAGACATCATAGTTATAAATTTTGATATAGCAAATAACTCTGATACAGAGTATACATTTTATCCAGAGCAATCAACAATAACAACTAACACTAAAGAACAATTAGACCCAGATCTTTTATTATCAGGTGGGCCAGGTCAATTTAAACCAAACACAGAAGTAAGCGGATCTGTTTTCTACTATCCGGAAAAAGGATTGAATGAAATAAACGAAATTACACTTTATTTAAAAAGCCCTTATAAAGATGTTTCTGATGGTGTAGATGAAGAAGTACCAATTAAAATAACATTTGACGAAAACGGAAAATTAATATCAGTTGAAGAAAGCAAATAAAACAAAAGCCCCTAGTTACAGTCGCCAAACCAAAAACTAGGAGCAATCAAAACAATAGACAGAGTCCGTCTATCTTTGTTTATTGTACCATAAACTAGAAAGTAGGTACAAATGCCAAAAAGAAGAAAAAGAGCGAACGGTACTGGCTCCATCTCTTATAAAAGAGGCAGAGCTCGACCACGGTACGCAAGATTACCAGCAGGGTATACTATCAATGGTAAGGAAATACGTCGTGATATAGGCTTTTTTAAGACCTACAAGCAAGCAGAAGAAGTATTAGACAAATACATGGGTCTTACAGATATAAAAACCTTTGCTGAAATTTACGAATACTACACAACAACGAATGAGTATACCAAAATAAGCAAAAAGTCTCAGCAAAGATATGACAATGCCTTTAAAGAGTACAGACCACTCCATGACAAGAATATCATAGATATCAGGTATACACAGTTACAAAAAATACTAGATGATATGGTAATACGTGGCTATGATAAAAAAGTAAACGGAGTAATGACACACCAAGAATATTCTAAAGATCACCTAGAAAAAGTAAAGCTTGTAGCAACAAAAGTCTATAAGATTGCCTTACAAGATGGATTAGTAACAGAAAACATTGCCTCTCTCATCCAGGTGGGCGGCGTTAAACAAAAGAATAAAAAAGAAATATTTACTAAAGATGAAATCACAAAACTGTTTAATAGCATACCAGATAACCCACACGCTAGACATGTACTAGTTATGTGCTTTACAGGTTTGAGAACGACAGAATATAGAAAGCTTACAAGGGATAGTATAGACTTTAATACCAATACCATTACGGACTTTGGTATCAAAACAGATGAAGGTAAATCAAGAACAATGTTTATACACCCACAAATAAAAAATATGCTAATGGACCTATGTATAGAATCAAACTCAGGAGTTATAGCAGAAGTAGATGGCAAACCAACCACCTACGACAAAAAGTTTTATGATAAGATCTACTATCTTGCATTAGAAAATGCAGGAGTAAAAAGAAAGACCCCATATACATGTAGATATACATTTGCAACTATAGCATACCAAAGTGGAGTCTCAGAAGTAGCGATCCAAAGATTGATGGGACACACAGATTTTAAAATAACAGAACAATCCTATATCCAAGATTTAAGTGAATTTGTCTATGAAGAACTACAAAAATTTAATGTATCATAATAGTTTTTCTGTCCCCAACTTGTCCCCAACCGACACGTAAAGAGATAAAAAACTACAACAAATAATATTGAAATCAAGGCAACCCCAGTAATACCAACACCCATTCATCGCCCATCATCTCCACCAAAATAAAGCTTTAATTGTTGAAAATCGCAATATTCAACATTCACAATGTTAGCGAGCAGTTAGCAACTGATGATATATAAAATTTGCTACAATAAAAAAGAGCCCCTAAGGGTTCTTTTTTGCTTATTTTTCATAATACAAATCATCTGTCGGTTCATTTTCTCCAACTAATGACTCATCTAATTCTTTTATTTTTTCAAGAAAAACTTTATAGGTTCCTTTCATCGTATCTCCATCTATAAATACTGGATTAGATCTTTTTAGGGCCATTTGCGCTCTTTGCTCTGTGATATCATATTCATTTAATATCTCATTTGAAATATTAATATCAAAATCCGATGTCTCCTCAATAGCTTGTGTTGATTCTTTATAATCTTTTAAAAAAGTATCGAATTCTTCTTTGTTATCCTTTAAATAATCTTTGTTTACAATTATTATATCGCTAACAAATTCTCCCTTATCTATTGGGAGGATACTTGAAAGATCAGAAATATAATAGTCTTTATCTATTACTTTT
Source organism: Anaerococcus sp. mt242 (assembly GCF_016798225.1). Lineage (GTDB taxonomy): Bacteria > Bacillota > Clostridia > Tissierellales > Peptoniphilaceae > Anaerococcus. Next base: position 22,505 of record NZ_JAEUYX010000016.1, on the reverse strand, counting down.
GAAAAATACGGATCTATTAGTACTGTTAGAAAATTAGATGTTTTAGACATCTTATCCACTATATCGTTCATATTTTTGTAATATTTTTCTTTTAGTCTTAGTACTAAATTAAGCGGTCCTATTTTTTTATCAATTACTTTTGACAAATTGCCAACTGGATCTGGGATTAATAAATTTTTTCCTTGTAAATCACTTTGACTTTTTATTTCCTCATCAGAAACTATATGAATGTTATCTAGTAAGGTTATCGCAGCAATTTCTATATTTTTATTTGTCTTTTCGTAAAAATATGGTCCAAGGTAGCCTGGAACAACTGCTATATCAAAGTCTCCTTGCTCAATTTTTGTATAATTTGGATTTGAAGCAATGATATATGATATATTTGACGAATTCTTGATATTATCTATTACAACTTTTGATGAAAAACTTATAGCATTAATATTTAATTCATTTTTTACGGGTTTTTCCTGCTCTACTTCAACTACGTGTGTATCATTTTCAACTACTTCTTCCTTCTTGCCACAACTTGTTGCAAGGGCAAAAATGGATAGTATCAACATAAATTTACTAAATTTAGTCACGGATCTCTCTCCTATCCTCTATTGCTCGCTCTAGGGTAAGCTGATCAAAGTATTCTAGATTTGATCCAACAGGAATTCCTTGGGCTATTTTTGATACCCTGACGTCTTTTTCATTTAAAAGACTGGTTAAAAAAAGTGTAGTCGTTTCTCCTTCTATAGTTGAAGAAATTGCTAGGATTATTTCATTTATCTCCTCATCATCTATTCTTTTTAGGAGTTTATCGATATTTAGCTCATCAGGACCTATCCCGTCTGAGGGTGAGATGAGTCCACCGAGTACATGGTATTTACCATGAAAGGCCCCAGATTTTTCTATTGCTATTAGGTCCTTCACATCCTCTACTACACATATAAAATCTTCTTCACGAGTAATATCTTTGCAGACATCGCAAATTTCTGTCTCAGTAAGATTTCCGCAAATCTCACATTTATGAATTTTTTCTTTTACTTCCAATAAGGCCTTAGAAAAATCACTTATGTCAGTTTCATTACGTTCTACAATATTCATTGCAAGTCTTTCAGCAGATTTTCGGCCTATTGTAGGTAGTTTTTGAAATTCTCCTATTAAGTTATTTAAACTTTCTGGAAAGATTGCCATTACATAAATCCAGGGATATTTAGTCCACCTGTAAGTTTGCCCATTTTTTCTCCGCTGTATTCATCAGCTTTTTTAAGTGCATCATTTACTGCTGCAATTATAAGATCTTCGAGCATTTCGCTATCTTCTGGGTCTATTACATCTTCATCTATTTTTAGGCCAACCAATTCTTTTTTTCCATTTACAGTTGCTGTTACAACTCCACCACCTGAAGTTGATTCAAATTCTTTTTCTTCGATGTCTTGCTGAGCTTTTTCCATCTCTGCTTGCATCTTTTTAACTTGTTTCATCATATTGTTCATATTTCCCCCACCTGGGAATCCGCCTCTTGCCATAATTTTCTCCTATTCTATAATTATTTCATCACCAAAGATTTCAATCAGTTTTTCTGAGTAATCTTCAGTTTTTTTTTCTTCTTCCTGAGTTTCAGTTTTACTTATATTATTATTCATATTATCAAATGAATCAATAGTAAAGCTATAATCAGCTGAAAGTATTTCTTTTAAATTGGCCTCTATTTCATTTATTTTAGTTTCTATAAAGATTTTATAAAAGTCATCTTTTATATAGAAAATGAAGTCATTTTTATTTATCCTATAATTAAATCCTTCATCAGCAAACAGTCCATTCATTACACCACCTGCCGTTTTTATGAGCATAGTTTTAATTTTTTCTTCATCTACTGAGGATAATTCATTTTTATTATTTAATTTAGCTGAAGTTTCAACTTCTTTAGTTTCAGCTTGCTCTTTATTTATATTTTCTGTCTTAGTTTCTTTATATTTTTTATTTTGTTTAATTTCATTAGATGATAGTTTTGGCTTTTCAATTTCATTTAAGCTGAAATTAGATAATTTACTTTCTATTATTTTTGTAACCAAATTTACTAAATCATCACCAGTGTTTTTTTCTAAGTATGAAATCCTAGATTCAAGATTATTTATATTTTTAAGATTTAAGAGCCTTAAAATACAAACTTCGGTCAGAACATCTGTATTTTCTGTAAGTTTCATCTTATTAGAATATTCAATTAGAATGTCTAAATAATCTGCTAGATCAGAATCCGTTATTTCTTCAGACCTCTTACTAATCGAATCAAGATAATCAATATTATCAAAATAAGAATTATCAGCAGTTAATTTTAAAATTAGTATATCATTAAAATATGATATCAAACTATCTAATATATCCTTATTACTCTTATTATTTCCCCTAAGCTTAAAAAGATTATTCATACTAGCTTTTGTATCTTTTTTTATAATTGCTCCTGCTAGAGCATCCACATCATAAAAATCAACTACACCTAATAAGCTTTCTACTTTTGATAAATCATATGATTTATCACCGTATGACACTACCTGGTCTAGGATACTAAGAGCATCACGCATAGCTCCATTTGCTTTTTTTATAATCAGATCAATGGCTTCATTATCAATTGATATATCTCTATCAGTAAGTATTTGATTTATTTGATTTTTAATATTTGAATCATTTATCTTGTTAAACTCAAATTTTTGTACACGAGATAAAATTGTACGTGGAACTTTTTCTATTTCCGTTGTTGCGAGTATAAAAACCAAATGGCTTGGTGGCTCTTCCATAATTTTAAGTAAGGCATTAAACGCCTCACGGGTAATCATGTGGGCCTCATCTATTATATATACCTTATATTTCAACTTATTTGGAGGATAGATTACATTATCTTTTAGATTTCTAATATCATCAATCCTACGATTACTGGCAGCATCCATTTCTACGACATCTATTGTAGATTCTTCTTCAATTGCCAGACAATTTTCACATTTTAAGCAAGGTGAACCGTCTTTAGGATTAAGACAGTTTATAGCTTTTGCAAATATCTTTGCACAAGAAGTCTTACCCGTACCTCTTTCACCAGAAAATATATATGCATGGCTAATCTTGCCAGTTTTCACTTGATTTTTAAGGACATTCGTAACCCTATCTTGGCCTAAAACCTGATCAAAAGTTTTTGGCCTATATTCTCTATATAATGCTTTTGCCATAATTTTCCTTTCTAGATTATTATACCATATGAAATATCTTTGCATTTAGAAAAATTCGTAGTATAGTCTAATAATGTAATTGCATGGAGAGCTGTCCGAGTGGTTGAAGGAGCACGATTGGAAATCGTGTATACATATTTCGTGTATCATGGGTTCAAATCCCATGCTCTCCGCCATGCACTAGATGGGGAACTAGCGATGCCTTGTAACCTGCAATTCGCTATAGCAGGGTCAAATTCCCAGCAGAGGGATATTTTCTAACTACAAGCCTATATGAACTAGTGAAGACTGATAGGTCTTACGCAACAGGAAACTATGAACCATGTCAGGACGGGAACGTAGCAGCATTAAGTAGATCTTTCTGTGTGCCGTAAGGCTACCTATCACGAGCTAGGATTGTATAGACACTCTAGTGAGATTTTATTTCGAAGCTGGGTGTGCTTTACATAGCCCCGAGGGATATCCTCGGGGAATTTTTTTACTTTATTTTTATTTTAATCTAGTTTATAATCTTTATAAGGAGCTAAATATGATTGGTAAAAATATAGAAAAAATGTTTAAAGAACCTACCGAAAATATAATGATTCCTGCAAGTGATGTAGCTATTGTGCGTGAAGATGATTCACTAGTTCATGCCATCCTTGTTTTATCTTCATCTGGTTATCAAATCATCCCTGTTCTTGATAAGGAAAATAGGGTAAGAGGTCTTATTTCTATATCAAATATAGTTACTAGCACAGAAGACTTATCTATTTTTGATGAGGATAGACTTGCTCAAATAAAGGTAAAAAAGGTAATGAATCAAGTTGTACCAATCCTTTTTGATAATTATAATCTTGAAGATGTACTAAGATTGATTATAAATAATAACTTTATTTGCGTGACCCACAAAAATGGATATTTTTTAGGAATTATTCCTAGAAAGATAATACTAGAAAGATTTACAAATATAGCTCACAACTTGGAAAATCAATATACTTTAACAGAAAAATAAAAAAGAGGATGAGTTTTACTTCTCATCCTCTTTTATTTTAAATATAGCAGATCCAAAAGGCATTATTTTTATATATTCTTTTTTATCTAAGATTCCATTAATATTTCCAGATCCACCATAGTCTAGATTATCAGTATTAATTATTTCCTCTAGCTTATATGGACTTTTTATTTTGTATTCTAAATCAGTTATGTTTATAAGGATCAAAAGCTTTTTATCTTTATATTCTCTGGTAAAAGCATAAATACTGTATCCACCAATGTCTAATAACTTTGTCGTTGAATCAAATGTATTAAATCTCGTTTTAAAAATTTTTATCAAATCATTATAAAACTTATTAAATTCTTCTCTTTCTTTATTATTATCAATGGTTAAATTAACTTTATCAAAAACAGAAAAAGTTTTAAAATCTGCGACCTCATCTCCCATAAATATCATCTTTATCGAATCGAGACTATACAATAGAGTAAATAAACTTTTTAATTGGCTAATTTTATTATTTCCATACATTTTCATAGCTAAACTTGCCTCATCGAGATAAGAATCTACATATGAAAATCCAATTATTTTTTTGCTATTGTCCCTAGTAACTAACTTCTGCACAATCGTTTTGTACTTATCCCTCTCAATAGGAGCTTTTTGCATAATTCTTATGACTTCTCTAAATCTTAAGTCATGTACATAATCAAAATTTAGATCCAAATCATAAATTCCATTAAAACTGGCCAATGCTAGCGAATCTTTTTTATGTATCAAATTAATTATTTCTTCTAAAAGTTCTAGCCAAGCCTCGTTGATTCCTCTTTCTGCCTGACCCTGCCAATAAATAGCATTTTCGATATTAGATAGCATTAGTCCATCAAGATTATATTCTCTTATCCAGTAATTTATAGCTGATAAGATGTATGACCTTGACGAATTTTTACTCGGATCAAAATTTATTCCCCCATAATAATTATATTTTATATCTTCATAAGCATAACCGTAAAGATTTGTCCCATCAAAATCAAAAAGGGAGTAGAAATTATCATCAAACTCATAAATATCAAGCTCAACAATAATGCCAATATTATTTTTATGGGCTATATCTACAAACTTTTTAAAATCATCTACATTGCCATATCTTTTAGAATATGCAAATAAAGAAAAATTTTTATAACCATATGATTTGTAATTTTCATATTCAGCCAAGGGCAAAAATGATATATAATCAAAGTTATTGGCTTTACAATGTTCAACTATTTTTTCATAAGTAAATTCATTATCTTTTAACAAAGATCCCATATGTACTTGATAGATATTATTAGGCTTATTTTTAACTTTTTTATTTTTAAATTTATGTTCACTCGATCCTACGGTAGAACAATTTTGCTCAATATTTATTTTTTCTGCATATGGATCTATTTTTTTAGTTTTTTTGCCATCTTCACTTGTAATTATATATTGGTATCTATCATTTTCTTTTGCATCATTTATACTTATAGAAAATATACCAGTTTTGTATTTTCTTAACCTTTGTCCCTGCCAATCATTAAAATCACCTATTATCTCTACCGTACTTGCATTTGGCGCAAATATTCTAAATATATATCCTGTAGATTTTTTATGATTTCCTAAAAAATCATAGGCTGTTTGTGATTTTCCTTTTAAAAATGATTTTGTATCCATAATTCCCCACTTATACTTTCAAAAAAAGACAGGCTACATCCCTGTCTCATTTTCAAAATCTTCAATCATTGATTTTACTACTTCTATCATCATCCAATTTACTTTCTTTGACCAATCTGGATCAGTTGCATAACTCATGCCAATAGCATCTGTGGACACTCCTTTATAGTAAGCTCCATTGCTTGATAAATAATTTTCTTTTAAGTGTTTTGCTACCGTATTTATAGATTCAGCAGGAGTTTTAAAGTTTGTTGCTTTGTTATATGGGTCAATGTCAATTGCATTATAACCAAAGAGATTGTTTTTGTTTAAAAATAGTTCACTTGTTCCATTTCCAGTTTCATGCTTTGCCATAGCCATCAATAGTATAGGGTTCACTCCATAAGTATCTCCAGCATTTTTAAAGTCTTTGCCAAGACCGGCAAGCCCAGTGTCTTTTAAAACTGTTTCATATTCTTCTTCGGTAAAATCTGGTACATTTAAGCAATAGAACATGTTTTTAGAGTCAATCTTGCTTGATCCCTTATCGTAAAATTCATCCATATCATCTTTTAATTTTTTATATTGCTCCGCCCTAGTTTTTTTAAGTAGAGTAGTCTCATAATTTATTTTATTTAATCCATCTAGTAAATTTGATTTTGTTTGATCCTTTGATGCTGATGCAGTGTCCACTATAAAAAGATTTAAGCTAAACATAAGAGAAACTAGCCCAAAAATACGCGTCATTTTTTTATTTTTCATATATAAATTAAATCCTAGCTTTTTAATAAATTATATTAGCTAGGAGGTAATTACGCAAATTATTATTGAATTTTTCTTGAACCAGGTTTTACTGCTGGTGTGTCTTTTAAATGTCCTGGCAGATCATCTGCATCATAGGTTTTAACATTTATTTTAGTTGCTGATATAATTGGAAGATCATTTATCTCATCTTTGTTTGATCTATTTACAATAGAAGCAAGAGCAACTACTTCTGCTCCGTATGATCTAATTACCTCTACTGTTTCAAAAGAAGATTTTCCAGTTGTGATTACATCTTCTACAACAATTATTTTTGCCCCTTCTGGAATTTCAAATCCACGGCGAAGTGTCATATCATTGTCTACTCTTTCTGTAAATATTGCATTTACTCCAAGTGCTTTTCCTACTTCGTAAGAAATGATCACTCCACCCATAGCAGGGCCTACACATAAATCTACATCTATGTTATTTTCTTTTAATTTTTCTGCAATTATTTCAGATACTTCCTTACAGTATTCTGGATGTTGGATTAATTTTGCACACTGAATGTATCTATCAGAGTGTTTGCCGCTAGAAAGTAAAAAGTGACCTTCTAAAAGAGCATCTGATTTTTTTAATAATTCTATTGTTTTATCCATTTTTTCTCCTAAATAATTCCTGTTATTTCTTTTATATCTTCAATATTATTCTCTTTTAAATATTTTCTTATACCTTCTGAAACATCTATCATAGTATTATAATCTACAAAGTTGGCTGTACCTACTTGAATTGCAGATGCCCCTGCCATAATAAATTCTAAGGCGTCTTTATAATCCATTATTCCACCCATGCCAATAATTGGAATATCAACAGCGTGAGCTGCTTCATAAACCATTCTTAAAGCTATTGGTTTTATGGCTGGGCCTGATAGGCCTGCAGTTTTGTTTACAAAAACTGGAGATTTTGTGTTTATATCTATGGCCATAGCATTAAAGGTATTTACCAAAGAAATTGCATCTGCCCCATTATCCTCAGCAAGCTTTGCAAAAGATGGTATAGATCCTACATTTGGGGAAAGTTTTACTATAAGTGGTTTTTTAGTTTTTTTTCTTACTTTTGATATAACTTCGCTAGCCTTTGATGGGTCAGTACCAAAGGCCATGCCACCTTCTTTGACATTTGGACAAGAAATATTTAACTCTATCATAGGCACATCTGTTTTATCTAAGATACTTGCACCTTTTACATAATCCTCTACAGAGTGGCCACCAAGATTTGCAATAGTTACTGTATCCTTACTAAGTAAAAATGGTAGTTCTTCATTTACAAAATATTCTATACCTGGGTTTTGTAATCCTATTGAGTTCATAATCCCTGATGGGGTTTCGTGTATTCTTATCCCACTATTACCTAAGTTTTTATTTAGGGTAAGGCCCTTTGAGCAAATGCCGCCTAATTTATCAAGGTCAATGTAGTCTGCAAATTCTTTTCCAAATCCAAAAGTCCCACTCGCAGCTATTACTGGGTTTTTAAAATGGATACCGCAAATATCTACTCCTATATTCATTAAAAAACCTCCCTTGCATCAAAAACTGGACCGTCCTTACAAACTCTTAAAAAATCTCCATCTGCACTTGGCACTGTACAACCAAGGCATGCTCCAATCCCACAAGCCATATGAGCTTCCATGGATACTTCTAAGTATGCTTTATTGTTTTTCTCATGAATTGCCTTAAGCAATCCATTTGGACCACAAGCATAAATAATGTCGTAATCATCTGGGTTTAAGTCTTCTGTAATAAACTTTTTATCATTTTTAAATGAAGTTGTTGTTACAGAACTTACATAGGGTCTAAATTCGTCTACGAAGTAAGGATCATATGTAAAACCTGCATAAAAATCTGGTTTTTGAGGTAAAGATTTTACCAAATCTAAAAGCGGAGCTATACCTATTCCCCCGGCTACAACTGCAATTTTTTTACCCTTAGCTATTTCAGTATTAAAACCATTACCCAATGGTCCTAAAAGTTTTATCTTATGACCTGGAGTTAAGCCTGCCATAATTTCTGTACCAGCGCCTACAACTTGGTATAAAAATGTAAGCTCTTCATCATCTTGGTCACATACTCCAAAAGGACGAGATAGTAATGGTTCATTTCTAAAGCTTTCTGTTCTAAACATGAAAAACTGACCTGGATTTGCTTTTAAACCTATATCCACTTTCATTTTCCAAATACTAGGAGCTATTTCAATATTTTCTGTAATCACACCATTTTTATAGGTCTTCATTTTTTAAAATATCCTCTCTAGTTTTAAGGACTGCTTCTCTGGCATATTTGCCAATATTATCTATCCCATCTTCATGGTTCATATAAGCTTTTAAAACTCCACGAGAGTTATTAACTACTCCCCCATTTTTGTTATTTAAAAGTTTATATACATTTAAACTATCGGCTCCTTGGGCACCAAAACCTGGGATTAAGAAAAAATTGTTTTTATATCTATCTCTTATTTCTTCAACTTCTTTGGTATGGGTTGCACCAACTACAAATCCTACAGGACCATAGCCAGATTCTCCAACGTACTTTTGATTTAGTTCTTGTAACTTATCTCCAACTTTAAAAAATAGTTCTTCTCCATCTGTTTTTAAGACTTCAAAGTCATTCGCTCCTGGATTAGATGTTCTAAGTAAAACAAATACACCTTTTTTACCACTAGCTAAATATTCCTCGTAAGGCTTAATTGAATCCATGCCCATATATGGATTTAAGGTTATAAAATCAGTTTCAAAATCTCCCTCAAAGTGGGCTTTGGCATATTGTGTAGCAGATGCTGCTATATCTGATCTTTTGATATCACCTATGGATAATAAATCTTTTTCTCTTAGGTAAGCTAGGGTATCCCTATAAGCAAGCATTCCTTCAATGCCGTATGACTCATAGTAGGCTATTTGGAGTTTATAGATAGCAGTTATATCTAAAGTTGCATCTATAATTTCTTTATTAAAATCAAAGATAGCTTCATGGATGCTTTTGCCTTCCTTATTTTTTTCTGGTATGTAATCAAGGGAAGTGTCAAGGCCTACACAGACAAAGCCTTTTTCTTCCACTTCTTTGTATAATCTATCTATTATCTGCATATTTTAAGACACCTTTCCTATAAACTCTTTTTACCTTGCCAAAAAGTTCTTGGTCAATTAATAAAGAATTTTTTGATTTTGATTTTATATCTTCTTCTTTGTAAATATAGGACTCATCAAGGTCGATTAAAGTAAAGTCTGCTTCATAACCTGATTTGATTTTTCCTTTGTTTAGGCCTAAAAGTCTTGCCGGATTTGTTGCCATTATTTTTATCAAGTCATTTAAGGAAATTTCTCCAGATTTCACTAAAACTTCATAGCAAGTTGAAAAAGCTGTTTCTATACCGATAAAACCTGGTGCCCCCTTTTCCTTATCTTCTTTACTATGAGGAGCATGGTCAGTTGATATTGCATCTACTGTTCCATTTTTTATCATTCCAATTAGAGTTTTTCTATCATTTTCTTTTCTTATAGGAGGATTTACCTTTACTTCTTCTCTTCCCTTATCGGCTAGTAATAGGTGGTGAGGAGTTACCTCGCAAGTAATTGGCGCACCTAAATCCTTAAAGTATTTAATAGCTGTAATCGAACCTTTTGTAGAAACATGGGAAAAATGAGCTGGACAATTAAGTTTATAAGCATAATAGCAATCACGAAGAGTCATCGCATCTTCTGCAATTTCATAATCTAAATCAGATACTTCATCTACTTCTTCGTGTAAAGTCATTATTACACCAAGCTCTTTTGCTTTCTCCATGGCCTTATACATAACCATGTCATCATTTACCCCGTGGCCATCATCTGAGATGTACTTTACGGACTCAGGCATAGAATCTAGGTGGTCTAATGTCTTGCCATCAAAATTTTCAGTAATTGTATATACTTGCTCTATATCGATTAAGTCTAGGTCCTTAGCTCGTTTTATAATATCATTATAAATTTCTGGGCTAGAGACAGTTGGTTTTGTATTTCCCATTAATAGTACTGAAGTATATCCTCCAGCAAGAGCTGAGTGAGAGCCTGTCTCTAAGTCCTCTTTGTAAGTAAAGCCAGGATCTCTAAAATGCACATGCATATCAACAAATGATGGTACTAAAACTAAGTTTTTACAATCAATTATTTCATTGGCTTCATCTTCTTTAAATGCCTCAACAATTAACCCATCACTTACATAGATAGGCTTTCTTGAAATATTTATATCATCAAAGGCATAGCAATTTTTAAATATCTGCTTCATTATTCTTCCACGTCATAAATGTGATCGCAGTAAGCACATTTGTATTTTGTTTCTTCTGGATTTATTAGGATGAACTTTGAAGTAACTGATCTTTCTGAAGTAGAAATACATTTTGGATTTTGGCAGGTAAGGATATTTTCTATCTCTTCTGGTAATTCCAATTCCTTTTTTTCCACTACTTCTTCATTTTCTATGATATTTACAGTAGCTTCTGAGTCTATGATAGAAACTATGTCTAGGTCTATGTCTTGATGATTTTCTACTTTTATAATATCTTTTCTGCCCATATTTGATGACTCTGCATTTAGTATTAGTGCAACTTGGTCATCTAGGTCAGCTAATCCTAATAGTTCAAATATCTTTATACCATTGCCAGCTTTTACGTGATCAATTACTATTCCATTTTTTAAACTTGTAATCTCAAGCATTATTTGCCTCCAATAATTTCATAATAAGAGCCATTCTAACATACATTCCAAATTTAACTTGGTTAAAGTAAACAGCTCTTGGGTCTTTGTCTACTTCTGTTGCAATTTCATTTACTCTTGGGAGTGGGTGCATGATTATCATATCTTCTTTGGCTTTTTTAAGTTTTGCCTTATCTAAAACATATGAATCCTTTAATCTTGTGTACTGACTCATTGAGAAAAATCTTTCTTTTTGTATACGAGTCATATATAAAATGTCTACCTTATCCATAACCTCATCTAGATTTGTAGTTTCAATATAGTTTTTCTTATCTTTAAACACGTCTTCTTTTACATATTGAGGAAGTTTTAATTCTTCTGGGGATATTAGGATAAAGTTATTATTATCAAATAAATTCATTACTTTTAAAAGTGAATGAACAGTTCTTCCGTATTTTAAATCTCCTACTAGACCAATAGTGTGATTTTCTAAAGAATTTTTGTATTGACTAATGGTTAATACATCTGTAAGAGTTTGTGTAGGATGTTGGTGGCCCCCATCACCCGCATTTATTATTGGGCAATCTGCAGTCAATGATGCTAAGTATGCTGCTCCTTCTTGTGGGTGGCGCATAGCTATGATATCTGCGTATTGGCTAACAGTTCTTACAGTATCTTGTAAACTTTCTCCTTTGGTAGATGATGATACATTTGCATCGGAAAAACCTACTACAGATCCACCAAGTCTAATCATAGCTGATTCAAATGAAAGTCTTGTCCTAGTTGAAGGTTCAAAAAAAAGAGTCCCTAAAATTTTCCCCTCACATATATGAGAAAAATCTAGTGGACTCTTAATAATTTCATTTGCTAAATCAACTATTTCGTATATATCGTCTTTAAAAAGTGCTTCTGATGTCAATAAATTTTTTATACTAATCATTATACTCTCCTTTAATCTTTAAAAATATTACACGAAATAACTCTATTAGTCAAGTTTTTATATATTTAATTTTGATCTTAATTCTGTAATAGAATCAGTAGTTACATCTTTTTTGTCTATATCCAGGTCAGATAAAATCTCATCTAGCTTATCTATATTTGAAAACTCTATTTCCATATATGGGTCTGGATAAGTTTTCTCATCCCAAATATCTATATCAAATCTTTGGTCATTATAGGAGTAAGAAGTACGCTCCTTCTCTCCCTCATATTCTAAATCAATACCCACTTCTTCCAGGATTTTAATCATCATAGAAACAGAATCGATATTAACTGTATATTCATTATTTACCCTAAAGTCATCATCGCTTTCGATACGTTTGAAGGTAAGTTCTATATCTTGCTTTTGACCATCTATTTCTTTTTCGCGAATTCTTAAATAACCGTGTTCAAATTCACCATTTTTGGGGGTAAAGGTATAATTTTTTTGAAACTCATGGGAGATTTTTTCTGCCCCTAGATTTACTAATTTTTCTTCAATTTCTTTCGGATTTATATTTAATACTTTTACTTCAATTTCTCTTTGCATTTATACTATCCTCACTGGTGTAAAATCTATATAATCACCTGCTACACATTTAATGTTTATGCTGTCAAATTTACCTTCTTTTATAAGATTATGACCAATGCCATGCAGGTGGCCATAAATTAAATATTCTACATTATTATCTAAACATATATCATAAAATTCGTTAAAAGTTTTATCTTGGTTAATTGGTGGATAATGAAGCATGACAATCTTTTTATTATCCCTACTAGCTCTTAATGAATTACCTAGCCTCATAAGCTCACGAGTAAATATTTTCTCATCGTGATCATTAAAGTCCTTATGGTCTCTTGGTATCCATCCGCGCGTTCCGCAAATATCGTATCCCTCAATATTAAATGAATTATTTTGCAAAAAGTCCATAGAATCAAGCCCCAGATTATTTATCTTATTTAAAGAAGTCCACCAATAATCGTGGTTGCCTTTCATAAGGATTTTTCTGCCATTAAGCTCATTTATTTTTTTTAGGTCAATAACTGCATGATCAAGATCCATGGCCCAGGAAATATCTCCTGGGATAAGCACTGTGTCATCAACTCCCACCACTTCATTCCAGTTATTAAAAATACGGTCTTGATAATTTTCCCAATTTAAACCGAAGACTTCCATGCTTTTTTCCTCTGTATAATCAAGATGTAAGTCAGCTAGGGCAAAAATCATATTTCCTCCAAATCAATCTTATTAAATTCGATGTTTTCGTTTTTCAAAACTTCTTCTTCCCTATTATGGCAAGTTAAATATATGATTTGCCTATCATTTGCCAAATCAAGCAAAAAGAACAATGCTAATCTTAACCTATCCAAGTCATAGTTTATAAAGGCATCATCGAAGATAATAAAATTATCTAGTTTATTTTCATTTATCATAAATTTAAGGGCAAAGTTAACTTGGTCATAAAATCCAGTTGAAAGTTTATCAATACTTAAAGATTCGCCAGTATTTGTTATAATGCTTGGATTAAGCTCACTGTCATAAGAAATCTGACTATATTTATCCTTAGTTATTGTAGAAATTAAATCTGAGATTGCTCTATCAAATTCTTTTTTATCAGCATCGGTGCTTTTTGATAATTCTATAATTGTTTCTTTGGCAAGATTTATAGCCTTGATTTCTTTTTCCATTTCTTTTAGATTTTTCTCTAAGATATTTAACTTATCAACCAAATCTACTTCATTATTTAATTGGTTTTCTGCACTTGCTAGTTTTCTTTCCAAGTAAATATTATTTTTTCTTAATTCTTCAAGGTCATTTTCTAGTCTTTTTATCTTTAATTCAGTATCTTTGATATCAAGCTTTTGAATCTCTTTAATATTTGACCTATCCTTAGTCTTATCTTGATTTTCTAAGACTCTTAGGATTTCTAAGATCTTCTCCCTTTCATTTATCAATTTTAAATATTCCATATACCTCTGATTATTATACTTTTTATCAGCATCATCTGAAAGATTAGAATCTTTTTTATCAATAACAATCATAAGTATAGGCAATATTATAGCAATTGCTAAAAGATAATTTTGCTTAAAATATCTCCACAAAAATATAAGCAACAAGGAGCCTAATATATAAAAGGCATAATGCTTGTGTAAGTCTTTACCAGACAAGTTTTCTGTTTTTTCATCACTTGTTGAATTTTCTTTAATTTTTAAATCTTCATACTTTTTAAGTTCACTATCTACATAATTAAGCTCATTTTTATACTTTATCTCATCTTCTAGATTTTTATAGGCGACATTTTCCCTGTATGCATCACGAGCATTTTTTAATTCTTTTAGCTTTTCAGATTTATTTTTAATATCATCACGATTTTTATATAATTTAGCAAAGTCTTTATTGGTTTCATCTCTAAGACTTTTTAGATCTAAAATCTCAGAAGAAATTTCTTCTATTTCTGCCTTTGTTTTTGCATAAGGTTTGGTATAAGCTCGATTAGTTCCTATTTCAGCTAGCTTATTGTCTAAAATATTTATAGCATCACTGGCAGAAAAATTATAATCATCTTTATTTCTTATAAGCTCTACGACCTTTGCCCTAGCCTTATCAGATGATTCTTGTGCTTGATAGTTTGAGATTATGTTTTGATAAATCTCATATGGTAATTCTAGTAAAAATTCTCCAGGATAATTTAAATTGCTTGCTTTTGCTTCGACTACTTCTTTAGTATATAGATTATAGATTTCGTATTCACCATTATCGAAATTACGGCTAATCCTATAATCTGTTCCATCTTTATTAAAAATTGCAATTCCTGCATATTTATAAGAATTAATTGGCCTATATATTTCTTGTTTTTTATTAAAATGACGAACACGAACTCCATCATCAAAACCGTATAGAATTCCTTCAATAAAGCTTGCTATGGTTGATTTTCCAGATTCATTTTTACCGTAAATTAGATTAAATCCAGAGGTAAAATCAATGCTCGTATTCTCAAACTGGCCAAAGGAAATAATATGGAGTTTTTTAATATATACGCTCATTTTTTACTCCTCAAAATTGCATCAAGCCCAATTTGTCTAGCTAGCTTGCTTATTTCATCATCGTCATTTTTAAAGTGCTGATCATATTTACTTAAAAGAGAATTTGGATATAAATCTCCTAGATTAAATAGATCCTTATCATAGTCTTCGTTTATTTCAACATAGTTAGCATTAATTTTTTTCTTTAATCTATTAAAATTTATATCTGATTCGTTTTTTATATTTATCCTAAGAAAATTAATTTTATTACTAAGTTTTGATTCTATAAAATCAATAATTTCATCTTCAGACTTAAAATCATTTGTATATATATCTAGGTTTTCAAAACTTAAAAGTGATGAATCAATTTGGCTGATTTCTCCATCATCATATCTGATATATCCATAATCATATATATCAGAAAAATCATGGGGCTCGATACTGCCTGGATAGTAAATATTATAGATATTCGAAGCCTTATGGATGTGACCTAAAGCAATGTAATCAAAGCCTATTTTGTTTAGCTCTACTGGGTCTAGGTCTAGGTAATTTGTAGGACTTGGACTAATATCAGCGTGTGATAGTAAGATATTAAAAAATCCCCTATCAAGATTTAAGTCATAGGGAAAGTTATTTTTATATATGCGGTCTTTGTAGGATAAGCCATAGACTCTAAGTTTTCCATTTTCAAATAGGGAGAGGTTTTCTTCAGTAAAAATATGCAGATTATTTGGTTTATTATTTAGAAAAATTGTGTTGTACTCATCAAAATAATCGTGATTACCTGTTACATAATAAATATCTTTTCCAAAGCTTTTAAAAATATCAAAAATCTTATCAAAATCTTTAGCCGAGAAATACTGTCTTTCAAATAAATCACCTACTATTAGGGCAAAATCTACATCCGTGTTCGTCTTAAAAATATTTTCAAATGACTCCCATGATTTTTTTCTAATTAGAGATCCTAAGTCATCATTAAAACTAGATTTATCCGCCAAATGAGCATCAGCTAGGTGGATAAATTTCATATTAGGTTTACACTTTCTATAATTTTTCTTCTCTTTTCTATTCTAAAGACTGTAATAGATCCATTTTCAACCCAAAATTTTTCCCAATTTTCCATATCTTTAAGTAACCAAAATAAGGATGATTTGATAGCCATAGCATGACTTACGCAAAGAATATTTTTATCCACTTTTGACTTTTCCTCAAAGAAATCACTGGTTCTTTTTATTACATCATTGATAGATTCACCGCCTGGATATTTTAAATTAAAAAGATCTTTTTTCTGTTTTTCAAAAAATTCAATTTCATTTGATCTGATATCATCAAAAAACTTGCCCTTAAAATCTCCAAAGTCTAGCTCATTTATACGACTATCTATTTTATAATCTGTAAATCCAAGCCTTTCTGCAGTTTGCTGGCTCCTTTTAAGCTCTGAAACATAAACTTCATCTATGTCATATTTTTCTAAATTTCTTCTAGTATTATTCAAAACACTAAAGCCACTCTCGTGCAATATAGTATCTTCTAAGGAATAAAATTTTGAAATATTTGCTTCACTTAAACCATGTCTAACTAAAATTATTCTCATTATTTTCTCCTTTATACTATTATATCTTATAATTAGTTAACAAAAAAACAAGGTCATAGGACCTTGTTTTTCTATTAAACAATGTTAACACCTTTTATAAGTTTTTTATCATTATTTATATCAAATATAGTTACTGAACCATTTTCTATCCAGAAACTATCCCAATCAGCTTTATCTTTTAGTACCCAGAACAGGGCAGATTTTATAGCTAAGCCATGGCTGATGCAAAGGGCATTTTCATTCTTTTCTACTAACTCATCTAAAAATTCACTAATTCTTTTAATAACATCATTACGACTTTCATTACCAGGATATTTAACATTAAATATATCTTCCTCATTGCCTAGAGCACCTTCATAATGCTCATTAATTTCTTCCAGCAATTGCCCGCTATATTCACCAAAGTCTAGTTCGTTTAATCTTTTATCTACTGTGTAATCATGATAGCCTAGCATATCAGCAGTTTGCGTTGCATCTTTTAATTCTGATGTGTAGACTTTATCGATATTATATTTTTCAAGATTTCTTCTAGTATTTACCAGAACATTAAATCCGCTTTTATTAAGTTTAGAGTCTTCAAATGATTCTGTTCTAGCCCTATTTGATTGGGTAAATCCATGTCTTACTAAGTAAATTTTCATCAAAATCTCCTTAAATATTTATTCTCCACTACTCATAGCCTCAGCCATATCAATTTTCTTTAATTTTCTGTGAACTACAAGCAGTAAAATTATTGAAATAGCTATTGTTATCAATCCGCTATATATAAATGGGTTAAAGTGGACCCTATAGGATAATAAAATATCGGATGGAGCCACTACGTATAATATATACCTAAACATAGCATATCCTAAACCAAAACCAACAAAAATCCCAAGTATAGTAAGGATAAATATTTCTCTAAATATATAGGAAGTAACTTCCTTTGGATAAAATCCGAGTACCTTTATAGTTGCAAGTTCCCTTTTTCTTTCACTAACATTTATATTTATCAAATTATATAACACAACAAGGGCTAAGAGGCCTGAAATAATGGTAATTATCCCTATAACAAGATTTAAATTTTGAAGAAGTACATCCATTGATGCATAAATTACAGATGCATTGATTATTGCACTTACTGCTTTCTCATTTTCAATATTTTTTATAATCTTGCTTGCATCACCGTGGAGATAATTAGCATTCAAATCTGCTTTCTGGTCGGATAGTTTTTCAAAATTTTCCTTTGAAATATAGATGTAATGGCCAGTATAGTTTTCTGCTATATTTGTTATAGGGAGGTCAAAATCTTTACCCTTATAGGAAAATTTAATTTTATCTCCCTTTTTTATTCCTAACTTATCAGATGCTTTTTCTGTAATTACAGCCTTTTCATTTGATAAATCTATTGAATTTCTATCAAGGTTTTTAAGACTTACAAATTTATCTAATTTATCATGTTCCTTTGGAATTACCAAATTCAAATTTAATCTATTACCATTATTATTAACATTTGTCTCTTGAAAACTAATCGGAAGAGACTCATAGTTTTTAATTTTATTATTGAAAGATGTTAAATCTCCATCAGTTGCACTTTCATCCATCATGGTTATCACATCATAGTGACTTATCCTATTTTGCTGCCAATCTACCGTATCTTTTATAGAATCTATCATTGCAAAACCAAAGAAAGTAAGGGCAGTACAACCTCCAACTCCAAATAAGGTCATAAACATCCTAGACTTATATCTAAATAAGTTTCTTGCAGTAATTTTTTGCATAAATGAAAGATTTTTCCAAATAGGTTTGATACGTTCTAAAAGTATTTTCTTTCCAATTTGTGGTGCCTTTGGTCTTAGTAGAGCAGCTGGAGTTTCTCTCACCGTTTCTTTTGATGAAAAATATACTGTAAGGGCAACAAGTCCTACCGACAAAGCTATAGAAAATAAGATATATGGTAATGCTCCTACATAATTTATACCAAGATTTCCAAATCCTGATGAATAAGCATTTATAATAATGCGACTAACTAAAAATCTTCCAAACAAATCTCCAATAATTGATCCGATAAGTGTAGGAATTATCCCATAAATATAAAATCTTTGACTGATTTGCTTATCAGAATATCCGAGAGACTTTAAGGTTCCATTTATTGTGCGTTGTTCATCTATATATCTTTTCATGGTAGTAAGGGTAACAAGCATTGCTACTAGATAGAAAAATGTAGGAAAAACTTTGGTAAGCTCATCCATATTTAAACTATTTTTATAATAGGTGTCGATACCCTCATTGTCAAAAATCGTCTCTACATCATATTCTGGATCTACGAGTTTTAGCAAAGACTCCTTATTTTCTTTAATATCATCTTCACCTTTATTTATTTCATCAGTCGCTTTAGATTTTTCTTTGTTGAACTTATCCAGATTATTTTGGTACTCTTCTTCCCCATCCATAAGTTTTTTGTAAGAGTCTTCTAATTTTTTTTGGCCATTTATTTTTTTTGATTCTAGATTTTTTAGTCCAGAATTGTAATCAGTCCAGCCAGCATCAATATTAGCTTGATTTTTATCAAGTTCGTTTTTTGCACTAGATAATCTTGACCATCCTTCATTTTTTTCAGATTCTAGTTCTCTTTTGCCTTGATTAAGTTTTGTCCAACCAGCATCTAAGTTTGCTTTTTTATTATTTAATTCACCCTGACCTTGATCAAGTTTTGCTTTTTCTGTTTGATATCTAGATTCTAGGGAATCCTTTTTAGACTCATATTCAAAAAGGATTTGTTCATATTGAATTTTTGCCCTATCTATCTCTGCTTTTAACAGACTAATTTGTTCTGATAAATTATCTGATTCACTGTCTTTATCGACACGGCCTTCTAAAATAGCTAGCTCATTTTGTTTTTGATCTATATTTCTTTTTGCCTCGTCTAATTTGGATTCTGCACTTTTTAACTCTGCCCTAGGACCTTCAAATTCATTTTCCAATTTATTATATCCTGCATCTATTTCAGCTTGGGCAGCATCTAATTCACTTTGACCGGCAGAAAGTTCTTTTTCCTTTGTATTTATTTCACTTTGGACATATGAAATCTTTTTATTGTATTCATCTAGATTTGTTCTGTAGCTTTCTCTACCACTATCTATTTGATTTTGACCTTTAATTAATTCATTTTTTGCATTCTCTAATTCAATTTGGCCTTTTGAGATTTGATCCTCATATGTTTTTTTTCCTTTTTCATAATCTACATAGCCTTGATCTAGTTTTTTACGTGCATTTTTAAGCTCTTTTTCTGCATCGGAAATTTCTTTCTTTGCATTATCAATTCCACTTTGGGCATCATCAAGTTCATCATTTGCTTCAGATTTTATTTTCTTAAGGACCTCACTTGGTCTATTTGCTATTGCATTTTCAAGATTATCTTTCTTTTCATATACAAAATTTTGATAATCTTCACTTGTTTTATCCATTTTTTTTGAATCTTTGTAGATAATATTTGCCTCTCCAAATTTATCTGTATCAAAGTTTTCTTCAAGAACATAAGCATAGCCATTAAGTTCTTTTTTTGCACTAAAAGACAATTCTCTCATATCTTCCATAAAATAATCTGAGGTTCTAAAAAATCCTACAACTTCATATTCCAAGTTTTTCATGACTTCTTCATCAAATTTTGGATTATCTACATAAGAGAATTTAATCTTATCTCCAATTTTATATTGGTTTTCTAAAATTCTATCTAATATTATTTCATTTTTCTTTTCTGGTTTATGACCACTTACTATTACCGATTTTGCTATAGATTTATTGTAGGATTTTACTCTTATTAGAGTTTCATTATCCAACAGATCAGCGCTTTTTACCAGAGTAATATTCTCTATATCCTCATCTGTTTTTAAAATCATCTCATCTTCAAAATCAAGTCCATAGGTTGATCTTAATATTATATCTGGGTGATTATAAGACTTTAAGGAATTATTTAAGGTTTTTCGCATAGTGGGACCTGTTAGGGTCAAAGCAACTACAACTAAAGCTGCAAGTCCAACCATGGTGGCAATGGATATTACTTTACCCATGGTATTTTTTATATCTTTTAGGATATTTTTAAAATATGTTTTATTCACAAAAATCACCACTCAATACTTTCAACCGGTGTTGGGTTTGTATTCTCATAATTTTCAATTACTTTTCCATCACGCAGCTCAATGACTACATCTGCCATTGGCTTTATTAGAGAGTTATGGGTAATTATTATTACAGTTGCTCCAAGCTTTCTTGATGCATCTTGTAGCAGTTTTAAAATATTTTTTCCAGTTTCATAATCAAGGGCACCTGTTGGTTCATCACATAATAAAATTTTAGGATTTTTTGCCAAAGCCCTTGCAATAGCAACTCTTTGTTGTTCACCACCAGATAATTGGGCTGGGAAATTTTCTGATCTATTTTTTAATCCAACATTTTCTAAAACTTCTGCGGAATTTAGTGGATTGTCTGATATCTCAGCAGATAAATCTACATTTTCAAGAGCAGTTAAATTTGGGATAAGATTATAATGTTGAAATACAAATCCTACATCATTTCTCCTATAAGTAGTTAGTTCATTATCATCAAGTTTTGTCAAATCCTTGCCATCTATTAGGATTTGCCCACTGCTAGCTTGCTCCATACCACCAAGTATATTTAAAAGAGTTGTCTTTCCTGCACCAGATGCCCCAACGATAACTAAAAGTTTACCGCGTTCAAGATCAAAACTTATATCATCATTGGCAACAATAGTCGATGCACCAGACTTATACTCTTTTGTTAAATTATTTAATTCTATATAAGCCATATCTAACCTTTCTAAACTTTAATATAATAATAATTATACCTAGTTATAGACCTAAATCATTTTCCCTTAATCTTAAGATAATTTTTATGTCTAAAACCAGTAAAAATATATGACAAATCTTTAGGGATAATTAGATTTCTTTAATTTTACTTATAGCTCCTATTGCATCATACAACCTGATTTGAATGTTTATTATCTTCACAAAAATAAATAACTCAATAACCTGGTAAAAATATAAAGTAAGTTAATTACATTTAAATATTAGAATAGTTTAGGTAACAATTATCAACTATAGTCAAATTTTTGTATTTATTAACTATATTTATAATCAATAATTACTTTTTTGTTTATATATAGAAATAAAAAGGAATTTCTTTAAAAAAAATTCCCAGTTATACTGGGTAAACTATTGCTTAGGTATATTCGCATAAATACATTTAGGAATTGCCCCAAATGTGTGGCGTAAATCCTCAATCTCTATATTATTCAAATTCTTTTTAAAATCACCCCGCGTATGCGGGATAAACGCTAGATGGTCATACCAACCAACCAAGGATATAGGATCACCCCCGCGTGTGCGGGATAAACTTTGATGGCCTAAATCAGTAGTAGACCCAGTTAGGATCACCCCCGCGTGTGCGGGATAAACCTTACAATAATAGTATACGTGTTAATACGTATAGGATCACCCCCGCGTGTGCGGGATAAACTTTATAATCTTAGTATCTCTTTTAAGATGTACAGGATCACCCCCGCGTGTGCGGGATAAACTATAGCCTGTGGTTGATTGTTTTACT
>NZ_JAEUYX010000015.1 GCF_016798225.1 Anaerococcus sp. mt242 | reverse complement strand
CATAAAAAACTGACCTCCTTAAGTTGATTAGGTCCAACTTTAAGGGGTCAGTTCACATAGGGGAATTTTTATATTTCTCTAACGGCAAAAGTTTCTTTGCTTAGCTTATCCAAGTATTTTTTCATTTTTAGTCTTCTTTTGAAATTTAAATCTTTTTTATAAACAAGTGGGTTTGCTGAGTTTATTTTTCTTTCTTCATTTTCAAAGTCTTCTCTAAATTCAGGGTCTAGATTATCGATTGTTTGACCTAAATCTAGATTATAGTATCTAAACTTCTTATCTCCTATTATTTCTTCTTGTTTATCAAAAATTAAATCTTCAATAGCAAGTTTTGAAGTATTTACTCCATTTAGACTTGCAAAATAATGGCTACGACCTTGGCGTAGATTTATTTCAAAGGCATAAAATTTGCCAGTTTTGGTATCTTTTTTAAAATCAATGTTAAATAAACCAAAAACACCTAAGGTTTCTACAATTTTTCTAGCATAGTCAAATAAGATTTTTTCATCAGAGTCAATTTTTGCAACAAAATTTCCAATCCATTCTACTCTTTTATCAAGTAAAATATTTCTTGAAATTGCCATAGAAATAGTGGATTTTGATCTATATCCTTCGATAGTGTATTCAGTTCCATCTCCACCAGCTACAAATTCTTGAACTAATACATTGTAATTGTAACCATTGTTAAAAATATTTGCCAAAATTTCCTGAGTTTGTTTAATTGATTTTGAATGATATCCCTTTTGCCAACCTTCAAAATCTAATGTTTTATAAAATACATCATTGTCTGGCTTGATAAATACTTCTTCTGGAAAATTCAAGTTCATATAGTTTTTATTATTTGCTATAAAAGTTTTTGGTGCAAGATCTAAGTCACTTATCTTATCATAAAAATCATTTTTTGTTGAAAGTCCTCTGATAACTTCAATATCCGCATAAGGCATAAGTGGTTTAAAGTTTAAATTTTCTATATTTTTAAGGGCAAATGTTCTCATAACATCATCCGGAGCAAAAATTATAAAGTTTTCGTAATCACTTTTGTAATCTTCGTAAATATCATCCAAAACTTCTTTAAAAACTTCTGGATCTTTTGAAAAATTTGTTTTTTTATAAAATTTGATGATTTTAGAATCCACACATGGCAATAAAATCGTAGATGTTGCTACAACTGGATTTATGTCATAGGCTTCGTGGATTTCTCTTGCTATAGAATATGTATTTAGGTCTGAGCCTAGGATAATTGGTAAAAATTTGTTCATTCTGTCTCTCCTATTTTGCTTAAAAGGCTTGTCAATAGTGATATCTATTATATAATCGTATAATATAAAAAGCAAATCCTAGAATTAAGGAGAACTTTATGAAAAAATTAGGAATCTTAGGTGGAATGGGTCCACTTTGTACTGCAAACTTTTATCAAAAAATAGTACAAAATACCAAAGCAGACAAGGATCAAGGCCATATACCTACTATAATAATTTCAGATCCGCAAATACCAGATAGAACAGCAGCGATTTTAACTGGTAAAGATGAAGAAATTTTACTTAAAAAATTTAAGGAAGACTTAGAAAACTTAGAAAATCAAGGCGTAGATAATATTGCAATTCCTTGTAATACCATGCATTATTATTACGACACTTTTAAAAATTACACAAAAGTCAACATTATAAATATGGTAGAAGAAACGCTTTTGTATTGCAAAAAAAATAATGATATAAATATTGCGGTTTTGGGAACAAAAGCAACAATGTCTTGTGGGATTTATGAAAAATATGCTGGGGATATTGGCATAAATATTATCCCAATGAATGATAAAATCAAAGATTTTACCATGGATACAATTTATAAAATAAAAGAAACAAATGAAACTAATCATCCAGAGTTTTTGGATATGATAAAATACTTGAAAAATACAGGTGTAGATGCAATAATACTTGCTTGCACAGAGCTTTCACTAATTGATAATATAACTTCATATGATTTTGTCATAGATGCTATGGACATCTTAACCTATGAATCTATAAAAAAATCCGATTTCGAATTAAAACTTTAACTAAGATTTACAAAGTTCATAATGTCTTTATAAATTTTTAATATTAGCTCTGTTATAATTAATCTGTTAACGAGGTGGCATTATGACTAGAAGAATAAAATCAAATAAAAAATATAATTACCTCACCATTCTTAGGGCAATCGCTTTTTTTGGAGTTTCTCTATTTCATACCTACTCGCACTTTGTGCCAGGTGGATACTTAGCTGTAATTATATTTTTAGTTTTATCAGGATTTTTAACAGTTAAGACAGCTGATTTTAAAAATCAAGAATTAAAAACAAAATTAAAGACAAAATTTATAAATATACTCTCACCAGTTTATTTGATTATGGCAATCTCCCTCATATTTTCATTTATTTTTGCAAGAACCATATTTGATGATAGCATCAAGTCTGCTATACCAGTTGCATTAAATATTGAAAATATTAGGCGAATCTTAGCTGGCGATGACTATTTTAACCAACTTGGCAATTTCAATATGTTTTTGCATATGTGGTATGTTTCCCTCTATATGCAATTTATTGCAATATTTTTTACAATTGATCAATTTTTAAGAAATCCTAAAAAGGATAATAAAAGAATCCTTGTATATGGTTCTTTGACTCTCATAAGTTTTATATCAATGTTTATATTTGCAAAATCAAATGCTGATATTACGAGGATTTATTACGCTATAGATACAAGATTCTCTGCTTTTAGTCTTGGTGCTCTTGCATATTTAATTAATAAAAAAATTGATAAAACTAAGCTTAAACTTGAAATAAATCCTAAAATTGCAATTATAATCCTAGGGCTTCTAGTGATTGTTCCTTTTTTTGTAGTAGATGGAAAAGATATTAAAGCATATCGAGGATTTTTTGTTATTTATACAATAGCAGTTGCCCTTTTAATAACTTTTTTATATAATTTTGAAAATTTATCATCGAGCAATAAGCAAAATAGACATGGTTTTATATATAAATTTTTATTATACATTGGCGAAAGATCTTTCTACTTGTACCTGTGGCAATATATAGTGCAAATTTTTGTAGTATATTTTTCTCCAGGACTCATGGATAATATTTTACTTAATCTGTTAATCCAATTCTTTATAATAATAATTTTAAGTGAATTTACTTACCATTTATTAAAAACAAAGAGTTTTAAAAAATATATCTTGAGTGGATCTCTACTTGTTTTTGTAATTTTATCCATAACATCTCTTGTACTGGGTAATAGCAAAAATGATGAAATCAATAATCTACGCAATGATATAAAACAAAGTCAAGAAAAGATTGATCAAGCCAATAAGGAAATAATAGAAAAAAATAAAAATCGAAAAGAAAAAATAGAAGAAAAAAATATTCCTAAGACAAAGAAATTAGAGAATAACTTTAAAGAAAAAGCCTACGATGACTTTGATTTTAGTGAAAAGGAATTAGAATTTTTAAAAAATCTCAATATCACAGCTGTTGGTGACTCTGTTATAATTAATGCTGACTCATATATCAGAAAATTTATCCCAAACTTTTATCTTGATGGTAAAGTTGGTAGAGATATGGTTTCAGGTCCTGATATCCTATCTCAAATTAAAAATAACTACGGCCTAGCTG
Organism: Anaerococcus sp. mt242; assembly: GCF_016798225.1. Lineage (GTDB taxonomy): Bacteria > Bacillota > Clostridia > Tissierellales > Peptoniphilaceae > Anaerococcus. The sequence goes on along the minus strand of NZ_JAEUYX010000015.1, from coordinate 25,605 downwards.
ATATTATTTTAATCTCACTTGGTTCGAATGGCTCAGCTAATGAAGCAGATTTAGAAAAAATTATGCAGATTGCAGATGGCCGTGATGTATATTTTATAAATACTTCCCACACCCAATCATATATGGAATATGTAAATAAAAATCTAGCAAGTTTTACAGAAAAAAATGATAAGGCCCATCTAGTAGACTGGAGAGAATTTGTAAAAGACAGACCAGACCTATTAGCACCAGATAGGACACATCCAAATGTAGAGGGATCAGATGATTTTGCAAAACTAATTATGAGAAAGATTTTGAATGTGAATAGGGTTTCTGAATAAAAAAATCCAAGCAATTAAGCTTGGATTTTTAATTTTATTTATTTTTCAACTGGCTCGATTTTTTCTTTACCACCCATATACATTCTAAGTGGTTCTGGGATTTTTACGCTGCCGTCAGCTTGAAGTAGATTTTCTAAAAATGCTATAAGCATTCTTGGTGGAGCTACAACTGTGTTATTTAATGTATGAGCAAAGTAAGTTCCGTCTTCTCCACGTAATTTAATACCAAGTCTTCTTGCTTGAGCATCTCCTAGGTTTGAGCAAGATCCTACTTCAAAGTATTTTTGTTGGCGTGGGCTCCATGCCTCAACATCTACTGATTTTACTTTAAGATCTGCTAGGTCTCCTGAACAACATTCTAGTGTTCTTACTGGTATTTCCAAGCTTCTAAAGAAGTCTACAGTATTATTCCACAATTCATCATAAAATTTCATAGAGTCTTCTGGTTTACAAATTATAACCATTTCTTGTTTTTCAAATTGGTGGATACGATATACTCCACGTTCTTCGATGCCGTGAGCTCCTACTTCTTTTCTAAAACATGGAGAGTAGGATGTCATTTTAAGCGGCATTTTTTCTTCATCATTGATTGTATTTATAAATTTACCAATCATTGAGTGTTCAGATGTACCGATTAGATATAGGTCTTCTCCCTCGATTTTATACATCATATTTTCCATTTCTTCAAAGCTCATAACACCTGTTACAACTTCGCTTCTTATCATAAATGGAGGTATATAATATGTGTATCCACGGTCAATCATAAAGTCTCTAGCATAAGAGAGAATCCCTGATTGTAGTCTTGCTATATCTCCTTTTAGATAATAAAAACCAGATCCGGAAGTTTCACGAGCTGCATCTAATTCTATACCATCAAAACTTTCCATAATATCAACATGGTATGGTACTTCAAAATCTGGCACTACTGGCTCGCCATATCTATCGTTTTCCACGTTTTCGCTATCGTCTTTACCAATAGGTACAGATTCGTCGATAATTTGTGGAATTTTTTGCATTCTAGTTTTGATTTCTTCTTCAAAATTTCTAGTTTCTTCTTCGATATGAGTCAATCTATCGTTGATTTCTCCTACATGAGCCTTTGCAGCTTCTGCTTCATCTTTTTTGCCTTGGCCCATAAGAGCACCGATTTCTTTTGAAACTTTATTTCTTTCTGCTCTTAGATTATCTCCCTCAGTTTTTACAGCTCTTCCCTTTTCGTCAAGCTCTAAAACTTCATCAACTAGGTGTAATTTTTCTTCTTGAAATTTCTTTTTGATATTTTCTTTTACTAGGTCAGGGTTTTCTCTAACTAATCTTATGTCTAACATTTTTTCTCCTTTTTTGCATAAAAATAGACCATCATCCTACATGGGACGAAGGTCTCGTGGTGCCACCCAATTTTTATGTATAATTACATACTTAAATTTAAAAAGCTAAAGGTAGATTCACTATTAACCACCAAAGATTTTCACCAACCATCTTCTCTCTAAAGGTTTTATAATAGTTACTAAGTCTTATCATCGCTCATATTAACTTAAGTATAGTATATACCAAAAGTTTATTTTATTCAATTATTTTCTGCTTTTTTGAAATTAATAGTACAATTATTAAAGAAATCCCAAAAACAAAAACAAAGGCGAATCCTGATGATCCTAGCGGCAATTTATTTATACCATTTACATAAAAATTATTATTAAATCCAAGGGCACTAAGGGCATCTGCAAAACTTACAAGAGCCACAGCTCCTATTGATATTTTGTAAGCTAAAGGACTAATATTTCCCCTATCTATTAAATTTAAAATATAAAGACTAATTACAATTGGATAGATAAATAACAAAATCGGGATAGATATTTCCATAATTTTGTCTACTCCCAATATCGATAATACAAAAGAAATAATCACTCCAATCCTTACAAAAAATTTGTATGATAGCTTTTTAAAATTGTTTGCAAAAATAGATGCAAACGCTGATACGAGTCCTATTGCTGTAGATAGACATGCGAAGCCTACTACTAAACTTAGGATAATTTGTACATTTCGCCCTAAAAGATTTTCTGATATAGTTATTAAAAGGCTTGTTCTATTTAAATCTGGATCAGCAAAGGCAATTGATTTTGTACCTACATAAGTAAGACCAGTATAAACTACTACTAAACCAAAAACAGCAATTAATCCTGAATAAATAGTTGCCCTGATCAAGTCATTTTTTTCACTGATTCCTTTATTTCTAAAATCTTCTAAAATCATACCAGTAAGAAATATCGGCCCTAGTGAATCCATAGTTTGATATCCTTCTATAAATCCTGCGGAAAATTTGTTGCCAGCTGTTGAATTCAAAACTATATTAGGATACATAATTCCCCTTACAATTAATATAGCTAATATGACAAGAAGGGTTGGGGTCAAATATTTGCCTACCCTATCAATTACCTTTGATCCATTTATAGTTAAAATATATACTAGAGCAAAAAATATAAATGAAAATAATATTTTATTTATATTTGGATAAAAAGGACTAAGGACAACTTCAAAAGTTGTTGCACCAGTTCTAGGGATTGAGAGCAAGGGCCCCACAAGTGTTATGCATATTAAACTTAGGATATTTCCAAAATTTTTACTAATCTTGCTTCCAAAATCATTTAAATTTGCTGACCTAAAGCTTAATGCTAATATCCCCAAAAGTATTAGAATAGAATCAGAAAGATTAAAACCAAGGGATGCTAAAAACCAATCTTTACCCGAATTTATACCTAAAAATGGAGGGAAAATTAAATTGCCCGCACCAAAAAATATAGCAAAAAGGGCAAATCCTGAAATAATTATTTGTTTTGTATCTAAATTTTTTTGCTTCATTGCTTTTACCTGCTTAAGTGTTTTACTTTATATTATACAAGTAAAATTAAAATTAAAAACTATTTTATCTCATTATTTTGATCTAATTTCTCCTCTATCTCATTTAGGTGTTTGTGTATATCACGGATGATGATTTCTGTTTTAAGATTTACTATATAATCATCTTCTGCCCTTTGTCTGTCCTTTTCCTCTTGACGATTTTGACTCATCATTATTAGTGGAGCTTGGATGGCAGCTACACATGATAAAACTAGATTTAAAAGTATGAATGGATATGGATCAAAAGCCTTATCTTTCATTTTTATATTTATAAACATCCATAGGATAAGACATGCCACAAAAATAATTATAAAAGTCCAAGATCCAGCAAACTTTGCTATTCTATCTGCAGCTTTATCTCCAAATGAATAATTATCTTCTTTATTTCTTTTTTGCTTTGATAGGCTATCTTTGATTAGCATTACTATTTGTTCATCATCTAAACCTAAATCATTATCTAGAATATTTCTAAGAATTTCAGCCTCATTTTCTTTATGATTTTCCATAATTTTCTCCTAAGAATTTTTTCTATTATATTTTATTCTCTTTTATAAAAAAATAAAGATGGCTAAATTGCCATCTCATTTAATTACATAATCTATTGCTTTTTGAGGGATGCCTATGTCTTCGACAATGCACTTATTTTTATAAATTGACCTTTCATAAACACCTTTTTTCATCAATTGCATAGAAACTATCAAGTCGCAATCGACAATTTCACCCCAGCTGTCCCCACTTGACGAATCAAGTCCTGAAGGCACATCTATTGAAATAATATATTTTAAAGATCGGTTTATAAGGGATATCACATATGCATATGTACCAGATATTGTTCGATCAAGTCCAGTGCCAAAAATCCCTTCGATGATTGTAGAAACATTGGAAAGATTTTGCTCCATAAATTCTAAGTCTGCAATTGTTTGTAAGGGATAAATACTTTCTGTAAGATTTTTAACTGCCTCATAATTTTGCAAAAATTCAGTACTTGCTTTTTCAGTGTTTCCAACAATATAAATATCTACATAATATCGCCTAGCTAGCAAATTTCTAGCAATAGCAAGTCCATCAGCTCCATTGTTTCCAATTCCAACTACTATTGCAAAAGTTTTTCTAACTTCTAGATTAATATTTTTTATTACCACAAGAGCTGCCCTTTCTACCAGAGCAAGAGCTGGAATTTTTAACTCATCTATGGCATACTTATCAATTTCTATCATCTGGTCTTTGTCAACAACTAGCATTTTTACCTCAAAATTTTCTTGTTTTAAGTCTCAAATCTTCACCAAATATTTCAAAAACTTCACTATTTCCAATAATTCTAGAAAAAATCCTATCCCCATAAGTATCTGATAGGCTTGTTTCATCAAAGTTAGTAGAAAAAATAATTGGCTTTCCAGCAATCATTCTATTATTAACTACTTCAAATAAATTTGCAGAATCATTTTTACTGGATGGTTCACTTCCTAAATCATCTATTATTAGTAAATCACATTCTAGGATAAAATCAAATTGATCTTGATGTTTTGCACGTACTTCTTCAAAAGCCCAATTGTAGTCATTTAAAAATTTAAAAAGTCTTGAAGAGGTCATATAAAGGACTGAATAATTGCGATCTAAAATTTCTTTGGCAATGGCATTGAGTAAGTAAGTTTTCCCACGTCCTACATCACCAAAAATATATAAATTGTGACTGACCTTATCAAAATTATTTATAAATCCATACAAAGATTCTTTTATATGCTGAATATTTTCATAAGGTGTAATGGGATAATCTCTATAAGGATTATCAGAAAATAATGAATCATCAAAATTTCTAAAATTTTCTATGGATATTAGATTTCTAATATTTGATTGATTGTAGTTTTCATCAATTATTAGTTGTTTGCGACAAGAACACATTTGAGTTCCAACAAATCCTGTATCTTTGCAAATTGGATGATGATATCTTATCTCCATATAATCTTTTGAAAATCCATTTTGCTCTAAGATATTTATTTTTTGAAGTCTTAAATTTTTAAGGTCATTTTCTTTTTTTTCTGTATCAAAACCCTTAAGCCCATCTTGAATTATAGAGTAACCAAGCTCTTTTATATTTTTGTCTAAAGACTCCATACTAGGAATTTTGTGATATACTTCATTGATTCGTTTTTGTTGGTCGATTAGATTTTGTTCACGCCTTTGAGATAGGATATTGGATACTTTGTTGTTAGTTTCCATTTTAATCCTCCCCTAGCATTTTTCTAAAACGTTCTTCACGAGCTTTTTGGGCATAGTTTTTAACATCATCATTTGTAGAAGATTTTTTCCTATATTGGCGTGGAAAATTATTACGTGCAAGTTTTTGGCGTTCTTCACGCATTTTTAGATCACTTAGAGTAAAGACTCCTTGGTCACGCCAGGTTTTTATGTAACCTAGGACATATTTTACATCCATATTCCCATTGGCTTTTCCTTGACGAAAAGCTTCTGTCACTAACTCTGGATCAGAATCATAGTCTATTAAAGTTTCCTGGATACGAGTAATATCTGCTGGGGTCAAACTTCTATCTAGTATTCTTTCTATATTATCAAACATAATTGACTTTCTGCCTGCCTGATCAAAGCTAATTTCATTATCACTTTTACTATTATCACCATAGTACATTTGCCTTAGAGATACTATTTCTATGAAATTTTCTCCCCTTGGATTTTTCTTCTCACGAAAAACTCCCATATTTATCCAAAACTCTATACACTCATTAAATTTTTCTTCTGTAAATGATAATTGTTTTTGGATTTTTTTTATATCTACAAGTCCAGTATTGTAGGCATCTTTGTAGACTAAAAGATAAACCTTAAGCGCATCTCCATCTGCCATTTGGACATAGGTGTTTAAAAACATATTTTCAAAAGCTGTCATACCTAAATCTAGCTTTACATCTTGCATCTTAAAGTTCATAATAATCTTCCTTTGCTAAATTCATAATAAGTATCTTGGAAAAAATAATATCTCTCTTGCCCTCAAAATATCTTTCGTCAAATTCTATATTTTGATTTTCAAAAACTTCTGTTTTTTTTCCACATTCTTTAAAACCCAATTTTTTATATAGCTTTATTGCTCTTTCATTAAATAGATTTACTTCAAGAATCATCTCTCTAAATTTTAATTCATTAAAATAATAGTCTAAAAATATGGACATGGCTTCATATCCATAACCTGCTGAAACAAAATTCGGATCAAAAACTATGCCTAGTTTTGCTTTTTTGGTAAGTGGATTATAGTTTTTTAGGCCCATAAAACCTATAAATCTATTATCATCAGTCTTTTTTACTGCAAAATATCTCTTGCGTGGTGTTGTTACAGAATTATACCAAAAATTAATTTCAAAGTCTGTTAGGCCACCGTAATTATATCCAGCTAACCTAGCATCATCAAACTCTCCCCGATCCTTAAATCCATATGCTGTTTCGCGATTTATTTTTTCTATATAAACTCTATGCTTGTCTTTCAAATTATGCATCTTCTTCCCTATAGCTTAGGTCTCTAAAGGTTGTGCATGGTTTGTTGAAAAATAAATCAAGGGTTCCCGTTGCACCATTTCTGTGTTTTGCAACTATAACTTTGGCAATATTTGGATTTTCTTCCTCATCGTAATAATCTTCACGATATAAAAGCATAACTACGTCTGCATCCTGTTCTATGGCCCCTGATTCTCTAAGGTCTGATAAGATTGGTTTATGGTCTGCTCTTTTGTCTGCTTCACGGGATAATTGGGCAAGGGATAAAATTGGGCAATTTAATTCTTTGGAAAGTGATTTTAGTCCACGGGAAATAGAGGCAATTTCATTTTGCCTATTTTCTTGGCGGCCATCTGCTTGCATAAGCTGAAGATAATCGATTACTACAAGATCTACCCCTACTTCAGCTTTTAGTCTTTTTAGTTTTGATCTCATTTCTGATAGGGTGATACCTGGGGTTTCATCGACATATAAATCTTTTTGTGCAATTTCTTTTGTAGCGGTAAATAATAACTCCCACTCATCATCCTTTATCCTACCATTCATGACCTGTTCTAGATCAATCATGCTTACCATGGATAAAAGTCTATAATTTAATTGGAGAGTGGACATTTCAAGAGAAAAAAATGCAACAGATTTTCCTTCTCTGGCTGCATTCCATGCCATTGTAAGGCCTAAGGCAGTTTTCCCCATAGCTGGACGAGCTGCAAGTAAAATTAATTGGGCTGGCTGAAGACCTGAAAGTTTGAGGTCGATAGTTGAAAGTCCAGTTCCAACACCTGTAATTTCTCCATCATTTAGGGATAATTCGTTGATCACTTGGACAGTTTCATCAAGGGTGTCAGCTACTTTTATCAAACCTTCGTTAAGTTTGCTTTGGGATATATCAAAAATCCTTCCCTCAGCCATGGATAAAATGGAGCTTACATCTTCATTTTGCCTGTAGCTTACATCCATAATATCTTCACTTGCCCCTATTAGACTTCTAAGCAATGCTTTTTCTTTTACAGTTTTTGCGTATGTATCGATATTTGGAGTATAAAATGAGGAGAGGGTAATCTCAGTGATAAACTCCTCCCCTCCAACTTCTTGTAATATATTTTCATTCTTAAGCTGGGATAATAAACTTATTTCATCAACCTTAATGTCTTTTTCAAACATAGTGACGATTGATTTATATATCCTCTGTGTCCTAGAATCATAAAAGTCTACAGGTTTTATTATTTGATTTGCCTTATCGAAAGTCTCATTTTTTTTGATTATACTTCCGATAATAGCTTTTTCTGCTAAGAAGTCGTATGGAAGAGGCCTATTTGCCTCTGTCACTATTGAACCTCAGCTACAACTTCTACTTTAAGATTTGCGTTTACTTCTGGGTAAAGTCTAACATTTAGATTGTATTCACCAGCTCCATCAATTTTTTCAACGTCTTCGATTCTTTTTCTATCGATCTCGATTCCTTGTTCTGCAAGTGATTCTGCAAGGTCTTTGTTTGTTACTGATCCGAATAGTTTACCATCTTCACCAACATTTACTTTTTGAGTAATTGTAAGTGCTTCGATTTTTTCTTTTAATTCTTCAGCTTCTTTTCTATTTTCTGCTTCTTCAGCTTTTAATTGTGCTTGCATTTCTTCAAGCTCAGCCATATTTTTCTTTGTTGCTTCTACAGCTAGTCCTTGTGGATTTAGGTAGTTTCTGAAGTATCCTGGTTTTACGTCTACTAAATCTCCTTTTACACCTACTCTTACAATATTATCTGTTAGTATTACTTTCATTTTCTTCTTCCTCTCTTAAATATTCATTTATTGCTTTTTTTAGCATATCTTCAGCATTTTCCATGCTCATGTCTAATTGGGTCGCAGCCGCTGTTAGGTGGCCTCCCCCGCCGATACGTTCTAGTATTAATTGTACCGATATATCGCCAAGGCTTCTACCAGAAATGTGGATTTTATTATTAGCTTTTGTGAGTACAAAAGATGCTTTTACACCCTTTATAGTTAGCAAATCATCAGCAGCCTGACTTGCAATTAAGCTAGATCCATCTATATCTCTATTAAAATGAGCTATGGCAATCATATCATTTACTATACTCGAATCTGCTATAACTTCCGACTTATATTTTACAATTTCAAAGTCATCTTTAAACATACGTTTAATATACACAGAATCAGCTCCCCAGCGTTTTAATATGCTGGCTGCTTCAAAGGTACGGACTCCTGTTTGATAAACAAAATTTTTGGTATCTACAGTTATTCCTGCAAGAAGGGATTCTGCAATAGATGTTCTAGCCTTAAAGTCTTCATCCAAATAATTTAATATTTCAGTTACAAGCTCTGATGCACTTGAAGCATATGGCTCTATATAAGAAATAGTTGCTTTTTTGATATAGTCATTGCCACGTCTGTGGTGGTCTATGATAAATATTTGGTCTGTCTTTTCAATTAAACTTGGTGCCTCTGTTGAGTTTTTCCTATGGTTATCACAAACGACTACAAGTGATGAAGGCTTTATGCGGGCAAGGGCTTGGTCTTCTGTTAAAATATTACCTTCAAGCTCTTCTAGAGTACTAGTAGTACTTGCATACATATTTTCTATTTGTCTAGGCACTTCGTTAAGTACGATATAGGCATCTTTCTCTAAAAATCTTACGCCCTCATAAACTCCAAGTGATGACCCAAATGAATCCATGTCTGGATTGTTATGGCCCATGATATAAACTTCGCTAGAAGCATTTATCATTCGTCTTAAAGCACCAGATATTACTCTTGATTTTACTTTTGAAGTTTTTTCAGTAGCCTTTGACTTTCCACCAAAATATTCGTAGTTATCATCAATTTTTACAACTGCTTGGTCCCCTCCACGGGAAAGAGCAATTTCAATTGCAACTCTTGAGTCTCCATATATCTCGCTAGGATTAGCACCAGAAATACCAGCACCTATAGATAAGGTAGGATTGATAGTATTTCCAGCTTCTATTTCTCTAATATCATCCAAAATCGAAAATTTTTCATCATGGATCTGTTGGTAATCTTGATACTCCATGATCACCATATATCTGTCATTTTCATATTTTCTTACGATACCGTTGTGACCATTAAAGTACTCATTGATTATTCTATCAACAGCACCTAGAACTTGAGGTCTATTAACTGAATTTGTTGAACTTCTTAGATCCTCATAATTATCTAAGTAAACTGTAAAAAATACTAGCCTTTTATCCTTAAATAATTGCTTAATAGACTCATCATAGGAGTTATCGATACCATATAGAAAAGTTTCTGTTGTTTTTAATTCCTCATTAAATACTGTTGAAAAATAAAATTGCATGGACTTATCATCTATAACTATTGTTATAGGCTGGATAACATCCTTATCACTAAAGTCGGTATCTTCAAAATCGGAAATTAATTTTTTTATATCAACTCCAACTAAATCTTCACCTGGAAACAAATTTCTAAAATATCCATTATGCCATTTAATATTTGCTCCATCATTTAAAACTGCAATAGGAAAAGGCATCTCAAAAACCAAATTTTTTGTGATACTATCAAAACTTAAATGCACATCATCTACGTATCTTTGGATAGCTTTTTCATTATAATCTCTTTGATTTTGCAAAAAAAAGTAAAGAGCTCCGCAGCCTAAAATAGCTATGGCCCCAAATATTTGGTTATAATAGAAAATCCCAACTGATGTGATAACCGGAAGAATCATTGTATAAAAAATATTTTCATTAGCTTTATTTGAATTATTTTTCATCTATCCTCCTTATCTTTTTTCTAAAATCAACAAATATATCGCTTATGCCTAACAAAATAAAGATAAACATAAAAAAATAGAAAAACATTATAATAAAAAACCATCTCATACCACGAGAAATAACTCCGGCCCTTCGCATTGTCAGATAATCATAAGTTAGAATACCATTTAAAATTAAAAATATAATCACAATGGCTATAAGATTTGCACCTATATATTTTACAGGCACACTTAAAACAAAGCTTAATACAAAATAAATCACTAAGCAAATTGCAATTAGTGTGATGAAATTACTTTTACTAAGCCTAATGGTATTTAAGTTTTTGATATCCTCGCCTTTATTTTTGTAGGCTAAATAATTTCTCACTATTTTTAAGGAAAACAAACTATAAAGCATAGCAAGCCCAGACAAAATAGATGGATAAAGGGCAAATGATGTTTCATAAACCCTATCTGGGATATCATATTCCAAACTAGACGAAAAAGCTTCTTTCATTTCATTTGCCATATCAGCAATACTGATATTTTCAGTAATCATTTGATATTTATATATTCCAATAAATAACAAACTTGCTAGGGCAAAATTAATGACTATCTGGTATTTATCAGATAAATTAGATTTTATAAGTCCTATTTGGATCAGTGACAAAATTAAAATCGGGATGAAAAATAAGCAATTTTGCTTAATATCACCAAATATTAGCCCAATTAAAAACGAACTGGCAAAAACTATTAAAAATTCACCAATTCCCTTATCTAGGCCAATAGCAGAAAAAATAATTGGTATGCTAGCAAGCAATAAAAAACTATCTCCTGCTGTGATAGTTAAAATACTGACTAGGCATATGTAAAATAAAATATTTACTATCTTATTTATATTTTTACTAATGTCCATAAAATTCCTTTCACTTAATTTTAGCATAAAGGTTCAAATCGAACAATTTGATTTATATATTTTACTTCATCCTTGATAAGTATCAATTTAATAAAAACAACATTAATTTTATATTATATTTAGTTATAATAATTATATTTGCACTTATAATTGAATTTTAACTTATAACTTATGTAGTTGCCCTTAGGGCATATCATCTTCATAAATTGATAAGGGAGTAATCAATGGCAAATTTACGGAAAAATATGTAAAGTAAAAAGTGCTAATCAAACTAATAATTAGCACTTTTTATTTATTAAATATCAAGCATATCTAAAAGTTCATTTCTGTATGCCATAAATTCTTTACTTGTTCTTTTTCTAGGATATTCTAAGTCTATTGGAACTATGCCTTTTATCCTACCTGGGCGAGGCTCCATAACAATAACTTTTGTAGACATATATACAGCTTCGTCTACATCATGTGTTACCATTATTGTCATATTTTTCTCTTCATTCCATAATCTTAAAATTTCATCTTGCATGTTCATTCTTGTAAATGCATCGAGGGCACCTAGGGGTTCATCTAATAATAAAACTTCTGGTTTGTTAATTAGTGTTCTAATTAGCGAAACCCTTTGAGCCATACCACCTGATAGGTTTGATGGATATGAATCTTTAAAGTCAAGTAATCCAACTTTTTCAAGCATTTGATCAATTGCTTGATCACTTACTTTCTCTTCGTTTTTTAGTTCACCAGAAAATCCAACATTTTCTCCTACTGTAAGCCATGGGAATAAGGTTGATTTTTGAAAAACCATACCCCTGCGGCTAGATGGACCTTCAATTTCCTTATTATCTAAATTTATATTTCCTGTTGTAGGGAAGATTAGACCTGCGATAAGTCTTAATATAGTAGATTTACCACATCCTGATGGTCCAACTATACTTACAAATTCCCCATCATGGATTTCAAAATTTATATCATCTAGGGCTGTAGTGATGCTGTTATTATCTAGTCTTACAAATGATTTTGATACATCTTTAAATTCTAATTTGCTCATCTTACACCCCCAACTTTCCATCTTAAGGCTCTATTACTAATATTTTTAATTACTTTATTTACTAATATAAATGTAAGAGCAAGTAAAATAATTGCTCCATACATAGCTGAGTAATCAGCCCATGAAGATTTCCATGTAATATACCAACCAAGTCCACTTTCTACTCCTAGCATTTCAGCTACGATTAGAGCATTACAAGCAGCGCTCATACCGGCAATTAATCCTTGGAAAATATTTGGTGTTGCTGACTTTATTGCAACTTTTCTAACTAATTCAGAGTTTGTTGCACCTAGAGTTTGTGCAGCTTCATAATAGGATGGGTCTACGTTGTGAATACCAGTAATAGTTGCTAGAGTTGTTGAAAACCAAACTCCAAGTGCGATTATAAATACGGCTCCTTGGAAGAGATTTATTGCAATTACCATTACTACTGGTAGCCAGGTTGTAGTTGGAATAGGCCCTAGGAGTTTTAAAAATGGGTCTACCCAATAATTTACTTTTTCAAAGTATCCTGCAAGAATTCCGGATAGTATTCCTAAAAATGCTCCTATAAAGTAGCCTGTAAATAGTAATTTTAATGAGCTAAATACAGAATCTGCTAAAAAGCTTGTATCCTCTTTCATAGAATTAAATATCATATCAAGCCATGGGAAATATGGCAGAGCCAATTTTCCTGTTTTTAGGGTCATGATATCATAAATAATCAATATAATAAATACGAAAGTGTAAAAGTTAGACTTATATAAAAGTCTATCTCTTACATTTTCTTTTTTTATAGATACTAGTAGGGCAATAATATAAATTGCTAATAGTATGCCTATAAATCCCGGATAAAGATTTGTTTTTGTTACGGATACATCATAATCTGGGACAAATAGATATTCTAGTATCGCCGCAAGTCCTGCAAGGATTGGCAGGATTAATTTAAAGCGATCTTTTGTTTTATTTCTTGGTTTTGATTCAAGTTTTATAAGCTCTTCAGCCGTAAGGGTTCTAGTTGAAGGTTTCTTTTCTATAATTTCGGCAGACGGTTTTTCATTATTTATTGCCATTTATTTCTCCTTAACTATTTTCTAACTACGTCAACTTCTCCGTTACCTAGTGGTCTCCATAGTTGTTCTACAAGTTCATCTGTAGATTTATTTGCTGGGATTAGACCTAGTTCTTTGTAATCATCGAAATAACTTCTAATTGTTGTTTCACCATCTTCGTTTGTTAATGAGTAGTCATATGATTTTAATAGATCAGTAGCTACTTCTGGGTCACCTTCAGCTAAGTTTTTATCTTGAAGAAGTTTAATTGATTCTTCTGGATTTTCTGCTGCAAATGTATTACCTTCATCAATTGCTTCTGCTACAAGCTCTGCAAGCATTGGGTTATTTTCTACAAAGTCTTTGTTAAATGCAGCTACACAGCATACTTCTTTACCAAAGTCCTCATCACTTGTTAGTGATCTAATTGGTCTAATAATATCTTTTTGTAGGAATTCTTGAGCAAATTGATCATCAAGAACTGCCCCTTGGATTTCGCCTTTTTCTAGAGATTGGATAACTGCAGATTTTTCTACTGGTTTTACTTTGATATCTTTTGGATTTACATCATCATGGTTTAAGAATCTTAAAAGAGTGTTGTGTCCACTATTTCCTATACCATTTGTTACTGCTACTGATTTACCAGCTAGATCAGAAGTTTCTTGTAAATCAGTATTTTTATTTAATACATAAAGTGATTTACATCCTGAGTGAGATGCTGTTGAGAAGACATAATTTAGTCCTTTTGTTGCTGGAACGATTAGTGAACCAAATTCTCCTGTCATAACGTCAATTTGTCCTGTTGAAAGAGCATCTTTACCATTTTGTGTGTTGATAAACTCGATATCTATACCTTTGTCTTTAAAGTATCCATTGATTTCAGCAAGGTTTTGTCCTGCCATACATAAGTCACCATCAAATCCCATTTTAATTGGAGTATTGTATCTTGGTTCTTCTTCAAGACTTTGAGCTTTAGCTACATTTTTATCTTCAGTTTTGTTTTCGGTTTTATTTTCTTTCTCAACTTCATTTTTAGTTTCCGTTTGAGTATTTGCTTGATCAGTAGTTTGATTGTTTGCGTTGTTACCACATCCCACTAAAGTAAGTCCACCTAGTAATAGTACGGCTAATAATTTATTGTTTTTCATTTATATTTCTCCTTTTATAATCGTTATATATTAAAGATCACAGCATGAGCGCTTTTCAATCTTATCCATATCAAAATCTTTATCCATAAAGTCAACTGTTTCTAAATCATCGACCATATGTTCTTCATGAGTCACACTATTACTAGCATGATCATGGTGGTGAGTATGCGTATCTACTTCAGCATCAGCACTGGAACAGGCAGATAAGCTAAATGCCATAGCAGCTGAAAGTGTTAGATAAACTATTTTTTTCATCCGATAATACTATAAAAATCCTTTCTATATATTACATGAACATAAAAAATCCCCGCCCAAAAAGGACGAGGTTATCGTGGTTCCACCTTAATTTATCTTAAGAATATCTTAAAACCTTAATGTGCTTAACGGGCACAAGCGTTATAGCCTACTATGATTTCGGTATAAAACTCAAAGATGCACTTCCATAAATTTTTCAATGATTTTTCTCAGCTAACAAATCTCTCTGTATTTGAAAATAAATATGTACTCTTCTTTTCCTAGTTATTCATGTAAAATAAGTATACCATCTCCTTAACATATGTCAATATTTTTTTGTAATATTTTTTACATTTAATAAATTTATAAAAACATTTTCTTATCTGATTTTGTTTAAGAAATTTCATTTCCTGGTATATTATTTATGACAAAGTTATTAAGAGGTAAATATGAGTTTACAAAAAATAGACAATTTTGATATATCAATCATTAGCGACCCCCATGTACTTGCTTATGACTTGATAAAAGATACAGAAGATTTCCAAAAAGAAATCAAAATAGACAGAAAACTTTTAGTAGAGAGTGAGGCCTTACTGGGTGAAGCTTTATCTATGGTAGATAAGGTTAATAGCCAGTTTCTTTTTTTGCCAGGAGATTTGGTAAAAGATGGAGAATATAAGTCTCATGAAATAGTTAAAAAATATGTTTGTGATTGGAAAAATGCCAAAGAAGGTCGTGAAGTTTTTATGATCCCAGGCAACCATGACCTAAATAACCATAAGTCTTATGATTTTAAAAATTCTAGAAAAACCAAAAATATTACTCCAAAAGAATTTTATGACCTTTATTCTTTTATATACGAAAACCCATATGTCATAGAAATGTACAAGGATACAAATATTTTTAAAGATTATTTGACTAGGGTTAATGATGAATATGATAGAGATCAACAATACAAATATTATGCTCACGGATATTTTTCATATGTAGCAAGAATTCCAAGTGAGATTAGCAATAGTGGCTTAACCATCATTTCATTAGATACTTCAATTTATTCTGCTGATACCGAGCAATCTCATAGGGATGGCAGAGAAAATGTTCCTGGATCATTAGTCCTAGAGCAAATGAGATGGGCAGTAGAAAAAATAAAAGATGCCAAAGAACGCAATGATTTAATTTTTGTAATGGCCCACCATGCACTTATGCCAAACTTTAGAAACCAAGAATTGGTTTTTTCACCATTTATAATTAAAGAATGGCGCACAAAATTTATTGACGATGACCCAAGGATAAATAACAAAACTCCAATAGAAGTACTAGCTGACAATGGGGTAAAATTTGTATTTACAGGCCACTTACACGAAAATGGTACTGCCAAATATATTTCAGAAATGGGCAATGAAATCTATGATGTCCAAACAGGCTCTACAGTGACCTATCCCCTACCTATTAGGCATATAAAAATAATAAATAAACTAGAAGAAAATAGCGGCTATGAAGTTCATATAAAAACCGAATTAATTAAAAAATTTACTTATAGAAATTTATCTGATGAAATAGAAGTTGTTGATGATGCTATAAACTATACAATTGAAAAACAACTTTCACTTAGAGATGTTCTTCATAATTATGTAAGGATTCAGGCAAACAATCCAAAGTATGCTCACATAGATTTGCAAGATCTACTAATAGAAAAAGCTAGCGCATATTTAAATGAAGATGTGCCAGAACATGGATATATGAACAAAATAGTTTTTCCAATGATATATAAGTATTTCCCACTTTCTAAAAAATATCTTGGAAAAATAGATATTGCAAAAATAAACAATGAATTTGAATTTCAAATTAGATCTATAAAAAATATCCTTCATGTAAAGGCTACTAATATAGAAGAAGCTATAGATGTAATTTTTGATCAGATTGAAGATAAAATTTTGATACCATATCAAATAGTCAATTATTGGGATAGGATAATAAATAAAGCTTGGCAAATGCCTATTGATGAGGAAGGTAACACCTTTTATGATTTTGCTAACTACATTTATCAATATAAACCTCTAGGTGAGGAAGAAAGACCTGCCTATGTATCAAAAATGATTGATAATCTAAATAATCCAAACTATAATTTAATAAATATAGTTATAGAATATTGTAAAGATGAAATAAACGAAATATTTGATAAATTTACAAGATCAATCAAACTAGAAAAAGATGGCAGCAAGGAAAAATTCTTTAAAGACCTCATCCAAACAGAGGGATTTACCTCAGGCCTTGTATATAAATATCTAATAAAAAGAGTTGATAACCTTAGGGACTTACTAGACTTTTTCTCCCTATACCTAACAAAGAAAAAAGATTTGACTGGTGTTGATCTAGCAAAAAGAATAGTAAATACAAAATCAGCAAGAATTGCAAAAGAAACATTCGCAGACCATATGTTCGGACAAACAAGTTTAAGGAAATTCATAATAGATGTGGTAAACTCGATGAGTGATGAAATGGTAGAAATTTACCAAAATGAAGATTTAAATGAACTAGAAAAATATTTTAATTATATAGAGTATAACGACAAAAAAACAACAAATTAAAAAAGTAACTCGCAAAATCCCAAATAAACATAAGTGCCTAACTAGATGGCTTAAAAATTAAATGATAAAGATAAAAAGACTTTTAGAAATCCTAAAAGTCTTTTTTAATATCCACTATCATCTCCAAAAACTGCATCTTGAGTAAAATTAAAGCCTAATTTTCTAAGTTCACTTTTTTCACTATCATTTAAAATAACTGTGCTGTGGGCATCTAAATTTTTTAAATTTTTAATCTCCTCCATAGCCATATGGGTTAAGGGATTTGTTGTAGCTGAAATTGCAAGAGCAATCAGCATTTCATTTATAGAAAGAGAAGGCTCTACTTCTCCAAGAGAAGCTGTTTTTAAGTTTGAAACTGGCTCTATGATATGTGGACTTAGCAAAAGTATTTCATCATCTATTTTGCCAAGTTTTTTTAATGTATTTAAAATTGCTGCAGCAGGTGCTGAAAAGAGATTTGATTTCTTACCAGTAATTATCTGCCCATCATTCATCTGAATTGCAAATGATTCTTTGCCAGTGCTTTGTTTTTTTTCTCTAGCTGCGATTGCAACTTCTCTATCTTCTGCCTTTATATCCAAATTGGACATTAAGGTTTGGATTTTTTCTATTGAGCTATATGATTCTTTGGCAAAACGATAGTCAACTAAGGCATTATAATATCGTCTAATAATTTCTTCTTTGCTTGCTTCTATGGCAGCTTCTTCATCAACTATGCAAAAACCAACCATATTTACACCCATATCTGTTGGTGATTTGTATGGTGCCTGTCCCATAATTTTTTCTAGCATTCTTTTTAAAACCGAAAATGCTTCTACATCCCTATTATAATTTACCGCCAAAGTCCCATAGGCCTCTAAGTGATATGGGTCAATCATATTAATATCATTTAAATTTGCAGTGGCAGCTTCATAGGCCATATTTACCGGATGCATCAATCCTAGATTCCAAATAGGAAATGTTTCAAATTTAGCATATGAAGATCTTTGTCCTCTTTCATGGTCAAGATACATTTGTGAAAGGCATGTTGCCATTTTTCCTGATCCTGGTCCTGGTCCAGTAACTACAACTAAGGGTCTTGTTGTTTCTACATAATCATTTTTACCAAAGCCTTCCTCAGATAAGATGTGATCGATGTCATTTGGATAGCCATTTATATTATATGTCCTGTAATGTTTTATGGATAGGTTGTCTAAATATTTTTCAAATCTTATAGCCTTATCTTGGTGAGTAAACTGGGTGATAACTATACTATTTACTAAAAATCCCTTTTGTTCAAAGGCTTGTTTTAGTCTGATAGATTCTGTATCATAAGAAATATCATTATCTCCCCTAATTTTATTATTTTCAATATCATTTGCATTTATTGTTATTATTATTTCTGCCTTGTCTTTTATACTTTCTAGCATTCTAAGTTTGCTATCAGGCAAAAATCCTGGTAAAACTCTTGATGCATGCCCATCATCAAAAAGCTTTCCGCCAAATTCTAGGTAAAGCTTATCAAAATGGCTGATGCGTTCTAGGATCTTTTCAGATTGTAATTTTATGTATTTATCATTATCATAGGCTATCTTTTTCATAATTCCTCCATTTGCTAATCTAATTATAACAGATTAAATTTTAAAAAGAAAAAAATCGGAAACATTATTTTTCCGATTTTGATTCTAATTTTTCATAGCCTTCTGTCTTGTAGTAATTACCATCATAATCTATCCAAAGTACTTCTGCCTTATATTTTTCGGCAACTTTCTTACCAGTTTCTAAATCTACAGTAAATAAATAAGTACTTAATGCATCTGACAAGGCTATATCTGGGTGGATTACTGATACTGATTTAAAGTATTTTGATGGATAATTTGTATCTGAGTCTATAATGTGGTGGTAAATTTGACCATCTACTACATAAAATCTTTGATAGTCCCCACTTGTTACGACCGTATTATCTTTTATGTCTACAACACTGGCATAAGGTTTTTTTGCATTTTTTTCAGGGTTTACAATAGCAATTTTCCATAGGCCATCTGCTCTAGCAGGATTTTCTCCTATTATAACATCATCTCCACCGACTGATAAAATACCATGCTTCATTCCAGCTTTTTCTAGGCTTTCCTTCATTTTTTTTATAGCGTAGCCCTTACCCTCTGCTCCAACATCAATTTTGATATCTGGATCTTTTATATAAACTGTGTTCTTTTCATGATCAATTTCGATTTTTTCGATATCACTGTGACTTGCAGCCTCTTTTAATTCTTTGTCGCTAGGTATAGCTGCATTTTTTTCATCAGCAAGTCCTGCTTCCCTGTATTCATGCCATAAGCTTATTAAATCTCCCAAGGCCATATTTATTTTTCCATCTGTCATATTATAGATCTCTTTACTATAATCTAAGAGTTCTATTATGGCTGGGTCTACTTTTACTGCTTCTTTTCCTGCATTTTCATTTATGGTTTTGACATTATTTATCCCATCAAAATCATAGTAAGTGTTAAAAAGTTTGTTGTATTTGGATAAGTCGTCTTCTAGTATTTTTTTATAGTTCTCAAATTCTTCTTCATCTTTTGCATATACTAAAAATTCGGTTACTGTATCAAAATAGTCGTAGAAAACTGCATTATATTTTTTTAAATCAGTAGCATTTTCATCTGTTACTACTGTTTTATCGCTTGCGTTTTTATCTTTAGCTCCTTGAGTACTGCAAGAGGTTAAACCAATTGCAAAAACTAAGGCCATTAGTATTTTTTTGTAATTCATATCTTATTTGTATTAATTGTCTCCATATCTTTTTTAATATGTATGCCTTGTTCATCTGCCCAATATAATAAAATATTTCCGGCAGCCTTTGATCTAAAGTCATAATATTCATTTTCAAGACCTAAGGTATAGACTGTATCTAGAAATTCTTCGCTTGGAGAAAATCCATCATATTGATCGATAAACTGATCTTTTTTAAATCTATCTAGGGTTTCTATAAATGCTTCCCTTATATTTGCCCTATTAAATTCATCACGACTTGGCATTAGAACATAGTGTTCTATATCATTTTCTATATCTAAGTAATCTTTTGTAATATCTTCTTCTGTTTGTCCTTGGTTGATACGAACAATGTCTAAACTTTCTGTATTTAACCACATTGCTTTAAGATAAGAATCTTCATCTAGTAATGTCCATTTTTCTACCAACCAAGATAAGTTAATTGGTTTTTTCATTTTTTTCTAAGATTTCAAAGACACAAGCTTCATATTCCCAAAGCTCAAGTCTTAGAACTTCTCCCTTTCTAATTTCAATTTCCCTATAATTATCCTTGGCACCACCATAAGTGGGGTTAAAAGTATTTAATTTTTCAATAAATATCAAATCTTCATCATAAGCAAATTCATATCCACCATGATACACATTTGCCATATTTAGCACAACTAAAAATCTTGATCCCTCTGCTATTCTTTCATAAGCAAAAACTGAAGTACTTGCATCATCTACAACTATCCACTTAAATCCATCTTCTTCGTAGTCTTTTTTATAAAAGGCTGGGTTATTTTTGTAAATGTAATTTAAATCTTTAATAAATCTATTAAAATCATCATGAACTGGATAATTTTTTATGTCCCAATTTATGGATTCATTTTCATTCCACTCATCAAAGGTGGCTATTTCATTTCCCATAAAGTTAAGTTTTTTACCTGAATGAGTCATTTGGTAGGTATTTAAAAGCTTTAATTGTTTAAACTTATCTTCATAAGACCCATTCATTTTATTAATCATAGGTTTTTTTAGATGCACAACTTCATCATGGCTTAGGGGTAATAAATATCTTTCATTATAAAAATAATACATGGAAAAAGTCACTTTGTTATGGTACATAGACCTATTGAAAGAATCAACTTCAAAATATTTAATTGTATCATTCATCCAGCCCATATCCCATTTGTAGTCAAATCCTAAACCCTCATCAGAATTTTTATTTGTTACTAGTGGGTAAGATGATGAGTCTTCTGCAATCAGCATCACATTTGGATAATTTGTAGCTAAAGTTTTATTTAAATCACTTATAAATTTTATATTATCTTCATGCACTCCACGATTTTCATTACCATTATAATAAATCATATACGAAACCGCATCTACCCTTATACCATCTAGATGAAATTTCTCTATCCAATAGGATAAACTTGATTTCATAAAGCTTTTTACATGCCCTTTTGAATAATCAAAATTTATAGATCCCCATTCAGAATAAGTAAGTCCCTCATATGGCGATTCGTATAAATGAGTTCCATCAAAAGTTTTTAGTCCATAATAATCATTTGCAAAATGCACTGCAACTACATCAAGGATTACACCGATACCATTTTGATGCATTAGGTCGATAAATTTCTTAAAATCTTCCGGTCTACCATAACGAGAACTTGTGGCAAAAAATCCTGTGGATTGATATCCCCATGATGGATAAAATGGATATTCTGTAACTGGCATTATCTCCAGATGGGTGTAGTTCATATCTTTGATATGAGCAATTAATTTATCTACAACATCTAAAAAATTAACATTTTGACCATATCTAAGCCAAGAACCTATATGAACTTCGTAAATATTCATTGGCTTATTAAAATTTTTGCTGCGATTTTTTATAAACTCATCGTCATTAAACTCATAGTTTTCATCCACTATTAACGATGCAAAATCTCCTTCATAGTCCATGGCCCTTGCAAAGGGATCTGTGTGTTCCACCCAGTTGCCATCTTTTACTACAACTAATTTATAAAAATCTCCTACCTTTGCGTTTTCAAATATATAAAAGTAACCATATTCAGAATTTTTACTCATCTCGTGATTTTCCCAATTTGAAAAATCACCCCTTATAAACATTTGATCGGCATTTGGTGCATATACTCTAAAGATGTAACCGTCTTCATAAGGGATTGGACCAAAAATTTCATGACCATTGCTGGCATGACCACTTATATAATTTTTTATTTGCTCATGGTCTGTTTCAATGATATTTATCTCCATTATTATTACTTATCCTCTATCATATCAGTAATATGTCTTAATAGGATTTCTATTCCTTTAGTATTTTTTGCTCCGCGTGGGATGATTATGTCTGCGTATTTTTTGGTAGGTTCTACATATTTCTCATGCATTGGCTTTACTTGTTTTATAAATTGTTCCAAAACAGAATCAAGAGATCTGCCGCGTTCTTTTGTATCTCTTAAAATCCTTCTTTGTAGCCTTACATCACTATCAGCATCAATAAATACTTTTGTATCGGTAATATTTCTAATTTTCTTATCTTCTAAGACTAAAATACCTTCTATTAGGATGATTTTTGTAGGTTTGATTGTGATAGTTTTATCGCTTCTAGTGTGGATTGTGTAGTCATAAGTTGGCATTTCAATTGTTTCACCCTTTTGAAGTTTTAATAAGTGCTTATGAAATAAGTCATTATCAAAGGCTCCTGGATAATCGTAATTTAGCTTTGCCCTTTCTTCAAAAGAAATATCATCATGGGCTTTGTAGTAATTATCATGGCCTATAACTATCAAATCATCTTTAAAATACTCATCTATATGTCTAACAATAGATGATTTTCCAGATGCAGACCCACCTGCAACTGCAATAATTTTTATATCACTCATAGTTTTATCTCATTGATAATATTTCCATCTAAGTATTCATAAATATTGTTAAAAACAATTTCAGCACGGTTTGCCATTGCTTCTTTTGTATAAAAACCAATGTGATTTGTAAGTACTACATTTTTTGCATTTCTTAATGGATAATCGCTTGGAAGTGGTGGTTCCATATCGAAAACATCGATACCAGCACGGAGTTTATCAGCATTTAGTAATTCTGCTAAGTAATCATTATCTACAACTGGACCTCTAGCGCAATTGATTAAAATAGCATTTTCTTTCATTTTATCTAATTCTTCTTTGCCTAGGAAATGTTTAGTCTCACTGTTATTTGGAATGTGTAAAGAAATTACATCTGATTCTTTTAAAAGTGTGTCTAAATCTACATAAGTCACACCAAGATTTTTTATATCTTCTTTTTCAGTTCTAGAATAAGCTATGACTTCACAACCAAAGGCTAAGAGTATGCCAATTAATTTTGTACCAATATTACCTGTACCAATTATCCCAAACTTTTTGCCTTGGATGGTTTCTCCCATCAAATTATTATTTTTACCATCAAAAATATTTGCATCATTTTCTTTAAACTTTCTCATAACCGCAATTGTAAGACCAATTACAAGTTCTGCTACAGAATCATCAGAATATCCACTTGCATTTAAAAGTTTTATTCCATTTTTTTTGACAGCCTCTAGATCTATATGGTCTACCCCTGTAAAGGCAACATCGATCAGTTCAAGATTTTTTGATGCATCTATAACTTTTGCTGATAATGGTTTATTTGTTACAATTGCAATATCAGTATCTTTTAATCTTTCTATAAGTTCATCATCATCTTTTGCGTTTTCAGCATAAGAAATGAATTCATGACCCATTTCTTCTAATTTTTCTTTATGACTTTCAATAATTTTTTCTTCTACTTCTAACGGATTAACTAATGAAATTCTCATAACACTCTCCTTAACTATTATTCTAATTTAATTATACTATAAATATTTTGATTTTAGAGATAAAAAAAGACTCCAGAATATATCTGAAGTCAATAAGTATTTGAGATTTTAATAAATTTATAAATTATCCTGATACTTTTTTAATAATTTTTTCTCCTTATTACGAGCTCTAAGCATTTTAAAAAAACTTTGAAGTTCAAAAAGACATTCATCATCTCTTAAACCAAATTCTGCATCCAAAAAGTGTAGTTGAGATCTATCACCAGTAATGTTATTATTTGACCCACAAGCTCCTCTTTTGTAATCGGGAATTCCAATAACAAGTCTAGCGATTCTTGAATTTATAATAGCACCAGCGCACATAGAACAAGGCTCCATAGTAACATACATAGTTGTATTCTCAAGTCTAAAGTCATCAAAAAATTCATTTGCTTCTTTTATAGCAATCATTTCAGCATGTAAGAGACCAGACTTACCTTTAAAAGTGAAATTGTGACCTCGTCCAATTATTTTGCCATCATACACAATTACACAACCAACCGGAACTTCCTCGATAAATCTAGCAAGACGCGCCTCATAAAGGGCCTCATTCATAAAAAAATAATCATCACTAGTAAAATCTTTTTTTAAAATCTCAGTCATAAAAAATCCTTAAAATAATACAAAAAAAATATCTTTAATAAAAAAGATATTTTAAAAGTTAAATATAAATGGTGTTCCAGAGAAACTGCCTACACCCCTTGCAATATCTTTACCATAAATAATACAACCGCTTTCAGCCAAAGGCAACCCACCGCACCCAGTTAGGTTGCCCACACGTTGCCCACATCATTAAAGAGGACAATCAGTCCTCTTTTTCTTTGATCCCTCTAGGATTTTCTTTGTAGTAGATATCTATCAACTCATCTATATCATCTTTGGTTGCATGGTGTCTGAAGAAAGTTTTTGCATTTCTTCTGTACCTATCTATCTTAGTTTTTTCTGGGTTTCTTTCTTCGTATGCTCTGGAGGCTCTTTTTTGAGCCTCGCTTGTCTTTTTTTCTTTACTATTCATCTTCACCCCAATCTCTAAGATATTCATTGGCTTGATTTGTCAGTTCTTCAACCACCTCTATAAAGTATTTATTATCTTCCATTTCGATATCATCTCTAAAATCATACTCTGGATCTTCTTGCGCTTTTTCTTCATAAGCTTCAGGATTTAAATATGTGCTAAAACTTTCATCTGCATTATTTATATCAGATACGATTTCACCATTATCTTTGATGTGTAAAAAGTATTCTATAGCTCCATCATAATCTGGTTCACTGCTCATATTTTCAATTAATGCATTCATCACTTCTTCTTTTGTTAATTGTTTCATTTTTCTATCTCCTTTAATTATTTATCTTACACTAATATTATACCGCGGGCGTTATATAAAGTCAAGTCTTTTTTATATTTTCTATGCTAATTTTAAATTATTTTCTAAAGCAATTACTGCTTGTTGCACATCATCATCTTTTGCTTGTGTGCAGTGAAGTTTGCCAGTTGTTAGGTCAATGTAAGCTCTTTCTACGATGCTTGCCATGTTGCTACCTTTTGTGTTTGAAACTTTTTCGCCGTTAAGTTTAG
>NZ_JAEUYX010000014.1 GCF_016798225.1 Anaerococcus sp. mt242 | reverse complement strand
TGGCATGAAAAAAACCCCTCAATCCATATTCCGGATTTTGGGGTTCAGCTCAAAATGCCAGCTTTTTATATTAAGTAACAAAGAACTTGTTAATCTTAAATTACTAAAAACTTATGTTTACTGAATATCTTTCCAAATAGCAGTAACTGTAATATTATCGTTTACTGTTATTTTATCTTTTGGATTATTTATATCTTCATTTCCAGATACAAGCCATCCAGCAAATTCTTTGCCATCTGGAGCTATGAATGTATTTTCAGGAAGGCTTATTTCGCTTCCTTTCACAACTTTTATTTCTGGAATCTCTCCATCCGCTCCATTGGATTCAAAATTTAAAGACACATAATCTTTTTCTCTATCTTTAAATACTGGTGTGATTTCTATATTTGCTTGAGTATTAAAAGTAAAACCTGGTTTTTTGATAGCATCTCTAACTTTCCATCCGGCGAATTCTTTTTCCTCAGGTATTGCGCCTTCATATTCTGGAAGAGTGAAGTCTTCACCTAAATTTACTTCATTTGTAGTAGCATTTACTAAGACCTCTACTTTTGGATTTTGGACATTTTCTATTTTTCCTGTATTTAAGTCAAGCTTATAAATTTGTACTTTGGTATTCCTTGCATAATCAGTTGCAATAACTTTAATTTCTACTTGATCAGGATTATTGTAATTAGCATAAGAATTTAATAAGCTATTAGCTTGGTATTCTTTTCCATTTACTAAAATTGATTTTTGTTGAATTCTTCCAGGATTTCCATTATCTATCTTATCACTTATAGATAAATTAAATTGTTTTTCTTTGCCATCAATCTCATATTTTAGTCTGATATTGTTATCAATATTTTTATCTGTTAATTCAATTTCTGGTTTAGTGTTGTCAATAAATATCTTGTATTGTGATCTAATACCTTCTGGCTCACCGTTACCTATATAGTCTTTGGCAGCCCAATCCATGATATCACCATCGTTAGCATCTATTTTTACTTCGAAGTCTTTGGAATTATCACTGTTTAGATCTCCATAAATTAAATATTGATCAACTATGGATTCATTTATTCTAAAGTTCCAGTTAAATCCACCTTTATCACCTACTTTTCCTCTTAAAACTAAGGGGCTTTTCTTAATGTAAAGTTCTCCGTAATTAGCGTTATTTTCATTTGTATAAGGATTAAAGTTATCATTATCCATATCAAGTTGGACTTTATCTTTATCTATATATACAATTTTGCCAATTTCTTCTACTAAATTTTCATCATTTAGTATAGCTTCTCCATTAGAATTCTTTTCTAGTTTATAGACTTCATATCTTAAGATGGTAAAGCCTTGAAGAGTCTTTATATTAGCTGTTTTAGTTGCTACATCTTTACTATCGTTAGTATATATATTTGATGATAAGGATTCTAATCCGGTTTTTCCAGGATTTATAGATATTATTTTAACTGCATATCCATTTTTAAATTTTAAATTATCACTTATTTCATAATAAATATTGCCGGCCTCATCTGCTTTCTCTTTTAATCCATGATTTAAGTCAGCTCCGCCAAGCTCTATGATATTTCCATAATTAGATTCGACAGTTGGTATTTTATCTTCTGTCTTCTTAGAGAATTTTTCTTTAGGCATTCTTATATAGATACTTTGGCTGCTACCATTTTTATCGGTTACGTATAGTTCTATATCTCCCTTATAATCAATACCTTTATTATTATCGACATCATTTATATTTGCCCATAGATTGAATGACATTGACTTATCTTTTTCGTTATATGTTGAGGGGATAGTCTTCACTTGACCTAGCTTGTTAGTTTTTTTCATAGCAGTAGATCTAAAGTAGATTTTAGCATCTTTACTTACGTTTTTGACTACACCTTCTATATCAAATCCACCATTTGCATTTAATATAATCTTTCCTACATAGTTATGGTCTTTAAAATAATCTAGGGAATTATCTACAAATTCCATCTTACTTCCATCAAGATATTTACTTGGAAGTCCATATTCATCTATGGAGTTTTCATCTCCATAATCGTAGCTTTCTTCTTTTATACCAGTTAATGGATTTTCTTTTTTGATCTTTTTTACTTTTATAATTCTATTTAGATCTTCATTATCAAGAGCTTCAATAGTAGATTTAGTAGTATCTATATTAATACTTGGTTTTCCTTCTAAATTAGCAGAGCTATTAGCTTCATTTTTATCTGATTTTTTTTCGCTTGTATTAATATTTTTTAATAACTTGGCGTCTATTTTTCCTGCTGAATTTTTTTCTTCAATATAGTCATCTATATCAGGATCGTAGGAGCTTTTTACAGTAGAGTATCCTAGCTTGCCGTTTATAATTTTTTTGTCAAATTTAACTTGATATAAATCAGTAAAGTTTGAAGCTCCATCTAAAGAAGCAATTTCTATTGTCTTTCCTAAAAGATTTTTATTAGCTCCCAATATTTTATAACAGCTGTTACCATCTTTATCTAGTTTAAAGCCGTTATATTTATTTTTTTCTCCAACATTTACTACTTTAAGTTTATCTAATATTTCGCCATTTTCATCTACAAAGGCAGCTCCTGCAAACCATACTTTGTTAGGAACTTCTTCAAATTTTTGAGGATTTTTTTCTTGTTCTCTTGTAAAGATAGTTTCATTTTTGTAGGCTTCTTTTTGCTTATGGTAGCTATCCTTTATTTTAAGTTTTATTTCATCAGGGTTAGATGCATCAACAGATACAATCTCAGGTGGAGTTCTATCTATTTTTACTGGAATATAGGAGATCTGATATGGATAATCAGGGGTTAGTCTATATTCAAATTTATAGAAATATTGCCCTTCTGCTATTGGCTCAAATTTGCCTTCAACATAATTTTTATCGTATTTATCTACTGAATGAGGATTATAGATCAATCCATCCCATCTCAGATCACCATAAACTTTTAGCTTAGAACCCTTTATACCTTTTGAGTCATTTCTTTTAGAGTTTAAGATTCCCTTTATAAAATGATCAACATCGAGTACTTTTAGATAATTTTGATTTTTAGGATTATCACTGTTTACTATAGAAACTTTAGCATCTGCTGCAGATCTTAAAATGAGTGGGCTTGGAGTAAGGCCTCTATCTGTTTCATAATCTTTGATAAGTTTACTTTCTCCAGTGGATTCTAGATCCCAATCTTGTGAATTGTTAAAGGCAAATAAATCTGGGTCTTGATCTAAGCTCTTATTATCATCTTCTCTATTTTGGATAACTCCTGCTGGTTTAAATAAATCTATGCCGTGTTCTCCTCCGCGACCTCTATTTAAGGTTCCAGGTATTTTTGGATTGCCTTCATCATCATAACCTACAATGCCCTTTGAACGAGATCCATCTTCCCAAGCCCATTTATCGATTATAGGTTCATTATTCCAGTCTCCAGCAAATCCCATAAATGGCATAGATAGAGAAGGTTGAGGATCCTTTCTGGTATTTTCTTTTTCTTCTTTTGACTCAAAGTTTATAAATCCTTCTATGAATTTATTTTTGTTAGTAAGGCTTCCAACGTCAAGGCTTGCACCTAAACTATAAGATCCTCTTGCAGGAATTACTATTTCGTTTTTAGCGAAGGTTAGCTTAGCTCCGTCAACTTTTTTTGGATGAATTTCATTAACTGTATGAATTCCAGTTTTGGACTTTTCATCATACTCTTCATCTAATTTTTTTACTTTAATCTCTCCATCTGTAGTAATAGGGGAGGATGATACTTTAAGAGTGATATCCCTATTAGTTGGATTATCAATATTAATTCTGAAATCTTTTTTCTTAGTTTTTATTTCCTTTAGAGAGACAGCTCCATAAGAGTTTGTTTGACCACTAGAGTCCTTTAGATCATAAGAAATTACTAAATTATTTTTAAGAGCTTTCTCAACATTGATAAGTCCGGAACCTTGTTGTCTAGGTGATGCGTAAAGATAAGTTCCACTTTCTTCTGTTTGAGGATCTATCATAGGAGTGGATGTTATTTGTAGCATTATTTTTGTAAGGGAAACCAAATCTATTCCTCTACTCTTAATAACTGGTTTTTTTACCATTTCTTTTAATTTAGGTCTAATAATAACTGTTGAACCTGATACTACTGGAGTAGCCATTGACGTACCTGACATATATTGATAGGTATCTTTTCCGTCTATTTTATTTAAGGTAGAGTATATATTTTTACCTGGGGCAGATACATCTGGTTTTAACATTAGATCTACTCTAGGTCCCCATGAAGTAGATCCGGCAGGAACATTAACATCTTGCCAAGGAATTTTTTTATCTAAAAATTTAATATTAAGTTCTTTTTCCTCTCCTACTTTAGGTTTTAGAGAGTTATATAGATTCATATCTATTCTATAGTCTGAGTCTTTTTTAGATTTGATATTAACCTTGTCGGAGCTTCCAGTTAGCATTGACCATAATTTTATACCGTCCATACCAGAGATGGAAAATACTTGTACTTTTGTAGCCTCATCTTCTTCATAGCCCATAGCTGGTACATTTTCCCAATCATCACGATTATAGTAGGATATGGTATTTACAACTATAACTCCAGCTGCTCCTTTATCAGCTGCTTTTTTAAAAGAATATTTTAAATCTTTTGTGTATATTCTATCCATGATTACAATTTTATCTTTTAGGTTTTTGCCAGCTATATCATCATCTTGACACTTGCCTAAATAAATAAATTTATACTTGTCTTTTTTAAAACTATTGGGATCAAAAAAAGCTCCTATTCTGGAATATCTAAAGTCGTTTCCACCAATATTTACTCCATCAAAATTGATTTTAGTATTTCTGGATGAGCCTACTGCTATGGCATCTTCGTGGGCTGCTGTTCTAGTTACATTTCCAGTATCTGTCATATTTAAGGCATTGTTTGCATATCTATCCCAAGAAGAATTAGATGCGGAAGTTGCATAATTACCAGTTGCAACGCAAACTGGAATGCCATGATTTCTTAGAGTTCTGATTGCTTGCCAATATTTTTCTCCCTTAAGTCCAGTACCTGTAAAACCTGAGGATATAGAAATTACATCTACATCATGTTTTATACAATCTTCAAAGGCATGAAACATAGTTTCATCTCCAGCAAATCCATCACTAGCATCTGAGTACATCTTATAAGAAAACAATTGAGCATTAGGGGCAATACCTCTGATTCCCTTACCTTTATTAATATCTTCCATAGTATCATTAGCAGCTAGAATTCCTGATATATGCATTCCATGAGGATCGTGATAATCTGAACCATCATCGTACTTTTCGGTTGTTATTTTTCCTCCATTTAGATAATTTACTGAATGTGGAACCTTTTCTGAAATATAGAAGTTCTTATCGGCTTCTGATAAGTTATCTAATTTTACCTTGGCGACTTTTTTTGCATCATCATCGAGTCTCATTGCCTTATGGCTTGCATCCATACCTGTATCTATATTGGCTATTACCATGCCTCTTCCATCATAATTTTTGCCGAGATTGGGATTTATTGCATTGATATTTTTAAGGTAGTTACTTGCCTTGTCTACCTTTACTAGGCTTCTGGCATTTTCCATTAAAGGATTGAGTTTTTCTGATTTTTCAATATCTGCAACTCCTTTAATAGTTTTTATATAATCTATGTTTTCTGGATAAGTAGAGATTGCTAATCCGTTGAATATAATATTATATTCGTAAAGGATTTTGGTATCCTTGATTGAATTTAATGCTTTTTTTACTTTATTTTTATCTGCATTCTTATTAAATTCGATAAAATATGCTTCTTTTTCAATATCTGCCTTTATACTAGCTTCGCTAGATAAATAATCATCAATAATTTTGCTCTTTTTCTGCTTGCTTCTATTAATATTTACCAAATCACTATCTTTTTTAGGATTTGTTGATTTTGATGCAAAGGATGGACTTACAAAGCTAAATACCATTGATAAAGCTAAAATAAAGGATATAGATTTATTATGATTTTTTTTCAATATATGCCTCCATAACTATTTTTAATTATCTATTTCTAGAATCTTACAATATTCTTTTAAAGCCATTTTTCCTTTTTCACGCAATGACTCAGATTGCTTTATCAGTTCTCTTAGCTTGTCAGAATATTTTTTGCTTAAACGTGAAGTAGTAGATAATAAATGTTGGAAAACATCACATGTAGATTGATTTTCGAATATAGCTTGTTTAAGATTATGGTAATCATTAATAATATCTTCTTTAAGATACCAACCTTCTTTAATATATTTATAGCAATCTGGAACATAAATTAGAGAACTATTATTATTCAAGCTATTAGAATTTTCGTGACTTCCTTTATTTTTATCAATAGTTTCTTTTGATGCTTCTGATGTATCATTGTTGTTTGCTTCATCTTTAATAAATGAATGATTATCTATTTTTCTAGACTTATCACTATCAATTATGTGGGTATCATCTATATTAGAGCCTTCATTCTTCTTTCTTGAATTATTCAAATCAATGGCTTCGTTATAGATTTTATAAATGTCGCCGTTAGATTTAGCCAAGTTAATTCTTTCCAAGTACTTTTCTTTTTCTGCATTTGTTAATTTAGATAAGCTTAATAGATTATCTAAAAAATCTTTTTTGTAGTCTTCATCTATATGATTTTCTTTTTTATCATTATTATCATCTGGCTCATTACTAGTTTTATCGTTAGACTTTTGATCCGAATTATCAGTAAGATTATCAATAGCTTTATTGTTATCTTTATGGTTTGAACTATCAGTGGACTTATCATTTGTATTATCAATAGTCTTAGATTTAGACTTTTTATAATAATAAATTTTACTAGAGTTAGAATAGATAACAGGGTTTTCATTGATAATTACATAGGATAGGTTTAAGTCATTTAAAATTTTGTCATTTTCTTTAACATCTTTATATGTTTTTAAAATATTTCCGTTTTGGTCGTAGGTTGTAATGTCTATGATCGATTGATCGCCTATTCTTTTTACTTGTACTTTTTGTTTCTTATCTTTACCTACATAATATTCAAAACTTTCACCATTTTCTTTAAGAATTTTATAATTTTCGCTAAATTTATCCAAACCAGTAGACTTGCCAGTATACTCATATGTTATTCCATCTTTGTTAATATTCTTAGGAGCTTGTGGAGGCGTGATATCCTGTCCAAAGAAACCAGAAGCGACAACAGGAGAATGAATATCATTATCAGTATTTGCGTCTAAAAAATGTGTAGTATGATGAACTCTTAGTGGTATATCATAAGTTGTAGTTTTATTATCTTGACTTTCTACATTATCGTTTTCTTTTACAATGCCAAAAGTACTTTCTCCAGTGTTTTTCTTATCTAAAGCTGAAATTTCTAATTCATTTCTAGAAATGTTTGTAGCTAATTTTCTGATATTTAATTCACCATTATAATCGATTTTATAGACTTTTTCAAATTCTTTTCCTTCACTATCAAATTTTTTTAAATGAACGTAAACTTTTTGATAAGGGTCATTTCTATCAATATAAAAAGTATAAGTAGCTCTATCTTCGTTATCTTCTCTATTATTTTTATATTGACCAAATACATAGTATTTGTCTTGATCTATTTTATCTAAGGGTATGTAACTTGGATAAGTAGGATCTTTCACAACAGTTATTAAATTTTTATCTTCAGTTTCTTCCACCTTAGAATCGCTTAAAATTTGTGGATCCTCAATTGGATTTTCCTCATTCTTAGTATCACTATTACTTATATAATCTTTAGTATCATTGTTACTTATATTATTTTTCTCACTGATATTTGTTGGAATATTATCAGTAGTCTCATTATCAGTTGATACTTTTTCTTCGATCTTATAATCGTTTTTACTGGTATTATTATTTTTTACATTTTCATCGTTTTGGTCTATATATGTTGCTTGTGTATTACTATTAGAAGAAAAGTCATTTTTAGATACTGATTTCTCATCAACCTCGTCTGCTTTAAAGCTATTTAAATTATAGTCTGTATTAAAATCTTTTTCTTCACTTGCGAATACACTTGATGGATTTGAAAAAATTAGCATCAAGGCTAGGATGCTGGTTAGCCTATATTTATTCGAATTATTTATATTATTCATTAAATTCCTCTCTTTATATTTTTTTATTTTTGCTTATTGCATAATATTTTTATAAAAATCATAAGTTAAAAAATAGTATGGCCATACTTATTTAGTTTATATATAAACAATTTTATTTAACGTAATGATTTTATAAGTAATATTATAATATAAGCAACAAAAAAATTCCAATAAAAAAATAAAAAGATTAGGTTTACCTAAATATTTTTTATGATTTGTTCTTACGATGAAATTATTTGGGAAATTTTTTAAATTAATTTGAAATTATTAATTTAAACTTATAATAAAGCTAGCTTGACTTAAAATTATTATAGACATACAAGGATAAGATTTGAGTATGATGAAGAAAAGTATATTATAATGGCTAATAGAGATTATATAAAAAACATTAGCCATTAAATTTAAAATATACGTATAATTAGATTATCAAATAGATTTTCCTTAATAGACTAGCCAAATATGAGCTATTTGATTTTGGATTTGATTAAATGACCAAGATATTTGGCTTTTTTTAATGCTATTAGGATCGTTTATTATAAATTTACCATTTTGATAAGAGTCGATAATAACTATATGACCAAATAGAGTAAAATAACCTCTAGTAACTGAAACTATCAAAGGACCATAATTTAGAGCTTCTATCATAGCATCTTTATCATTTGAGATATCGACAACTCTATATCCATATTTACTAGCCTCATCGTTAAAAAATGACCGGGAGACTCCACTTGCGTACATATATTCATTGGCATCTATGGAAATTTTATCTGGAGTTATAGAATTATCACCTGTTAAGCGAGCTAAAGCCATAGCCATAGAAGTTGGTCCACAACCAGCAATTCCTACATTTGACTGACCAAGTGAATTATAAGCCCATCGATTGTCCCATTGAAGAAAGTAAGGTGTTTTTCTATCTAGATTTACAGACTCCCCAGGATAAAACTCAAAATTCGTAATTCCATTTTGATAATTATAAACAAAATCAATTGTATCTGGGTCGTTTCCTGCTAAATAGAGCATAGTATCAGGCAAATTATCAAAATTATCATAAATCCACTCGGCTTTATTATTCCCGGAACCTTTTTCTTTTTTTAAGTTCTTTCTAAGAGTATCAAAATCATCTGTTTTTAAATTTTTATCAGTGATCAAATCCCCTAGGCTAATCTTATTAAAAAAGCTAGAACTATTGGATAGATTATCACCATTGATTTTTTCTCTAACAAATAAAATTATTATTATAATAATAAATAATTTAAATATTTTTTTTCTTTTTTTAGATTTTACAGATTTTCTTTTGTACATATTGTAAAAATTCTCCTTATTGTACTATAAAGTAAATTACACTAAAGAATATCTTACGTCAATATTTAACAAAGTAAAAAAGCTAGTTAATATAATAATATTTTAATTTAGAAATTAAATTGGGTAAATAAGTTTATAAATGAGTATAATATATTAAACTGATTTTAATGGAGGTTAGTTATGGAAATTAAAGATTTAAAACCTGAACTTGTTTGGAAATTTTTTAGTGAACTTAGTGAAATTCCTAGAGGTTCTGGAGATGAAAAAGCAGTATCTGATTATTTGGTAAATTTTGCCAAAGAAAGAAACTTAGATGTACGTCAAGACGAAACTTTAAATGTTATTTTCAAAAAAGATGCAACAGCAGGATACGAAGATAAAGAAACTGTTGCTCTACAAGGACATATGGATATGGTTTGTGTAAAAGAAGATGATTCAGACCATGATTTTAGCAAAGATCCTATCAAATTATTAATCGATGGTGACTGGGTAACAGCTGATGGCACAACATTAGGTGCTGATGATGGTATGGGTGTTGCACTAATACTTGCAATATTTGATGATGAAAAAGTAGAACACGGTCCACTAGAAGCTATTATTACAACTGGTGAAGAAACATCAATGGTTGGAGCAAATGCTATTGATGCATCAGATATTAATGCAAAATATTTAGTAAATATCGATACAGAAGATGATGGTATTCTTACAGTAGGTTGTGCTGGTGGATGCGATTTGGAAATCAGTTTTAAAAAAGAAAAGGAAGCTAGCCAGGGTGAATTTTTAAAACTTGACTTAAGAGGATTTGAAGGCGGTCACTCAGGTATGGAAATAGATAAGGGCCGTTTAAATGCTATAAAAACTCTTGGTAGACTTTTAGTAGATATAGAAGGTCTTCAAATTGCAGAATTAAATGGTGGAGTAAAAAGAAATGCTATAGCAGCAACTTCACAAGCTGTATTTGCAGTAGCAAATAAAGATAAAGCAAAAGAAATTATCGAACAAAGAATAGCTGATATACTAAATGAATCAAAAGATACAGATCCAAACGGTCAAATAAAATTAGAAAATGCAAGCTTTGATGGAGAAGTATTAACAGCAGAACTTTCTAAAAACATTGCAAACACTCTTTATACAATACCAGATGGTTTGGTTAAAAAATATAATGGAGAAATAATTACTTCTTCAAACATAGGTGTACTTGAAGAAGATGACAATGAAGTAAAATTTTCTTGTATGGCTAGAAGTCAAATAGATTCTGCTAAATTTAATAGAGCAGCTATTGTAGAAAAAATTGCAAGACAATTTGGCGCTGATTGCAAGCAGTTAAACTCTTATACTGGATGGCAAAGAGAAGAAACAAAACTAATTGATATTGCAAATGATATATGGAAAGAACAAACTGGTTCAGAAATGACAGTAGAAACAACTCACGGTGGTCTAGAATGTGGACTATTTAAAGGAGTTATGCCAAATGTAGAAATGCTATCATTTGGTCCAACTATCGAGGGAGCTCACTCACCAAGCGAGAGAGTAAGCATAGAATCAACTGAGAAAAATTACAAATTCTTAGTAGAATTACTAAAAAGAATCTAAGAAACTAAACCACCCAAGCCATGGGTGGTTTTTTATTTAGATATTTATATGTAGTTTATAAAATTATAGTGGAAAATGTTTGCATTTTCATAAAAAATATTGTAATATAATTACATAAGAAAATATATAAAAAAAGGAGGTACTATGTACGAGCAAAAAGTCACACTAACTAATGAGATTGGCTTGCATGCAAGGCCTGCATCGATTTTTATCCGCGCTGCAGTAAAGTTTCCTTGCGATATTACAGTTGAAAAAAATGGCAGAAGCTATAATGCAAAGTCAATAATGTCAGTTCTTAGCATGAGTGCTTCTAATGGAGATGAGTTAACTTTAAAAGCAGAAGGAGACAAGGAAGAAGAAGCCATAAAAAGCCTTGTTGAAGTCATAGAAAGTAAGATTAATAATCAATAAAATATTCACGAGCCAAGGCTCGTTTTTTTATTGCCTAAAAAAGGTACAATGAGTAAAGAATTATAATGATTGATAATTCCTAGTAAAGTAGTATATTTTAAATGAAATTTACTACTAAATTTATAAAGAAGAGGTAAAAATGTCTGAGTTATTAAAAATAGAAAATCTACATGTATCAGTTGAAGATACTGAGATTTTAAAAGGTATAGATTTAACAGTAAACAAAGGTGAAGTCCACGTTGTAATGGGATCAAATGGATCTGGTAAGTCAACACTTATGAATACAATCATGGCAAATCCTGTTTATGAAGTAACGGAAGGTAAAATTTATTTTGAAGGTGATGACATCACAGAAGAATCTGTAGATAAGCGTGCTCGCCGCGGAATATTTATGTCCTTCCAACACCCTGATGAAATTCCAGGAGTAAAATTAAATGATTTCCTAAGAATTTCTGAAGAACAAATTACAGGTGAAAAACCACAAATGCTTGCATTTACAAAACAGTTAGCAAAAGAAATGGATAGCCTAAACCTATCTGAAGACTATGCAGGAAGATATGTAAATGTTGGTTTTTCAGGTGGTGAACGTAAAAAATCTGAAATTTTACAAATGAAGATGCTAAATCCAAAACTTGCTATGCTAGACGAGACAGACTCAGGACTTGACGTTGATGCTGTTAGAATTGTAAGTAAGGGTATAAAAGATTATCTCACAGAAGATAATGCAGTAATTATCATCACTCACCACAGAGAGTTATTAGAAAATATCGAAGCTGATTATGTTCACGTAATTAAAGATGGCAAAATCGCTCACGAGGGTGATGCAAGTCTAATGGATGAAATCGAAAAACGCGGATACGAATGGGTGTAAAATATGCCAAGCAACAATATAGAAGAAAAATTAAAAGAGCTTGATCGTGGGTTCTATGATTTTATAGATGAATTTACCTACGATAAGATAACAGAAAAAGGTATCAATGCTGATATAGTAAACGAAATCTCTCGTGAAAAAGGCGAACCAGATTGGATGAGAATTAGAAGATTAAAATCTCTAGAACTCTTTAACAAAATGGAAAATCCAACTTGGGGACCAGATTTATCAGAACTTGATGTTAACGATATAACAGCATATGTAAAACCAAAAACAGATAAAAAATCAAATTGGGAAGCTCTTCCTGAAGAAATCAAAGCAACATTTGATAGACTAGGAATCCCACAAGCAGAACAAGAATCTTTAGCTGGTGTAGGTGCTCAATACGATAGTGAGGAAGTATATTTCTCAATCCAAAAACACTTAGAAGACCAAGGTGTTATCTTTATGGACTTTGCAACAGCCCTAAAAGAACACGAAGACCTAGTTAAAGAATATTTCCAAAGAGCAATTCCACCAACCCTTCACAAATACGCAGCCCTACACGGTGCAGTATGGTCAGGTGGATCATTAATCTATGTACCAGAGGGAGTAAAAGTAGATATTCCCCTACAATCATATTATAGATTAAATGCTCCAGGAGCAGGACAATTTGAACACACGATGATCATTGCAGAAGATAATGCAAAAGTTCACTTTATCGAAGGCTGCTCAGCACCTAGATATAACGTTGTTAATTTACATGCAGGTTCTGTAGAAATTTTCGTTGGTAAAAATGCAGAAGTAAGATTTTCTACAATAGAAAACTGGTCAAGAAATATGTATAACCTAAATACCAAACGTGCTATCGTTGATGAAGGCGGAAAAGTGATTTGGGTATCAGGATCATTTGGATCAAAAGTTTCTATGCTTTACCCAACATCAGTATTAGCTGGTGAAGGTGCAAGTGCAGAATATACAGGAATTACTTTTGCAGCTGATGGACAATATATTGACAATGGTTGCTCAATGATCCACCTTGCTCCAAACACATATTCAACAGCTCTTACAAAATCAATTACAGCTGGTACTGGTAAATCAATGACTAGATCTCTAGTTCAAATGAAGAAAAATGCCAAAGGCAGCCGTTCTACAGTAGACTGTGAAAACCTAATGCTAGGTGAAAATGCTCAATCAGATACAATTCCAGTATTAGACATTCGAAACGATGATGTAGACTGTGGTCACGAAGCTAAAATTGGTTCACTAAACCAATCACAAATATTTTATCTAATGAGCCGTGGTATTCCAGAAGATGAAGCAAAATCAATGATTGTTCGTGGATTTGCAGAACCAGTTAGCCGCGAGCTACCATTAGAATATGCAGTTGAAATGAACCACCTAATAGATATGGAACTAGAAGGAGCAAATGGTTAATGAGTAGACTAAATGAAATGAGAATGTACACTTGGAATTCTCAAGGGCTAAATTACGTAGACGCAAATCTTGGCCTAAAAGAAAGACAAGAGTACTTTAAAAATAGCGAAGGCGAATCAATCAAAGACTTAGAAGATGCTTTTAAAGCTTATGAATACGGCCTTTCTGAAGATACAAAAAAAGAAAACCAAGAATTTAGAAACTTTAGCATATACCGCGATGTAGAGGGTAAAAAAGATTTTGAATCTATCGAGCTAAAACTAGACAGTGAAAATAATATTTTGGTAGCAGGAATTGACATCAGTGCCCGTGAAAATTCAGAATCGTCATTCCTAATATCAGCCCTAGGTGAGGGAGAAAACTTATATTTAAACTCACAAGTA
Organism: Anaerococcus sp. mt242; assembly: GCF_016798225.1. Taxonomy (GTDB): domain Bacteria; phylum Bacillota; class Clostridia; order Tissierellales; family Peptoniphilaceae; genus Anaerococcus. The sequence continues at coordinate 23,115 of NZ_JAEUYX010000014.1, read as the reverse complement.
AGGGTAAATGTAGAAAAAAATGCCAAAGTAAAATTAGTTGTGGTAACAAACTTTGGTAAAAACTCTACAAACTTACAATCTATAAATACAATTATAGGAGAAGATGCACTTTTGGATATTTCCTATATTGAAATTGGGGCTGATTACTCAATTGTAAATATAAAAAATATCCTAGCAGGAGATAGGGCTCACGTAATCGAAGATGGAATTTACTTTAAAGAAAAAGAACAATTCCTAGATATACTTGCAAACAATGACCATTATGGAAATCAAACTGATTCTGATGCTATGTTTAATGGTGCGTTAAAAGATAGTGCCCACAAAAACTGGAAGGGTGTAGTTGATTTAAAACACGGTTGCTTTGAAGCGGATGGTAAAATTGGCGATTACTCAATGATGTTTTCTGACAATGTAAAAAACAAAACTGCTCCAATCCTTCTTTGTGCAGAAAAAGAAGTAGCAGGTAACCACGCAGCAAGTGTGGGTAGATTAAATAAAGAAATGTTATTTTACATCATGAGCCGTGGTTTTGATAAAAAACAAGCAGAATCAATGATGCTAGAAGCAACATTCTCAAAAGCCCTTGATAAAATTGAAGAAGAATCTTTAAGAGATGAACTAAAACAAAGAGTTCGTCAAATGAATACAAGGAATTAAAATGGATATAGAAAAAATTAGAGCTGATTTTCCTTACCTAGATAGCAAAAATCTAGGTAGGGAGGTCATCTACCTTGATACAGCAGCGACAAGTCAAAAACCAAAACAGGTTATTGAAGCTGTTGACAATTATTATAAATATCAAAATGCAAATCCTCACAGAGGAGCTCATTATTTAAGCTATGTAGCAACACAAGCTTACGAAAATTCTCGTGATTACATCAAGGAATACATAGGGGCAGCCCACCGTGAAGAGGTAATATTTACAAGAAATGCAACAGAAGCGCTTAATCTAATTGCTTATTCCTATGCTATGAATAATCTAAAAGCTGGTGATGAGATTTTAATTACTATCTTAGAACACCATGCAAATTTAGTTCCATGGCAAATGGTGGCCAAAAAAACTGGAGCAAAACTAGTTTATGCCTACCTAAACGATGATTATTCCCTTGATTATGATGATTTAAAATCAAAAATTAATGAGAATACCAAAATAGTTTCCTTTACTGGAGCAAGCAATGTAAATAGTGAGATTATAGATGTCAAAAAAATTGTAAAATGGGCTCACGAAGCTGGAGCTATTGCAATAGTTGATGGTGCTCAATTAATCCCACATTTAAAAACAGATGTAGCAGACTTAGATTGTGATTTTTTAGTATTTTCTGGACATAAACTTCTTGCACCAATGGGCATCGGTGTACTTTATGGTAAAAAAGAAATATTAGAAAAAATGGAACCATTCAATACCGGTGGGGACATGATAGAATATGTTTACGAACAAGATGTAACTTTTGCAGAGCTTCCTTATAAATTTGAAGCAGGAACTCAAGATGTTGGTGGAGTTGTAGGGCTTGCGGAAGCAATAAAATATATGGAAAATATCGGAGTAGAAGAAATCTACAACTACGAGTCAGAATTAACCCGCTATGCCTATAATTTGATCAAAGATATTCCAAATATTAAAATATTTTATCCGGAAAATGTAAAAACTGGAGCAGTTTTATCATTTACCTTTGAAGATATCCACCCACATGATATTGCCTCTATCCTTGATAGTAAGGGAGTTGCAGTAAGAAGTGGCCACCATTGTGCAATGCCACTTCATAAATACTTAGGAGTCAGTGCAACAGCGCGTGCAAGTTTTGCTTTTTATAACACCAAAGAAGAAGCGGAAATCTTTGCAAAAGAACTCTTAAATGTAAGAAAGGTAATGGGTTTATAATATGAATATGGAAGAAATTTATAGCCAAATAATCCTAGATCATTCTAGAAATCAAGCTAATAAACACGAACTAGAAGATGCTGACATCAAAGAACCAGGCCACAATCCATCTTGTGGAGACGAAATAGTTTTAGAATTAAAAACAGATGGAGAAAAAATTGTAGATGCAGCTTTTACTGGTGATGGATGTGCTATAAGCCAAGCCGCTACAAGTGTAATGTGTGATACAATCATTGGCAAAAGTAAAGAAGAAGCCAAAGAAATGGCAGATATTTATATCAGAATGATAAAAAGAGAAGAAGTAAGCGATGAAGAACTAGAAAAATTGGGCGATGCAGTAGCATTTATAAATATTCAAAATATGCCACAAAGAGTAAAATGCGCCCTACTTTCTTGGAAAACCCTAGATCAAGTTATCTAAAATGAATAAAAATAACTTAGAACAAATGGAATTTTTGACAAGCGCAATTACAACCTTGCTACTTGCAGCCCTTACTTTTTTACAATATCAAAAAAATCGCCCATATTGGTGGCTAATCTTAATAGTAACCATACTTATGGGGGCAAATGCTTATACCAAGTATAAAAAAATGAATAAAATATAACAGATAAAAGAGATCTTAAAGTTAGAAAACATTAGATCTCTTTTTTAATTACTTATTATTTTCTTTTCTTTCTGTCTTAGAACTATCCATCAACATATTTTTAAAACCACTATAAATTCTGTGAATAGAATATATAATTAATAAAGGTCTTATGGCAAGTAGGGAGTAGAAGTCACCATCTAAACTAAAGTAACTTACATTATTTACTTTCATTATAATATCACTTATGTACGATGAATTTATAAAGAAAAATGCAATTAATAGTCCACTAACTCCAAATACAAAATCTAAGTGCATTAATTTCTTATAATCTTTATCATTTACTTTATGCTCTTTCATATATCCTCCTTGGAATATGTTTACCTATGTTTATTATATCAGTAGAAATAATTAGAGATCAAGTTTAATATTTCTATGATTTGCTTAATTTCTTGGAAAACTTATTTTATTAAAAAATGAAATATCAATATTGATAAAAATTAGACTAATTTTTTAGTTTTTATATCAAATTTGATAAAAAAGAGTGGAAATCGTTTTTATTATATGTTATACTTAGCATAGGCAAAAGCCAATGACAATTTTTTTAGGAGGAGTGGTATTTATAGCTCAGATTTTTATAATATTCAAAATTATTTAATTGTAGCCTAAAATTACATATTGTTATGGCTTTTTATTTTTTTGAATACATATAGAAATGATTAAATGAAGCTATTAATTTTGGTTTTTGCAAAAAAACAATTCAATACCTGGGAAATATTTAACAAATGGGTAGATATAATAGGAGAAGGTAAGCTAATCTTAGAATTTACGCCAAATATTTTTCATGGCATCTGGAGGTAATTAACTTAATGGATATCAAAAAATACTCACAAGCATCGGTCGATGTTATAAATCATGCGAATAAAATTGCAATTAGATATAGTAATTCGGAAGTCTCCGACTTACATTTACTCTATGCAATTTTACAAAATCCTGATAATCAGATAGCAGAGTTTTTGAAAGAATCAGCAGTTAATTTTCAACAACTTAAGGATGACGTGGAAAATGCACTGACTAAACTTAGAAGTGCAAAGGGTGTAACAAACCTTTATGTCAGCAGATCTTATCAAAAAGTTTTGCTAGTAGCTGAAGAGCTTTCAAGAAATCTATTTGAAGAAAAAGTTAAATTAGAACATATTTTTTTGGCTTTATTAAAAGAAACTGAAACAACTAGCTCGAAAATAATGGGTCAGCATAAACTTGACTATGATAGTTTTATGCAGTTTGTTTCAAGGAAATTTAATGAGCAATTTTTAAATGGTATCGCCAAAGAAACCATTGCAAATCTTGAAAAATATGGACGAAATCTAACCAAAGAAGCAATCGAAGCCAAACTTGACCCTGTAATAGGCAGGGATGAGGAAACTCGTAGTGCCATCCGTGTTTTATCCCGTAGGATAAAAAACAATCCAATCTTAATTGGTGAGGCGGGTGTTGGTAAAACTGCTATTGTAGAAGGAATTGTCCAAAGGATTGTTCAAGGCGATGTGCCAGATAATCTAAAAAATAGGATAGTTTTTTCGCTAGATATGACATCACTTGTAGCAGGAACAAAATACAGGGGTGACTTTGAAGATAGATTAAAGAAAATTCTTGAAGTAGTAAGGGATTCTGAGGGTAAAATCATCCTATTTATCGATGAAATCCACAATATTATCGGGGCTGGAAATACATCTGGAACTATGGATACTGCAAATATCCTAAAACCAATGCTTGCTCGTGGTGAAATCCTAACAATAGGTGCAACAACTATCGAAGAATACAAAAAGTATATCGAACAAGATGGAGCCCTTGATCGTAGATTTCAAAAAATAATGGTAAATGAACCAAGTGTTGAAACATCAATCGCCATCCTGAGAGGTGTGAAAGGCAAATATGAAAAACATCATATGGTAAAAATTTCGGATACTGCTTTAGTAGAAGCTGTAAAGCTTTCAAAGAGATTTTTATCCTACAGAAAACTACCAGATGTTGCCATAGATGTCATCGATGAGGCTGCAGCATTAACGCGAATGACCAAAGATCAAAAACCTGTCGAAATAGACAATTTAAACCGCGCGCTAATCCAAGCCGAAATGGAAAAAATAGCCTTAAAGGATGAAACAGACAATATATCACGTGATAGGATTGTCGAAAAAGAAACAGAGATAGAAAATCTAAAAAACTCTTTGGAAGAAAAAACCAAGTTATACGAGCTTGAAAAAGAAAGACAAGAGCAGATTTTACTTTATGAAAAAGAACTTGATGACATTTTAGCTGATATTGAAATAGCTCAAAATGAACATAATATTAGCGAATTAGACGAAAAAATGAAGTCTAAAAAACTAGTAGAAGCTAAACTTGATAAATTAAACAATCAAGAAGCTTATTATCCACTTTCAACTAGTGTGACAAGTTCTGAAGTAAAAGAGATTATTTCTAAATTATCAGGCATGCCAAAGGTAAAACTACAATTAAACAAAATCGAAAACCTTGATGAAATCAGGGCTAAGATGAAAGAAGAATTTGTAGGCAATGACAAAATGATTGATAAAATCATAGATACCTACCTAATTTCTGAGGGAGGTTTGTTTGAAAGAAGCAAACCAATTGGTAGTTTTCTAATTGCTGGAAAAGGCGCTGGCAAAAGTTATATAGCAGAGCTAACTTCAAAATATCTTTTTGATGGAGAAACTAGCCTTTTAAGATTTGATATGGGTGAGTTTACAGAAAAATCAGCCGTTACAAAACTTATAGGAGCTCCTCCAGGATATGTTGGCTATGAAGTAGGAGGCATCCTAACAGAAGCTATAAGAACAAAACCATATAGTGTAGTAGTATTTAACAATATAGAAAAGGCAAATGTAGAAATCCAAAGTTTGGTCTCACAAATTTTAAGTGCTGGCAAGCTAAAAGACAACAAGGGCCGCAATATTGATTTAAAAAATACTATGATTTTCCTAACCACTTCGGAAAATATTGAAGATAATAATTTAGAAAATGATATCTCGGGTATAACTAATGTAGTGGATTATGTTTTTTATCTAAAAGAACTAGAAAAAGACTCAATCGATAAATTAATAAAAATCAATCTAAACAAATTAGAAGATGATTTAGAAGGTAACCGTATCAGTCTTAGCTATGATGATCAGTTTATAAAAAAATTATCAGCATATGCAGTTAAATTAGATATGGATATCAGAGATATAAAGAAATTTATCGAGCAAGAAGTTTATCTAGAAATTTCTAAGAAGATTTTAGAAACTAAGTCAGATAATCCATTGCAAATTAAATTAGCATTTGAAGATGAAAAACTAAATCTGACAGCAAAAGAAAAAAATTGGAGGTAAAAATGGCTTTTCAAGTACCAGAATATGTTTGTCCAAACTTTTCAGATGAAAAGTTTCAAAACGCACAAGATGTAAAACTAGGTAAAGTTGAAAAAGATGGTGTAGCACCAGATGACTTTTATCTAACAACTTACATGCCAACTTACTACAAAAAAGATGGCGAATGGATCCTACCAGAACACACATCACTAAACTGTGTAGCAGTTGTAGAAGGTGATGATGTAGTTATCAAAGAAATCAGAGATCTTAAAGCAGGCGATCAAGTAGTTTTAAGAGGTAATGATGATGCTGAAAGCGGAATTTATGTAAATGCAGAAGGATTCCCAGAAGAAGTTTACTCAAAAGCAGGCAAATCAGTAGAAACATCATTCTCAAATGACTATGACAAACTATTTGAATTAATGGAACATGAACGTGATAGCGAAGATGGATACATAGTTTGGGTTCTAGGACCAAGTGTAGTATTTGACTATGATACAAGAAATGCTTTAAATAAACTTGCAGAAAATGGATATATTAATTCCCTACTTGCAGGAAATGCTATGTGTACTCACGACCTTGAAGGTGGTTTCCTACAAACAGCTTTAGGACAAAATATTTATACTCAAGTTAACCAACCAATGGGTCACTACAACCACTTAGACTTACTAAACGAAGTAAGAGATGCAGGATCTATCAAAGAATTCATCGCTGGTGGTAATGTAAAAGACGGTATAATCAAAACTCTTTCTGATATGGATGTTCCATTTGTACTATCAGGATCAATCAGAGATGACGGTCCACTTCCAGAAGTACACGGGGATACAGATGATGCATTAAATGCTACAAAAAAAGAACTTGATAAAGCAACAATGGTTATTTGTATAGCAACAATGCTTCACAGCTTATCAGTTGCAAACATAACATCAAGCTACAAAAAAAGAACAGACGGAACAGTTTCTCCAGTTTATATGTACTCAATCGACGTTACAGAAAACGTAGTACACAAAGTTGGTGCAGCTAGAGAATACATGGGATTTGTACCAATGGTAACAAACGTACAAGACTTTGTAGTTAACTGTGAAAAAGCATTAGTTTCTCCAGCTCAAGGAGTACTTTCTGAAGATATGGAAATTCCAGAAACTGAACATGTACAAATAACAGGTAACAAAGCACAAAGCAAGGAGGAATTATAAGATGAAATTTGAAATGCCACAATATCATCATCCTGATTTTGATCAAGAGTTCTTAAAAAATGCCCCAAATGTTAAACTTGAAGAAGTAACACAAGAGGGTATCAGCCCACGTAACTACCACGCATTATCAGTATTCCCAGAATACTTCAAAGTTAATGATAAATGGGTACTTGCTACAGAATCAAGAATGGATACTGTTTGTGTAGTAAATGATACTCCAGGTGAAGAAAGCGTTGATATCGTTGAATTTAGAAACCTAAAAGTAGGAGACAAAGTAGCTATAGGTCGTACAGAAGATGCATCAGAAGGTATCTATGTATGGACACAAGGATTCCTAGCAGAAGGAGCAGAAAAAGATACATTTGCTTTCCGTTCAGGTCGTTCAAGAGAAACAGCTTTCTCAATGGACTATGATAACCTATATGAAGTATTAAAACACGAAAAAGAAAACAACGGCTATGTAACAATGGTAGTTGGTTCTGCAATTGCACTTGATAGAGATGCTAGACTTGCTTTACAAAGATTGATCGAAAACGGATTTATCAATGCAATTTTCTGTGGTACAGAAACAGCAGCATTTGACCTTGAACGTGGACTATACGGTACATCTTGGGGACAAGAACACTTTGAAAAAGAACAAAACTCTACAAGAAATCTATTTGAAACAATAAACTTAGCTCGTAAATACGGTTCTACAAAAGCATTAGTAGAATCAGGCCAAGTTAAAGATGGTTTCATCAAAGCATGTGTTGAAAATGACGTAGACTTTGTAATCGCTGGTACAATCCGTGATAGATTTGGTCTTCCAGAAACAATCAACAACGTTTATGAAGCACAAGATGCTATGAGAGCTCACTCAAGAAAAACATCTACAATCATCATGCTTTCAGCAATTCTATTTACAATTGCTACAGGTAATATGACTCCATCATACAATGAATTTGATGGCGAAATCAGACCAGTTTACATGTACACAGTAGATATCCAAGAATTCGCTGTAAACAAACTTTCTGATAGAGGTACTGTAACTGCTGTATCAATGGTAACAAACACACAAGACTTCATCAGAAACGTAGATAGAGCTTTAAATAACTAATAAAATAAAAAAGGGCAAAAACCCATAGAAACATAATATAAAAGTATTTTGTAAAAATACTTTATAAAAATGATTCTCATAATTAGGCTGATTTTTACACTTTTTTGTAGGATCAGCCTTTTTTACGATAAAAATCACTAAGGAAAAGTCCTTTTCTATTTATGGATAATTATTAGTTTTTAACTAGGGATTATGCAAAAAAAGTTCAATATGATAAAATAAACTTGTAAATAGTCAATTATGCTACATATTTATTTTTAGGATGTGGCTTTATTTATAGAAAGGATTTTTTATGGAAAATACAGTAACAAGCATTAGTGCAGAAAAAAAAGAAAAGCTAAATAGCATTATAAAAGAATTGCTAAATGAAAAAATGGTTTTAGCTTTTTCAGGTGGTGTAGATAGTACTCTTATCTTAAAATTAGCTTCAGAACTTAGAGAAAATCGTGATGATATAGTTGCAATGACTTTCGTAACAGAATTTTCTCCAAAAGATGAGCTTGAAGAATGTGTAAGATTAGCAGAAGAAATGGATGTAGAATTAAAAGTTGCAAATGTAAGTATCATGGACAATGAAAAACTACTAAACAACGTAAACTACAGATGCTACCACTGCAAGGGTGGGCTTTTTGAAAATTGCTTTAATTTAAAAGATGAACTTGGATATGGATTTGTAGTTGATGGTACAAACCTAGATGACTATCAAGTGTTTAGACCAGGTATCAAAGCCCTAAAAGACTTGGGAGCAAGATCTCCACTATATGAAGCAGGTCTCAGCAAAGCAGAAGTACGTGCTTACTCAAAAGAATTAGGCATAGAAACACACAAAAAACCTTCAAAACCATGTATGGCAACAAGATTCCCATACAACACTAGAATTGATATCGACAAATTCCCAATGATTGAAGAAGCAGAAAATTACTTAGAAAGTTTAGGTTTTACCGTAAACAGAGTAAGAATTTACGGAGATAACACAAGAATTGAAGTAGAAAAAGAAAAACTAGGCCAAGTATTTGAACATGCTGATGAAATTGTTAAAAAATTCAAAGATTTAGGATTTAAATACGTAAATATCGACCTAGAAGGATACAGATCTGGTTCTATGGATGAAGTTGTTGATGACAATTTAAAAACAGAAGTAAATCCATGGTTAGCTAATGAACAATAAAGAATTTTTAGAAAAAATAAAAAACAACGAGATATCTATAAATGAAGGTCTAGACTACCTAAAAGATTTTAACTACAAGGATCTAGACTTTGCAAAATTAGATTTTCAAAGAAAAGAACGTCGCGGTTTTGGCGAGACAATTTTTTGCGAGGGTAAGGAAGACTTTGCCCTTGCAGAAATTTATAAATCTTTTAGCCAACGTAAGGAATCAGTAATTGGCACTAGGGCAACTCCTAGTCAATACGAAAGAGTCCTTGAACTTGTACCTGAGGCAAAATATGACCCAACTGGCAGGATTATTTCTCTTGTTTATGAAGAGAGTCCCAAAATAGGAAATATTGCCATTTGTACAGGTGGTACTGCAGATTTAAAAGTAGCAGAGGAAGCTAGAATAACCGCTGAATTTTTTGGTGCAAATGTTACTAAATTTTACGATGTTGGAGTTTCAGGACTACACAGACTCACATCAAAAATTGATGAGATTGCAAAAGCAAATGTAATAATTGCAATTGCTGGCATGGAGGGAGCTCTTCCTACAGTTATAGGAGGCTTGGTAAATAAGCCTATTATTGCGGTACCAACATCTATTGGTTACGGAGCAAATTTCAATGGACTTTCAGCTTTACTTACAATGCTAAATACCTGCGCTGAGGGTGTCAATGTTGTAAATATAGACAATGGATACAGCGCAGCCTATAATGCTTGTCAGATTAATAAATTGATTGAGGAGAAGTAAATGGATTTATATTTTGAAATGAACTCTGGAATAGCTGGAGATATGACAATTGCAGCCCTTTTAGATCTTGGAGCAAGCAAGGAAAAACTAGTGAATGCTATTGAATCCTTAGGGATAGATGGTTATGAATTGGTTTTTGATAGGAAAATAAAAAATAATATAGATGCAAATAATTTTGATGTTATTTTAACAAATCAAGATCACGACCACCATCATGAACAAGTAAAGGATGATCATAATCATTCACATGAGCATAAGGATGAAGATGGTAAAACCTTTACCCACACTCATGATCATGGTCATAGCCACGAGCACACTCATGAACACGTGGATGAAAATGGCAATACTTATACACATTCGCATTCAGAAGATCATCATGGCCACAGACATCTAAAAGAAATTACTGAATTAATCAACAAAGCAGATATTTCCGAAAGAGCAAAAAAAGATGCACTTGGTATCTTTGATATTATTGCAGATGCGGAAGCAAAGGCCCATGGCATTGATAAATCAGCAGTCCATTTTCACGAAGTCGGAGCAGTTGATTCTATAATAGATATCATCGGTACAGCTGTCCTTATAGATGATTTAAATGTTGAAAATATTTATTTCTCAGATCTTAGCGAGGGATATGGATATCAATATTCATCACACGGACAAATGCCAATTCCTGTGCCTGCAGTAATAAACATCCTTGCAGGTTCTGATATAAATCTAAAACTTCTAGATGAAGAAGGTGAACACGTAACTCCAACTGGTGCTGCTATTGTAAGATATTATGACAAAGGCGAAAAAGTTGAAAGTTTTAAGGTAAAAAATGTAGGTCTTGGAGCAGGCAATAAAGATTTTGCAAAATACACCAATATCTTGCGAGTAATGGAAATTGAAACTAGTAAAAAAAAACACTAGAAATACTGGAAACTAATATAGATGATAGTACAGGTGAGGTCTTAGGTTTTATAGTAGATGAATGTATGAGATACGCATTAGATGTATTTTATACACCGATTTTTATGAAAAAAAACCGACCAGCCTATAAACTATCAGTTATTTGTGATTTGGAAAATGAGCAAGTAATTGAAGATATAATTTTTAAACACACCACAAGCATTGGCATTAGAAAAATTCCAATAGAGAGGGATATCCTAGATCGCAAAAAAGAATCACTTACTTATGAGGATAGTGAGTATGATTTTAAAATTGTTAGTCACAATGGTGAAGATTATGTATATCCCGAATTTGAATCAGCTAAGGACCTAGCAATTAAATATGATATGGGTTTAAAATCTGCCTTTGACATATTAAAAAATTTATATGATAAAAAGGAAGAGATATGAAATATTTTAAAACATTATTGCTATCTTTAATTTTAATTTTAGCTGGATGTACAAACAATCAGGAAGCAGATACAAGTAAAAATACAGCAACAGAAACAAAAGTTGAAGAAAATCAAAATAAAAATAAAAAAGAAAAAACTTCTGAAAAAACAAAAGAAGAAGCAAGTAATGATGAAAAAACAGATGGCAAAATAGTCGTAACAGACCTAGATGGCAATGAAATTACTTTAGACAAACCACTTGAAAAAGTAATCATTCAAGGCTCATCATCTGGTGGCCCATTTATGACCATGATGTATTTAGATAAGGATAATTTCTTATCAAAAATTGCAGCTATGGATGATAGTGTAAAAATAGACCGTAATGACTTTTATACACGTTTAGAAAAAGTAATGCCAGAAATCGAAGATGTGCCACGTATTGCAAATTTTATGGATAACGATTTTTCGTATGAAGCTATCCTAAATACAGACGCAGATGGCATAATAGCACCAATTGGATTTAAAACTCAAATTGAAGCAATTCAAGAAAAAATCGACATTCCTGTTTTTTATGTGGACTACCATTCACAAGATTTTGATAAGCACATTGCATCTACAAAACTTATAGCAAAAGTAACTGGCCTTGATAAAAATTTGGATGAGCTTATTGATTTTTACACATCAAAAGTAAGCCCGATTATAGAGAAAAAATTTGATGAGAGCGAAAAACCAAAAGTTTATGTAGAGCATGGTTACGAAGGTGAGAAAGAATACGGCAATTCATATGGATCTAACAAGATGTGGGGCAAGATTGTAGAAGATTGTGGCGGCCACAACATAGGATCAGATGCCTTGGGATCAGATGAAGCGATTCCCCTATCAAGTGAGTTTGTATTATCTGAAGATCCAGAAAAAATTATCTTAACAGGATCCCAATGGCTAGAAAAACCACATTCCATGAAAATGGGCTATGACACAAGTGCGGATCAAGTAAAAGAAAAAATTGATCTTTACAAAACCCGCCCAGCTTGGTCAGATCTTAAAGCTATGAAAAATAAAGAAATTTATGTAATTAGCCAACAACTAGTGCGCGATATGAGTGACTTTTATTCATATGAATTCATAGCAAAAACCCTACATCCAGAGGAATACAAAGATTTAGATCCAGAAAAGGATTTTGAAGAGTTTTACCAAAAATTTATGCCAATTGGCTTAGAAGGAACTTGGTCATATAAATATGAATAGAAATAAAAAAATAATTATTTCTACAATTTTATTAATAATAGCAGCTACAATCGATTTGTTTATAGGTGATAGCAAGATTGCCCTTAGTGATTTATCAAATCTAAGTGAGATTCAAAAAACAATTATATTTGATATCCGCTTACCTGAAGTACTTACTGCAAGTATTGTTGGTTTATCTTTGGGACTTGGTGGGGCAATTATGCAAACAATTTTAAATAATCCCTTAGCAGATCCCTTTACCTTAGGAATTTCATCGGCAGCAGGATTTGGAGCAAGCCTATTTTTACTCTTAGGCTTATCTCTTTCATATGTAGCCTTTGGATCTATAATATTTTCTCTAGTATCCATGTTTTTTGTATTTTACATTTCAAAAAAGAAATCCATGAATACTGAAGATATGATTTTGGCAGGTATAGCTGTAAAATTCTTTTTTGACTCACTAACATCATTACTGCAATATATAGCAACAGATGAAGCCTTGGCTTCCATTGTATTTTGGCTATTTGGAAATGTTACTAAAACTACAACTGTAGAAATTTTGATAATCCTAGCAGTTTTTCTTATTATTGTAATATTTTCACTAAAAGATGCATGGAAACTTACAGCTATGCGTTTTGGCGAAGATCGAGCAAAGGCAATGGGTGTTGATACAAAAATTTTAAAATTAAAAACATTTATTTTAGTGTCTATCCTTGCAGCAGTTTCTGTTTCTTATGTTGGTATTATAGGTTTTATTGGAATCTTGGCCCCACATTTTGCAAGGCGAATGGTGGGAGAAGATCAAAGATACTATCTGATTTTATCAGCAATTATTGGTGGCATACTTTTAGTAATTTCATCTATGGTTACAAAAGTGATTAAAACTGGTGTTGTGGTTTCCATCGGTATTATCTCATCACTTATAGGCTTACCACTTATATTTGTAATGCTTTTTGGAGTCAAAAATGATTGATATAAAAAATCTTACAATAAATTATGACAAAAAAGTTATAGATGATATAAGTTTTGCGATAGAGCCAGGAAAAGTCCATGTTCTTATGGGCCGAAATGGAGCTGGAAAATCCTCAATTCTAAATGCAATTAGTGGTTTGATAAGCTATGATGGAAATATCAGAGCAGATGGTAAAATCTCTTATCTAAATCAAAATGTAAATACAAAAGTTAATTTTACTGTTTTTGAAACAATCATTTTGGGCAAGGTAAAGAGTCTTAATTTTAAGCTTAGTGATGAAGATATTAATGATACTTATGAGATCATGGATCTTTTAAAACTTAGAAAATTTGAAAATAAAAAAATTTCAAAAATGAGCGGGGGAGAAGTTCAAAAAGTGCTTATAGCCCAAGCCTTGATTAGCAAACCAGATATTTTATTATTGGATGAGCCAGTAAGCGCCTTGGATTTGCACAACCAGTATGAAATACTTGCTATAATAAAAAAGCTTACCCAGAAGTTAAACCTAACTACCCTAATTACCCTTCACCAAATGGAACTGATTGAAAGATACGCAGATAATATTATTTTAATAAATAACAATAAAATTTATGAAGTAGGCGATAAATACCAAATATTCACAAAAAAAATGTTTGATGAAGTTTACAACATAGATGCAAACATAAGCAAGGTGGATGATAACTTGTTATTCTTATTTAATATGAATAACAAGCAACAAATTAATGAATTTTAGTTTATAATCCATATATTTTGGATATATAAAATAAAAGGAGGAAATATGACTGAAAAAAAACAAACTCGCGATAAAAGTAAACTCGCCAAACTGGGATTACTTATTACAGCCATTCTTTGGGGAAGCTCACTAACAGTAGTAAAGGGTGCAGCAGATACCTTTAACCCAAACTTTATTCTTATGGTTAGATTTGCTTTATCTGCAATAATACTAGCAATTATTTTTAACAAAAAAGTTAGATCAGCGACAAAAGATGACATAAAATCTGGATTAATAGTAGGATTTTTCTTATTTATTGCATATTCGTCACAAACACTCGGTGTTACATACGCAGATCCAGGTAGAAGTGCATTCCTTTCCGCTTCATATTGTGTAATTGTACCATTCTTATCATGGGCAGTTACAAGACATAGACCTGATAAATATAATATTTGGGCGGCAATTATTGCCATTATTGGTATTTATTTAATTTCAAAATCAGGTGTTGAAAAAGGAACCTCAATATTTAATGCAAGCAAAGAGATGCTATTAGGTGATGGTCTTGCCTTACTAAGTGGTTTTTTATTTGCAGCACACATTGTAGCAGTAAACCAATTTACAAAAGGAAAAGACCCAATCCTTATGACTATCTTCCAATTTGCTTCAGCAGCGGTTTTAGCGGCAATCGTAACATTAATATTTGAAGATAACTCAAATATGGTAGTAAATTCATCAAGACCAATCTTTGAATTACTTTACCTAGCTATATTCTGTACAACAGTAGCTCTATTACTACAAAATATTGGACAAAAATACACAGACGAATCCTCAGCAGCAATTATTCTAGGATTTGAGTCAGTATTTGGTATTCTAATCCCAGTTTTACTAGGAATAGAAAGCCTAACACCACTTTCAATAGCAGGATTTGTACTAATGTTTGTGGCAATAATGATTTCAGAAACAAAACTATCATTCTTGCACAAAGACAAAGCTCAAACAGCAGCATAAAATTAGCCCCAAAATCTTTTTCAGATTTTGGGGTTATTTTTATATCTAAAATTCATTGACAATATTTATCAAAGATGTTATTATATAGTTGATTAAAACGTTTTAATGGTGATGAAATGACAAATATAAAAGATGTTGCAAAATTAGCGGGTGTATCAATTACAACTGTGTCAATGGTTTTGAATAATACTGAAAATAAAATATCTGAACCCACTAGAAAAAAAGTTTTGGAAGCTGCCCAAAGATTAAATTATAATGCAAATAGCTATGCTAAGGCTCTTGCTAGCAAAAAAAGCAATATAATCATGGCTGTTGTTCCAGATCTTTCTAATCCGTTTTTTTCTGAACTAGTAAAAGAACTAAGCCAATTTGCTGAAAAGTCTTCATATTTTTTGTATATACACAATACAAACAACAAGAAAATTAAAAGGGAAGAATTTTTAAGTTTGCTGACCAATAACTTTTTTGCAGCAAGCTTAGTGGTGGATAGAAATGTAAATACTTTAGATGAAAAAAATATAGAAAATCACAAAATTATTTTTCTTGATGAGGTAGATTTTAACAATAAAAATACCCAAATTGTTACAGGAAATAATGAAATGGGTGGATATATTGGCATGGAGTATTTGATTAAACGTGGATTTAGAAATATAGGAATTTTAATAGGACCAAGGTCAACTGCAAATTCATCTAGGAGACTTTCCGGTGCCATAAAAGCAGCTATGAACTATGATATTTATATTGATCAAAAAAATATTATCCATGGTGATTATTCTTACGAAGAAGGCTATAAGGCTGCAAAACTTTTTGCTAAAAGAAATGTAGATGCTATTTTTTCTTTTGCAGATATGTCATCTTATGGTCTTTTAAATTATTTTGCTGAATCAAATATTAAAATTCCGGAAGATATTTCTGTAATAAGCTATGATAACTTATTTTTAAATAAAATAGTCACACCTAAACTGACATCCATTGACCAAAACTTAAGACAAATAGCTGAAAAATCTATCGAGGTGGCAGATCAGTTGATTAAAAATAATAAAAGTCCTGAAAAAATATTGATCGAACCACGAATTATTGAAGCGGAAAGTGTAGGTTTTAAAAAATGAAAATAATTAATTTTGGATCACTAAATATAGATATCTTCTTTAGAGTAAATCATATCGTAAGACCTGGTGAAACAATAAGTGCTCAAAGCATAGAAAAAAGAGCTGGTGGAAAGGGTCTTAATCAATCAGTGGCTTTGGCAAAAGTTTTTGATAAGGTCTACCACGCAGGTAGTATTGGTATGGATGGAGCTTTTTTAAAAGATTACTTAACTGGAGAAGGGATTGATACCAGATTTATAAGAGAATCGGATATACCAACAGGAAATGCAAATATCCAAGTAGATGATAAGGGAGAAAACTCAATTGTTTTATACAAGGGTGCAAATTTTGATAATGATAAAGAATATATCGATGAAGTTTTGTCAAATTTTGATAAAAACGATATTCTTATTTTACAAAACGAAATAAACAATATGGATTATATAATTGAAAAGGGTTTTGAAAAAGAAATGAAGTTAGTTTTAAATCCTTCTCCAATCACCGATGAAATTAAGAATTTTGATTTTAATAAGATCGATTTACTTTTGGTAAACGAAACTGAGGCTAAAGAAATTTCTAAATGTGATGATATAGAAAAGTGCATTGACTACTTTAGAGAAAATTATCCAAATTTAAAGATTGTTATAACTTTAGGTGAGCGCGGATCAATTTTTGTAAGCAAGGATAGTAAAGTTTGTCAAAACGCCTATAAGGTAGAGGCTGTGGATAGCACAGGAGCAGGTGATACATTTACTGGATTTTTTGTAGCAGAATTTTATCAAAACAATGATATTAAAAAATGCTTAGAATTTGCAACTAAAGCTTCTGCATTATCAGTAACTAAACAGGGTGCTAGCATTTCTATACCAACTATGAAAGAAGTAGAAAAGTTTAATGGAGATATATTATGAAAGAGAAAGGCATATTAAATAGTGAAATTTCAAAAAAATTATCAGATTTGGGCCATACTGATTTAATTGCTATTGGCGATTGTGGTTTACCAATAGCTTCAGAGAAAAAAATTGATATAGCCTTAAAACTTGGTCAACCAAAGTTTATTGATGTCCTAGAGGTCTTACTAGAAGATTTTGGATGCGAGCATTATATATTAGCAAGCGAAATAAAGGAAAAAAATCCAGATCAAGAAATCGCTATAAAAAATCTTTTGAATGGTGTAAGCAGCGAATACATATCTCATGAAGATTTTAAG
Organism: Anaerococcus sp. mt242; assembly: GCF_016798225.1. Taxonomy (GTDB): domain Bacteria; phylum Bacillota; class Clostridia; order Tissierellales; family Peptoniphilaceae; genus Anaerococcus. The sequence goes on along the minus strand of NZ_JAEUYX010000014.1, from coordinate 5,555 downwards.
AAAAGGCTAGACCAAGTAAAATTTGTAATAAGAACTGGAGAAAATACCCCATATTCTAATATAATCTTGCAGTCAAAAAACATTTTTTAGGAGTGATTATGAATATTGAAATGAAAGATATCTACAAGTCATTTGGGAAAAATGAAGTATTAAAAGGTGTAGATTTTAATCTTGGCCAGGGAGAAATTCACGCTTTGGTGGGTGAAAATGGGGCTGGAAAATCCACTTTAATGAATATTTTATCCGGAGTTTTAAATAAAGATTCTGGGAAAATTTTGATCGACGGCAAGGAAGTAGATATAGCTAATACAAATATTGCCAAAGAATATGGTATAAGTTTTATCCACCAAGAACTAAGCGATTGGCCAGAACTAAGTGTTATGGACAATATTTTTATGAATAATGAAATCAACAATGGCTGGTTTTTAGATAGAAAATTCATGCGTCAAAAATGTATGGATTTATTAAAAAGATTTGATTTAAATATTGATCCAGACACTAAGCTAGCAAAATTATCAGTTGGTCAAAGGCAAATGATAGAGATAGCCAAGGCTAATTTGAATAAGATAAATGTTTTGATTTTGGATGAGCCAACAAGTGCCTTGACTAATAATGAAATTGATAAATTGTTTTTACTTATTAAAAAATTAAAAACTGAAAATGTATCTATGATTTATATCTCCCACCGTATGGAGGAAATATTTTCCCTAACAGACAAGATTACAGTCATGCGTGATGGAAAGTCTGTTGCTGTGATAAATACTAGTCAAACTAACGAAAAAGAAGTGGTTTCTCATATGGTTGGTAGGGACATAGGAGATTTTTACCCAGAAATGGATGCTAAAGTTTCAGATGTTAAAATAGAGCTTAAAAACTTTTCAAAGGCTGATTTTTTTGAAAATATAAATATAAGTGCAAAAAAAGGTGAAGTTCTGGGCATATCTGGGCTTATGGGAGCAGGTAGATCAGAAATAATGCGCTCTCTTTTTGGATTAGATCCCAAAGATAGTGGGGAAATTTACATAGATGGCAAAAGGGTTGAAATTACAAAACCAATTGATGCCATTAACAATAAAATCGGATTTGTAACTGAAAATAGACAAGAAGAGGGCCTAGTCCTTGATGAATCCATCAGAGAAAATATTTCCTTACTAAATTTTAACAAATTTACAGAAAGAACATTTATAGACAAGAAAAAAGAAAAAGACTTATCAAACTCTCTGATCGATTCTTTTAGGGTCAAAAGCACATCTGCAGAAAATAAAGTTCGTGATTTATCAGGCGGAAATCAGCAAAAAGTTGTTTTTGCAAAATGGTATGCAATAGATCCAGAAATTTTAATCCTAGATGAACCTACAAAGGGTGTAGATGTTGGTGCAAAAAGAGAAATTTACGATTTAATAAAGCAATTGACCTACAAGGAAGTATGTATAATTTTAATTTCAAGCGATCTTCCTGAATTACTTTCTCTTTCAGACCGCATATATGTAATTCATGAAGGAAAAGTAAATGGAGAGCTATTAAGAGAAGAAGCTGACCAAGAAAAAGTAATGACTCTTGCCACTGGAGGAAAACTATGAGTAACTTTAAAACAAAAATAAAAGAAAACCAGAATCTGGGCACAATTCTTGCCCTAATTATCCTAATGGTTTTTGTAAGTATCCTAAATCCCGCATTTTTGCATGCAAATAACCTAATGAATCTGATGAGGCAATTAATTATAAACGGATTTATTGCCCTAGGAATGACTTTTGTAATCCTAACCGGAGGTATTGACCTATCAGTAGGTTCTACTTTAGCAGTGACATCTGCAATTTTTGCAGGTCTATTGCAAAATGGTATGAATACAATCCTTGCAATTTTAATTGCCCTAGGTCTTGGACTAATTTTGGGCTTGATAAATGGATTTTTAATTACCAAGGGCAAACTAGCGCCATTTATTGTAACCCTAGCTACAATGACTATTTTTAGAGGTTTGACCCTAGTTTATACGGATGGGAGACCTATAGCTGGACCAAAAGATAATTTTGCTTTCAAGTTTTTAGGAAAGGGCCAATTTTTAGGTATTCCTTTCCAAGTAATCTTATTTGCCCTTGCATTTTTGATTTTATGGACTATTTTAAATAAAACAGCTCTGGGGCGCAAAATATATGCTGTTGGGGGCAATGAAAAAGCAAGCTTTATTTCAGGGATTAATATAGATAAGGTAAAAATCAGTGTCTATGTAATTTCATCACTTATGGCTGTATTGTCAGGTTTGGTTTTAACTTCTAGATTAAATTCTGCTCAACCAACAGCTGGATCTGCCTACGAAATGGATGCTATCGCTGCAGTTGTACTTGGAGGGACAAGTATGACAGGAGGTAGCGGATCGCTTACTGGAACCCTAATCGGTATTTTGATTTTAGGTGTACTTAATAATGGTCTTAATTTATTGGGAGTATCAAGTTTTTATCAGCAAATCGTAAAGGGGATTGTAATTTTAATTGCAGTTCTAATTGACCGCAAAAGAAACAAATAGGAGAGTTTTATGAAAACAATTAAAAAATATTTATCACTAGCACTTGTTGCATTATTTGCATTTACTGCTTGTAGTCTAGAGGGAGAAAACAACAGTAAAGAAACAGAAAATAAAACACAAACAAGCGAAACAGCAGAGAATACAAAAACAGAAGGAAAAATGAAAGTGGGAGTTTCCCTTTCAACACTTAACAACCCATTTTTCGTATCAATTAGAGAGGGTATAGAAGAAGGTGCGGGGGAAGATGTAGAAACAATCATTTCCGATGCACAAAACGATTCTTCAACACAAAGTAACCAAGTAGAAGATTTAATAACTCAGGGTGTTGATTTAATAATAATAAATCCAGTAGACTCAACAGCAATTGCACCATCAGTAGAAAAAGCAAATGAAGCAAATATTCCGGTTATTTGTGTCGACAGAGGAACAGATTCAGGAGAAATCGTAAGCTTTATTGCAAGCAACAACATTGAAGGTGGTAAGATGGCAGGAGAATTTATCCTAGAAAAAGTTGGAGAAAATGCAGAAGTTATCCAATTAGAAGGAATACCTGGAGCAAGCTCAACTCGTGAAAGAGGAGAAGGATTTAAAGAAGCGACAGATGGTAAAATTAATCTTGTTGCAAGCCAAACAGCTAACTTTGATAGGGCAGAAGGACTAACAGTTATGGAAAACTTATTACAAGCTCATCCAGATGTAAAAGCAGTATTTTGTCAAAATGATGAAATGGCACTAGGAGCTAGTGAGGCTATAAAAACAAGTGGAAAAGATATTGTAATAGTTGGTTTTGACGGAAATGAAGATGCAATAAATGCAGTAAAAGATGGAACACTTTCAGCAACAGTTGCCCAACAACCAAAAGAAATGGGTAAACTAGCTATAAAAACAGCTATGAACCATCTAAAAGGTGAAGCAATAGAAGAACAAGTAGATTCACCACTTGAACTAATTAAATAATTTAAAAGCAAAATCCCAATAAATTCCATAAAAAAGTTGCAGAGATCTTTCTGCAACTTTTCTTTTTATTCTTCAATAAGTTCTTGAACAAAGTCTACTTTCTCTCCATCTACAACCCTAGATGGGATTCCGATTCTAGATTCTTCTCTTACGTCTTTGTAACCATCTAGATTATCACGGTATTTTAACAATCTTTTTAGATTTGGCAAGCTTTCAGAAATATTAATTATTTCTATACCATCATATTTTTCTGGATTTGCTTCATAGTCTTTAAAAACTCTTTGGCAATGTGGGCATTTGTCGCTTACAAAAATTTCTGTTTTACTCACTATCTCCTCCTATAAGTTACATAAGAAAACTCAATTCCGTTTTCCTCATATATTTGAGATTCTTTTATAATCTCAAAATCTGGATCTTGGTCAAAATTGTGCAGATAGGTATCAGCATCTTTTTTTGCCTTTATTTTTGTAATGATAGCTTGATTGCAATAAGGCAAGAAAATTTCTACAATCTTTGCTCCGCCTATTACAAAAACTTCTTTTTTACTATCCTTTATATAATTTAAGACTTGATCTGGATTTTGAAAAATTTTTGCATTTTCTGCCTTAAAATCCGGATTTTTTGATAAAATAATATTTTCCCTATCTGGTAAAGATTGACCCATTGATTCATAAGTATTTCTACCCATTATTACGATATTTTTAGTGGTTATATCCTTAAAATGTTTTAAATCTTTTTTGATATGAAAAAGCATTTCATTATCTTTGCCAATGCCCCAATTTTCATCTACTGCTAAAATAATTTTCATATTTTCACCTCGTCTACTTATAATACCCATAAGAACCGGGTAAAATACTAGAAAAGGAGTGCAAATGTTTTATAAAGCAAATTATATTATTTTAGAAGATAAAGTTTTAGAAAATTATTATATGGAAGTAGAAAATGGCAAAATCAAGTCATTTTCGAAAGAAGAACCAGAAGAATTTGAGGACCTGGGAGAAATTATTGCTCCAGGTTTGGTAGACACCCACATCCATGGCTATCACGGAGAAGATATCATGAATGCCAAAAAAGGTGCTTTGGAAGTGATTTCCAAGGGGATTTTAGAAATGGGAGTAACAAGCTTTTTACCAACTACACTTACAGATTCGACAGAAAAGTTAAATGAAGCCTGTAGAGTAGTAGGTGAAGAGTATAAAGATGTTAGCGGTGCAAAGGTGCGAGGAATCTTTTTAGAAGGCCCATTTTTCACAGAAAAATATAAGGGCGCACAAAATGAAAAATATATGTCAGATCCAGACATTGATAAACTTAGAAAATGGAAAGAATTATCAGATGGATTAGTAAATAAAATTGCAATTGCCCCAGAGCGAGAAGGAGTAGCGGATTTTATTCACAAGGCAAATGCAATGGGAGTTGCAGTAGCCCTTGGCCATTCAGACGCAAGTTATGAAGATGCAATGAGTGCAGTAAATGAAGGAGCAAATATTTTTGTCCATACCTATAACGGCATGAGCGGACTTCACCACAGAAATCCGGGCATGGTAGGTGCAGCAATGAATTCAAATGCCATTAGCGAATTAATTTGCGATGGTCATCACGTAAACCCAGCCAGTGCAAATATTTTGATGAACGCAAAAGGTAGAGATAAAATTGCATTAATCACAGACTGCATGTCAGCAGGAGGTATGGCAGATGGCGATTACAAACTAGGAGAATTTGACGTAATTGTTGAAAATGGTACCGCAAGACTAAAAGAAGGCGGCAACCTAGCAGGCTCAATTCTAAAACTAAAAGATGCAGTAAAAAATGTAGTAGACTGGCAAATAGCAGATGTTTTTGAAGCAATCCAAATGGCCAGCCTAATCCCAGCAAAATCTGTAGGCATAGATAATGTGTGCGGGAAATTGAAAGTGGGTTATGATGCTGATTTTATAGTTTTAGATGATGATTTGGATTTAAAAGCTACTTTCATAGATGGAGAAAAATTATTTGGATAAGAATAAAAAGCTGTTATAAAAATGAGCTGAACCCCAAAATCCGGAATATGGATTGAGGGGTTTTTTTCATGCCAAAA
>NZ_JAEUYX010000013.1 GCF_016798225.1 Anaerococcus sp. mt242 | reverse complement strand
CAATGCGTGATTTAAATTTATCCTTTTTCTATATTATATAGATAAGAATCATTGTAACTCTTTCAAAATATGAAAAAGTCTTTTTTGGTTACTCAAATTAATTGATTAAGTTTAATTATTATTTATTTGTAGATAAGGTTTAACTTATCTGGTTCAATCTGTCGTGTGTTAACGACAAGATATATAATACCACGATTAAAAATCTTTGTCAAATGTTTTTGATAATTTTTTTAATATTTTTGCTATAAACAACTTTTATAGCAGGTGTGGCATTTTTATATGATATACCATTCAAAAAGTTTTGTCAAATATTTTTTGATACACACTTTCTGAGTGGTGCTATTAATCTTACTAGGTATTTTATTTTGTGTCAAGTATTATTTTTTTATTTCTTTTATTGTTTAAAATATTTACTACTATTAGTAGCCCAGTTGTGATAAATACACATACTACTGCCATAGCCATACCAACGGATACGGAGCCTTGTTCAAACTCGCTTGTTATGAAGGTTGATACTGTCATGACATTTGGTGGACTAATTATGGAGCTTGCTACTAACTCCCTAAATGAAATTATAAATGTCATCATGGCTGCTGAACTTATGCTTGGGGCAATCAGCGGCAAGATTACTTTTCTAAATGTGTAAGCCTTGCTTGCACCACTTATTTTTGCGGCCTGGATGAGATTATCTCCCATTTGTAAAAAAGATGATGATACGTATTGGATAGTAAATGGTAAAAACATCACTGAATATACTAAAACCATAAATCCTACTGTATTATAAAGGGGAATGACGTTATAGATTTTGTTCCAAAAAATCATAAGACCTATTACAAATACAATGTTTGGAATCATTTCTGGTAAAATGGCGATGTTTTCTAAATATTTTTTCCATTTACCTTGACGATAAAGACTTACTACTATAAATGTCCCAATTACTGCACAAATAATGGCAGTTGCAGCTCCTAATCCGAAGCTTGTAAAAAGCGCTCTTTTTGCTGCTGACCTATTTTGGAATAAATCTAGATAATGTTTACCAGTGAAATTGCCAGCCTTAAGTCCATAGCCTCTTAAATTTATAAGAGATGTGACAATTATTGAAAAATAAGGGATGCCTATGGAAAATACAATCAGGATTATAAGATAAATTACTGCAAGTACATCAAAAATCACTGGGTGATTCATCTCCTTGGTGCGGGCTGATTTTTGTCCGACTAGGTTATAAGTATTTTTTTCCGTAACTCTATTTTGAACCATGCGCATAAGCATACAGATAATTACAAGTATAGAAGATAAACTTGCAGCCTTTCCAAAATCAATTGGTGCTACTGTTGCATATCGGTGAATATCTGTTGTAAAAACTATAAAGCCGATTCTCCTACCAATAGTTGCCGGGGTGCCATATTCTGAAAGTGTTTTGATAAATACTAAAAGCATGCCAATTGCATAGTTACCAGTAAGGAGGGGGAAAATTATTTTTCTAAGCCTATATCCCAATCCCGCCCCAGAAATTTTGGCACTTTCGTCCATATTTGCCGATATATTGCCAATGGAGTTTTTTATAATATTGGTCATAAAAGGGAAAATATGCAAACTCATTACCATAACCAAGCCAAAAATCGAGAAGAATTTTTCGCTAAAATTGCCAGTTGCTGGGAAAAGTTGTTGGAAAAGACCTCTTTTTTGGCAAAATAGAATCCAACCCATGGATAGGATATATGGTGGAGTCATAAAAGGAATCATAAAAATAATTTCTAGCCACTTGTACTTGGCTAGTCTTGATTTTGTAAATATAAATCCCAAGGGTGTTGCTATCAGACTTGCACATATTACTACTAATATTCCTAATAATAGGGAGTTTTTTATAGTAAGAAGATTATCTTTGGTAAAAATCAACTCAGCTGCTTGGCTAAAATTTAAGCGACCATCTATGATGATCGCTCTTAAAAATACCGTTGCTATCGGTGTTACTATAAAAAACAAAAGTAGTAATAAGATTAGATAATTACTAGTTTTTGTCTTTTTCATTGTTATTTTACTAATGAATTCATTTTTGCTGAGATTTCATCAGCATTTTCTAGCATGTAATCCCAATCTAGATTTTCAAATTGTGGAATGTCTGCTACATTTGTTCTCTTATCTGTTGTAATATCAGATCTGCCTGGAAGTAGGTATGCATCTGCTACTAGTTCTTGGGCTTTGTCTGAGATTAAGAAGTCAACAAAAGCTTTTGCATTGTCCATATTTTTAGCTGATTTTAAAATCATCGCTGGTCTTGGGTTGATAACTGTTCCGCTTTTTGGATAATAAATTGCTAGTGGTTCGCCATCTGCAATTGATTTGTATGCATTGTAGTCAACACCTGCAAGAAGAATTGCTTTTTCTCCAGTTGTTACTGCTTCTAGGGCTGCTTTGTTTGCTCCTGGAATTGTTAGTCCATTTGCTGCAATATCTTCCCAAGTTTTCCAATCATCTTTGTTTTGTGAGAAGTATCCTGCTAAGAAATCTTTTGCTGAACCAGATTTTTCTGGATCTGGCAATGCTATGTCGCCATTGTATTTTTCATCTGCAAAATCTGCCCAATCAGCATCTAGGTTTTCTACAATAGTTGTGTTATAGATTACTCCAACTGCTGATGCACTTGTACCAAATAATTCTTTATCGCTATCAATAAAATCTTCGTAAAGTTTGTCAGCATCCTTTGCATCATAGCTTTCTAGATTTCCTTCTTTTTTCATAGCAAGACCATCAGACCAAGATGCTAAAACCACAACATCTGCTACTGGATTGTCTTTTTCTGCTTCTAGACGAGCAAGAATTTCTCCAGTTGTTCCTTCAAAAAGATCAACTTTTACACCTGTTTCTTCTTCAAAAGCTGCAATGTATTTTTCGTTAAGTCCTTTTGGGCTTGGCATATAAACTGTAACTGATCCAGAAAGGTCTTTGTTTTCTTCGCTTGAAGTTTCTGCTGGAGCAGCTTCTTCAGTTTTTTCTTCTTTTACTTCTGGTGTTTCAGTCTTATTTTCTTCTGCACTTTGTGTTTGTTCTGCAGTATTTTCTGCTGGTGCTTCTGTTGTGTTTGCATTGCCACAAGCTGAAAGCGCAGCTGCAATAGATAGTGCCATAAGGGCATTAAGAATTTTTTTCATAATTTCTCCTAGTTAAATTCTATAATATTTTTCTTATCGGCATAAAGATTTAAAATCTCCCCTGCCTTTTTTCCGTTTTTGGAATTAAACGACCAATTATTTCCCATATAATCCAGATAAATTATGTAAGAATCTCCTAAAAATTGTGAAGAAATAACTTCTGTTTTATATAAGTCTGAGCCTGGGATTTCCTTATCAGTAAAATCTTCTGGGCGAATCATATGATTTTTGTCCAGCCAATTAGATTTGCCAATGAAATGAGCCACAAAATCTGTTTTTGGATACTTATATATATCTTCAGGACTTGCTTTTTGCTCGATGTGGCCATTATTCATAATAATAATGTCATCTGACATAGACATAGCTTCTTCTTGGTCGTGGGTGACAAAAACTGCAGTTTGTCCCATATCTTTCACAATTTTTGTGATTTCAAGGCGCATTTGTTCCCTTAAAATAGCATCAAGAGCAGAAAGAGGCTCATCAAATAAAACACAATCTGGATTGTCGCTAATGGCGCGAGCAAAGGCAACTCTTTGCTGTTGACCACCAGAAAGCTCCCTTGGAAATCTATTTTCATAGCCATCTAAATGCACAGTTTTGAGGGCCTTTAAAACTTTTTGATCAATATCTGCATTATTTTTTTTAGCCCTTAGAGGAAAAGCAACATTTTCAAAAACTGTCATATGAGGCCATAGGGAAAAGTCTTGAAAAACAAAACCTAGACCACGTTTTTCTGGAGGAATATTTATATTTTTCTCACTTGAAAAAATAACTTTATCATTAAATAATATTTCTCCACTATCTGGTATTTCAAGGCCAGAAATCATCCTTAAAACGGTAGTTTTTCCGCAACCAGAAGGTCCTAAGAGAGTGGTAAAAGAATTATGGTCTATGACCAAATTCAAATCCTTAATACTAAAACTATCTGAAAACTTTTTATTAATATTTATAAGTGAAATTTTCATAATACTCCTGCTTTCTTAGAATCTTTGCTGCAGAAATTATTTTACCTAATTAACGTATAAATTTTGCAAAATATTTGTAAAGTTTTCGTAAAAAAATCCACCCCTGACATCATGGGGTGGATTAATGAAAACTATAATATATCTTATTTTAAACAATCAATAACACTTCCGCTCATATCTTTCATATCTAAATCATAAATCTTATCTATTGTAGGAGCGATATCTACAATCTTTTCATCTTCTATGATGCTATTTTCTTTAAAAGCTGGACCTGCAAATATTGCTATTGCTAGATTTTTTTCTTTACTAGGCAAAAATCCATGGTTTCCGCGTGGTCCTGGTTCTTGATTTCTGTTTTCAATGAAATCTCTAGCATCTGCATCAAAAACATAACCTTCTTTAGCCTCTAGCCAAAGCTTAGCTGAGTCACTTGATTTTAATTCTTGAATTTCTTCTGTACTAAATATTTGATCTATACCTTCTAAGTTAAGGCTTTCAATTTTTTCTTTGATTTCTTCTACAAGTTTAGGATTATCTTCTTTTGTATAGAGAGCTGTGGATCCTCCACATGTTAAGAAATATGCTTGCCAGTCTTCTTTTACAGTTCCATCTTCATTTACATTTACTAAATCCATATCAGCTAGCATTTTGTTTAGTCTAATAGGATAAGCTGTATCAATTTGAGAATGGTCACTTAGAAGCATTATATTTATTTCATCAAGATTTTTAACTTTTGAAATTTTCTCAAACATACGACTAAGTCTATCATCTAATTCTTTTATTGCATCTTTTACTGCAAAATGACTTGCACCATAAACGTGTTTTTGGTGGTCAACATCTATTAGATGAAGAAAAGTAATATCTGGTTGGTGTTTTTCAAATGTGTAGGCTGTAGCATTTGCCATCCACTCATCTTTTTGTTTTTGACTATCATGACTATCAAATGGACCAAAGACAGACTGAAGTTCTTCTATATATTCACCACTACCATTTTCTTTTAAGTGGTCAATAAATGTTCCTTCTGGATTTGGAGAAACTTCTGGGACGTTAAACTCAATATCTGCTTTTGCAGAAACTGGCCAAGAAAAAGCTGCAATTTTTAATCCTTTATTGTGGGCATTGTTTAAAATAGTATCGCCAGAAATATAAGAATGATCCCAATACCAATCCATAGCTTTTTTCTCTGGTTGCACAAGTAGATTATTATCTACTCCATGTTCTATCGGATATCTTCCTGTTACAACTGAAGAATGTATAGGATAAGTTAAAGTTGGATATACTGATTCAACTTTTTTAATCCAAGTACCTTTTTCTATCATTGATTTTAAAAATGGTAATTGTTTGTAAACTTCCTCATCACAGTTTCCAAGAGCATCTAGTGAAATTACTATAAGTGGTGTATTGTTCATAATATCTCCTATTTTATTCCGCTATAAGTCATAGCTTTTATAATTTCTTTTTGAGCAATTAGGTAAATTATTACTATTGGTAGTATCAAAATAACATTTCCTGCCATAACTGTATTCCATTGAATACCATCAAGAGTAGATTTAAGCATAGATACTCCTAAAGGAAGAGTTCTAACATCATCGTTGCTTGTCATAACCAATGGCCAGAAATAGTCATTCCATTCAGAAATAAAAGTAAATAGCGCTATTGTAATTACAGTACCCCTAGCTTGAGGCAGCATAATTTTATAAATTATTTTCCAAGTAGGTGTATTATCCAAAACTGCTGCTTCAATAATCTCATCTGGAACTTGCATAAATCTTTGGCGAAGCAAGAAAATGCCAAAAGCTGAACTAGCCCATGGTAATATTAATGACCAATAAGTATTAATAAGGTTAACCTTTGAAAACATTAAATATACTGGCAAAAATATTAATTGAGCTGGAATCATCATAGTTACTAAGATTGATGAAAACAAAGTTTTTCTACCAGTAAAATCCATTTTCGCAAATGCATAAGCTGCTGGTATTATTGTAAGAAGCTGTAAAATCACTACAGATAATGTAACTATTATTGAGTTTTTTGTATAGTGCAAAAATGGTCCAGATTGCCAAGCATCAGCATAGTTTTGTGGTACCCATGTTTCTGGAAATAATGTAGGTGGTAATCTTAGTGTCTCTGCTAGTGGCTTAAAAGATGTAAATACCATCCATAAAAAAGGTCCTAAAAAAACAATTATAATTAATATTAATAGGATATATCTAAATATTTTTCTTAATATACTTTCTTTTTGCATGGATTCTCCTTAATTATAGTAAACTTTACTAGACATCAATTTAAAATAAATGAATGTCAGTATAGCTATGACTACGAATAAAATTACACCAGCAGCAGATGATAAACCCATATTAAAAAACTTAAAACCTGTTTCATAAATATAATAAACTAGTGTATTGGACGCATTGATAGGTCCACCTTGAGTCATTATAGCTATGGTTTCAAATACTTTAAAACTTGCAATTATACTAGTTATACCAACAAAAAATATTGTAGGTGATAACATAGGAAGTGTAATTTTAAATAATTTTCTATACCAAGGTGTATTATCTAAGGCTGCTGCTTCATAAATATCATTTGGTATCGCTTGAAGCCCTGAAAGAAATATTAATGAATAGTATCCAACACCCTTCCAAATACTTACTGCAGCTAATGAATAAATAACTACATTAGGATCAGTCAAAAATCTCACTGGTGAAATTCCAATCCTACCTAATAAGAAGTTAAATAATCCATAATCATAATCCATCAACCATAACCAAAGCATGGATATGGAAACTAAGGAAATAATATAAGGTGCAAAGATTACACTTTGCATAAAAGAGTGGATTTTTGTGCTTTTATTTAGGGCCAATGCAATTAGTAATCCAAAAATTACAAATCCTGCTACTGTCAAAACAGTATACAAAAGAGTATTACTCATTGTTTGAATAAACCTAGGATCTCCCAATAATTGTTTAAAGTTTTTTAAACCTACAAAATTCATATCAGGGGATACAAAATTCCAATCATGAAATGATAAGTAAATCATATATATAATTGGAATAAAAGAAAATAAGATAAAAACTATCATTGATGGAGCTACCATCAGATAAGGGGAAGCATTTGTTTTACTTTTGGATATAGGTTTTTGTGTTTTCTCTTTCTTTTTGTTGATTGACACTGTCAAAGCCTTCTCCCCTTTCTCTTTTTGTAACGAAAGATTTATTATCATCAACTTCTTTACTTGTATTAGTCAATAAATTTCCTTCTTCATCAAAGTATTTTAAATCTTCTTTATACACTTCAATAACAATTTCTTTAGAATCATTTATATTTTTATCATATGATTTTACTTGAAATGTTCCTAGATTATTTTCTACTGTGTATATGATTTCTGAACCTAGTGGCTCCACGTTTAATACATTTGCCATAAAAAATAGAGAATCTTCTCTACTAGGATGATTTACTATGTGGGAGTCTTCTGGTCTAAAACCAACAAATTTTATTTTTTCATCACTAGTTTCATAATATTTTTTTGCTTGCTCATCTAAAGTTATGATGTTCATAGGAGGTGATCCTATAAATTTAGCTGTGAAAATGTTTGATGGATTTTTATAAACTTCTTCTGGAGTAGTATCTTGCATAACCTCTCCACCATTCATAACAATAATTTGTGTTCCCATACTCATAGCTTCAACTTGATCATGGGTTACGTAAATAAATGTTGTTCCTAATCTTTCGTGAATTTTCTTAAGCTCAGTTCTCATTTGTACTCTAAGCTTAGCATCAAGGTTTGAAAGTGGCTCATCCAAAATGAATATATCTGGTTTCTTTACCATAGCACGTGCTAGGGCTACTCTTTGTCTTTGACCACCAGATAGGTTAGATGGGCGTCTATCCATATATTCATCTAGTGAAACTATTTGACTAATTTCTCTGATAAGTCTTTCTCTTTCTTCTTTTGGTACTTTATTATTTATAAGTCCAAATTCGATATTTTCACGAACGGTCATAGTTGGATAAAGTGCATAGTTTTGAAAAACCATAGCAACTTTTCTATCTCCAGGAGCTACATTATTTACTAATCTATCTCCTATATAAATATTTCCATCTGTGATATCTTCAAGCCCTGCTATCATTCTTAGAGTAGTAGACTTTCCACATCCTGATGGACCTACAAAAACAGCAAAAGCTCCATCAGGGATGTATAGAGATACATCCCTGACAGAATAGTTTTCATTGCCTTCATATTTTTTATATATGTTTTCTAATTTTACACTCGCCATTATTTATCCTAACTAAAATGACAATATAGATTGTGCTTGATTTTGTAAGTTGTCATAAATTTGATCAACATCAGCACCTTGTGTTGTTGTGTTTGTAACACCTTCATAAAGCATTTTTTCCATTTCAGGCCATCCTTTAGCAATTGGTCTTGCTTGTGCATGTTCTAATTGGTCAAAAGCTGTTTTATATTGAGGAACTTCTTTGTGAAGTTTTTGAATTTTATCAGTTTCTACTGAAGAATATCTTGTTGGTAGGTATCCTGTATATTCTGAAGCAAACACGTTTTGATCTGTTGCTGTCATAAATTTAAGGAATTTCCAAGCAGCTTCTTGTTTTTCTTTATCAAGACCACTAGTCATAACAATGTTACATCCACCTGTTGGAACTGCATAATGTTTATTGCCAGGTACAAAAGATGTATCAAGTTCAAATCCATTTTCTTCAGCTAATGGTAATAGAGATGATAGGCCTGCAGTAGATGTGAAATATAAAGCAGAGTTTTGGTTTACAAAATCTTGTCTTTGTGTATCACCTGATTGTTCACCTAAAACTACTTTGATTAGATCTTCATCTGCAAGTTCTTGTAAAAATCTAGCTGGTTCTCTTGTTCCTTCTTGATCAAAGCCAACTTTACCATCTTTTGCATAGAATCCATCAGATGAATAAACCCAAGCTTCTAAGAACCATGGATCTAGGTTAAATGTCATTGCATATTTATCATTATCTTTATCTCTTAATTTTTTAGCATATTCTTTAAATTCTTTCCAATCTCTAGGACCTTCTGGATCAAGTCCTGCAGCTTTTAGCATATCAACATTTTTGTACATAATTGGTGTTGATCTATAGAAAGGAAGTCCGTAAAGATCTTCATCTATATAAGCTTCATGCATTAAACCTTCATTAAAATCATCAATATTTACTTCATCATCGATAAATGGTGTAAGATTTTCTATCATGCCGCCCTTACCCATTGTGTACATGTTTGCAATTTCAACTTCAAATATTTCTGGAGCATTGTTTGCAGCTTTTGCAGCTTGAGTTTTTGATGAAAGTTCATCATATGAACCTTGGTATGCTGCTTCAACTACAATTTCGTCTTGAGATTCGTTAAATTGTTTTACTAATTCTTCTTTAGATTCGCCGATTTTATCTTTCCATGCATACCAATATGTAAGGTGGATTTTGCCATCATCTGTATTTGCTGATGTTTTATCATCTGAAGCTTTTTCTGCTGGAGCATCGCTAGTTTCTTCTGCCTTATCACCTGCATTTTCTGTGTTAGCAGTTTCTGTTTGTGCTGGTTTATTATCTGTAGTAGCGTCATTATTATTCGCACCACAAGCTGTAAAGCCTAGTAACATTGACATTGATAAAGCTAGGCCAAATATTTTTTTTGTATTAAACATACACCCTCCTAAAAGTTTAATGTAGGTACATTTTAATCAGTTTGTATAAAATATATTTATTAAATTTGTAATAGTTTGGTAAATTTTAGCAATTATTTTTTTAAATATTTTTTACAAAAATTTCAAAATACTTATAAAATCTTTATAAATAAGCTATTTATAAAATTTATATAAATTTTACAAATACTTAACAAAGAAAAAAGCATACCCTAAGTATGCTAATCTAAAAATTCTTTCACTCTATCTGGATAATCGGTTATAAGGCCACTTGGTTTACATGGAAGATATATACTGTAATCATAGTCTGCTTTTCCAAACCAAATATTTAAGCCAATGTTATTTTCAGCAAATTTTTCAGCTATTTCCTTATCCACAACAAAATTCATTGGGTGATAATATTCCATGCCAAGATTTTTTACATATTCCCATGGTTTATGAAGTCTTGATGATTCCAATACTCCACACTTGATATGAGGGGCTATTTCTTTAAATTTTACTAAAGCATTATGATTAAAAGATGATATTATTATTTTTTCATCCAACTTATATTCTTTTATCAAGTCATAAACTTTTTCTTCGATACCTGGATAGTCAATTATGGATGTTTTTAGCTCTATATTTGTAATAATGTCTTTGTCTTTAGCAAATTCAAAATATTCTCTAAGGGTTGGGATTTTTTGAGTTTCACATTCTGGATATAGTTTTGATGCATTTAGTTTTTGTAATTGCTCAAGAGTTTTTTCGCAAACTAAACCATTTCCATCTGTTGTCCTATCTAGTGTTTCATCATGGATTATTACTAACTGACCATCCTTTGACAAATGTACATCAAATTCTATGCCATCCGCACCAGCTTCAATTGCTTTTTCAAATCCTAGCATAGTATTTTCCGGATATTTTCCTTTAAATCCTCTATGGGCAAAATTTATCATATATTCCTCCTAAATTTTTACATCTATGATACAAAATAAATGTTTTGATTTTATTTTTATTTTGTAAATTATTGCTTACATTATCTTCCATTAAAAAAGGAGCTATATTTATAGCCCCTAATAATTTTTATTTATTTATATCTAATGTTTTTTTGTAGTTTATGTAGCCAAATATGTAAATTAACACTGCAACTATATAAAAATAGTTGTGGTCAAAATATGAGCTAACTGATAGACTACCTGATAATTTAAAATCTAGGAAGTATTTTGCTATTAAAGCTATTATCCCAATTATTAATACTTTTGGTGAATATAAAGTGTCTCGATTCATGAGATCTCCTTATTTCATAAAAACTAATTAGAAACAGTGGTCTGCAGCACCTTTAATTGCTCCACCAATGCCACCGCCGATTGCTCCAACAGCAGATCCAGCTACAGTTCCTCCACCTGGTAGAGTTACAGTTCCTACTTTTGCTCCTGCTAGTCCTAGTGTTGTTGCACCAATTGTTGCTTCACCAGCGACACCTGCTACACACTCTGCTCCACTGTGATCTCCACTGTCTGCATGTGCTGATTGAGTGGGTAGTACTAATCCGATTCCTAATGCTAAAGATGCTAAGAGTATGTTTGCTTTGCCGATTGCCTTTTTAAAGTTTTTCACAACGCTACCTTTCTTTTTCTATCTTTAAATATTAGTTTCAAATATGACTTGGCTAGCCGTTAATTTGTTACCCGATGAAAAGGTATCTAATCATACTTTTAGAAAAAATATAAATATTTTATAAGTTTTGCTAGCAACTTGCTATTATATTTCTCGAATTAATCTGATATAATACCATAAAAGACTCTAAGGAAATACTATGAATACTAATAATAACGAAAAATTAAATACTAACGATGGTTTTACAAGCAAGCTTGGATTTACCCTAGCCTCAATAGGCTCTGCAGTGGGCATGGGCAATATCTGGCGTTTTCCTGTAATGGCTTCGCTATTTGGTGGAATGAGTTTCTTATTGCCCTATTTTTTATTTGTAATACTAATTGCATCAACTGGAGTTATAGAAGAATTTGCCTTAGGTAGGCTTACTGGATCTGGACCGGTTCATGCATTTTCCTTTGCAACCGCCCAAAGGGGCAAGGAAAAAATTGGTAGAAAATTAGGTTTTATACCTGTCTTGGGATCTCTTGCCTTGGCTATTGGCTATACTGCAGTTATGGGATGGATTTTTAGATACAATTTCTTGGCCATAAATGGTAGTCTTAGTAGTTTTGCCAATGATTTTTCTCTAATTGGAGCTACCTTTGAACAAACTGCTAGTGCCTTTGCCAATAATTTTTGGATAATTGTTGCTGGAATTTCCTCAATGATTATAATGTCTTTTGGAATTGCAAGGGGTATTGAAAGAGCAAATAAATTTTTGATGCCACTTTTATTTATATTACTTCTTGGTCTTGCAATTTATATTGGGACAAATCCTGCTGCTAGCAAGGGCTATAAATATATTTTTGACCTTGATTTTAGCAAACTAGCTGATATAAAACTATGGGTTTTTGCTTTTGGCCAGGCATTTTTCTCCCTTTCCATTGCAGGTAATGGTTCTGTGATTTACGGATCATATTTGCCAAAAAATGAAGATATTCCTTCTTCCGCAAAAAATATTGCATTTTTTGACACACTTGCAGCTCTTCTTGCAGCTTTTGTAATAATTCCAGCAATGGCCATTGGAAATGCTGACCTTAACGAAGGCGGCCCAGGACTGATGTTTATTTATTTAGTAAATGTTTTTAATAAGATTGAGGGCGGAAATATTTTGATGATTATATTTTATCTTGCCATACTTTTTGCTGGATTTTCTTCAATTATTAATCTTTATGAAGCGCCAGTTGCTTATATCCAAGAAAAATTTGGATGTAGTCGAAAAATGTCAGCATTTCTTATAAATGCTTTTGGAATTGTAGCGGCAATATTTATCCAAGGCATTGTTGGATCTTGGATGGATTTTGTTTCTATAATAATAGCTCCCCTAGGAGCACTTTTAGCTGGAATAATGTTTTTCTGGATACTTGATAAAAAACTAGCTATTAATGAAGTAAATAAGGGACGTAAAAAGCCACTTGGAAATTGGTTTTATCCACTTGGAAAATATTTATACTGTGCCTTAAGCTTTTTTGCCCTAGTACTGGGCATAATTTTTGGTGGTATTGGATAAAAATAAGTATGAAAAAAGAGTAGAATTTAATCTACTCTTTTTATTTGCCTACATTATTGCTTTTCTTAAATCTTCTAAGGCTTCACGAGCTACATCCATAGCCTTTTGCATAGCATCTTTATTTGTCATATCAACGCCTGCTTTTTTAAGAACATCAATTGGATATTCACTTTCACCAGCTTTTAGATAATCGAGATATGCTTTTCTGTCTTCATCAGTTCCATTTAGGATTTTTTGGCTAAGGGCTACTGCTGACATAAATCCTGTTGCGTATTGGAATACATAATAGAACATATAAAAGTGTGGGATTCTTGCCCATTCTGCAGAAATATATTCATCTACTTCTATATCACCACCAAAGTAATCGCGATTTAAGTCACCGTAAATTTGGTCAAGTTTTGCTGCTGGGATAGGCTCACCATCTGCAACTAATTTATTTACTTCGTGCTCAAATTCTGCAAACATTGTTTGTCTAAATACTGTTGATTTAAATTGGTTTACAAAATAATTTAGTAAATATGCAGTTTCTTCTTCGCTTTGGCTATTTTTTAGCATATAATCTAAAAGTAAAAGCTCATTAGTTGTTGATGCAATTTCTGCAAGGAAGATTGAGTATGACCCGTAAATATATGGTTGGTTTTTCCTTGTGTAGTATGAGTGCATAGAGTGGCCAAGTTCGTGAGCAATTGTAAATACATCACCAATTGTATTTGTGTGGTTTAACAAGATATATGGTTGGGTATCGTATGATCCTGAAGAATATGCACCTGATCTTTTTCCTTCATTTGGCATAACATCAAACCATCTTTGCTCAAATCCCTTGCGGGCTACTTTTACGTATTCTTCTCCAAGTGGTTTGATTGCTTCAAGTACTAGTTCGCGTGCTTCATCAAATTCGATTTCTCTTTCATAATCTTTTACTAATGGCACATATATATCGTGGAATCCTAGGTCATCTACCCCTAAAAATTCTTTACGAAGGCTAGTATAGTCTCTGTGGATGTCCATATTTTCGTGGACTATTTCTAGTAGATTATCATAGATTTCTTCATCTAAGTTATTTGCTGAAAGACTCATTTGGCGAGCTGAATTATATTTTCTAAGTTTTGATTCTATATTGTGACTAGTAATTTCCCCGTCAAGTAAGGATGCAGCTGTATTTTCAAATTGTTTATAAACTCCATAATAAGTTTCATAAACCCTACGTCTAAAATCACGGTCCTTATCTTCTTCAAGAGTTGTAAAGTTTGCATCTGATAGAGCAACTTCTTCACCGTCTTTTTCTACAGCTGGGAATTTCATATCAGCATTTGAGAAAACCATATAGGTAGAAACTGGATTTTGACTTAATTTTGAAAAGCTAGCTAGGATTTTTTCTTCATTTTCACTTAGAACATGGTCTTTATTTCTAAATAAGTCTTCAAAATAATGGTCATATGCCTTTAATTCTTCTTTTTCACCTAGCATTTTTTTGATATCTTCATAGTCAGCTGCTAGAATTTCTGGTGTAATAAATGATAATTTTTCAGAAATTTCTGCTCCAGCAATAGAAGTTGTTTGGCTCATTTGTTGATAAGTGCTATCAGCTGTATTTTCATCTGATTTTAAATGGCCATAAACTCCTGCCTTGTGAAATTTTCTCATTAGATTTTCATAATCTTTTAGAAAGTTTAACAGCGAATCTGCATTTTCAGTGATTTTGCCTTTGTAGTCTGTAAGCTTATCAGCTAGTTCTCTAGCTTGTTTTACCTCACTATAATATTCATCATCACTTGCATAAATTAAAGAGGTATCCCACTTTAATTTTTCATCTATCTCATTTCTTTTCATTATTTTCTCCTTATTTTTCTATATCTATATTCATGCCCATATTTTCACTACTGCTTGTGGTTCTTGTGATTAGTATGCGATTTTCACCAGTAATATCCGGTAAATATCCCATATCTATTTCTTTATTTTGATAAAGGCTTGTAAGTGGCCTATATTTTACGCCATAAATATCTAGCATAGATGGTAAATATCTATCTTCTGTATTCATGCGATTTGTTATAGCCTGATTTAAATCACCAGCCACAGCTTGATCAGTGTATTCTACTACATCTCCTAGCCTTTCAACACTTGGCATAATATTTTCTGTGGAGGTTCTAAATACTAAATAATCCATCAGACTCATAAATTTGTTAAAAAGATAGTATGCACTATATGTTTCTCCATTATTTATGCTAACTTGGCTAACCAAAAGCATAGGTCCAGACTCAGAGCTTATTTTATCGAAAGTTACAGTTGTATTTATTCCACTTACTCCTGCAATGGGCCCAAATTCTCGTTCGGTAAGTTCATTATTTCTCTTATAAGAAAGTATAGCTGAATAAGCACCCTGCATTTGACTAGATGGTCTTAGGGAAATACCAAACTGGCTATCACCTATATTTGTATCAATGATATTACCCACTGCATCTTGGGGATTTAAATTTTTACCATTTTTCCCAGTACCATATAAATTTATTAAATCCAAATCATCTTCTGATTTTTCTTTTGGACTAGTATTCTCTTCTTCGCCGGCCTTTTGGTAGGCGATTTTTGGCATGACAAAGTTTTTGTCTTCTTTTTTATCAGCAGCAGATAGCTCCTTTTCAAAATCAGCTCGTGATTGAAAATCACAAGCTGAAAGTGAAAGTAGAATCGCAAATATTGCAAAAAATTTCTTTTTCATAAGTGTTCTATACCGCCGTCCTTAGTCCAATTATTACAAAAAGTATAGACAAGGCCACAAAGGCTGTCACACTTATAACTTGGGTACTTGTAGCCAGGCTACGATTTATAATTGGGAAAACACCCGTTAAAATCACTCCAGCAAGCAAGCCCCCAAGATGGCCAAGCAATCCTACACTAGGACTTAGTAACGAATAAACTATATTTATTGCAATTACTGATAAGAAACTTGCCCCAAAACTAGATAGCATGCTATCTCCCCTGTAATTTAGCATAATACCTAAGGCTAAACCAAAAAGTCCATATAGGGATGTAGAAGCACCTGCGCTAACCGTAGATGGATTTCCAAAAGCAAAACTTACAAGGTTTCCCATAACCCCTGCTAAAATATAGATTATTAAGAAGTTACGACTGCCATAAAGTCCTTCAAAAACTGGTCCTATCTGATACAAAAAGTACATATTAAATAAAATATGTGGTAATCCTATGTGGATAAAGCTAGCTGTAAAAAGTCTCCACCATTGACCATTTGCAATATCACTCTTTACCACAGCACCAAATCTAATTAGATTTGATATATTTTCGCTGCCTCCAGTAAAGGACATAATTGCAAATACAATAATATTTACTATAAGCAAGAGACTTGTTACCCTACTTGATCCTAAATTTCTAAAACTATTCATAGTTTTATTATACTTTTTTTTCCCATTTTATCTGCTAAAGTAATTTTGACTAAGGTCTTTAGCCAAGGCTCTTATAGCATCTTTCATCTGGTCGCGGTCAAAATTATCTGAAATGTGATATTCATATATAAAATCAAATTTTTCTCTTTGTTCAATTTTTTTGCCATCTTTATCTTCTAAAAATATTATTTTAAGATTTTCCTTATATGATTTGGCTACATTTGCTACATTTATGGAGCTTAGGCCATCAAATTGGTCCACATTTTCTCCTAAGATTAGCAAATCATAGTTTTTTATCATGGTATCAAAATCTATTTTTTCTAAGATAACATCCATAGATTTTGAAATCTTTGTCTTAAAAAATGTATAAAGAGCCCAGGCAACTCCTCCACCAGAACCAAGAGTTGGCAGATCCAATGGATTTATTCCTAAAGTTTGCTCAATTTTTCCCTTAAAATTCTTAGAGCCCTTGTATAAAAACGCAATGTCTTCGATAGATGCACCCTTTCTGTAAACCCTGCTTTCCAGAAAAGAATTTTCTCCAAACAGTGTCATATCAGTGCTAGTTGCAATAGTAATATCCGCATCAAAAATTCTGTGGTCCATGTTTGAAATATCGATTGTTTCGACATTTACCATATTTTTTGCAATAGGATTTAATTCATTACCTTCATCATCAAAAAATCTAGCACCCAAAGAATAAAGCATACCCATGCCAAGATCATTTGTTGCAGTATCTCCAATTCCTATGTAAAAAGATTTGGCACCTGCATTTAGACCATCTACCAACATTTCACCAAAGCCTAGGGAAGAAGAATTCATCACATCAAGTTCTTCTTTATATAATAATCTTAAACCAGATGACTGGGCCATTTCCATGACTGCATAATTTTCTCTCATGACATATCTTGCAGTTATAACGTCATTTTTGGGATTATGGACATTGACATAATGATAGTCTCCATTTAAAAAAGCCTGCATGGCTTCAACAGTACCCTCTCCTCCATCTAAAAAGGGGATAATATCTGCATTACTTCCCAGTTCTTCTTTAAATATATTTCCAATCTCTATTGAGTTTTCGTAATTTTTTATAGAATCAATTGCTACTAAAATTTTCATCTTCCGCCTTCTTTTCTATTTACTCCTTATAAAATATTACCCTAAATGCCGTTAAAATAGCATAAATTAAAGCTTTACAAATGATTAGCATATGTTATAATAAACTAGAAAGTTTATACTTTCGCTGTTTAACTCATGGAATCCTAAGGGATTTCACCCATCAAAGGCCATCACGATGTCGTGATGGTTTTTTGTTTAACAATTTCTTGGATATATGTTATGATTTTATTAATGATTTGCAAATGGGGTGCTAAATTTGGCTGAGATTATACCCAATAACCTGAACTAGGTAATGCTAGCGGAGGGATTTTTCTCAATTTTTAGCTCCTTATATGGAGGTTCTTATGCAAAATTCTAAAAACTTACGTAAATTTGTCTTACTTGCAATGCTTGTGGCAATTGGTGTAGTTATTTCTCCTATCCTTAGGGTCCATGGCTTTGCTCCCACCCAGCATTTTATAAATGTAGTTTGCTCAGTTTTACTAGGACCAATCTATTCATTAGCATGTGCGACCTTAATTGGTCTTATCCGCATGAGCCTGATGGGGATTTCTCCACTGGCCTTAACAGGTGCAGTTTTTGGAGCCTTTTTATCTGGAGTGCTTTACAATAGATACAAAACTTTTTTATCAGCTTGTATTGGTGAAGTAATAGGTACTGGCATTATCGGGTCTATGATTTCTTTTCCAGTTATGAAATTTATCGCTGGAGACAGCAAAGTTGCCCTATTTACCTTTACGCCAAGCTTTATAATTGCAACTATAATCGGATCTTCAGTTGCATATATTTTCTTAAAGGCCCTTGAAAAAAATGGTAGCCTTTCTAAAATGCAGGAGTCATTAAATGATTGAATTTGAAAATATTTTGGACAATATGCATGAAAATACCCACACTATCCATGCTATTGTCAGCCCCCTTGCTTCAAATGATATGGCAAATGTGCTTTTAAGTTTAAACCAAGCGCCAATTTTAGCAGAATATCATAATGAGGTTTATGAAGTAACTCAAAATTCCCATGCTCTTTTAATAAATTTGGGCACAATAAACGAAAGTAAGCTAAGAGGAATTAAGGAAGCCTTAAAATCGGCCAAGGAAAACAATATTCCAATCATCCTTGATCCAGTGGGCGCATCTGCAACAAAAATCAGACTTGAAACTTGTCTTTACTATTTAAAAAATTATCCTATAAATGTTTTAAAGGGTAATTACAGCGAAATTTACTCCATATATCACAAAAAATTATCAACCAGAGGTGTTGATTCTAAGACTATGGAAAAAGAAGAGATTGTAAATATTTGTAAAAACTTATCTACTATGTATAACACAATAGTGGTTGCTAGTGGTAAGGAAGATATAGTCTCTGATGGAAATGAAGTTTTGATTTTAAAAAACGGCAGTCCTCTTTTGCCAAAATTAACTGGCACTGGATGCATATTAGGTGGCATTATTGCTGCAGCTTATTCTTTTGATAATAGCATAAATGCAATAGCTCTTGCTATAAGTATACTAAATATAGGAGCCGAACTTGCCCAAAAAGATAAGGGCATGGCTACTTTTAAAATCTCACTTTTAGATGAAATTTCACTTATAGATAGCAAAAAAATAAGGGAGAAAATAGATTATGAAAAACTTTGATTTAAGCCTATATCTAGTTACAAATAGAGATAAGCTAAGTGATGAAGAATTTTTTGATGTAATAGAAAAGTCCTTAAAAGGAGGGGTAAGCCTAGTCCAACTTAGGGAAAAAACTGCCCCAGCTAGAGAAGTTATAGAACTTGCTAAGAAATTAAAAAAACTTTGCCATTCATACAATGTGCCCCTTTTGGTAGATGATAGGGTAGACATAGCCCTAGCAGCAGATCTTGATGGGGTTCATTTAGGAAATGATGATATGGATGTGGCTGATGCTAGAAAAATCTTGGGAGATGATAAAATAATAGGATCAACTGCCAAAAACCTAGAATGGGCCATGGCAGAAGAAAAAAAAGGAGCAGACTACCTAGGAGTAGGAGCAATTTTTGAAACCAAAACCCACGTCAAGACAACTAGGACAAGTGTAGAAACCCTAAAAGAAATAAATGACAATATAAAAATCCCAACAGTAGCCATAGGAGGTCTAAATTATGACAATATAGACATACTAAAGGGATCAAAAGCTAAGGGGGTTTCTGTAGTTAGGGCTATTATGGATAGCAAAAATCCTTATGAAGATGCTAAGAACTTAAGGGAAAAAGTTATGAATGTCTTATAACTAAAATAGTAGCTGTTGCAATCTAATATATACAGCGTTATATCATTGGAACGCACTCTCAGAAGGTTTGAAATCTAGCTCGTAGTAGGAGATGGAGTCAGAGATACTTTCTGAAATAGTATTCAAATATTTTGAAACGATTTGTGTACTTTGCAACAGCTCTATTTATTTGATGATCATGTTTTATCTAATAACAATCTTTAGATTATTTCACTATTAAGAGAATATATCTCCCAGTAACATAACTCCTACAAAATATATAAAATTAAAATCTAAATTAGGTAAAAATAACTGGAATAATATAAATATAATTAAACCAATTAAAATGTAAGCCAGTAAATTAAATATTATTATATTGTTACCCTTATCATTATTTAAGTATTTCATACTTAAAATTTCTTTTATATAGAGTAATATTGTCAATGGCAGCAAAATTATAAAAATAGGAAGCATTTGTTTGCTTAATACATAGTAAACCAATGAAACTAGCAACCCTGCAATAGTATATCTGAATTTTAAACTTTGAAATATTTTTTTATTACTCAAACTATATAACTCTCCATTCTGCTTGAGCAATGTTGCCATAGATATCAGACTTTTCTCTGACCTGCCATTCTAATTTACCATTCTTATTTTTGTCCCAAATTTTAACCATGCTATCACCACCAATGTCAGGAGAAAAAACAGATATACTCCCTTCTATTACTTTTTTTGGAACATATTTGAATAGATTAAACACCTTGTCTAAACCACTCGTTAATCCACTGGTCATAGCAAAATTCAATGCATTAGCAGCTATATTGTTATTTACTGTCATTCTAGTTTACCAAGACTTCCATTTGGGTACACTAAAATATTTTGGTCTATTAGGCACTGAATTAATCCCAGGTGAAGAACTTTGTTTATTAATAGAATTGTATTTAATTCTTACTATAAAGTAACCATCTTTATCGTAAAAAGTTTCAATGTCTTCATTGGTAGAACTTCATATAAGTAATTATCATTAAAATCTATTGAATCTGCATATACTTTTTTTGTTGGAGATATATTTATTATCAAAATAGAATCTAAAGCAAAAAAGTACATCTTATAATTCTTTTTTTGTAACATATTAAATATCTTTTCTTTAATAGATTTATATATCTTTTAATTTTATTATATACATATTCTTTTTTTTGTAAACTATTTATAAATATTTAACGGTCATGTATGCTCTTTTTTTAAGATAAAATTAGATTCTAACATAGCTTTATATAAATAGGTTATAGTGTTATTGAAAGACTACAAGCTTCATATACATGATTTTTAAAGTATTTTGATGTGATTGAAATATCCTTACGGGTAGAACACATTTAATCTAAATTAATATAAAACATCTCGCTTGTGAAATAATAATTCTTGAAAATCCTAAAGACCTTTGTCACTCTTACAATATCCCACTACTAGTAGATGATAGGGTAGATATAGCTCTCGCAGCTGACCTAGATGGGGTCAACCTAGGAAATGAAGATATGGATGTAGCTGATGCAAGAAGGATCTTAGGAGCTATCTTTAAAACCAAAACCCATGTCAAGACAACTAGTACAAGTGTAGAAACCCTAAAAGAAATAAATTATAATATAGAAATCCCAACAGTAGCCATAGGAGGTCTTAATTATAAAAATATAGATATCCTAAAAAATTCCGCGCATCTGGAGTATCAGTTGTAAGGGGCATTATGGATAGTGAAAATCCTTTTGAAGATAGCAAGAAATTAAAAGAAAAAATTGTAGATGTATTAGATTTACAATAAAAATTATCTTTATATATTAAAAATTAATTTATTAATGCAGAGGCTAAGCTAAGCCCTCTGCTTTTTTTATGCTCATTTGAAAAATGAAATCACCTATTTCAACTTTTTAATATTAAATATAATCAGTAAATCCCCACATAAATGTGGGTTTTAATCCCCCACAGATTTTAATATAATTAAATTAAACAAAGGAGATATCTATGGATAAAGTAAAAAAGTTTTTTTTAACTTATATAATAGTAACTTTATTAATTCTAATTTATTTCTTTATTAGAGATAAACAAATAAATTATGATTATCTAAAATCAGTGCTTGTACAACTGGTTGTAATGGTTATTGTTTTTTACTTCTCTAAAAAAGACTTAGATAAGTAATAGTATGAAATAAAGGCTGATTTGTATAATTATTATCCTAACTAGCTAGGATTTACTTATGCAAAACAGCCATTTTTACTATTTAACAATGAGTTTGTATAGATAATTTTAATCTATCTTCTGGATTTTGAGCAAACAAAAAGCCCCAAGATGGGGCCAACAAAAACATTTTATTATTCTTAAAGGTTCTTTTTTATTAATCTTATCTTATTGACATGTAGTTTACTGTGTATTCTACAGGGTAGTCTTGGCCGTTTTTTGTAACGCCTGATACTTTAACTTGTAGTTTTGTACCAGCTTCACAGTTCATTCCGTATCCAAATGTGATTGCTTTTACGTTTCCTTTAAAGCTATCGTCTACGTTTGCTGCTGTGTTAACTTCACCTGTTTCTAGGTCTGTTACTTCTACTTGAGCGTTTGTTAGGTCAAAGTTTTCACCAAACATTAGTGAAAGGCTTGATCCTTCTGATTGGAATTCGCTGATTGCTGTTTCGCCTGGGTAAGCGTAAACTGTGTTAGCATTTTCTCCAGCGTAGTTATTGTTGTTTACGAACATTGCGTTGAATTCGTCTGTTTGACCGAATCCTACAAGACTAGCTTGTGGATTTAGTACCCATCTTCTGTGTCCAACTTCTAATTGATTTTCATCTCCTAGGTCATCTTGTAGGTATTCTACAACTGAATCAAGAATGTTAAAGCTTGCTGCAAGGTTTGAGTTTTCTGCACCGTATGCTCCGTTTACATATTCTACTGAGTCAGAAGCAAGTCCTGTTGGAAGTGCTGGATTGTGGCTAACTTGTAGGTTAAGTCTATTTACCATTGTTGCTGCTTGAGCAAATTGGGCTTGATCAGATCCAAGTGATAATTCATTTGTGATACCTGATGCAAATCTTGCTGTATTTGCAATGTGTAGTGCGTCTTCTTGGGCAGCTAGTGATAATTCACCAAGATTTAGTGCGTTTAGATCAGCGTTTGGTGCACTTGCAAAAGCTTCTTGGCTTTCTGGGTTAATTAGGTTAAGTCCTAAGAAATCTTTAGTGTCTGTGGCTTGTGATTCATAGTTTAACCAGTAAGCTTTTACTTCTTCAACTGATGGGCTAGCAATTGTAAGACCACCAGCTACTTCGTCAGATTCTACTGTCTTAGCTTCTGATCTAGCAACATCTGCTGATGCTACATTTTCTTCAACTGCATTTAGTAGTGATACTGATTTTGATGTTTCTGTAACTGCATCAATATCTGAATTTTCATTTTCCTTAGCTTTTGCAACTTCTTTTGTTTCTTCTACTGCTACTTCAACTTCGTTTTCTTCAGCAATTTCTTGTGTTGTTTCTTCTTCTACTGTTTCTTGAGCTTCTTTAGCTTCTTCTTTGTTTTCTTCTTTTAATTCAACTGTTTGTGGGATTAGGTAGTTTCTGTTATCTTTTTTTCAAGCTTTACTGCATCTGCTTTTGGTGTAGCAACATTTGCTACTTTTCTTTCTTTAGTTTCTACAACTTGTATTTGTCCAGCTTTTGTTTCTTCTGCTTGTGTTCCTTTTGCTTCATTTGATCCACATGCTGTTGTTGTTAATAATGCTAGCGCTAATGTTAGTGCTTTGAATTGTTTTTTCATTTTTGTCCCCTTTAAGATGTATGTTTAAGTTTGTTTAAGTTTTTGTTGTTCTTTATTATGTATTTAGTATAAGATGTGGTCTTGAGCTTAGTTTTTTTAGAAATTCATTTTAGATTTTAGCTAAAATCAGCCATTTTTAGACAAAAAAATACCAGACCTAGGATTTTTTTAAATCCTAAGTCTGGTTTAAATCTTATTTGCTATTAAATTTTATCATTTTTTAGGTATTTAATTATTTTTTCTGCCTCTTCTTGCTCTTTTTGATCAAAAGTTGGGTATTGAGGATTTATTGCTTCTATTGCATCAATTAGAGCAAGAGTTGCAATTTTTCTTGATAGCCATGGGTTATCAGCTGGTAATACATACCAGGGAGCATCTTCTGATGCAGTGTTGTTTAGCATTTCTTCAAAGGCCTTTTGATACTTATCCCAATTTTTTCTATCATCTATATCAGAAAATGAAAATTCGTGGTTTCTCTCTTTTTTCTCTAATCTATCCAAAAACCTTTCTTTTTGCTCGTCCTTTGACATATGGAAGTAAAATTTCATAACTGGGAAGCCATTTTCTTTCATATATTCTTCAAAATTATTGATTTGCTTATATCTTTTCTTCCACAACTCTGGGTCATTTTTGATATTTTCTGGTAAATGCTCGAGGGTATCATAAATTTTTGGAGAAATAATATCTTCATAATAGGATCTATTTAAGATTGCAATTTCGCCACGCTCTGGCAGACCCTTATGCATTCTCCATAGATAATCATGGGCATTTTCTTCATCTGTTGGTTTGCCATAATTTGTATTTTTAAGTCCTTGAGGCATAAGATTTGAGAAAATATATTTTATAATTTCATCTTTACCAGCAGCATCTAACGCTTGAAGAACAACTAAAATTCCATATTTGCTTTCGGCATTTAGCTTTTCATGGAGTTTTCGAAGTCTTGGTATCAATTCATCGTATAATTCTTTTTGTATATCTTCATCTTTTTCATCACTTACTAAGTAGCTATCTATATCATTAATATCAATTTTTTGTCCTGTCAATTTAAATTTGTTTTTATCCATTGGGTACTCCTTATTTTTCTATTATATAAGTACCCACTAAAAAAGCCGGGTATACAATCCGGCAATTTTTAAAATTCATGGTGTCTGTAAATAAATTTATTGATATTTTCTTGGTTATTTTTATAGTCTATGGCATCAGCAGTTTCTAAAGCTAACTTTCTATATTTTTTTGCTAAATCATCTTTGCCCCAAAGCACATATAGCTCAGCAAGATTGTTGTAGCTTACCATTAGTCTTTCTATATTTTCTACTGATTCGTGATAGTCAATATGTCCTCATTTTCTAAAACATAGGCTAGAAAATACAGGGTTATCAGTCCAGATCGCGTGATTTGAGAAATCTTATCCTTTTCTATGATGGAATTTAAATTTTCATGCTTAATCTTTGTATCTTTTAATAAATCATCAAGTGCTTTAATTTGATCTTCTGGCAAGCTTGTGTCATCTGTTGATATTATAGCATCTTCATTATACATAAAAACACTTGTTTTATAATAAATATACTTTACTCGCAATTTTACTACATTAAAGTAAATTTTAAAATTAATTTAAATTTTCTAATTGTCTAATTATACATTTGCCCTATAAATCAATATTTAATTTCCTAGTACTTGGGTAATATAGATAATGTAAGATTATTATAATCAGCACCTACTTTAGGTTGACTTTTATTTTAGAATGATTATAATAATTGTGTAGCTAATAGTAATAACACATTAAATTAAAAAGGAGAATTAACATGGCATTTATTGGTAAAACTCTACCACAATTTGAACTTGACGCATATAATCCAGCAAAAGACGAATTTACAACAGTTTCTAGCGAAGATTTAAAAGGGAATTGGAAAGTTCTTATCTTCTACCCAGCAGACTTCACATTTGTTTGCCCAACAGAACTAGAAGATATGCAAGATAACTACCAAGCACTTAAAGAACTAGGTGCAGAAGTTTACTCAGTATCAGTTGATACACACTTCGTTCACAAGGCATGGCATGATAATTCAGAAAGAATCAGCAAATTACAATACACAATGCTTTCTGACTCTAATAAAGAATTAGCAAGAGAATTAGACATCCTTGATGAATCAGGAAAAGCTTTAAGAGCAACATTTGTAGTTGACCCAGAAAATGTAATCCAAACAGTAGAAATCAACGCTGACGGTATCGGACGTAAAGCTGCCGTAAATATAGATAAAATCAAAGCTGCAAAATACGTTGCAGAGCACCCAGGTGAAGCATGTCCTGCAAAATGGCAAGAAGAAGGCGATGAAGTCCTAACTCCAGGCCTTGACCTTGTAGGTAAGCTATAAGATTTGCTTAAGGAAATAAAATAGATGCTAGAAAATAATTTAAAGCAACAGTTAGCCCAATATTTTGACTTACTAAAAACAGAAGTCACTATTGGGCTTTCTGTTACTAATGATGACAAATCGGAAAAAGTTAAAGAATTTGTCACAGAAGTAGCAGAACTGTCAGATAAAATAAAAGTAGAAGAGAAAGATTTAGAATACAAGCCATCATTTGAAGTAAAGGGTGCATTTGACCATGGTAAAATAGTTTTTGCTGGTGTGCCTTTAGGCCATGAATTTGCATCATTTGCCCTAGCAATGCTTCAAGCAGGTGGAGTAGCTCCAAAAGTAGATGAGAGCACCCAAAAGAGAATTGAATCTATGGAGGGCGCTGACTTTGAAACCATAGTTTCACTATCCTGTCACAACTGCCCAGAAGTAGTCCAAGCCCTAAACATAATGGCAATCCTAAATCCAAATATCAACCACACAATGATTGAAGGATCTATGTTCCAAGACATAGCAGATAGCCGTGATGTCCTAGCAGTGCCAGCCATCTTTAAAAATGGAGAATTTTTCGAAGGTGGTAAGCAAAGCATGGATAGCCTACTAGATAAACTTGCAGATGGTAAATCAGCAGATGATTTTGCTGATAAGGCAGCCTTTGATGTCCTAATCATCGGTGGAGGACCTGCAGCAGCAACCGCAGCAGTGTATGCAGCTAGAAAAGGTGTATCAACAGGACTAATAGCAAGTGAATTTGGTGGACAAGTCGTAGAAACCCTAGGAATTGAAAACATCCCAGGCTTTAAATACACAGAAGGCCCATCATTTATGGGACAAATGGAAGACCAAGTTAAGGCCCTAGGTGTAGACATCATGACAGGCGCCCTTGCAGAAAACATCAAAGAAAGCGAAAACTCATCCCAAGACCTACGCCTAATCGAAGTAGAGCTTGATAATGGAGCAAAACTAGAAGCAAGATCAGTAGTAATTGCAACTGGTGCAAGATGGAGATTATTAGGCATCCCAGGTGAAACAGAGTTTAGAAACAAGGGTGTAGCATATTGTACCCACTGCGACGGTCCACTATTTAAGGGCAAAAAAGTAGCAGTAATCGGTGGAGGAAACTCAGGAATCGAAGCTGCCATAGACCTAGCCGCAATGGTAGAGCATGTTACAGTTATAGAATTCTTACCAGAGCTAAAAGCAGACCAAGTTTTACAAGACAAACTATTTAGCCTAGACAATGTAGAAGTAGTAAAAAATGCTCAAACAACAGGACTTTACGGGGAAAACAAACTAGAAAGACTAGAATACACAGACCGTGAAACAAATGAAGAACACTCTATAGATGTAGAAGGCTGCTTCATCCAAGTAGGTCTTGTGCCAAACACAGACTGGCTAAAAGAAAGTGATGTTGAACTAACAGACAGGGGAGAAATAATAGTAAACCCAGACGGATCAACAAACCTAGAGTCAGTATACGCAGCAGGAGATGCAACAAACAGCCTATTTAAACAAATAGTAATAGCAGCAGGATCAGGCGCAACAGCAGCCCTTGGTGCATTTAATTATTTGATGAGAAATTAATATAGATAAAGAAAAACGCCCGAATAGGCGTTTTTTCATTTAAATAAATCGCTATGACTACCTATTCTGAGAATATAAAATCCTAATTCGCTTTCCGAGTATAACAAGAGACAATCTCCCGTTCTGCCATCAAAATGTAAATCCATAACTTTTATTTTAGACTTCTCTCCAGTAGCCATTCTTATATTTTTTATGTCAGATTTTGAAAAGTGAATCTCATGTGCATAAAAATAATCTGGTAAATCACTACCTGATTCAAAAGATTTAATTACATATTCCCATGGAGTTAATTCAGAGAATGATAAAGAACTATTAAAAATCTTATTCCATTTTCTATTATGTTTTATCCTTTTCAAATCTTTTTTAAATTGCCTTGAGTATCCTATAATCATTTAAAAAACCTTATTCATTAAAAAGATTATTAATTTCTTCAAAGGATATAGGTTCCATTTTAGAATTAGAATTTAGAGTTTCTACCATTTCATAAATAGCAGCCATAGTCTCTTCATTTGGTATACCATAATAATCTGGCAAGCCTTGGTTAGCCACTGTTGTTAAATTCATTCTAATAAATTCAGAAATGGACAAACCGTGCTTAGATAATTCTTTTTCGGCCTTATTTTTGGTTTCTTGGTCAATCCTAGCTGATACTCTTGCTTCTTTTATACTATCCATATATTTTCTCCTTTTAACTCTAAGTTTACGATAACATTGTACTCCATATGGTGTACACATTCCATATAAGCAAAAAAACCAGCCACTAAAATAAGTAACTGGTTAAGATTTGCATATTTAATTTTAAATGATATTAGCAGCTGCAAGTACTACCACTGCCACATCCACAACCTTCATCACCAAAATCATCCATGCCTTCTAGGTCTGAATCTGGGAATAGGTGTTCGT
The DNA here is from genome assembly GCF_016798225.1 of Anaerococcus sp. mt242. Lineage (GTDB taxonomy): Bacteria > Bacillota > Clostridia > Tissierellales > Peptoniphilaceae > Anaerococcus. Next base: position 13,291 of record NZ_JAEUYX010000013.1, on the reverse strand, counting down.
AAAATTCATCATTTGCTGGGTATCTGCGTGTGATGATTACTTCTTTGTTTAGCATAGTGATAGGAAGTACATCTTCTCCATTTTCATCTAAAAATCTTTTTACAATCATGTTTTCTTCAAATTTGTCTTTTGCTTGATCTAAATTATATCTAGTAATACCAGCCCCTACATTTGTAAGGTGGTTTACAATTTCATCTATTCTTTCAAGCTCCTTGCTATCAACAGCGCTTGGTGATGATTCGTATATATATAAATTTCTCATTAATTCCTCCATTGAAATTGATTATCATTACACGTTTATAATACCATATAACTTTTAAAAATCATGTAAAGTGAAAATAAAAATTGAAATATCCTCTGAATTATACATCCAAATATTTTAGCCAATCTGTATAGAAAAGTTATAGCTATAGACTATAGATTTAGAGCTAGTGAATCATCGATTGTAAAATTGATATAAAACTAAGAAGCCAATATGAGATCTTGTCCACGCTTATTTTTAAAATAATAGATAATTATAAAAATCAGCCCTAGTTTAATTAAGGCTGATTTTCTACGATGATTTTTCTAAAACATTTATACAATTATCTATTAAATTTAGCTTCCTTTGAGTTTGCAAATCTTACCAGCAATAGCATTACTGGTACCTCTACCAAAACTCCTACTACAGTCGCAAGTGTTGCTCCTGATGAAAGTCCAAATAGTGAAATAGCAACAGCTACAGCTAGTTCAAAGAAGTTAGATGCTCCTATCATCCCACATGGAGCAGCTATAGAATAAGGTAGCTTTGCAAGATATGCCATGCCAAAGGTTATAGCAAATATAAGCATGGTTTGAATTATAAGTGGTACTGCTATAAGAGCAATATCCAAAGGTTGGTTTATAATATTCATCCCTTGGAATGAAAATATAATTATTAAAGTTAGTAATAACCCTACCATAGTATATTTGTCAAAAGATGGGATAAATACATCATTTAAGTAATCTTCGCCCTTATTTTTTATTACATACCTTCTGGTAATGATGCTTAGGATAAGGGGAACTACTATAAACAGTAGAATAGATAAAAGTAGGGTCCCCCAAGGTATATTGATATTGCCCATCTTTAGCAAAAAGCTTACTATTGGTATATAGGCAAATAGCAAGATCAAATCATTACTAGCCACCTGAACTAGGGTATAGGCGCTATTTCCTCTTGTTAGCTTACTCCATACAAAAACCATGGCTGTACATGGAGCCGCCCCTAATAAAACTGCTCCTGCTAGATACTCTGATGCTAGATTTTCGCTAATAATATTTTTATAAATTCCAAAGAAAAATAGCCTAGCTATTAGATACATAGTAAAGGGTTTGATAATCCAGTTGGCAAACCAAGTTATAAATAAACCCTTAGGATTATCTTTGATATTTTTTATACTTTTAAAATCAATTTTGAGCATCATAGGATAGATCATAATCCATAAAAGTATGGTAGTTGGAATAGATACATTGTAAAACTCAAGCTCTCCCAAGGCCTCCGGAATAGCCGGTATGAAGCGGCCAATTAAAACACCTATAGCCATGCATATCAAGACCCAGAACGTAAGGTTTCGCTCAAAAGAGCTTATATCTTGTTGTTTTTTCATCTAGCTAACTCCTCATCTATTTCACGGATTAAGTCCTTTAACTTTCCTTCGATTTCATCTATTACTTTGATAAAGTCTTCATCAGACTTACCAGTAGGGTCTTCTATCCCCCAGTCATACTTTTTGTGCTTGAAAGGAAGTATTGGGCAAACTACATTACATCCCATAGAGATGACATAATCTACTTCAGGAATGTCATCTATGAGTTTGGAATACTGGTCTTTTTGCATATCTATCCCGTGTATTTCTTTCATAAGCCTTACTGAATCTTGGTTTATCTGAGGAACTAGCTCAGTCCCTGCAGAGTAAAAATCTATTTTCTCTCCTGCAAATTTCTTGCCAAGGGCCTCAGCTATCTGAGACCTGCAAGAATTGTGAACGCATATAAATGCAACTTTTATTTTTTCTGTCATAATATACCTACTTAATTAATTTATCTAAACTAGATCCCTTAATCTGCTCACTTGACCATGGGATTATTGTAAAGTTACCGTCTGTGTGTTTATCAACCTTATTTATCCATTCTAGCTCACTATTAGCCTTAGCTTCTAAAGTTTTGTTTCTAGAGCCAGTCTTATATATAGATGAATTTATAATCCACCACTTACTATAAATCCCAGCTCTTTTTAGATCTTCTTCAAGTCTCATAGACTCATAGAAAGGTGTAGGTTCTGCAAGTGTTACAATTAGGACCTCTGTTTGCTTACTATCTTTTAGTCTAGGGAGAAGTTTTTTTGCTGACTTAGGAACATCACCTTGGTTTTTTTCTATCTCTTGGTTATAGCTTTCTGTCGAATCCAGTAACAGAAGTGTATGACCTGTTGGTGCTGTATCTATAACAACAACTTCACTATCTGCCCTATCCACCACATCTGCAAAAGCTCTAAATACAGCAATCTCTTGGGTGCATGGTGATCTTAAATCTTCTTTTATATACTCTAAGTCATCTTCAGACATGACTTTTTTAGCATTTTCTAAAACTTCTTCTTGGTATTTCTTAAGCTCTTCATCTTCATCTATATGGCTTACAGTTAATAAATCATCTTCTTCAAGTATGCCAGTCAAATGATTGGCTGGGTCAGTTGTAGTTAGGTGGACCTTTTGCCCCTTATCTGCAAGTCCCTTGGCGATAGCAGATGCTAGTGTGGTCTTTCCCACACCACCTTTTCCCATGGTAAAAATGACTTTTTTCTCATTCTTATATAAATCATCTATGATATCTTTTAGGCTTGTGCTTTCATTTATACCAAGCTCTACATCACTAGTATATTCCTTATCTTCAACTAACAAGGATCTTAAATTTTCGATACTATTTAAGTTGTATCCTCTAAGTGGGATAAAGTATGTTTCAAGACCCTTAATACCCTCTGGCATCTTGTCTAGGGATTGTTTTTGTTTTTTATAAAAAGCTTCTGAAACTTCATCATCATAGGCACTTAAAAGACCATTTATGAGAAGGATTTGATTGTTAATACCTAATTCTGATAATTCAGCAGAGGCTCTATTTGCTTCAAGAAGAGGAGTTTCCTCAGGTCTTGCAACTAATACTAAGCTTGTAAGCTTGCCATCAGCTAAGGTATCTACAGCAAACTTGTATGTTTCTTTCTCATCTTCTAAACCTGATAATTGACCTAGGCAAGAAGCTCCATGGGTGCTTTCGCTGATAAAGTTAGTCCAAGCAGAAGGAAGCTGTAGCATCCTTAGGGTATGGCCTGTTGGTGCAGTATCAAATATTATATAATCATATTTATCTTTTAGGTCTGAATCAGTTATAAACTTAGAAAATTCATTAAAGGCAGCTATCTCAACAGTACAAGATCCAGATAACTGTTCCTCCATATTTTCTATTACACTATCAGGTAACTGTCCCCTGTAAGGACCAACAACACTTTCCTTATACTCATTGGCAGCTTCTATAGGATCTAAGTTTGCAACAGTAAGGCCATCCACACCTTCTATCCTTACACCCTTATTATCAAGCTCGGTTTCAAAGACATCCTCAAGGTTTGAGGCGGGGTCGGTACTAATTAATAAGACTTCATTGCCCATATCAGCTAAACTTATAGCACTAGCACAGGCAGTAGAAGTCTTACCTACTCCTCCCTTTCCTGTGAAAAATAAGTATTTAGTTAGGTCAATTTCCTTAATATCAAATTGTTTCACTTAGACTCATCTCCTTTTTCTTAATACTAGCATCCACAATCGCTACCAGAACAGCAACCTCCATTGTCATTATTTGTTTTTTGCTCAATATCATCAGCTAAAAATAACATTTCATAAAATTCTTCATTGCTAGGGTACCTGCCTGTCATAACAACTTCATCATTAACCATTACAACTGGCAGGATATCTTTACCTTTTTCCCCTAAAAGATTATTGATAGTTTTGTTTTCTACAAACTTTTTAGTATTTTTAGTTAGATTATATCTATCAATGCTAGCTCCACTTTTTGTAAGCTTATCTATCAAAGTAGCTACTCTCATCAACTCTTCATCTGGGCTTGGTCCACATACACCTGTTGAGCAACACATAGCATCTTCATATAAGTACATCTTTTTCATAAAATCCTCCCTTAATTTAAAATCATAATAATATATGTAACAAAATACATATAGATACATTCAAATATTTCTATATGTTTTAGAAAAAATATTTGCCCAGGATTTTACTCCTTGCAAATACAGTCATCTTGGATATGAAATATAAGCTTCAAACTACCCTCAATCTCATCTAAACTAGCCTTATTTAAAGAGTAGTAGATATTCTTACCCTCTCTTCTACTAGTTACAAGCCCAACCTCTTCTAGCTTTCTCATATCATGAGATAAGGTGGGTTGGCTTATATCAAATTTTTCAAGTATCTCACAAGCACAAAGCTCATCGCAAGATAACATATCTATAATCTTAAGCCTCTTAGAATCAGAAATCGCCTTTAATTTTTTAGATATGTTTTCATAATCGACACTCATAATCCACCTCATATAGAAATATTTCTATATGTTATAATACTGGTGGATTTAGTGGTGTCAATAGGATGGAGAAATAATTTAGTTTAAACAACTACAGGGAAGGGTTGGACACGGGAATGATATGGATAGAGAATATCAAGCAATGATAAAATTTAAAGCTAATGGTGCGACTAACTACTAATAAGCAATTTATAAAGATATCCATTAGCTAGGGCAAAAAAAGATAGGACTCCTCCTATCTTTCATTCATAATTTATCAAATTATTTCACACTAGCTAATATATTCTTATAAAAGGACCAGCCAGTTAAGCTCTTTATATAAAAACAGCCGGAATAAGACTCCTCCTTAAGATATTACTAAAACTTATACAGGCATAAGCTAAAATAATCACTATAAAACCCACCCACAAGCTAATTCCTTTATTGGCTTGTGGGTGGGTTGTTTATATAGAGTTGAGTAAAGTGGATGTTGAAGATGAGTTTATGATGAGTACAAATTTGCTAAGGTTCAATCTTTAATTCCTAAAAAATAAATTAATCTATCATATACTTTACAAAATTTGGCATCTTCATTATTTTATCTCGAGTATTTACATTTGTAGACTTATCTATATCATCAAGATATATCCATTCCAGAACAGACTCTTGCTTTTCTTTACTTATACTATTCCATTTATTATGGTTGAAGAAATAATGTTTAATAGTTGTAGAATGTAATAGTAATTCAGTTAGAGCTAATTGAAACTCTTCTTTATCTTTCAAATTAAAAAATCTAAAGTTCTTGTCAACTTCTAAAAAATTGTTGTTTTTAGTACAAGCCATTAGAACATAACTTTTATAAGCATCTGGAATTAAAATAGTATACATAATAGTAGACCCATCATGTTCATAAAAATTACCAGCAATATTCAAATTTCCATCTATTTCATATGTTTTATAGTGTAACTTATTTTTTACATTCTCTATGTTAGATATAAGGTAATTTACTTCTCTCTCAAGTGCATTTTCTGTATCCATAATATCAAAAAATAATTTATCAAATATCTTGTGACTAAATTTCCTTCTTCTCTTATCTGCACATATTCTATTAGACATCCTTTCATACCAATAATATATAGAGCATCTTAATACATACTCATATACAGTTTTGTCGTTAATTACTATATTTTCTGATTCATCAATCACCTTAAACAAATCATTATCATGTTTTTTGCATAATCCAGTAAATATCGAAGCAGATTCTACCGGAATATATTGCTCTATATAGTTTTGTTCAAATGGGCTCAAAGTGGTAGTATTTCCCTTTTTAAATCTCCCAACCACTTCTATACCTCTTTTATTAAAAGAGGATATCCTGCTCAATCCATTCTTTTTCGATACTGAGTGGGCCTTTATTATTTTCCCTGAACATTTATCAGTTTCATCTTCTAACATGCATCTTTTTATCGCCCTACATGTCTCATAGTTATTGTAAAACTTAAATATTTTCTGTCTAGTATCAATATCATGATTCAATTGTATATTTTCAATATCTAAAACAGTTTTTTTATTCAAAAAATTCCTCACGATTCTAAAAAAATAAATACGACAAACTTATGAATATTTCATAAAAGTTATTCTAATTATAACAATTTGAAATTTAGATTTTTAATAGATTCTACTGAACTCTATATACATCTATAGGGTCCCCATATTTATTCTTCCAATACATCCATCCATTTACATTGTTTCCAACTACCAGAAAGGCAGCTGATGATGGAGAAGAGAATATTTGGTCTTCTTGCAGCACATTATTAAATACATTAGCACTTAATACATCCTTAGGTGGATTATCACTAATTAAAGTAGCACACTTTGCACCAGATTTGACTGTCAAAACTCCATTTTCAACTTCCATTATAGCTGATACTTTTCCAAATCTTTTGATATCTCTATTAAGTGTGTAAGTTCCATCAGGAATTAGATTTACATCTTGCTTTGATTTAAATTCATCTTTGGATTTATTGTATACTTCTTCCTTTGTCTCAAGCTCAGGATAAACTTGTATACCTTCAAAGGAAGACAATAACTGAGTTACTAAATCTACATCCAAAGCAAACAGCTCGGTATTAGGAACACGACTCTTAGAGAATATCTCATGCAAGAGCTTTTCTTTCTCATCATAATCATCAAGTTCTATAGCAAACTCACGGCTAAGCCCTGTTACATTAGCATAACCATTGCGTTCTAATCCATACATTCTATTATTAAAGTTATTTACATCAGTCTTACCAATCTTTATTAGACCTGCCACTACTGTTGTCATTACATATATTATTCCTTTTGCCAATACAAATCTCTCCTATTCGATAGATTCAAAAACCATAGTTGCTTGAATCCTATCCCCTCCGCCAAGGCCAACACTTGATCCTACCGATGTTGAAATAGTATGTAATTTGTATCCTTTTTGTGCTTGCTTGTTAATCACCGCTTCTAATTCAGATAAGTTTTTAGACCCAGTTCCTATAAATTTTTCTTTCAAAGTAACTTGTAAAACTACATATTTATAAGACCTTCCACTTCCATGTGATACTGTAGATTTATCAGCCATGATTTTATCCAATTCTTCTTCATTAATTTCTGCTCTTCTTATTTCTGTTGATTCGTCATTATTTTTCTTAAAAAATTTATCCATCTATAGGTCTCCTTTTTATATAACCATCCCATCAAAATACTCAGCCTGCTCCACTAGCAAATCTATTATTTTATTACGACTATCTGCTGGGTATTTGTGTTTTGCTAGTAGTCTTTTGATGGTTCTTCTCATGTTTGCTCGGCCGGATTCTCTCATCATCCAGTCTGAGGTCATTTCTTCTGATATTGCTTCTGTTAGTTCTTGAGTAAAGGCTATTAGCTCCTCATTTGTATAAAAATCGCGGATGTTTTCTGGTTTTGATATTGCATGATAAAATGCTAATTCTTCACGGCTTAGTCCTAGATTTTTGTTTTCTTCTTCTAACCTTACAATTTCTTCAGCAAGGCTCATCAGTGTTTCTCTTATGACTCCCAAATTGTAGTCGTCCTTATCTTCCTTTACCAAACCTACAAACTTATCCAGACTTTCTGCATTATCCACCATGCTTTCCCTATAACTTTTCATAATGCGTTTTAATCTTTCGGAAAACTCCTCACCCTTTACTATATCACCTCTGGAAATAGTTCTTATTTCATCTTCTATAAGTTTGTTTAACAACTCTATACTTAGGTTTTTTTGCTCCATTTGAGAAATTTTTTCTAAAAATAGTGGGTCAAATAGGCTAAATCCTTTGTCAAAATCTTGAAAAAGATTGATAACCCCTTCACTGTGAATGGACTGCTCTAAAAGTTTACTTATTTGTTCATTGATTTCATTTTTATTTAATTTACCATGACCTGTAATCCTATTTAAACTTGTGCGTATAGCTTCAAAATATGCAGCTTCTCTTTGTTCTTTTTCATTTGTTATAGAAGAACATAAGGTGTGAGCTTGTTTTAGAGCGTAGGATTCTCTTTTAAAAGAATTTTGTTTTTCTTCAGAAAAAGTTAACACATGATTTAGCCCTTCGGTTATTAGATTTGCTAATTGACCAGGTTTAATTTTTTCAGAAAATATCATCGAATAATTAAAGTTATAGAAAAATACATCTCTGCATACTTCAAGTTTTTCCCTAAACATAGGATATGCCGAATCCCTAATATTTGCATTTTCTATTTGCTTTTGGTCTGCCTTGGTATAATTGCTCATAGCTTCTTTTAAGGCACTTGCTATACCGATATAATCTACTACCAGCCCACCTTCTTTGTCAGCGAAAACACGGTTTACTCTTGCTATAGCCTGCATGAGGTTGTGGCCTTTCATAGGTTTATAGACATACATAGTGGATAAAGATGGCACATCAAATCCAGTCAGCCACATATCTACAACTATAGCTATCTTAAAAGGATCATTGTCATCTTTAAATCTTTTTGCTAGCTCTTCTTTATCAGAGTTATTTCCTATAATTTCTTTCCATCCTATAGGATCATTGTTGTTTGCAGTTACTACTACCTTTACTTTTTCATCCCAATTAGGGCGGACTTCTAGGATTTTATTATAAATTTTAACTGCAATTTGCCTATTATAAGCCACTACCATAGCCTTACCGGTCAATAAATTTTCCCTAGTCTCTTCATAGTGGCTAATTATATCATTTACTAGAGTATCTATAGCCTCATCTGAGCCTATGATTTGTTCAAGTCGGGATAGTTCTCTTTTGCTGGCTTCTATATCCATTTCATTGGCATGGTCACTAAGGTCATCATATTTTTTATCAATTTGGCTTAAAACATCTTGGTTAAGCCCTAGATTGATTACTCTATTTTCATAATAGACAGGCTTGGTAGCTCCATCTTCTACAGCCTGCGCCATATCATATACATCTATATATTGACCAAATATTTCTTGGGTATCCTTATCATTTTTACTTAAAGGTGTACCTGTAAAACCTATATAAGTAGCATTTGGCAATGATTTTCTAACTAATCTTGCCATACCAGATACTATCTTCCCATCCTTAGTTATTTTCTCACGCATGCCATATTGTGACCTGTGAGCTTCATCTGCTATTACAATCACATCATCACGTAGAGTTAAAGGCTCTTCTGATTCTGCAAATTTTTGCATAGTTGAGAAAAATATTCCGTTGCTAATCCTGCTGTCTAAAAGCTCATGCAAGTGATCACGTGAACTTGCCTGAATAGGCTCTTGCCTTAAAAATTTAGTAGCCCTAGCAAATTGGCCGTAGAGCTGGTCATCTAGGTCATTTCTATCAGTAAGGATTACAAAAGTAGGTTTGCTTAGGGCACGCATCATATATCCAGTATAAAAAACCATGGATAAAGACTTACCAGATCCTTGGGTATGCCAAAACACCCCTCCCCTACCATCACCAGAAGAAATTGCTAACTTTGTTGAATTTACCGCCTTGTGAACTGCAAAATATTGGTGGTATTGGGCAAGAATTTTATTTGTCCCATCATCCTTATGTTCAAAGAAAATAAAATTTTTAATAATATCCAAAAATCTATCCTTGCTAAGGACACCAGAAAGTAAAGTTTTGTAATCAGCATATTGAGTAGATTCATAAGACCCGTCTATAGATTTCCACTCCTTATACCAGGCCTTGCCAGCAGTAATAGTTCCTAGCCTTGTAGTAGTAAAATCAGAAATAATATTAAATGCATTGTAGATAAAAAGATTTTCTATATCATATTGGTAGTTTTGTATCTGCCTATATGCACTATCAATATCTGAGTTAATAGAGGTTAGAGATTTTAGTTCGATAACAACCAAAGGCAGGCCGTTTATATATAAAATAATATCAGGTCTTTTTGTATCTTTACCGATGATTGTAAGTTGATTTGTTACAATAAAAGAGTTATTTTCTATATTTTTATAATCTATAAGATAGACAGTAGAAGTTTTTTGCTCGTCTTTTTCATAATAAGAGATTTCTATCCCATTTTGTAGGTAGTCAAAAAAGGCCTCATTACGATTTACCAAAAGGTCTGCATCTATGTTTTTTATTTTATATATAGCTTGGTCGATGACCTCCATAGAAATATCTGGATTAATGCGTGCTAGGGCATCAGATAAAATCTCATTTGCAAGCACCGCCTTCATGCTATACCTTACTATCTCTTGGTGAGGGACATAAGTATATCCTAAGTCCTCAATATATTCTATAAATAATTTCTCAAATCCATCTTCAAGATATATCTCACTCATAATCTATATCCTCATCATCAATTTTTATATTAGAAACATCAATTTCTCCACTCATTAGTTTTGGGAGGAGGGTGTCACGGGTTGATACTAAATAATCATTTTCCTTTTTTAATTTTAATATATTTTTATCCATAATATTAAAGATCTCTATATTATTGTTATTATCTAAATTTTTAGGAATAGCTATTTTAAAATCTTCAATCATTCCTTTTGTAATATAGTTAATTACCGAGCCTTTATATCCTGAGACTATCTGTGGTAAAAAATATTCTATAGCATTATATAAAAACGAAACTAAAGAATCATCATACGGTGTTAAAACATAAGTCCTTTGATACGCTTCAAATTTACCATTAAATCTCTTAACATTGAAATCACCGTTTCCAGCTAATAGTATAGAATTCTCATCAAATGAATAATCGTTAGTAAACAAAATATTTTGTGAACACGTAAAAAATGGATACTTACCACCTTTTGTCGCAATGTTAGCATTTTTTTTACCCGTTTTAACCGGAAAAAATTTTCTCAGAGATGTTATCTCCCAATTTTCTGGAATTAATCCTAATTCACTTTCTACAAAGTTTTCGTCTTGAAAAGGTTCAAAATCTACAAACCATGATTTAAAAATAGCTTTAGCTTGGGCTTCTAGATTATCTATTATTTTATTATTTATTTCTATTTTTTTGTCCAACAAAGATAATATATAACTTATTTTCTTTTGTTTTGATAATCTAAAGTTTGGTACAGGCGTATTTTCTATAATTTTTTTACTAATATTAGCTTGATTTGCACTACCAGTAGAATTAGCTACGAAGTATTCTAATAGTCTATTTTGGGATATGTAATAATATAAAAAATTTATATCATATTTAGAATTATCAATAATCTCAATTTTTCCTACTCTTTGATTTTGAAGGGCCCTTTCCCTAAAGTTAACTTTTCCTACTTTTCCAACTGCAGAACTCATTTGATTTACACCTGAACCCGTCATAGATATTAGTATATCTCCATATTCTAGAGAATAGTCTATAGTTTGGTTAAATATCTCCTCATCTACAAAATTACAACCTTCTAATGTTATTATAGGCGGAGCTATATTTTTTATCTTAACAACGGGAACTCCATTTTCTACATAATCCTTGGATTTATAAGCGTAGCCATTTTTTACTCTTGCAACTTTCCCTAAACCTATTTTCTCAAACTCCATAACCTAGCTCCCCAAGAGCATCTCTTATTTCTTCTTCTAATTTATTAGACTCAGCAAATAGCAATCCTAATTCATTGGTCAGTCTTTCCATTTTTTCATCAAATGGCTCACCATCATCTTCTACTTCTTCAAGACCTACATATCTACCAGGTGTTAGTACAAAGTTATTAGCTTCTATTTCTTCTATATCAGCTGCATGGGCATAGCCTGCTTGTTCTATATTTTTTCCTTCTGTAAAGTCTTTGTAAGTTTGAGATATTTTTTCTATATCTTCTACTGTTAAGTCTCTGTGGGCCCTATCTACCATGTGGCCCAAATTTCTACAATCTAAAAATAGGGTTTTGCCTTTTTGTTTTTTGTCTTTATTAATTATCCAAAGGGATACTGATATGCCTGTAGAGTAGAAAAGTCTATCTGGCATGGCTATGATAGCCTCTACTAGGTCATCTTTTATAATATTTGCTCGGATTTCTCCTTCTTTTCCAGATGCTGATAGGGATCCATTTGCAAGGACTAGCCCCATTTTTCCTTTTGGTGCTAGGTGGTAGATCATATGTTGCATCCAGGCATAGTTGGCATTGCCTGCTGGTGGTAGACCATATTTCCATCTAACATCTTCTACCAATTTATCCCCGCCCCATTCTTTCATATTAAATGGAGGGTTGGCTAGGATATAATCTGCACGCATACTTTGGTGTTGGTCTTCAAAAAATGTATCTGCTGCTCCCTGACCTAGGTCTCCTTCTAGTCCGTGGATAGCAAGGTTCATTTGAGCAAGCTTCCAAGTATTTGCATTTGATTCTTGGCCATAGATTGAAAGTTGGTTGACTTTTCCTTGGTGACGTTCTACAAATCCTGCTGATTGGACAAACATACCTCCCGCCCCACAACAAGGGTCATAGACTCTGCCTACATATGGTTCTAAGATTTCTACTAAAGTTCTTACAATACTTGATGGTGTATAGAATTCTCCTGCGTTTTTTCCTTCTTGGGAAGCAAATTGAGCTAGGGCATATTCATATGTACGGCCTAGGATATCTTTTGAATTGCCGTGTTCTTTTAATCTTAGGTTATTAAATAAATCTACAACCTCTCCCAAGCGTCTTTTATCTAACTCTGGTCTGGCGTAATTTTTGGGAAGGATACCTTTTAGCCTGTCATTTTCTTCTTCTATAGACACCATGGCCTTGTCTATAACTTGCCCTATTTCTGGTGTCATCGCTTTACTTGCTACATAATTCCATCGAGCCTCTTTAGGTACGAAAAATATGTTTTCTGCTACGTACTCTTCGCGGTCTTCTTCAAAACCATCGCCTTCTTCTACTAGCTTCTTATATCTTTCTTCAAAGGAATCAGATATATATTTTAAAAATATTAGTCCAAGTACAACATTTTTGTACTCAGCCGCATCTATATTACCGCGCAACTTATTAGCTGCTGCGAATATTTCTTTTTCAAAGCCAAGATTGGCTCCACTTATATTTTCTGTCATAAAGCCTCCTAATTTATAGCATTATGAATAAATATTTATATTGTAATACTATTATTAGTTACTATTATAACAAAAACTAACAAATTTGTAATGAATAGCATAGATAGAAAGCCTATATCTCAAAGTATGTTCTACTTATATATAGAAAAACCCCAGGATTTTAAGGTGACCCCAAAAAGTTGGACTTAACATCAGGCATAGATTTATATCTGTG
>NZ_JAEUYX010000012.1 GCF_016798225.1 Anaerococcus sp. mt242 | reverse complement strand
TCATATAATGCAAACACTGCAGTTCATACTCAATAGGGATTTGCCCATCCGCCCATTTATCCTTTACATAAGGACTAGCAGTCTTACACTCAAGGATTGCATCTTCACCAACAACACGACGGTCAATATCAGCTATAAGAAACGGATATTTTTCATCGCTCATCATGTAGTTATCACGCCTAACTTTTTTACCAGTAGCCTCAGTAAATCTTTGGGCCACATAGTCCTCAAAGTCACGACCTTGCCTTAAGTGTTCGCTCTCACTATCAGTTGTTTCAACAGGTGTAGTCTTATCAAGGTATAGCTGGGCAGGACTCTTCCACTTGCTCAATCCACAAGCAGCTGCAGCATCAGATCCACCAATACCTAGCTGCCTATACTCCAACCACTCCTCACGGCTTAGGTCTTTTACATTGACAATAGTATTAGTCATATAAGACTCCCTAGATAGTCAGAGTTTTGATCTCTTTCATCAATTGCCCACAACCTATCCTGTTCTTTTTGGTATTCTTCATCCTCATAATCAAGACTACCAATCTCCATATCCTCAAGCTCTACATCCTCGCGTACCTTTGTAGCCTTAAACATATACTCAAGGATTGCCTCCTCCTTGCTATCGTTAAATCGCTCTTGAAACTCCTGCAAAGACACATCCACTTCGTAGTCTTGATATATGCACTTAGTAAATGTGATTTTCATAATATCTCCTTAACTTTTCCCTACGCTCAATTTCCAAATCTATATATAAAATCTTTGTATCTCTTTCTTTTTCATTAGGTTTAGTTTCTAGCCACTTTCTTAAGGAAAATAATCTATCTTCTTTAGTGGCCATCAAACAGCGTCTATACTCTTCCCAGTCATGACAATTCATTTCTTCTTCCTTTCAAATTGTGGTATAATATCCACATAAGTCTTTTTTGCCAAGCCCATAGATTGCCGTCTATTGGGCTTTCTTTTTATTCTCCAAATTCCTCTAAACTAGCCTTTCTGATACGCTCCCAGTTTCTTTTTCTGTAATCTCTTTGCATATCCTTGTAGACCCTTTTTTGATCTCTTCTTTCCGCTTTTCTGTTGATTTTTTTATCGTAGTTCGGTTTAAAAATATCTTGAAATGTTAATTTTTTTACTGTCATTTTTAATCTCCCTTTACTTAAATAATTCTTTTTCCCCATTTGCACACTTGTACAAAGTCTTTTTATCAATGTAATATTTGTGATTATCTCCAGTACCTTTTATAGCAGTGCCAAAAGTTAAAACCCCAGCCCTGAGACAATCACGTATTATTTTTTCATCCCAGTTTAAAAGCTTACTAGCCTCTGCAACTGTTGTTATATGGTCACTTGCTTTCACTGGTCACCCCATCCTCCTTTTTAATATTGAGTACAATCACCTTAAGGAGGTGATATAATGTCTAAAAAAGTCAATATAGAATTGACAGAGCGCCAAGCCACATCTTTATTACTTTTGCTTGCAGAATACAGCAACGGCAAGACTGAAGTAACAAAAGAAGATGCCAAGCTTTTTAAATCTGTTTTAAATTCTATAAAGAAAAACTATCCAAACATTGAAAAGTTTGATAATCTATTCAAAGATTAATATTTGTCCCAAACACCAAGGTCATTAGCTATATCTTCCATAATTGATATTCTTTCTTCGGCAGTAAGATTAAGAAGATTATTTTGAGAAATAGTTACCATGACTTTCCTAATATCAGAGTCGTCCAACACAATTTGGTCGGCTCTTTTATTTTCTTGTAGTCTTACAGCCTCATTAATCTCGTGCCATTCTCTTTTAGTAAATTTTTGTCTAAACTCTAAAAACTGTTTTATATCTTCTAATTTCATAATTTCACCTATCCTAAAAATTTATTAATAAAGTAAATCTGACCCTTGCCAGTAACCTTTGTAGTGGTTGTCAATACATTAGCACCCCTACTATCCACATAAGACCCTTTCTTCATTTCAAATAAGCCTTGCTCAACATACTGTTGCAGTGGTTGATTTTTTCTCTCGCCAGACTTACATAAGTATCCGTTATCTCTCATCCAAGCAAATAGTTTGTTTTGTCCTATCTTTCCATCAATTTTGCCTTGTCTTATTGCTTCTTGACTAATCATCTTAGCAAGTTCACCCATTAAGCAAGACCTACTTGAAGCAGATACTGTGTCAGCAAATAGTACCTTTGGTTTGTTTCTTTCATTCTCAGCCTCAGCCAATGCTCTTTTTGCTCTTTCTTCTTTTAAGTTTGTCGCTAGCATTATTAGATAGTCCGGATCAGATAAAGTTTTCTCTATGACTTCATCAGACATGTATACTCCATGCTTTCTGATTGCTGGTAGGACTTCACTTGTAACCCAATCTGTAAATCTTTCAGCTTGAGGTTTTCTACTTTGGAAAGCTAGTTTGTATAGGTTGGACTCATTGATAAAATTCATTTTTACATTTTGTACAGCATTTGTACCGTCTGATTTTTTTCCAGTTATCACCCCTACCTCATTACTAATGACCCCGTCTTTATTAAGTCTTGTCTTAGCTTGACTAGGATTATTTATTTCTAAAATCTTACAAATATCATTCAAAGCGAAGTATGGTTCGTTGCTTATAGTTGTTGTTCTTATTTCAAATTCATTGTTCTCAAAAATTTTTAATTGATTCATAATTACTCCTATTCATTTTTCTTGGATTTATTCTAAATATATTTATTTTCTGTTCCATATTCTTGGACTTTTAGGTCAAAAAAATATTGTACTGGCTTATGAAATATGTCAGCTATTGAATTCATAATTTCAAGTCGCGGTTTTGTGACTCCTTTTTCAATATACATATAAGTACTTTTGCTACTATATCCTAGTAGTGTAGCCATATCTTCATACGTATAGTTATGCTTCAATCTCTCTTCCTTCAATCTATTATTAGTTATAATAATCACCCCCTACTCTTCATAAATCAACCACCAATCAATTTTAAGCTCTTTAGCTAAAAGCTTAGCTTTACTAACTGGCAACTCTAATCCACCATTCTCATACAAATAATAAGTATTTATATGACAACCCCTATAAGTGTTATAATTGTCTTACAATGTAAAGAAAGGAGGATAGTATTATGAATACATCTGATTTAAACACCCTTATTTACCTACGTTTAAAAGATGAAGATTTATCTAAACTTACCGACATGGAATTAGTTGAAAAATACTTAGAACACTCAAATTCATTAAAACAAGCTTATAATCAACTTAAATACCCAGACGGCGAAAGATTGAGATCCATTGATAAACGTGAATTAGGTTTATAAGATTGAGGGCTTCTGGCCCTCTCTATTTGTAAGCGTCTAAATTTATGTGGACTTCAACCACACAATCATTTTTTTTAGCGAATGCTTCTGCATACTCCTTATATTCTTCTAATGCTTTATGCATTTCTTCTGGAGTCCACTTATCATAAAAATTAAAATTCAAATGTATTTTTACTTTATTTTCATCTTCAATTTCCATCATTTCCTCCCTTCCTAAGTATATTATAGTCCAAGTAATTTGGACTGTCAAGTAAAAATAATTTATTAGTACAATATTTTTGGATTAAGTTCATTTTATTTGGATATTATAGTATTATGAACTTAGTAGTTCATAATATTTGAACAAGGAGAATGTATGATTAGTAAAAATATTAGAAAGTTTAGGAATGAAAATAACTGGACTCAAAAAGAATTGGCAGATAAACTTCACGTAGGCAAAACAACGGTTTCTAACTATGAGACCGGCTACTCAGAGCCTGATATAGAAACACAACTTATTTTAGCCGATTTATTTGGCGTATCACTTGATGAGCTTAATAGCCGTAAATCTGACTCCAAAATCAAAAATTACATAACTATCAACGTCTATGGTCGTGTCCCAGCAGGCATCCCTATAGAGGCAATAGAAGATATAGAAGACACCGAAGAATTATCCCTAAAAGATTATCAACTATCCAAAGACTACATAGGCCTCATAGTAGATGGAGACTCCATGTACCCTAAATATCTTAAAGGAGACACTATAATAGTAGAAGTCACTCCGCAGTGTGAAAATGGCGAGGATTGTGTTGTATATGTAAACGGCTATGATGCAACACTAAAGACTGTGATAAAAAATGACGATGGAACAATAACTCTACAACCAATAAACCCCTCATATCCCCCAACTACATATGGCTCAGATGATGAGCCTATAAAAATCTTAGGCAGAGTAAAAGAAATAAGGAGAAAAATATGAAAAAAATACTATTAACATTAGCTTTATCACTAACATTAACATCTTGCGGAGGAAACTCAATAAAGCCAGAAAAAAATGATATAAAAAATGGATCCGGTACAGAAACAATCGGCACCATGACAGTAACAAGAGAAGATGAAGCTAAAGTAACAGATGAGTACATCAGAGAATGGTACGAAATTGTAAAAGACCAAAGCTCAGACTATGATGTAATAATCTATAACGAGTCAAACACAAATAACGAAGGTAAGGGAATATACTATGATGGCAGCACTATATGGAAAGATGTTGAATTTGAATTAGGACCTGACTTAATCTTTACCACATCAAGCATGGAGAATGCTGAAGAAGTACCAATACAATAACAAATAAAAAAGCACGGGAACCTGTAAAACCCGTGCTAAATTATACTTTTTAAAAGACATTAACCGACTTCTTATATCATTTAGTGCCTCTTAATAGAATTATACAACAAGGAGGACAATATGGCAAAAAGAAGAAAGCTACCCAACGGAACTGGATCTATCGAGCGAGTAAAAAAGACACCCCAAGGCAAAACACGATTAAACCAATATCGAGCAAGACTACCAGCAAAGAAAGGCCGTAAAGACATAGGATTTTACAAGACCTACAATGAGGCAATGGACGCCCTAATTAATTATCAAGACCCAGCAAAAACCGAAACCTTTGAAGCTTTATACCAAAAAACAAAGCAAACCAAAGCCTTTAGAGACCTAACCCACAAAACAAAAATCAGATATGACTCGGCCTATGAAAAATTTGAGCCTATCCATAGCCTAAATATCACAGA
The DNA here is from genome assembly GCF_016798225.1 of Anaerococcus sp. mt242. Taxonomy (GTDB): domain Bacteria; phylum Bacillota; class Clostridia; order Tissierellales; family Peptoniphilaceae; genus Anaerococcus. The sequence continues at coordinate 36,727 of NZ_JAEUYX010000012.1, read as the reverse complement.
AATAACCTACACCGACCTGCAAGAAATCATCGACCAAATGGATGAAGAAGGCTACTACAAAACGATAAATGGAGAATATAGGCATCAAGAATATAGCAAAGGCACCCTCAAATACCTAAAATTTGTAGTAAACAAAATCTATACTACAGCCATAAGAAACAATATCCAAGTGACCAATCTAGCCCCTACCCTAACATTAGGAGGTGCAGCGGTAGGTACAAAAAGACAAAAAACAATCTTTACAAAAGATGAAATTAACCAAATGATAGATCAAATAGACAAAGTACCAAATATAAGACACGTACTTATAATGATATTTACAGGCATGAGACCAGGAGAATACAGAGAATTAGAAAGGTCAAATATAGACTTTGATACCAATACCATATCAAACTTTGGAATAAAAACAGAAGCAGGACAAAACAGGAAAATATTTATCCATCCCAAAATAAGAAACTTGCTAATGGATCTAACTATAGAAAGTCAGTCAGGATATATTTTAGAATATAAAGGTAAAGCACTAAAACATGATAAAAGATTTTATGATGACATCTACTATCCAGCACTAAAAGATGCAGGCATAGAAAGAAAAATACCATATACATGTAGGTACACCTTTGCCACCATAGCCCACAACAGTGGAGTAGATAATAAAGCCTTACAAAAATTAATGGGCCACACCGATTTTAATATTACAGCAAATTCTTATATCCAAGACCTAGATGAATTTATTTATGAAGAGTTACAAAAAATACAATAAAAAAGCGGATAATATGTAAGATTACCCACATATTACCCACAGACAAAATATAAACCGTTGGAATTTCAATATTCTAACGGTATTAATGGTGTTCCAGAGAGGATTCGAACCTCCGACACCCGCCTTAGGAGGGCGGTGCTCTATCCAGCTGAGCTACTAGAACAAGCCCCTCCGGCTTAGGGAGGAGTCGCGCCATAGCGCGAAATAACCGCAGAGCAAGGCTCGAGGACAAAGGCCCTGCGCCACATGAGCAGTCGGAACGAAGTTCCGAACTAAATTTAATATCAATCTACAGTCCTCAGCCCTAAAAGGGCTTGCGGTATTCCGTGCTGTAGCACGGGTCCTCTAAAAGGCGGACAGCCTTGTCTTACTATCTAGCAATCAACACCTTCAACAAAAAGTCAGCTGCATCTTCACTAGATCTCATAATTCTTGAAAACATAGATGCTTCTTTAAAATCACTTTTTGCTACCAAAGGCACTTTGTATTCTTCGTCTTCATAGCTTACATAAGCTTCACCGAGAACTTCTCCTGCCTTAATTGGTGCCTTAATTTTATCTTTTATATCATATTTAATGGCAGCTTTTTCTCCATCTTTTAAGATTATGTTTACATTTTCACTTGGGAAAACATCGACATAACCTTGACTTACAGTGTTTGTTTTTATAGATTCTACTGCTACGTTTTCATCTAGTACACTTTCTAGATTGTAATATCGGCTTACATAATAAATCAAATCGCTCATTACACTATTTCTAGTGTCTTTTTGATCAGCTCCCATCACTACACCGATAGTTCTAAAATCATCTTTATCATCGATTTTTTTCATATCAGCTGTAGATATTAAACAAGCACCAGCTTGATCAGTTGTTCCAGTTTTAAGTCCATCTACTCCTGGTATTTCTCCTATTAATGGTACTGTTGATTCTACATTTATGTTGCGTCTTGGATCTGTTATTTCGCGTACACTCCCATATTCTAATATTTCAGGATACTTTTCAATGATGTGCTTAGTTAGTAAAAATAAGTCTCTGGCAGAAGATGAATTTTCCTGACCATTTTCTGTTTCTACTCCACTTGCATTGTAATAAATTTGACTGTTTAAGCCAAGTTCTGAAGCTTTCATTGTCATATTTCGTGCAAATTCTGTCTCAGAATCCTCTACTGTCACTGCAAGTTGATAGGCACAATCATTTCCAGAAGCCACAATTAAACCTTCTAAAAGCTCTTTTACTGTAAAAGTCTCTCCTTCTTCAAGGCCTAGGGCAGAATATTCCCAGCTATTATATTTGGCTGCTTCTTTACTAACTGTAACCTCTTGATCTGGGCTTATTTTCCCTTCATCAATTGCTTCTTTAGTTAGTAGATAGGTCATTAATTTACTAAGGGAAGCCATTGGCAAAGACTCATCAGCATTTTTTTCGTAATATATATCTCCTGTTTTTTCATTACCTATAATGTAGCTTGTTACATTATCATCTAGACCAACAATCTTATTTTGATTAGCTGCAAGAGCTGGCATTGGCGCTAGAATTAAGATTAATGATAAAAGTAAAGATATGATTTTTTTATTTTTCATAGATACCCCTAACTTAAGAATGACTCAAGTTTTTTATAATTACTTCTTAAAATCTTAAGGCTTTCTACATCTATTTCTTTTGGATAAGCATAACCTAAAACATTACACATATTCATAGCAAGTCTTCTAAATAGGACACAGGCCTTAAAGAGTGAATTATATATATCCATCAAGTCTTCATGATGATAGGTAAAAAGGAAATTTTCTTTTGTGTCGATATCTAAAGTACTTTTAAGCTTTTGCCCGTCATATCCTTTATCCATTGTATAAGCATATTTTTCTTTTACATAAAAATCAATCATTGCTAATAAGTAGCTTCTTAATTCTTCCATTTTAAGGCTTGCCGCAATTTCATCTTTTTCTGTTATATATAGTGAAACTTCAATAGCATTTGCAAAGAAATTTCTGATTGTTGATGTAAATTCATATTCTTTTGGAGATTCGTACCTAAAATTATCATTAATATCTAGTCTATCAACACCTGGTTTGTTGTAGATAAACTGAATTTCCTTAGGCAATTTTTTTACAAAAACATCTGCATAATCACTAGAAATAATGCTTTCAGTAATTTTAGTATTGTCTTTTTTGTAAATATTTATACTTGTAAAAGGTACCTTAGATTTATCGATTGTAAACTCTTCTTTTATTCTATTTACTAGTACAACATCATCAAATAGGCCCACTAATTCTTCTTCAAGCTTTCCAATTATAATGTCATTTACAATTGTATAAACCTTGTAAAACGAATCGTAGTTTTCATCTTTGATGCAAAACATCGATTCAATTGCATCATTAGCTTTGGCATATGAGATGAGTTTGTTATTAATATCATTTCTCATATTAATCTAAACTTTCTATATAATTATTTAGTAGCTTTGCAGTTAATCCCCATATTACAGGCTCTGTATCATAAAAATAAATATCATTAAATCCAGTCCAAAATTTATATTCTCTGCCATTTGGTATTTTATCAAATGGAAAATCATCTGGGAATTCCCACCTTGATGGAGTGTGATAAACTTTTGGTCTATGTTCTTTTAAATAGTCGATATCAACTGCAAAAATTTTTTCTACTTCCTCATTATACTTTATTTCTTCGATTTTTTTATGTATTCTGCCATAAAAAGATTTAACATGCATATAAGATGTATTTAAAATCATAGAAGAATATCCTTGATACTCAATATCTTCATAATCAAGCAATAACTCTTCCATAGTTTCTCTTACAGCCGCTTGTTCAAAAGTCTCTCCCATTTCTACTCTCCCACCTGGAAAACTCACTTCTCCTGGCTGGGGAATATTTTTAGATCTTACTTCAAAAAGTATATGGTCTTTGCCATCCACTTCTATAATTGGAATCAGGACAGCATAATTTTTAATTTTATCATAAAACTCATCATCAACCAATAAATTTTTCATAATAACCTCTGTAACTTTATCTTATAAAAATTATTTATATTAGTCAAATAAAAAATAATGTTTATTAAATCCTAATTTAGGTATAATAATAGTGTCATTTGAGAAATTTCTGAAAGGAGAAATATTATGTGGAAAGAATTTAAAAACTTTATCCAAAAGGGTAGTGTTCTAGACATGGCCGTTGGTATCATCATGGGTTCTGCATTCACAGCAATAGTTAATTCACTTGTTGAAGATTTATTAATGCCAATTATTACAGGATTAACTGCAGGTGTTGATTTTGAAGACCTAGTAGTAAATGTAGGTGGTGCAACACTTAAATTTGGTAACTTAATTAACGCTATTATAACATTCCTAATCATTTCACTAGTTCTATTCTTAATATTAAAATCAATGAATAGAATTGAACCAGTTAGCGATAAACCAACTACAAAAGAATGTCCTTACTGTAAAACAGAAATTGATATTTCTGCAACAAGATGTCCAAACTGTACATCAGAACTAGAAGGATACCACAACGAACATGCACATATTCATAATGAAAATGTAGTTGTAAAATAAGACTTTTAATTAGAACCACGTAAGTGGTTCTTTTTTTTGCCATATTTTGCTTTACAATTTAAATAAATTTGTTATACTGTTATATATACAGTTATACAATTATTATAAGGAGTTATAAAAACTTAATGGATATACTAATAAATGCGCAAAGTGAAGATCCAATTTATATTCAAATTAAAAATCAAATAATTAAAGCAATTATAGAAGGCAATTTAAAAAACAATGAACAGTTGCCCTCCCTAAGAGGCCTTGCAAAAGAATTAAAGGTAAGCATCTTAACTGTAAATAGAGCATATACTGAACTTGAAAGTGAAGGATTTATAGTAGGGGTACAAGGAAGTGGATTTTTTGTTGGAGATACTCAGTCACTCATTGTTAAAGAACAATATATCCGCGAAATCGAAAACTTATTTTCCCAAGCTGTAAATCTTGCTAATATTTCTAATCTAGATTTAGAAGATTTAACACAATTACTAGAAATGATATATAAGATTGAAATTAATGATTAGGAGAAAATATGGATAGTCTAATAAAAATTGATAAGTTAATTAAGCAATACAAAAATTTCGAATTAAATGTATCGACAGTTTTTCCAAAGGGTTATATAACGGGGATTATTGGTGGAAATGGTGCCGGTAAAACCACCTTAATTAATTCTATCTTAAATATTATAAAAACTGAAAGTGGTTCTATATATGTGGATGATAATAAAATAAATGACGAAAGTTTCATTTATAAGGATAAAATTGGGATCGTACTTGATTCAAACTTTTTTCCCTCCTTTTGGACACCTGAAACACTAGAAGAAGCTATAAGTCCATATTATAATCACTGGTCTCATAAAAAATATATGGATTACCTTGATATATTTGATCTTGATAAAGAAAAAACTATATCTTCCTTATCAAAAGGCATGCAAATGAAATTGATGCTAGCAGTTGCCCTAGCTCATAATTCACAAACTCTCATACTTGATGAGCCTACTTCTGGACTTGATCCTATATCTCGCAATGAATTACTTGAAATACTACAAGAATTCGTACAAACTGAAAGCAATAGTGTTATATTTTCAACTCATATTACCAATGATTTAGAAAAAATAGCTGACTACATCATATATTTAAATAAAGGAAAAATTGATTATAGTGGAACAAAAGATATGTTTCTAGAAAATTACCGTATTGTACAAGGACCAAAATCTAAATTAAGCCAAGGTATAGAAAAATTTATGATAGCTAATGAAACTTCTAATTATGGCTTTAAATCATTAATTGAAACAAAAAATATATCGAATTTTAAAAATGATGATTTTCAAATATTAAGTCCTAGTATTGAAGAAATAATGATTTTTAAAAATAAGAATAAATAAAGGAGATAAGGATGTCTACAATTAAAATTCAGTGGCATTTAATAAAATCATATCTTTTGCCAATTTTATATTATATGTTAATAGCATCAATTATGACCATACAATCAAGTAGCATAATATTTTCTGCTTTATTAGCAGCTACACTTATGGCTATGAAACTAACATCCCTCCCATTTGAAGTTGATACAAATGAAAATCTAGATAAATTTTATGGATCACTTCCTGTATCAACAAATGACTTTATTAGTTCAAGATATGGTTTGATGATAATAATTGGTTTTATTGGAATTATACTTAGCGTATGTCTAAGATTAATATTAGTACTAATTATTAAAAAAACAGTTTCAAGCTCAGAAGAAATAATTTGTGCTATCATATTAGGTATGATTTTCTATGTGATATTAATCTCACTACAACTTCCTTTGTATTATAGATACGGCACTATTAAGGTTAGATTATTTTCTATAATTCCTGTTATATTTTATGTTTTAGGAGCTTCATTATATATATACACAGATGTATCAAATAATCTAATAGAAATTATTGGCTATCTCAAAAGTAATATATGGGTCTCTATCATAACTTTTTTATTAGTAAGCATATTAGTAGGATATATCTCATTTACGATTTCAAATAATATCGTTAAGAAAAAGGAGTAGAAAAATGGATGATAAATCAAGAAAAAATTTAAATTTTGTAGGTAAATTTATAGCAATCTCGGGAGCCATTCTAGGAATACTCCACATAATTCCTATAAATGGAATTATTCAATTATCATCACTGGGGATTGGCCTTATATTAATTATTGTGAGTAAAATTGATAATGATAATTTATAAAAAGAACTATCAATAAAGATAGTTCTTTTTTTTTTTGCAAAAATAAGTTGACAATTAAAAATGAGATGCTATAATTAAATTAAGTTAGTTAGTCACTTAAGTAACTAACTGATAAGGAGGCTGTATGAATGGATTCTAATAAACTTATTTTTGAACAAGTAGCAGAAATGGTAGAAAATCAAATCCTAGATGAACTTTTAAATCCAGAAGACCAATCCCCTTCTACGACGGATTTTGCTAATATATATGGTATAAATCCAGCTACGGCTAGGAAAGGACTTAATATTTTGGTTGATGAAGGAATACTTTACAAAAAAAGAGGAATGGGCATGTTTGTAACAAGTGATGCAAAAAAAATTATTAGTGAAAAAAGAAAAAATGAATATTTGACCAATATCCTACCAGATTTGATAAAAAATATTCAAATGTTAGGCATAAGTCAAGATGAGTTGATTGCAGAAATTGAGAAAAATTATAAGGAGCTATCTAATGATTGAAGTTAGAAATCTAAAAAAATCCTATAAGGATAAACTAGTCCTTGATCGAATAAATTTAACTTTAGAAAATGGAAAAATTTATGGACTTGTGGGCAGAAATGGTGTAGGTAAAACTACCTTGATGAAGATCCTATCAAATCAAATATGTGAGTATGAGGGCAATGTAAAAATTAATGGTGTTGACATTAAAAATGATAAATCATTTAAGGAAAGCATAGCAATAATCAGCGATGATTTTATAACTGAAAATCAAAATGGTGAAAAAATAAAAACTTTACTTAGCAGTTTTAAAAGTCTATCCCCTAATTTTAATCAGAAAAGATTTGACGAATTGATGAGTTTGTTTAATATTGATAAAAAGAAAAGATATGATAAGCTTTCGTTTGGTAATAAATCTCTATTTAGGACAATAATTGGCCTATCATCTGGAGCAAAATATCTATTTCTAGACGAACCAGCTACTGGACTTGATGAAATAAATAAAGATATTCTTTACAATAAGATTTTAACCTACCAAGATAGTGACAATTCAACCATTATCCTTTCATCACATATTTTAAATGACATAGAAAAAATTGCAGATGATGTGATAATTTTAAAGGGTCAAAAAATTATAATCAACGATTCTATAGAAGCATTGTCAGAAAATTCTCTAAAAATAACTCTAAATCCTAATGATTCTAGCTTACTAGATGATAAAAATGTCATACATACAAAAAATATAGGCGGACAAGTTATAGCATATGTTTATGATCGATTTACTAGAGCTGAACTTGAAAACTTGAGGGCAAAAGCTCTCGTTCAGCCAATGCCACTTGATGAGTTATTTAAGTCATTAAATATGGAGGTTTAATATGAATGGAATTACAAAAGTTATAAAAGCTTCTTTGAGGCTAGATTTAAGAGGGCTAGTAGGTGCCTTAATTGGTATTATATTCGGCAGTTTGGTATTATACTTTGGTTTAGGCCAAGAAATCATGAAGGATAGCGGAACTAGTGGATTTAATACAATTTTATTGATTTTAAGCGGAATGATGATAGTAGCCATAGTTGTTATAGTAGCTATGTCACAAGCCCAATCCATGGGTGATATTCTCCCAACTGCTAGCAAACTAGGAAATAAAAGAGAAGATATTGCCTGGGGATTGCTTTTAAAGGATATTATTATCTCAATAATAGCAATAATAATATTAAAGCTTATCGTAGATTTTATAGTGGGAGTATATATTAATAGTCCTGGTTTTGAGGAAGAATCTCTAAGTAAGACAATTATGAACTTATCTTTAAATGAAGCATTATTGAAATTTGTTTTAAATTTTTTAAGCATAACAGTAATTGCATCAGTTATTTCCTACTTACTAAAAGTAAACCCAATTATTGGATGTGTTATAGGACTTGCACTTTCAATCACATTTAACTCAAGTTCCATAATCGTTAATGCTTTTAATAATAGCTTATGGTTAAGCCTTCTACTAGTAATTATCAGCCAAGCATTTAGATTTTATGTAATAAAAAAAATAGATGTAAGATTTTAAATTAAAAGAGATGAGAAATTATTCTCATCTCTTCTTTTCTTTTATATAATCACAGTTAGCACATCTTATCTCATCGACTTTTCTATTTTTCTTATGAACTAAAAGGTCGCCACATTCTGGGCAAGTTTCACCTGTTGGTGGATCCCATACTGCATATTCACATTTTGGATAGTTGTCACAGGCATAAAATCTTTTACCTTTTTTGCTGACTTTTTCGATAATTTCTCCAGTTTTACATTTTGGACAAGTAACCCCAGTAGTTTTTACGATTGATTTTGTAAAGTCACATTCTGGGAAATTGGTACAACCAATAAATTTACCATTTCTACCGTGTTTGATAGCAAGTGCATGGCCGCATTTTGGACATTTTTCATCCAAAACTTCATCTTTGACCTTATAATCTGTATCATCTTTTTTGACATTTTTCATGTCTTTTTCAAAACCAGTATAAAAATTGCCCAATACATCTTTCCAATAGATTTTATGTTCGGCAATCTTATCTAGTTGGTCTTCCATATCTGCGGTAAATACTACATTTATTATGTCATCAAAATTTTCTTGTAAAAAGTCATTTACCGTAAAACCAAGTTCTGTTGGATAAATGGATCTGCCCTCGTATTCTACATAGTTTCTATTTACAATTTGATTTATCGTAGCTGAATAAGTTGAAGGACGGCCAATGCCAAATTCTTCAAGGACTTTTACAAGACTTGCTTCAGTATATCTGGCTGGTGGATTTGTAAAGTGTTGGTCTTTTTTAATTTTTGTGGCAGATATTACATCTCCCTCTTTAAGCTCTGGGAGGATATTTTCATTTTCAAGTCCCCCACTTATTTTGTTAAATCCTTCAAAAATAGTGATTTTACCATTTGATTTAAAAATCAAGTTATTATTATCAAAATTTATTGTGGTTGATAGGTATTCGTAATCAGTCATTTGCGATTGAACAACCCTTGTCCAAATCAATTTGTAAAGCTTATATTGTTGATCGGTTAAATATGGTTTTACTGAAATAGGATCTCTAAAAATTGATGTTGGTCGGATGGCTTCGTGGGCATCTTGGCTGCCTTTTTTCTTGCCGCCATGATTATTGCCCTTTCCAGCATACTTATCTCCGTACTTATCTTTTATATATTTTAAAGACTCTCCCACAATTTCTGATGAAATTCTTGTAGCGTCAGTTCTCATATAAGAAATCAAACCAACAGACCCATCTCCTACATCTATACCTTCAAATAGTTGTTGGGCCAATTGCATGGTGTATTTTGTAGAATAACCCAATTTGTTTGAAGCATCTTGTTGGAGTGTTGATGTTGTGTAAGGTTTTGGTGGTTTACGAGATTTTTTGGTCTTTTTAACTTCTACTACCTTAAAATTGTCCTTATCTATGGCATCTAAGACCTTATTAGCCCCAGACTCGTTTGAAATTTTTACCTTTTTGCTAGGCTTACCATAAAATTCTGATATAAATTTTGTATTGTCATAATCATGGTCAGCTGTGATTGTCCAGTATTCTTCTGGTACAAAGGCATCTATTTCTTTTTGTTTTTCTACAATTAATTTTAAAGCAACTGATTGCACACGGCCAGCTGAAAGTCCAGATTTTACTCGCTTCCACAAAATCGGACTAATTTCATAACCTACTATCCTATCCATAACCCTTCTAGCTTGTTGAGCATCTACTAGATTTTGGTCAATTTGCCTTGGAGTTTTTATGGCATTTTTTACATTTTCTTTGGTAATTTCATGAAATTCCACACGATTTTTATCATCTGGATCAAGTCCCAATAGATATTCCAAATGCCAGCTTATAGCTTCACCTTCCCTATCCGGGTCAGTTGCCAAGTAAACTTTGTCCGCCTTATCTGCTTCTTTTTTAAGTTCATTTATAGTTTTTGCTCTGCCCCTTACTTTTATGTATTCAGGTTCAAAGTTATTTTCTATATCTACACCAAATTTTGACTTTGGTAAATCACGCAAGTGCCCGACTGTAGCCATTACCTTGTAATTGCTACCAAGCATCTTACCAATCGATCTTGCTTTTGTTGGGGATTCTACTATCACTAAATTTTTAGCCAAGCTTTTCACCTCTTTGTTGTAAATTCATTATTTCCAATATTTTCTATATAATCTCTAAGTTCGAGCGATGTTAAAAGATAATTAATTTCATCTATATTATATGATAAATTTGCTGCAAGTAAGTCTGCAGTAGTATTTGGATTTTCTTCGATATATCTTACTATTTCTAGCTCATCATTTGCAAGTGATGAGTAATCAGTAATTGATTTTATTTGATTTATATCCAATAGATAATCAAGTTCTTCTAGGATATCATCAGCACTTGTAATTAATTTGCTACCCTCTTGGATAAGTTTATTTGTACCCTTAGAATAAATAGAATTTATATTTCCAGGCACTGCAAAGACTTCTTTGCCTTGCTCTAAAGCACACCTAGTTGTAATCATGGTTCCAGATTTTTCTTTTGCTTCAATAACTACTGTTGCAAGCGAAATACCGGATATAATTCTATTTCTTCTTGGGAAATTATAAGGTTTTGGTTCAGTTCCTAGGGGGAATTCTGATAATATAAGTCCCTTATTTTCTAGTTCTTGATATAAATTACGGTTTTGTTTAGGATATATCTTATCTATTCCACAACCGATTATACCTATGGTCCTACCAGATACTTCTAGTGTGGATTTGTGGCAAACTGCATCTATACCATAGGCAAGTCCAGATACCGTTGTAATTCCAGCTGATGAAACTCCCTGGCTTAAAGTTTTACAAGCCCATTTGCCGTAATCAGTGCATTTACGTGCGCCAACAAAGGCAATGGAGTTTTTATCTTTTTCGTGATCTAGTTCACCTTTATAAAATAATATAGAAGGTCTATCTTCAATATATCTAAGGTTTTCTGGATAATCTTCATCTAAAATAGTTACGTAGTTATAGCCATATTTAATAACTTTTTCATGATATTCTTTAAAATCTGCCATGGATTTAGCATTAAATATTTTTTCATAAGATTTATCCGTTAAAAAATCAAAATCTAATCTAGTTTTCTCAAAAAAATTATCAAAGCCTATTGTTTCATTAATCTTTAAAATGATACGATTATCCAAAAATATGTAGTTTAGGTATAAAATTATTTCTCTATTTGTATATTTAGAATGCATTTTCAATATAATTTATCTTTCTACTTTCGGTAAATACTTCTGCAACATCAAATCTCATTATATAATTTGTAAGATTATTCTCAATTAGATAAGTTTGGCTAGCCTTGGCTATGCGTTGTTGTTTATAAAAGTTTACTGCTTCTCTGGGATAGCCAAATTTTATATTTTTTCTAGCTTTTACTTCCACAAAACATACTATATCATTTTTCATAGCAACAATATCAATTTCTCCATAGGGCTTTAGGTAATTACGGTCGAGTATTTCGTATCCATTTTCGATTAAAAATTTTGCAACGATTTCTTCTCCTAAGTTCCCTATTTTTCTTTTTTCACTCATAAAAAACTTTCCTGTTTTGCATAGTATTTTTTTAAGAAACTTAGCCTATGAATAGGTGTAATTCCGTTGTTATCAATAGCCTCGTAATGTTTTTTTGTTCCGTAGCCTACATTTGTATCAAAGGAATATTCTGGATAGATTTTTGAAAAATTAATCATAATATCATCCCTACGGATCTTTGCTAAAATTGACGCGCAAGAGATGGCATACTCATTTAAATCTCCTTTTACAATATTTAATTGAGGGATATTTGAGTCAATTCTTTCTGCATCTATTAGCAAAATTTCTGGCTTTATATTTAAATTCTCAACTGCATTTTTCATCGCAAATAGGGTCGCCTGTCTGATATTTATCTTATCTATCACTTTATTATTGGCATAGCCATAAGAAACTGCAAGAGCATCATCTAAGATTTGCTCTTTTAATTCTAACATTTTCTTACGTTTTAGCTTTTTAGAATCAGTTACGCCTTCGATATTGGAATCTTTTTTCATAATTACAGCACAGGTTACAACAGGTCCTGCCAAGGGCCCACGGCCTACTTCATCCACTCCTGCTATATAAGTATATTTTTCGTATATTTGTTTTTTTATTTGATCATTATATTCTGAATATCTCATGGGCGTTCTAGTGTGATTCTTCCAAGTTTGCCTGACCTAAAGTCTGTTAAAATTATGTTTGCAGTTCTAGTGTAGTCAAAATCTCCACCCTTTGTGACTGCACCACGTTTTCTTGCAATATCTTCGTAGATTTCTAGGGCTGGTTTTTCTTGATCTATACCATATCTTTCATTTAGATTTTCTGGATAATCTTCCTTCATTTTTTCTAAAAACTTAAGAGTTAGGTCTTCAATATTTAAAATTTCATCTTTTATGGCATGGGTATATGATAAATTTAGTCCAGTTTCCTCATCAAATTTTGGCCATAAAACCCCAGGAGTATCTAGAAGTTCAATATTTGCATTTGTTTTTATCCATTGCTTAGTTTTTGTAACACCTGGGCGGTTTCCTACATTTGCAGATTTTCTTTTTGCAATATTATTTATAAAGGTAGATTTGCCTGCATTTGGTATACCAACTATCATCATGCGGATGACTTTATTTTCAATATTTTTTGCCTCTATTCGCTCAAATTTTTCAGATAGTTCTGCCTTTGCTAAATCATAAATTCTAGAGACATTTATTTTTTCTTTTGAATTCATAAGTGTAGCAGGTATACCCTCCCCCTTAAATTTATTAATCCACATTCTATTTACCTTATTATCGGCAAGGTCTGATTTATTCATCACTATTAAACGTGGTTTATCTCCCAAAATCTCATCAAGCATAGGATTTCTGGATGATTCTGGTATGCGGGCATCTATTATTTCTAAAACTATGTCTACTAGTTTTAAGTTATTTTGAATCTCTTCCTTGGTCTTTTTCATATGACCTGGATACCAATTTATATTCATTGCCATAATACTCTCCTTATTTTCTAAATATATTATACATAATATATTGTCTTTATCTAGAATTAGTTAATTTGTTGTACTTAAAAAGTGTACCAATTTATATAGTATAAAGCTATATTTGATGCACTTAATTTAATTATTTAATAGATAAGTCTTATAATAACTGAGATTTATTATTTTTAATTTTTATCCTTGTTTTTAACCGAACTTTGATATACAATTAATAAAAATTATCAATAAAAAGTAGAAAAGAATAAAGAATGGAGAAGAAAATGAGTAAAGAATTTTCTATTACAGGAAACAAGGCTATTTTAAACTTATCGGAACAATTTTTTAATGATATCAACGAACTTTTAAATAGCGATTCTTTCTTTGAACTAACAAAATCATTTATAAACTATCACAAAGAAGAATCATCAAGGGTCTACGCATACATAGAACAATTTTTTATTAATTCATCTGTTGACTCTCTTTCAAGAGAATTAGTTGATATCCTAAAGCTACTTACAGTTATGAATATTGACGAAGTTTCTTCAAAAATAAACAAATATCATAACCTAAACAAGGAAAAAGATGGACTATTAAAGATAGTTGAAGAATTTTATAACTATTGGAGAAATCTTGAAAGATACTCAATCATAGAACAAAAAGAAGATTCTCGTGGAGTTGGAGTTGTAAATTTTGTTGAGATCAATGAAAAATTAAAAAATATGATCCTACAAGCCTACAGAAGAATTGAAATGTCTATCATAGGAGAATGGCCAAAAGTCTATAGGCAAGTACCTGCAGCAGCTGATGCTTCTATTATGATAAGATATTTTGATAAGGACTTTCCAGAAATTTATCAAGACTTAAATAAAATACCTTTTATAACTCAAGTTATGATTGAAACTCCATATATTACCTATACTAAATCAAATAAAAGAGATGGAATATTTGAAGAAGTTTACGAAAACCCAATATTTGATACAGATATAAATTACGACCATTTCTTCTGCTATCCAGCAAAGGTAGGAGATAATTTAATCTATATATATTTTCATAGAGACCTTCTTACCCATGGAGTTTCAGCATCCAACCTATTTGAGCTAGCAGATGTTAAAGATGTTGAAGAAAAAAATCCAGATGCCATTTATATTTATGGACCAAAAGATAAGGGTGATAGGAAAAATTCTTTCTACTATGATGAGGAAAATAAATTATATGTTGGCTATATTGCCTACAGCGATAAGATTGATTATTTTGGTTATCTTAAAAAAATGGTCCTAACCTTAAACAATGTAATAAACATCAAAAAAGGATATTTACCAATACACGGTGCTGGTCTTTCAATAGTTTTACAAAATGATAAAACAGTAAATATAGTAATCCTTGGTGATAGCGGAGCAGGAAAAAGTGAATCAATAGAAGCCTTTAGATCTCTTGCCAAAGACTATATAAAAGAGATGACCATAGTTTTTGATGATATGGGATCATTTAGAATAAAAGATGGTAAAGTTTATGCTTATGGTACAGAAATAGGTGCTTTTGTAAGGCTTGATGACCTTGATGCAGGCTATGCCTTTAAGCAAATTGATAGATCAATTTTTATGAATCCTGATAAAGTAAACTCTAGACTTATAATGCCTGTGGCAAGTTTTGAGGAAATAAATAAGGGATATGAAGTTGACTTTTTCCTTTATGCAGATAACTACTCAGCAGTTTTAGACAATGAGTCTTCACTAGAAATAATTGATGATAAAAAAGAAGCCTTAAGAATCTTTAAAAGAGGTGGAAGACTTGCCAAAGGAACTACTACAGAAACAGGTCTTGTTAAAACTTATTTTGCAAATCCATTTGGTCCTGTTCAAAAAATGGAAGAATGTGACAAGTTATTAGACCAATATTTTGAAACTTTATATAAAAATAAGGTTAAGGTAGGAACTATAAGAACTCAATTAGCACTTGATAATATGCAATTTGCAGGACCAAAAGCTGCTGCTATCGAACTCTTTGAACTAATTAAAAATATGTAAAATAAAAAAACTCAAGCAAAATAATATGCTTGAGTTTTTGTTCTATTTGTTTACCTTATCAATAGCTTCTTTTATAAGCTTTGGTGAAATTTTACATTTTTCTTCACTTACTGCACAAACTGCAAATCTTAGTCCGTTTTTATTTGCAACTATATACATATCTTTTTCCTTTAATTTTTCGGCAACTTCTTTTGGATTCTCACATGGAATTGATATGAAAAATCCTCCAAAATATGGCAGATGAATAAGGCCCACCTCTTTTGCACTTTCTACAAAAGCACTAGCTCTTTTTTCAATCAAACGTCTATTTGCAATAAGCTCATCTTCATAAGATTTTTTCTTCTTTTCATCACTTTCTATATCAACTAATATATTCATGCCAGCATGGGTTATATTTGACCAGATTGATCTGTTTGAATGTTTCATCGAATCAAAGGCTCTGTTTGCAATATCTTCTTTTGATGAAATTATTATACAAGCACCTGTCCTTATTCCATAAGCTGTATAGGATTTACTCATAGAATAGGCAATTGTTGTTATGATATTTTCTGGCAAAGATGAAAATTTTTGAAAGAATTTCTTTTGAGATCCATCCCCTGCAAATTCTATATAAGCAACATCAAGAAGAATGCAGATAAACTTACCAGAAACCGCTCTTTTTCTTATTACGTCAAGAATCCTATCCCACATTGCATCATCTATACTAAAACCAGTAGGGTTATTGGCAGGAGAGTTAAATACACAAAGGACCCTATCTCTTTTCTCTAAGGCAAAATCTAAAGTAATTGTAAACTCTTCTAGATTGAAGTTAAAATCTTCATCTAAAAACTCATAAGTTTTAAATTCCCTATCAAATTCTTCACACATTGTAGAATAAGCTGGCCAATACCAGTTTGGACAAATCACATAATCGCCTTGGTTTAAAAAGGTCCAAATGCTATGTCTAATGGCTCCTGTACCACCAGCAGTTGCAACAGCTTTAATATAAGAATCTGGTTTATAAGGTCCAAAACAATTATCAACTAATAGATTAAGATATGCCTCACCACCTTCAATGGCCGCATAGCTTGCTATTGATTTTTTATCCATATCTTTTAATGTATCATAGACACTATCAAATGCAATCAGATTCCCATCATCATCTATCAAAGTTCCAAGAGTTGAGTCTATGACCTTATCTCTTCCTTTTGCTTTTATAGCTTCTTTGCATTCTTTATTTACTTTAAATATTTCATCTTCAAGTCTTGGCCACTTAGCATGGTCTGCTATAATATCTTTTGCCATAATCTCTCCCCCATTTTAATATTTTTGATATTGTATCATTTTTTAATATTTTTTAAAAGGAAAGATTTAGAAATCATAAAGTATCTCTATGAAATATAAATCAAATAGGTATTTTTATCTAACCAAACCTACCAGTTTAGCTGGTAGGTTCCACAGCGCCTAGAAGGCGCTAATACCAGCACGCCCCTACTGGACCTTAGAGTATTCTCCATATGCAACACTATCCCAACTACTGCTTAAGCAGTTATTTATTTGCTCTTTGCTACTGACTCACTCGTAAACGGGTCATAGTATTCCTTTAAGCTGATTTGATCTATATAATAATCTTCTTTTAATTGTTTTTGTATATATTCTTTTATTATTTTTTCGTTTCGTCCTATTATATCAACATAGTAACCTCTACACCAGAAATGTCTGTTTCCATATTTATATTTTAAATTGGCATGGCGATCAAATATTATTAATGAGCTTTTTCCTTTTAAATATCCCATTATTTCTGATATGCTGTATTTTGGTGCAAATACTACATGATATTTACATCGTCATTTAGTGTGTGATAAACTATTCTTCTCAATTAAATTCTCCTTGTTTTAATTGTACATGTGGTTATCACAATTATATATCAAGTGAGAATTTTTTGGCTTGAAACTGGCGCTTAAATCCTCCACCTGCATAGCGGGTGGTTTTTTGTTTCACTCACATTCGTTCGTTCAACTCACTAAAGTGAATAATAAAATATGTCTCCTTAAGCTTAAAAGTTAAGGAGACATTTTATTATTATGACAAGCATAATAAGTAATCTTTTCTGCTATATTTTATTCCCTAAAAATTTAACAGTATATAACTATATATTAATTGAATATATTTGCCCAGCACCAGCAACAGCAGCTACAGCACCATCCACCTGGTGAAAGTGCACTAGCATTGAAGTCTTTTTGGTCTTCAATTTTTTTTACAATTTTCATTAAGCGACTCTCCTTTCTTATTATTTACAGCAGAAAAGTATTACCAAGATTATTCTGTTTTTAGAAAAATTAATCTAGATTTTATCTAAAAACTTATTTAATAAATATTATGGGAAAGGTAAAATTCTCTTATTTAAATTTTCACCTTTTGGTAAGAATTTTTCATAAGCTTTATGACCTAAAGCCGGGACTCCTGCAATGAAAGCTGTAGAGAACTCTTTCATATAAACTTTAGCTATATATATTCTTCTAAATCTCTCTTGCATTTTAAGTACTGTGTAGACAGGCTTTATATCATTTTTCTCTACATATTCTTTAACGCTAAGACCTAGTTGTTCTTTACGTATTTCGGATAATTTAATTTTATCGTTTCCTTTAACAAACCAATCTAACTCACGTTTATAACATGAAAGTCCATAGTAAGATACTGCTTGATAAAAAGTTTTGAAATTTTTTGGATCATCACCTTCGTGAACATCTAAAACTTGGTTAGAGAATTTTGATGTTATCCAATTTGGAGCGTAAACAATTTTTCTAGTATTATTAATCGATTGCATATATTCTTCTAGAGATGATAATATAGCACTTTCTATATCATTAGAGACCCCTCCTCCAGCATTAAAAGAATATTTTGTCATATCTTCATCAAAAGACATAGCAGTTACAACGTGAAAATTTTCTTGATCTACGTTATGTAAATAAAAATTAATATTTTTATCTCTTATGTATTCTTTAAACTTTAAAAGCTTTGAATTTTTTACTTTATCTAATATAATTGCTTTTGGAGGATTTTTACAATACCAAGATAAATTAATTTCATGGCGTTCAATAATTTCTTCTATCCCGTGTAAAATTCCACGATTATATTCAAAATGAGAAGTCAGCCCCCCCGATGTAGAATAACCTATCCTATCTTCATTTTTTTCTTGTTGAACGTAGTACATTAGAACTAGGGATGCAGGAAATAGAATTTCCTCATCTGTTCTGTATTCTTTCATCGGAACCCATCCAATTATGCTATCTTCATTAAATTTATCAAATAAGAAGTTTTTTTCTTCATGTTGATCTTTTGCAAATAATGAATAGTCTGCAGGATTAGCTGCATTAATATTTTTATTGACTAAGTCCTTGTAAGAGGATACTACCAAATTATTTTCTTGCTCAAAATATTCAAAACATGCCATAAGTCTTTCAAATGCTTCTCCTAAAGATGAACATATTGCTTTATAGTATGTGAATCCCTTTCCTCCAGCAAATATAGATTCACTAAGGGATAATGATTGTCCTGTGTTACCAAGAAGATAATTAAAAATATAATCTATATTAGAAAACTCACAATTGCCTATAAAAAGTGGTAGTTCTGAATATGGAGCTAAAACTATATCTAATTTTTTTATCAAGTTAAAATATCCTAGATAATTCATCATCTCCCTGTAATTTAAGAAGTCTTCAACTTGAAATTCTGATGGCTCAGAAATCTTTTTATGATTTTGTACTTTTATCTTTAATCCCATTTTATCCTCACATTCTTTAGTACTAGTATTGCAATTATAGTATAACCAAGCATATAGAGACAGTTTATTCCATTATTAGATAATGAAAATTCATTAATCCAAACATTTTGAACTATTTCAATAGAATGATACATTGGAAAAACACGAGCAACTTTTTGTACAATTTCTGGTAAAGAGTCTACTGGCAAAGCAACCCCAGATGTAAATATCAAAAACATAAATACTCCCGATGCTACTAAACTAGCTGTTCTAGTTGATTTTATTAGCAAGGCTAATGCATAACCTAAAATGAAAAATACAAACATAATATCAAAATATGCTACAATGAATATTAGTAATGATTTAATATCCATAAACCAACTCGCATCATATATTAAAAAAGATGCAGCTACAAAAAGAGAGGTTGATAGCAAACAAACAATCATAAAAGTTAGCATAAGTGATAAGAAATACATCCCATAAGATACAGGATAGGTCATATACCTTTTTAAAACTCCTTGATCTTTTGCTTCAAGCGTTGTTATTGGAATCCCCATTAAACCAGTATTTGCTAATAAAAATACTATATTTACAGGAATTACTGTGTCTATCCCTAATACATCGGGCCCGTACTTGGTTACTTCATCACCGAAAGTACCACCAAAAACTATTGTTAGCACCATAGGTAAAACTATCATAAAGAAAAGGGAAACATATTCGCGTGATAAAGCAATCATTTCCATTTTTAAATATGGTTTTATTTTATTCATTACATAATCTCCTCAGAATGACTCTTTTTACCAGTTAAATAAAAATATATGTCCTCTAAATCCAAATCATGAACTGATACTTTTAAATCTTTCACTTTGTTTTGAATCTGATCAACATTATTTCTTATATAGAAATTATGAACAGTTCCTGATACTTTAACTTCGGAAGTGCCACCCAATTCTTCTATGATTTGCTTTATGGGAGCAACATTGTTATGTCTAACTTTAATTAATTTCTCGTAAGGACATTTCTTTCTTATATTTTCAAAAGTATCTTTTGCTACTATTCTTCCATTATCTAGTAAAATTATTGTATCAGAATAGAGTCTTGCTTGATTTAAGTAGTGATCAGAAACAATTACAATATGCTCTTTTCCGTATTCTCTAATTGTATTCCAAATCTCATCTCTACTATATGTATCAAGTCCTGATACTGGTTCATCAAGCATGATAATGTTTTGCTGTGCTAAAAAAAGAATAGCTGTTAAAAAACGTCTTTTTGTACCTCCAGAAAGAGTAGTTGTTTTATTGTTATAATATTCTTCCAGATTAAATCTTTTTAAATAATCAATATCATTAACTTCAATTTGAAAAATATCTTTTATTAGAGCCATTTCTTCCTTTAATTTTATTGTTTTTCTCAAACCATTTTGTTGACATAAGAATCCTAGCTCTTTTTTCGCCTCTAAACTTCCTGCTTTATAGCCACTTATTAAAACTTCTCCGCTATCCGCTTTACGAAGACCCGCTATTATCTCCAATAAAGTTGTTTTCCCGCTACCGTTTGGACCTGCTATCAGATAAACACCTGGTTCCTTAAGATCTAGATTTATATTATCTAACACAGTATTATCGTAATTTTTTATTACATGATCTACAATTAAATTCATATCTTAACTCCTAAACATCATCTCTATTTCTCCTTGTATTTACCCCACCAAATAATTCAATCGCAATATTATAAGTAATATGAACTATTATAGAATAATAAATATTCTTAGTTATTAGAACAATCATACCAAAAATAAGTCCAATAACTATTTTAGATAATCCATCATACTTTGAAAAGTAAAAGTGAATTATACCGAATGAAATTGATCCTAGCATAAATAATAACCCTCCCTTCACAAATTCTAATTGACTTATAGGGAATCTAAATATAAACTCCTCACCAATTGATATTATCAAGGATAAGATTAATCTTAATATTGATATATCATTAAAACTAGTATAAAATTTTATGTCTAGTATCAACAAATCATTTAATAAAATATTTTTTATTAATAAATCTATCATATAAATTAAAAAACCTATAATGATAAAACCTACGCATAATAAAAATTCAACATTCGTTGCCTGCATTATTAATTCCATCTTATAACGTAGTACTATGTATAATGCTAGACTAGTTGTCATAAGTATGTGTGCGGCCAACACTACAATTCTAGAATGAATTAACTTATCTAACATCCTCTGGACTAAGGGAAATACCAGAAAGATTAATAGAGAATAGTTAAACATTAATTTTTAATTCCAAAGGACATAGTGGAAATTGGATAATCATTTTCTGTTAAAGAAAGTAATTTTTCTAATTCATTTTCTAAAAAACCCGCAACTATACAAGAAGATACGCCTAAATACTCTCCAAGTAATTGCATATACGCTGTTGCAATTCCTGCATCCATATGCACCATTCTATAGGCACGCTTATAATATTTAGGAACTATTCTAGATAAGTCTGATACAATTGTTACTATAAAATTAGAATATACAGTAAATTCATTTTGATAATTGACATACTTCTCAGCTAATCTCATATTTCCATGTTCAATTTGTATGAGCTCATCATTAATAAAATCATAATAATATATTCCACTTTCTACTCCAGTAACTTTATTTACGAATACATACAGATCAAGATGGTTGAGACCGCCAGCACTATTAACGAATCTAAAAGGATATTCTCTTTGATCATAAGCTCCTCGTGCAGTACGTTTTTTTCCAAAGCTATAGTGTAGAATTGTACTGAATTGCTCAAAAGATACTTCTTCGTTTTTATAATCACGAATAGAATATCTTTGAGTTATAACCTTTTTCAAATCACAATTTGATATATCTTCACAAGGTTTTAATTTTATTCTTTTAGCATTACTATTAATTATATTTTCTTTATTATGTGAAATATGGTATTCATCATGTAAATATTTATTATATTCTTTTGTCTTGTAAGGAGTATCGTCAATTATTTCATGAATTATAGCAACTTGCTCTATATCTGGTAAATTAGCTATTTTGTTAGAAATTTCTTTTATTTGATCTGAATACTTATTTAGTCTTATACCTTCCATTTTATCTCCTTAACATGTAATAATGCTAATAATACTTTTTTCAACTGAATCTATTCGGAATTTTTCATTTATATATCTAGACTCAAATCTTCGAATAATCTTAGAATCATCAGTACTATGTTCAACTAGTGAAAGTATTCTACCATAGTCTATGAGTGATTCTCTATAACCATATTCACCAAGAAATAGCATCTTCCTTATAGGTATAAATATAGGAATTATTACTATCTTATCAGTTAAGTCCATAGATAAAATTTTAGAAATTTTATCTATAAGATTTTTACCATTTTTTTCCCACGTAAATACAAAATTCTTTTTTGGTAAATATTGATATAAACTACCATCTACATAAAAAATTAAATCTACTGAAGAATAAAGTTCTATATCTTTTTTATTTAAATTATTAAGAATCTTTTTGATCTTATCGGAAAAAGAATCTATAAATACGTATTTTTCTTCTTTAATTACATATTCTGAATCATGAGGATGAACTGTTTTATTTCTCCAATCAACAGATACTTCATACAAATTTATATTTTCATCCATCTCATCTGAGTTCCAAAAATCTGAGTTTGCATGAAATAATTCTGCATAAGATACAAATTCATCTCTGGTATATCTAGAAGCATAATAGTCTAAATTTTTTTCGAAAACTTCAAATACGTTATCATTAAAGACATCATTTTCTTCTATATATCTTTTAAATGATGCTATCTGTTCACCTGAAAAGTCATCGTATTGTTCATTTTCATTTAATAACTTCTCCATAGCTTATATCTCCTTTCTATATAAATGGATGAGTAAGATTTGAGTCACCTTGACAACTAGGACATTTAGGAAATCGGAAAAGTTTTGTTTTTGAAAAATGCATTCTTTCAAAGTCAATAGATTGAGCAAAAGTATTAATTTGTGTTTGTTTTTTTATAAAATTCATTATAACTATTGACCAATCAAGTAACATGGCAGAATAAAAAGAACTTTTTTTCATAGTTCTTTTTTTTATAATTTCTTCTTTCATTATTTGATACTCTAATAAATTATGGAAAGACGATTCTCTTAAAAGTTCAAAGTCATTGTAGCACCCTTTGTACTTAGGTTCTAATAGAGGTAATACTATTCCTTCATCCCCATCCATATAAGAAAAGATAGCGTCTTTATTTTCTTCAACGATGTATGAATTTATTGTATAGAAAATATCTGGTCTAAAACTATTAGAGAAAACTAATATCATTTCTGAGTTTTTTATATACTTTTCTAGCTCTGAATTATCTTCTGATACATTTTCGATTTCAAAAAAAGCATCCATAATAAAATCCATTTGGTTAAGTTTAGTTTCTATAAGTTTTTTATCATCTATTGTTGAAATGACCATTACTTTATTTAGAACAGAATCATTGTTAACTCTTCTTATTACTTCTAATTCTAAAAGTTTTTGTATAAATTCTTTTGACTCATCTCCAATATATTTTTTAACATTATTGGAAAATTTTTCCTCGTCTATAGGATACTTCTCAATTTCAAATATATATTCCAATACATCAGTATTATTTTCGTCAATTATATTAAATGAGTAATTTGACATACTACCTTTTTTGACAAGATAGTTTGCTTTGGTGCAACGAAAAAATTCTAAATCGTTATATAGATTAATCATATATGTACATCCCCTTTTTATATTTACTTATCTTCTAAAAATAGTTCAAAATCAAGAACATCCCCGTAATAAGAAATATGAGACAGTTCTATTATGGAGTTATTCGATAAATCCAAATCCGGTCTTTGTTTCATTAACAATTTTATACCTTCACGGAATTCATTTTCATTGTTTGTGATAGCTAATTTCACCCCCTCATTTATTGAAAAATTTTTTTCCAATTCATATTGTGGATGCCTTTTAAAAAAATTACTAAGTCCATCATTTATAGAAATTGGAACACGAATTTGCATCAACATAGTTTTTTTAGTTGGATTTTTACCTACAACCTTACTAATAACGATATTTTTATGCTCTATTCCAATTTTTCTAAGTTTAGGCATAATCATATCAAGCTCTTTTTTTATAATTTGCGGCTGTGTTACTTCTCTTTCGAAGAAAAATAAATCCTCAAAATTTAGTCTTTCAGTTCTAACTAACTCACTCATAAGTATCCCTTCACACTTATATTAAAATCCTAATGAAACAATAAATTATTCTTTTATGATTTGAAGTGTATAATCATCAATTTTAAACCATCGATATTTTAATAACCAACAATATATTAAACGTTTATCCATCTTATAAGATATAATTAACACATTTATTATGTTATCTAAGTTTTATTTAGAATTTATTATTATTCTGTAAATAATATGTAAAAATATTTAAAATTATTTTGTAATCAAATTTATATAAAAACTAATCAATATTAATAATTTACTATTTAAATAATAATTAGTTCATTGTTAAAAATCAAGGTTACAGGAAAGTCCTAATTGACTTATAGTCCTATATTACTCACTGCTATAAATTGATTAACCTTAATTTACTAGTATAGTTCATATCTGGTAGAATCTTTTTTACACCTAGTTTATGTATATAATAACTCCTTTTAAAATTTCGAGGACACCAAAATTTTGGCCTTAACATCAGACATAAATCTATATTTATGACTGATGTTTTTTGTTCACTTAAGTAAGTTGAACGAACGAATGTGAGTGAAACAAAAAACCACCCGCTATGCAGGTGGAGGAATTTAACTTCAAGCCAAAAAATTCCCGCTTGATATATAATTGTGATAACCACATGCACAATTAAAACAAGGAGAATTTAATGGACAAGAATAGTTTATAACACACTAAATGACATTGTAAATATCATGTAGTATTTGCACCAAAATATCGAAGAGAAGCAATATATGGGAAATTAAAAAAAGATATAGGCCAAATACTTAGAAAACTGTGTCAACGAAAAGGAATCTATATAATAGAAGCAGAACTTTGTGTAGACCATGTTCATATGATGATAGAAATACCACCAAAATATAGCATATCAGAAATAATGGGATATTTAAGGGAAAAAGTTATTAATAATATTTGATCGTCATGCAAATCTAAAATATAAATATGGGAATAGACATTTCTGGTGCAGGAGTTATTATGTGGATACAGTAGGACGAGATGAAAAAATGATAAAAGAATATATACGAAATCAATTATAAGAAAATTATTTTAGCGATCAAATAAGTCTTAAGGAATACTATGACTCGTTTACGGGTGAGTCAGTAGCAAAAGGTAAATAAATAATTGCTTAAGCTGTAGCTGGTAGTTCTGATTATTTGTACTTTTCCCTAGGGGAAAGTCGAGTTTATTAAGCTGCTCTCTTTCTTCTATAATTCTACTAATGTGAAGAAGCCTAATTTCTCTTTTATTCTTTCTTAACTGTAGTATTTTATATATACATATATGGATTGTTTTAGTTAATCATAGAATTTGTAATTTTGACCATAATACATTTCTTATTTTAGTATTACAAAGAAGTTTCCCATAGGAGAATTATCTATACAATTACATTTTCTTGACATACTTTGAGTTATTCCATATTCTTTAAGTCTTTTTGTGTACTGATTTATCTGATATCCCCATCCTTGATCTGAATGAATTATTCTTCTTTCTTTGCAGTCACTTGTTATATTGATGGTTTCTTCTAGTGAGATTAAGATTGCTTGTATTGTTGGTTTTTACTTATGGAGTATGATATTACCCCACTATTTTACATATCTAGAAATACATTAAGTATAGTTTACCTATTCGGGTATTCCCTTTATCTTAAGAAGTGTAAGATTTAAATTCTGATGTATCTATTGTTATCTTTTAATGCGGTAGTGGTGATTTAAAATTACAATTTATTGTGTTATCTAATAACTTTCCTATCTTCCTTTGTATGATGAATACTTAGATTTCCTACCAAAGCTTGTAACTTGTAGTTTTAGCTTTTGGACTAATCTTTGTACTTTCTTTTTGTTTATGAATATTCCTTAGCTTTTTTCATGTGCCCTGGATACCAGTTTATATTGATTGACATAATTTTATCCTTATTTACTAAATATATTATACATAAGATCAAATTATTATCTATAAAATTTAAAATAATGAGAATATATTTTAAAAATTCATTCTTACGTTAAAAAACGACTCTATTTTAAGTCCTTTATTTTATAATTTATTAATAATTATAAAATTTATATTAATTTTCTAAACCTTCAAAATATTCATTGCAAAATTTATCCCATTTTAGTATATGATCCTTATGACTTAAAAGAATCAAATCTTTGACAGCTTTTATTCCTCTTTTTCCGATTTCTTTTACAAAATAATATGTTCCGTCAAAGATTTCTGTTATGAAAGCATAGATAAGAGAAAAGCCTAGATTATAAACAAGATATAATCTTGTATGACCATCAAGTGAAATATATTTATCTTCATATTTCGCAACTGAAATTATAATATCCTCACTGTTTTTAGCAAAAGTTTTTATTGCATCTAGCTTTTTTCTATCAATATAAAATTGTGTGGGTTGTATGTTATCAAGATCTAACTTAAATATTTTAGGAGACTTACTTTATAAGAGCCAAATTTTTAGATATTATTTTGATTTGATAGAGAAATTTGTCATTTACCACAAAGCATCCATGTTGATTAAGAGCTGCTTGGTCAAATCTTTTGTCATCATATGAATCTATTCTTTGGATATCTATTTCATTTATTAATCTATCCTTCTTATCTTAATACTTTTTATAGTTTAGTCTTTCACAATTTGGGATAAATTTTAAAAAAGGGACTGTTGAAAACAGATAAAATGTTCCAAAATCATTCGAGCGCCCCCTCAGAAAGTATCTCAATCAGCCGACGGGATATGCCTCCATAAGCCGGCGGGCTAAGTCTCTAACTTTCTGTGAGTGTACTCTAATAACGGAACAATGATTATCTATCAATTTCCAACAGTCCCTGATTTCTAATAATTAGTTTTTTCTTTTACTTTTGTAGCTTTACCTTGACGTCCACGTAGGTAGTTAAGTTTTGCACGACGTACTTTACCGTGTCTTGTTACTACTAGTTTTTCGATTCTTGGTGAGTTATAAAGGAAAGTTCTTTCAACACCTACACCATAAGAAATTCTTCTTAGTGTGAATGCTTTATTTACTCCACCTTCTTTAATTTTGATAACTGTACCTTCAAAGTCTTGAAGTCTAGTTTTTTCACCTTCTTTAATTCTGTAAGATATTCTAACTGTATCTCCTACGTTAAAGTCAAATTGGTCTTCACGTAAGTTTTCTTGTTCAATTTTTTTAATTAAGTCCATTTTTATTCTCCTCTCTTAGGAATTTTTCGTATAAGTCTGGTCTGACTCTTTTAGTTTTTTCTATTGCTGATTTTTTATTCCAAGCTGCAATTTTTTTATGATCTCCACTTAGTAAGTCTTGTGGCACCATATATCCATTAAATTCGCGTGGCTTGGTGAATTCATCTTGTTGCAATAATGTATTGTAATGTGAATCTGTAACTAGGGATTCTTCTTTACCAACGACACCTTCTATAAATCTTGCCATAGAGTCGATTACTACCATAGCAGGGATTTCTCCTCCTGTAAGGACATAATCTCCAATTGAGATTTCATAATCTACATAGTGGTTGGTTATTCTTGCATCTATACCTTCATAGTGACCACAAATAAGTATAAGATGTTTAATTTCTGCAAAGTCGATTGCTAATTTCTGATTGAATTGAGATCCTGCGGCAGACATATATGCTACCTTGGATCCAGGTTTTTTTACAGTCATTAAAGCATCATATATAGGTTGAGGTCTCATAAGCATTCCTGCTGCTCCACCATAAACTGTATCGTCTACATGATTATGCTTGTCGTTTGAAAAATCTCTTATATTTACAAATTCAAGTTCTAATAATCCTTTTGAAATAGCCTTTCCTATGACTCCATAAGTTTTTAGAAATTCAAAACTTTCTGGAAATAGGGTCAGGATGGTTATTTTATTCATAGTCACTAAAGTTTTCTACTTCTATAAAGCCATTTTCTATATCAACATTTTTTACAGTAGCATTTAAAGCTGGAAAGTAAACTTCATCTTTTTCTGTTTTTATAACATAAACATCATTTGGATAAACGCCTGTGATAACATCTGTGATTTTGCCTACTATTTGCCCATGGCTTTTCACATCTAGTCCAACTAATTCAAAAACATAATACTCATCTTCGTTTAGATCTCCAAGATCAGAATCTTCTATGGTTATATCCTTGCCCACAAATTTAAGAACATCATTTATATCATCATATTCTTTAAATTTGATAACCTTTAGTCCTTTTTGATCAAAGGATGATTCTACTGTAAGCTCCTCATCTCCGATTAGTAATTTTGCCCCGTTTTCAAATCTTTTTTCATAATCGCTTAGACTTTTTACTTTTAGATTACCACGTACACCGTGAGTAGTTACTATCTCTGCTACTGTTATTCTCATATTTTTATATTAACCTTAACATTTTCTTTTATAGCTGCTGATCTTGCGATAGTACGGATTGAGTTTATAATATTTCCTCTAACTCCTATTACTCTGCCTTTATCAGATTCAGCTACGTGGATTATGATGTTAACTTCGCCGTCATTACGGTTTTCTTCGATTTCTACTTGATCTTTTTCTTCTACAAGTTCTTTTACTATTGTTTCTACTAGTTCTTTCATAATTCTTAAGCTAGTACATCATTGTCATTGAAAAGTTTTTCAACGATTGATGTTGGTTTTGCACCAGTGCCAACCCAATATTTTGCTCTTTCGTTATCGATTTTAAATTCTTTAGGTTCGCTTACTGGATTGTAATATCCGATTTCTTCGATGAATTTACCATCTCTTGGGCTTCTGCTATCTGCTACAACAACTCTGTAGAATGGTCTTTTCTTTTGTCCCATTCTTTTTAATCTAATTTTTACTGCCATTTTTACTTCCTTTCATTTTGACGTTTGAAACAAATTAAATATTTAAATATTATTTAGCTATTAAAAAGGGAATTTAGGCATTTTTGGCATTCTCATACCTCTGCCTTTCTTTCCTTTTCCTTGCATATTTGAAACTTGTTTCATCATTTTTTTCAGTTCTTTAAACTGTTTTAAGAGTTTATTCAACTCTTTTACATTAACTCCAGATCCTTTTGATATACGATCTTTGCGGCTTTTGCCTATTATTTCTGGTTTTGCTCTCTCTGCTGGTGTCATGGAGCTTATAAGTGCTTCAATTCTTTCAAAGCCTAAGTCATCTACGTTAATTTGCTTAAGCATTTTATTATTTACACCAGGTATCATTGCAAGTAAGTCTTCTAATGGACCCATATTTCTGATTTGATTGATTTGCTCCATAAAATCATCTAGAGTATAGGTTTGATTTCTCATCTTTTCTTCAAGCTCTTTGGCATTTTGAAGATCGATTTGGGCTTCTGCTTTTTCTATTAAAGATAAAACATCTCCCATTCCTAAAATTCTATTTGCCATCCTATCAGGATAAAATGACTCTAGGTCTTCTAGTTTTTCACCTACACCGACAAATTTTATTGGTTTACCAACTACTTGTCTTATGGATAAAGCTGCCCCACCTCTGGCATCACCGTCAAGCTTGGTGAGTATTACACCTGTGATGTCAAGATATTCATCAAATGTTTTTGCAACATTTACTGCTTCTTGTCCTGTCATAGCATCTACTACTAAGAGGATTTCGTCAGGTTTTGTTGCTTCTTTGATTGCTTTTAGCTCTTCCATCAAATCAGTATCTATTTGAAGACGCCCTGCTGTATCGAGGATGACTGTATCATAATTATTTGCCCTTGCAAAATCTTTTGCATTTTGAGCTGTAATTACTGGGTCTTGTTTGCCCTCTTCAAAAACTGGAACTCCTGCTTTGTTACCAACTACTTTTAATTGGTCAATAGCTGCTGGCCTATAAATGTCTAGGGCCGCGAGCATTGGGTTTCTGTTTTCGCTTTTAAGTTTGTGTACTAATTTACCTGAGTGAGTAGTTTTACCAGAACCTTGAAGCCCTACCATCATTACCATATGTGGTGTGCTTCCTTTAAGATCTAGTTTGGAGTTTTCTTTTCCCATCAAATTGGTTAGCTCTTCATTTACGATTTTAACTACCATTTGACCTGGGCTTAGTGACTGCATGACATCTTCGCCTAATGCGCGTTCTTTTACTGTTTTTACAAATTCTTTTACGACTTTGTAGTTAACATCAGCTTCAAGAAGTGAAAGTCTTATCTCTCTCATTGCACTATCGATGTCTTTTTCTGTTAATTTTCCTTTTCCGGTTAGCTTACCAAGGGTTTCTTGGAGTCTATCGGATAGGCCTTCAAACACCATATTATCACTCCCTAAATTTTTTCAATTTCTTCTGTTATCTTTTCAATTGCTTGTTCATAATTTGAACTTTCCATCAGCTCTCTTATACTCATAAGAGCATCCTTGAGCCCCTCTTTTTTTTCTAGCAAAGAAAGCTCATCTTCAAACTCAAATAATTTGTCAACTGAACGAGTCATCATATCTGAAATTGCTTGCTTGGATTTGTTATTATTATCCGCAATCTCTTGTAAGGATAAA
Organism: Anaerococcus sp. mt242; assembly: GCF_016798225.1. Classification (GTDB taxonomy): domain Bacteria; phylum Bacillota; class Clostridia; order Tissierellales; family Peptoniphilaceae; genus Anaerococcus. The sequence goes on along the minus strand of NZ_JAEUYX010000012.1, from coordinate 5,697 downwards.
TCCTCGTTATAATAGCAATTTATAACATCACGTTGTTTTTCATTTAGTAGCGGTCCATAAATGTCGAATAGTTCGGCCACTTTAACAATTTTTTCCATAATGCTCCACTAATATTCTTGTAATTTACAAAAATTACTGTGTCAATAAAATTTCTTGACCTATGCATTATACAACGTATCTAAATGAGTGTCAAGGATTTTTCTTGACATATAAAAAGAAGACCAAATGGCCTTCCTTTAGTGCTTATTAATTATATTTTTTAACTTATTTTTCAGCTACTATTGCAACATATGATCCCTTGTCATATCCTTCTACCGCTTCTTCTACGTAGTCATCTGAGTATGCTGGATCTGTTGTTAATGTTTGATAGTATTTGAAGTTTTTAAATCCTATATTTTCTAGTACATCACGTTTTTCTGGTGTAGTTGTCATTACTGTAGATGTAATTAGTTCTATTGGATATGGTGATTTTGGTAAGATTCCCTCAAAATTTGGCAAATCAAATGTTTTGGCATGGCTTGCAAATTGATAAAGAATTCCAAATGGACTTTCTTTTGGCACATCGATTACTACAATGTGTCCGCCTGGTTTTAGTGCTTTATAAACTGTTTTGTAGGCACTTTCTAAGTCTTCTATATATGTTGATGAACCATTTAGGTAAATGCAGTCATAGTATTCATCTTCTAGCTTAGCATCTTCGATTATACCTACAATTACATTTAAACCTCTTTTTTCTGCAATCTTAGCCATATCTTCTGATGGTTCTAATCCGTCAGTAATGGTAATTCCCCTATCTTTTAGAGAAACTTCAAACAAACCACTTCCACAACCAACTGATAGTGATTTTTCTGTATTTACACTTTTAAGAGCCATCTCTACGACATTTAGCTCTGTTAAATACATATTTTCATTTTCCATAAACCATTCATCATATTTATTAGCATATCCATCAAATTTTGCTTTCATACTCATCTCCTTATTATATCCAAATTCACAATTAAAAATAAAAAACTCTTTTTTCTTATATTCGGAAAAAAGAGTTATCATTGCTTTTTTATTTCCCTACGCAACTATTACGTTTATCAGGTTTGCGGGTATAATCTCAGCACTTGGCACCCCGAATACAAAAAGAAATATTTAACTGTTACTTATACTATATCAGTTATATAGAAAATTTAAAGTAATATGAGGTATGGTTTACTTATTGGAGGATTTATGAAATTTATTGACTATTTATACGAAAAAACTGAGGACATTTGGCAGGATCTTTACAATCATCCTTTTATATTAGGTTTGATAAATGGAGACCTTGAAGTGTCTAAATTTAAATATTACCTTGAAGAAGACTACATTTACCTATGGGACCATGTCAAAATTTTTGCTATTGGTATTACAAAAACAAATAATAAGGATATTATCCGCAAATTTTCCTATCTTTTAAATAATTGCATGGAAAATGAGATGGCCATCCACCGTGGGGTCATGCGTGATTTTGGTATAGATGCTAAAGAAATTGAAAAAAGACATTCAAATCTTACTAATCTTTCTTATTCAAATTATAGGATTTCTCAATCATTAATTGGGGGTTATGAAGAAATCTTGATGGTCCTTATGGCTTGCGATTTAGGATATGTAAATATTTTTAGATATATAGATAAGGTAAATCCCGAGGCAAAAAATCATGATGTTTACGGCAAATTTATAACTGGATATCTAGATCCTGTTTATCTTTCATATGTAGATGGGACAGTTGATGAAATAAATGAAATTGGCATGGATATGACTGATACAAAAAGAGATATTTTGATAGATATTTTTAAAAATTGTCTGCTTTATGAACTTAAGTTTTGGGATATGGTTTATAACGAAGGCGATGTATTTTAAAAATAAAAGCTTGCTAGATACTAGCAAGCTTTTTATCTTTATGGAAGATTGTTAAATGGGTTAATACTACTATTTTCCTCCTCATTTTTTTCTACTTTATTTTCTGGACTAGCTTGTTTATATTCATCTACATTTGATGAATCTATTTTGAATGTAAAGTTAACTTTTTGCTCTTTTCCATCTCTGATTAATGTGATTTCTGCACTTTGGCCTATTTGATAATCAAGAAGAACCTTTCTTAATGATGCCATATCAGTCACTTTTTTGCCGTCAACTGCAGTAATTACATCTCCTTTTTGGAAAACCCCATTTTGATCAAAGTCGCTAAATACATATACACCATCCACATCCTCAAGAGCTCCCATGTTTGCTTGTGGGAATTGTTTAAAATAGTCTAGGGATTGTCCAGTTATGCCTAGATATACTGACTTATATTCTCCATTTTTTATTATTTGTTCGATTACACTTTTTACAGTATTGATTGGTATAGCAAAACCAATACCATCACTATTTCCAGCTTTTGCAGAGTTGATACCGATTTGTTGGCCCTTTGAGTTTAGTAAGGCTCCACCAGAGTTTCCAGAGTTTATAGCAGCATCTGTTTGCATTAAACCATCCATTTGTGCTCCAGTTTGAAAACTTACTGTACGATTAAGTCCTGAGATTATTCCGCTAGTCACTGTAGATTGAAGTTCAAAACCAAGTGGGTTTCCAATAGCTACAACCCTATCACCTACTCCCACATCATCACTATCAGCTAGTTCCATTGCTGGTAGATTTTTCTTTTCTACTTTAATAATAGCTAAATCTAGGGTTGAGTCATTCCAAACAAGTTTTGCTGGTGTGGTTGTACCATCATTAAAAAGTACACTAATTTCACTAGTATCACCGTTACTTACTACGTGAGAATTAGTTAATATATATCCATCACTGCTGACAATAGATCCTGATCCGATTCCTTCAACATATCCAGATTGTGGACCCCAAAATGTTTCTTGGGTAACCTGAGACTTGGTTGTAATTCCTACAACGCTATTTATAGATTTTTTTACAACCTTAGACTCCATGGATGCGCCAGAATCATCAGCATCAAGATTTCCTATACTCTTATCTATTTCTTTTTTTGAAACATTCGCTTCTTCTGCCTTTGTTTGTGGAGGATTAGCAGCTTCATTGCTACTATTATCATTAGTCATTGCTCCAAAACCATTAGTTAACAAAAATACCAAAAGTCCACCTATAAGAGCTCCTGTGAGAGCTGATAAAAAATTAGGTAGAGAACTTTTTTTATCAGAAGTTTTATTAGACATAAATTATTCCTTTCTATAAATATTATTTAATTATGATTATATGATACTCTTTTTGAGATTAAGATTTTGTTAAGGATTTATTATACTATTTGTTATTTTTATCTGACAATATGGCTAAATATGATGCTAAATTGTCTTTTCCAGATTTTAACTTATCATTAAATACTTTGGATAAAGTTTCTTTTCCTTTTTTGCTAGAAATATCCTCTATATTCATTTCCCCCTTATAGATCATCTCCATAATTGTTATATATGCTGCTCCTAGGGCTGCTGTTATGATACCTGCAGTAGTTGCAGATATTGCACCCCCTGCTACAGATCCAGCTCCTGGTACTAATTTAAATACATTTGAAACCACAGTTCTACCTAAAAGTGTTGCTCCTCCAGATCCTATTGTTGAAGATAATAGAGCTGTTATAACTGTTTTATTAATCTCAAAACCAAATACTACTGTGATAGAAGCTATCATAGTAACTTGGGTTGGTATTAAAAGTGCAGCGTCTGCAAAAGGAATTGGGGCCGCCCCCTCGCTTGTAGCTGTTAGTGCTGCAGTTGCTACAATTTTAGAGGCTCTTCGCTTTTTTTCAGATAAACTTGCTATTTGCACATGTTGTAGAGTATCCATAAGCTCATCAGGCATGGCCTCACCCATTACTTGGATTAATGTATCCAGACCAAAAGCTTTTACAGTACCCAGACCTTCAATTTCATAGTCTTTTGCAAGTACTGGTATCACTTGGATAATATCTAAATTCTCATCTAAAATAAGATTTTTCATTTCTTCTGCATTTTTCTTAGAAATAGTCTGAGTTAAAACTACTATAATTGGCACTTGTGTAGAATTATTTTCTTCCGATAGCTCTCTTAACCATTCTATTTCCTCAGGTTCAATCCTATTTGAACCAGTATTTATACAATACCAAATACAGTGTATGGCTTTATTTATATCATTATAAGCAAGACCATCTTTAATAGTATCAAGTATTTCCTTCTTCACATCTTCTTGGACATCCTTGCCTAGTTCAAATCCTCTAGTGTCATAGATTGCTAATGGTATATCTTTTTTACTAATCTTTCTCATATGATTTGTAACTGGTCTACCCATCCCTGTTTGTACGATATTATCTTTAAAAACAGCATTTATTAAAGTAGATTTTCCTACTCCGGTTTTCCCAGCTACTATTATATTTAAGGTATTTAAATTTTTTATTTTCTCATTGATTGCATTGATTGTATCTTGGGCAACTTTATTAATATCATTAAGCATATTAGCTCCTTAGAAATTTAGTTTTTATAAGCATATTGTACTTATAAGAGTATTTTTAACAATAAAAAAGGAGCCATAAGGCCCCTTTACTTATAATTTTATTATTTGCTTTTTTCTAGTAAGTTCAATGTATCCTCTGTGCTTAAAACATAAGTATAAATTACATTCATTATTTTAAGTTCTGCATCATGAAGCTCTTCTGAAGCTGCAATGCAAGCATCATGTACTGTTATAACATCATAACCAGCATCAGCAAGACCTCTTACAGTAGAAGCCACACATTGGTCAGTAACCATTCCGCAGACAACAACAGTTTCTATTTCCATATTGTCTAATAAGTGTAGATAATTCGTTCCAGTTGTTACAGAGTCAGTTGTCTTATAAACAACTATTTCATCATCAATTGGTTTTAAAGAATCTACAACCTCTGCTGCAAATGAATTTACAGGCATGAGCATATTATTCCAACCATCAGATTTTTGAACTGGTGATCTATCACGTCCATCTTCTCTTTGGCAAGCAATAAGTCCATATGAAACTAATAAATCATTGTCTCTAAAATATTTTAAAACTTTTTCAGTATTAGGTAAAGCAACTTCATGCATTTTGTCAAAATATGGTTTCCAAGAATCCCACATACCTTGTTCTTTAAATTCCTTAGCTTCTCCAAAATCAGTCAGACAAAATTCATTTTGATAGTCAACAATAAGAAGTATTGTCTTAGAAAGATCAATATCTAAATCAGGAAAATCATCTACATGCTCATAATATTTTGATACAAACTTTCTGTCTAATTTCATATAAACCTCCATATGCAATTGATGGCTATTGAATTTAACCATTGTGTTAAAGTTTTGTCTTTATAGTTATTATAACATAAATAAATCATTTTCCAATGTAAGATATCAAGCTATCGTAATCAAATTTGTAACAATTTAAAAAACAAACCCTTGTAAACATAGTACTTACAAGGGTTTATTGAAATCTGGCGCGTCATTGAGGATTCGAACCCCAGGCCTTCTGGTCCGTAGCCAGACGCTCTATCCAGCTGAGCTAATGACGCAAAAATTTAATTTTTTGTGCACTCAAGAAGTTTATGCTTCTCTCGCTTAGTTCTTCGGATTCGCTATGCTCATCTCGAAGATTTCAGATGCTATGCATCTGAAACACTACAAGTGACTTGGAGCGGGTGAAGGGAATCGAACCCTCGCAACCAGCTTGGAAGGCTGGGGCTCT
>NZ_JAEUYX010000011.1 GCF_016798225.1 Anaerococcus sp. mt242 | reverse complement strand
TTATATTTGAATTCTGTTCTATATTTTGCCATAAAAAACTGACCTCCTTAAGTTGATTAGGTCCAACTTTAAGGGGTCAGTTCAATTAGCTAGGATTTTTTTCTTTAAATATAATTTGGGGTATGAATTTATAAGGAGTGTGAGCTTATGGATGAAATAATGGATTTATATGATGAAAATAGGCAAAAAACAACAAAAACTTATATAAGAGGATCAGCCCAACCCAAGGGTTTTTATAGGATGGTTGTCCATGTGTGTATTTTTAATAGCAATGGCGAACTTTTAATCCAACAACGTACCTTTAATAAAAAAATGCCTGGCCTTTGGGATGTAAGCTGTGGTGGAGCGGTGTCCACGACGGAATCATCAGCTATCGGAGCTCAAAGAGAATTATTTGAAGAACTTGGAATAAAGATTGATTTTACAAATATAAGACCAAGTCTAACTGCAAATTTCCCCCTAGGATTTGATGATTTTTATATCCTGCATGCCGATATAAATTTAGATGATCTGGTATTACAAAAAGAAGAAGTAGCAGATGCCAGATGGGAGAAACTTGAGGGAGTCCTCGCTTTAAGAAAAGCCAATAAATTTGTAGGCTATAAGGAATCTTTTATAAGATTTTTGTTTGAATTAAGCAATGATAATAGATATGTGGAGATATAATTAGAATAAATAAGAGATGATTATATGAAAAAAACTAGTTTTAATAAGGCTTATCGGTTGCTTAAAATAGCATTTTATTTATTAACAGTTATTGCAATAATAAATTTTAAAAATTTACCTGACCTCATACTAATCCATTGGAATGGCAGTGGAGCAGTCAATAATAGTGTAGAAAAGGGGCACTTTCTACTTAGTATCTGGATAATTTATTCAGCTACACTTTTAATAGATAAAATTGAATATAAAAGAGCAGATTATAAAGATAATAAAACCAGCAATATTATTATCATAGTTGTCTTAACTTTATTTCTTTTAATTTTTGCTTACTTATTACTAACAAATATATAAACAAAAAACTCGAAGCTTTTAGCCTCGAGTTTTATTTATTTAATTCCTCAAGTAGGTAATCTGGATCCATGCCGTGTACCATGCATGCTTCATCAAGTGTTTCATATAATGATGAAGGACATGATATACAACCCATACCTGCCATAAGGAGTGTATTTATAGTTTCTGGTTTTGCTTGAATAATCTCACCGATTAGCATATCGCGAGTGATTTCAACTTTGCCAGTTGTTTGTTTTGTATCTTCCATTTTTCTGCCCCCTTTTTATAATATAATGGTACCTTTAAAACTAGTATTAGCAAGTGATTTACTAGGGATTATGTTTCCTATCGATAATAAGTATAATAATAGAAAATCAAAGAAAGGTCAATATTATGGATCAAAAAAAGATATTAACAGATGAAATATTAAAATTAAGAGAAGAATTAAAAGAAAAAAATGAAATGATAAATAACCTAGGAAAAAATGTATCATTTTTCCAATTATTTGTCATACCATTAATAGCATCAGCTCTTGCTACTCTCATTGTCAAACAATTTTCTATAACTACTAATCAGAGTGTAGGATTTTTTATAGTTATATTTATTTTAAGTTTAATTTTTGTAACAATGATAAATAAAAACAAATTAGCTAGGAGAAAAGATGAGCTGATAAAAGAAAGACTTGCCATCCAAAAACAACTTGTGGCTAAGGGAAAAGAACTAAGTCAAATTGAAAAATAAAGTCTATTTAGTATAATATTAGCAGTTAGACACTTAGAGTGCTAAGGAGGGAATATGAAACAAGAATTTAAAGCTGAAGCTAAAAAAGTCATGGATTTAATGATTAATTCTATCTACACAAACAAGGAAATATTCCTAAGAGAATTAATCTCCAATGCATCCGATGCTTTGGACAAATTATATTATAAAGACTTAAAATCAGACAATGACACACAAAAAGATGATTATTATATAGAGATTATAGTGGATAAAGATGATCGTACTTTAACCATAAAAGATACCGGAATTGGTATGGATAAAGAGGATTTAATCGAAAATCTGGGAACAATTGCTAAATCTGGCACAGAATCATTTAAAAATACTGTCGAAAATTCTGATATCAAAGACCTAATCGGTCAATTTGGTGTAGGATTTTATTCTGCATTCATGGTGGCTGATAAGGTAGTTGTAAAAACTAAAAAATATGGTCAAGATACTGGATATCTCTGGGAAAGTGAAAATGCAGATGGTTTTGAAATATCAGAAACTCATAAAGATGACCAAGGCACAGAAATTACACTTTTCCTAAAAGAAAATACAGAAGATGAAAACTACGATGACTATTTAGATCAATTTAGAATCAGAAATTTAGTAAGCAAATATTCAAATTACATCCGTTATCCAATTAAAATGGAAGTTACAAAAACTAGACTTTCCGAAGATAGCACAGATGAGGATCCAAAGTATGAAGATTATAAAGAGCTTGAAGTTCTAAATTCTGAAACACCTATTTGGAAGAAAAATAAAAGTGAATTATCTGATGAAGACTACATTGGATTTTACCAAGACCAACACTTTGGATTTGATGAACCACTTTCATGGATTCACTTTGCTGCCGAAGGAACAGTTCAGTTTAAGGCCCTAATTTACATTCCGAAAAAAGCTCCATTTGATTATTACTCAAAAGATTATCAAAAAGGCCTTCAATTATACACTCACGGTGTAAAAATTATGGACCGCAGCGAAGATTTATTAGATGATTCCTATTCATTTGCAAAAGGTGTTGTAGAAAGTGATGATCTTACCCTAAATATTTCCAGAGAAACCTTACAACAAGACAGGCAATTAAGGGTGATTTCAAAACAAATTAACAAAAAAATCCGTAAGCACTTGCTTGATTTACAAAAAAATGAGCCAGAAAAATACGCTGACTTTTTCAAAGAATTTGGAAATAATATAAAAGTGGCAATTTATGAATCCTTTGGATCAAATAAGGAAGATTTACAAGACCTATTGCTATTTTATTCTAAAAATGAAGATAAATTAATCTCACTTAGAGAATATAAAGAAAAAGCAAAATCAACAGATGAAAATATTCTTTATGCAACAGGAGATTCTATAGAAAAAATCAAAAATTCACCAGCCCTAGCCCTAGTTAATGATGATCAGGATGTATTATTACTAGATGAGCCAATAGATGAATTTTTAGTAAAAATGCTAGAAGAATATGATGGACTTAAATTTAAATCTCTTGCTGAAGAAGATGAAGAGCAAACAAGTGATGAAGGTCAAAAAGAGTTAATCGAAAAACTTTTAGAAAATCTGCCTGAAGATGTTGTGGACATTAAATTTAGCGAAAAAATGGGAGACATTCCTGCGATGATAAAACAAAGGGGAGATATTTCGATAGAAATGGAAAAGGCCCTTAAAAATAATCCAACAGGTCCAGCTGTAAAGGCAGAAAAAGTGCTAGAAATAAATAAAAATTCTAAGGCTTATGAGCTTTTAGAAAATGCAAAAGATGATGAAAATAAGAATGAAATTGTAAATCTACTTCTAGATCAAGCAAAATTAATAGAAGGCCTAGAAATTGAAGATCCAGTAGCCTATACAAAAAATATTTGGAAATTTATTTAAGGAAAATTATGGAATATAAGAGAAAAAATGTTTGGTTAAACATTGATCAAAATCAAAAAAATGAACTCGAAGAAATCTCAAAAGACTATATAGATTTCTTAAATGTAGCAAAAACTGAAAGACTTGCTACAAATGAGATTATAAAACGTGCTGAGGCTAAAGATTTTGTAAGTCTTGATAAAAAAATCAGTGAAAATTCTTTAAAAGCAGGCGATAAAGTTTATGTTGTAAATAAAAACAAGGCAGTTGCTTTGTTTGTAATTGGCAATGAAGACTTGGAGAAAGGGATGAATATTGTTGGTGCACATACTGATTCACCAAGGCTAGATTTAAAACCTGTCCCTCTTTCAGAAGATAATAATATTGCATATTTTAAAACTCACTATTATGGAGGGGTTAAAAAATACCAATGGACAACTATTCCTTTAGCCCTACATGGAGTGATTTTTAACAAAAACGGCGAAAAAATTGAAGTCTCTATTGGAGAAAACGACGATGAACCAGTATTTACAATATCAGAGCTATTAATCCACCTTTCTAAAAAATTAATGCAAAAATCAGCTAGCGAAGTTATTGAAGGGGAACAATTAAAGGTAATAGTTGGCTCAATCCCACTTGCTGATGAAGATGATAATCCGGTTAAGAAAAATATTTTAAAAATCCTAAACGAAAAATATGGTATCGAAGAAGAAGACTTCATCACCGCAGAATTTGAAGTTGTTCCTGCAATAAAAGCACGTAATGCAGGTCTTGATAACTCTATGATAATAGGCCACGGCCAAGATGATAGAGTTTGTGCTTACTCAACATTAAACGCAATACTTGATATAAAAAATCCATCAAAAACTGCGGTAGCCTTATTTGTAGATAAGGAAGAAATTGGATCACGTGGTGCAACTGCTATGACTTCACAATTTTTTGAAAATGTAGTGCTAGAGCTATTAAATATCCAAGGCAAGGCAAATCTTATTAGTCTTAAAAAATCTCTTGCAAATTCAAAAGTTCTATCAGCAGATGTAACACTCGCTTACGATCCAAATTTCAAAGATGTATCAGAAATAGATAACTCAGCACAATTTGGATGCGGGGTGGCCCTTACCAAATACACCGGTAGCGGTGGAAAGGGTGGATCAAATGATGCAAATGCAGAGTATCTATCAGAAGTAAGAATGGCTTTTGAAAAAGAAAATGTAATCTACCAAACAGGCGAGCTTGGCGCGGTAGATGCAGGAGGTGGGGGCACAATTGCCTTTATTCTTGCAGAATACGGAATGGATGTAGTCGATTGTGGAACTCCAGTTATTTCTATGCACGCACCAACAGAACTTGTAAGCAAGGCTGATTTATATGAGACAGTACTAGCTTACAAAGCTTTTTATAAAAATATTTGACACACCATTAGACATTTAGTATAATATTACGCTTCCTTGACTTAAGTGCTTTATGGTCGTATAATCTATATTAGCATTTAATGAGAGGATGATTTAATGGAGCAAAGATCAGTAAATGACATCAGACAGGAAGTCAAGAGAAATATCGGCAAAGAGGTAATTCTTAAAGCTGATATGGGACGTAAACGTATAAAAACAAAAACGGGTGTCATTGTAAATGCATTTCCTAGCGTCTTTACTGTAAAAGTAAATAACGACTTTGATGTGGAACGTACAGTGTCATATTCATATTCGGATATATTAACATCAACTGTGGAGCTTATCTCTGCAGAGTAAATAAAAAACTGATTGGTAAACACCAATCAGTTTTTTTAATTATTTTCTTCAGTTTTTTCGCTAGTGTCTTCATCACTTTCTTCATCATCTTGATTTTCATTTTTATCTTTATCCACCTCTATAATAGTTGTGGTGGTTTCTGTGGGTTTTACTTCCTCAACCTTTTTTTCGCATCCTGTAAATATTGCAGATATTAGAACAATAGATGCTAAAAATTTATAAACTCTTCTCATAATTTCCCTCTAAATTTTTAAATCAACCCATTTTCCTTTTTTAAACCTATGTCTTAATCCAATAAATCTACTTGCTTGATCAGTTAGAATTGCTATCCAAATACCATCTAGTCCTAGTTTTAGCATATTTACCATAACTAGAGTTGCAACTGATCTTACGATTGTTACAGATATAATTGCCACAAATAGGGTATATTTAACATCTCCAGCAGATCTTAAAGATCCACCATAGATTACCTGAAGTATTTGAAAGATTACTATAAATCCAATATATCTTATTACTATATCACTTTTTTCGATTATACTTGGGTCATTGAAAAATAGGCTAAATATCGCTCTACCAAATATCATAAATACTATAGAAATGATAATTCCCATAATAAATCCTATTTGCTGGCAGGCCTTACCGTAAGCAATAGCTTCATTCTTGCGTCCAGCACCCAGATTATTTCCAGTTAGGGTAATAACTGCAACACTCATACCATCTCCTAAAGAAAAAGAAAGTGAAAGCAAGTTCATACCAACATTATGTACGGCAAAATAATCTGTACCAAGCCTTGCAGCTGTAAGGGCTGTTATGAAAAATCCTATCCTCATGGACATAATCTCAATAAAAATATTGACTCCAAGATTTGAAATTTCTTTTGCAATGGTTTTGCTAATCCTTATACCACCATAGGCCATTTCTTTTAGATTTAGGTAGGAATTTTTCTTTCTAAGTGAATAAAAGCACATAATTGTTGAAACTGCCGCACCTATTACTGTCGCAATAGCTGCACCCTTTGTTCCAAGAGCAGGAAAACCCAAATTGCCCTCAATTAGTAAGTAATTGAAAAATATATTTACAATTGATGAAACAAGATTGGTTATAAAGGCAATTCTGGTATTACCAGCACCTCTATGAGCCGCATTAATAGTCATTGACAAGGCATTAAAGACTATTCCAAGCATAATTACATTAAAATATTCTTTGGCCATAGTGTGAGTGCTTTCATCACTTCCAGCAAAAACTAAGATTGGATCTGCAAATCTTATCATAATAATTGTTGTAATAACAACAAAAATCATAGATATTAAAATTGAAGTTGCTAAGGTCTGGTTGGCCTTTGTTCTATTATCCTCACCCTGTCGTCTTGCAACTAGGGCTGATACTGCGCTTGATATTGCAAAAAAAGATGTAATAGCCAAAAACTTCGGCTGGGTAGTAAGTCCTATTGCAGCAATTGCCTCAGGTCCCAAAGAAGAAATCATAAATGTATCTATCATACCAGCAAGTGCTATAAAAAAGGACTCGAAGACCGCAGGCCAAGCTATTGAAAGTGCTCTTTTGTAATATTTACTATCTAGCAAAATTGCCTCCATTATCTAAAATATACAAGTATTCTTCAATATATATTTCAATGTCATCTGGATGATCGCTTTTTTGCTTAGACAATATTTCATAAATTTTATCTGATGCAAGCTTATTTGATAAATTAAAATCACTTGTTTTTAGATAATAATTTATAAAGAGTGCATCCAATAAGTCACCAGTTCCAGCAAAATTATGGTCAATTCTTTTGTAGTAAATTTTTTTAATATCATTGCCAATAGCTAGATTATAGTATCCATTTTCATCATTAAGACTAGTAATTATATAATTTTTGCTAATTGACTTTAATTCATTAAAATTATCTAACGCTAAAAAATTTGCCTCAGTAATATTTGGCATGGTGATATCAGCAATATCTAAAAATTCCTTATAGATATTTATTTTTTCCTCATCAACCCCCTTATAGAGACTGCCATTATCTCCCATTATAGGATCCAAAATTATTAAAGGTTTTTTTTCTAGAGATTCTAAGTATGAAAAAATAATATTTTTCTGCTTCATATCATTGATATAGCCTAAAAATATTAAATCAAAATCAAAGCCAAGTTCCTGCCAGACTTTTAAACTATTTTTTATATAATCAGTGGTGTCAAAAATAGTAACTTTCCCCTTGGAAAAATTATTTGAAATTAAAGCTGAAGGTAGAAAAAAAACATCATGGCCACTGTAAGAAAGCACAGGTTCCATCATATTTCCAGCGATTTTCCCTCGTGATACAAAATCGCTTATCAAAAGAATTTTACTCATTATTTACTCCTTATTAATATGATATTAATTATAGACCTTTTGTCAATTAACTAAAAGATTAAAATTTGCTATAATAATCTTATGAAAGAAGATCGATTTAATATTATAGAAAAAGTAAATAAAAATAAGTATGTCAAAAAAACAAAAAAGTCATTAGTATCTCTAATTTTTTCAAGAGCCGGTGTATTTTTTGTCCTGATTATGTTGCAATTTGGAGCAATGGTTTATCTTTATAAACATTTAAATATAGACCCTACCGTTTTAATTGGGGGAGATACTGTATTAAGTACTATAGTTATGCTTGTAATTTTAAATATGGATTCTATAAATGAATCTTACAAGTTATCATGGTTTATGCTAATAGCAATATTTCCTTCTTTTGCAACCATGGTATTTTTGCTGGCATACTTAAGTATTGGTTATAAAAAAGAGCAGAGAAAAATCATGGAGATTGAGAAGATTTCTAGGAAATATCATAATCGCGATATTGACATGATCGATAGCCTAAAAGAAACTGACCGTGAGCTATACAATATGCAAAATTATTTTTATGATCTAGGTGGATTTGTCCTTTACGAAAACACAGCTACCAAATATTATCCCGTAGGTGAGGATATTTTTGCTGATATCCTAAAAGCTATAAAAAATGCCAAGGAATTTATATTTATTGAAATTTTTATAATTGACTATGGCTACATGTGGGGAACTATTTTGGAAGAACTTGTAAAAAAAGTAGAAGAAGGTGTAGAAGTAAGGCTACTAATAGATGGGACAAATCTTTTAACTAGAGTAAAAAATGATTTTCCAAATGAAATGGAATCTATGGGGATTAATTGCCGAGTATTCTCTCCACTTATGCCAGTTATGTCAACTTATTATAATAACCGTGACCATAGGAAAATTTTTGTAATAGACAATGAATATGCCTTCACTGGCGGTATAAATTTAGCTGATGAATACATTAATGTTTTTGAAAGATTTGGCCATTGGAAAGATTGCGGGATTCGCTTAAAAGGCCAAGCTTGCGAATCATTTACAGTAATGTTTTTACAAATGTGGAATGCAGTTGGAGATGATATAGAAGATTTTAGTCCATATTTGCCAAGGAAAATGGCAATAGATAGTGAGGGGCTAGCAATGCCATTTTCAGATAGTCCCATGGACACCGAATTTTATGGAAAAAATTCTATAATTTCTTTTTTAAATAATGCAAAAGAGTATGTCTACATTATGACCCCATACTTTATTGTAGAAGATGAAATAGTAAATGCATTCTCAAATGCTGCAAAAAGGGGAGTAGATGTAAGATTATGTCTACCTCACATACCAGACAAAAAAGTCGCCTTTGCCTTAGCAAAAACCCATTACAAAACATTGATAGGCAATGGGGTAAAAATATTTGAATATACACCAGGTTTTTCCCATTCAAAAGTGTGGTTAGCAGATGATACTTATGGTTTTGTAGGAACAATAAACCTAGATTATAGGGCCCTTTATTTAAATTTTGAATGCGGAGTATGGATGAAAGACACGGCAGCCCTAGTGGATATAAAAAGCGATTTTGATATATTTTTTAACATAGCAACAAAAATTACAATGGAAGATGTAGTAAACATGCCAATTGCAACAAAAGCAGTAGGCAAAATAGCCAAACCCTTTGCTACATTGTTTTAGAAAAGAGCACATAGAGTGCTCTTTTTTCATTTTCAAGATAAGGTTTGCATGTTATAATATAAATTATTATTAATATGTAAGGAGAGAGTATGTTTAAGAAATTTTCAAGGCTAGGACAAGCTTTCATGCTGCCTATAGCAATACTTCCAGTTGCAGGTTTGCTTTTAGGGCTTGGTGCGGCTTTATCAAATGATGCATCTATTGCAGCCTTTCCATTTTTAGGAGCTAGCTGGCTACAAACAATTTTTTCAATAATGTCAGCAGCTGGAAATGCAGTTTTTGCTAATCTGCCTTTAATTTTTACAATAGGGGTTGCAGTTGGTCTTGCAAATGGAGATAAGGGTACTGCAGGTTTGTCTGCAGCAGTGGCGTATTTAGTATATGCGGGAACGATTGCAGTACTATTAGAAAACTTTTCTTCAAAGGATGCAAGTATTGACACTGGTGTTTTGGGAGCATTGGTTATTGGATTAATTGTTACAACTTTGCATAACAAATATCGTCAGATCCAACTTCCAGAATTCTTAGGCTTTTTTGGGGGAAATAGATTTGTGCCTATTATTTCTGCTCTATCAGCTATATTAATAGGAATTGCTTTTTACCTCATATGGCCACCAATTCAAAATGCACTAGAGCAAGTAGGAGAGTGGATAGCAAATCTTGGTACGATTGGATCGTTTTTTTATGGTTTCTTTTTAAGATTAACAGGTGCAGTTGGTCTTCATCATACAATTTATCCATTATTTTGGTATACTTCTTTAGGTGGTACAGAAACAGTAGCAGGAGATTTAATCTCTGGGGCCCAAAATATATTTTTCGCTCAATTAGCTGATCCAAATCATATTGGATTATACACAAGAGGAACTAGATTTTTTGCTGGAAGATTTGCAACTATGATTTTTGCTTTGCCGGCAGCTTGCCTTGGTATGTATCATTCAATACCTAAAGAAAATAGAGCTAAAAACAAAGGATTTTACTTAAGTTCAGCTTTAACATCATTTTTAACAGGAATCACAGAACCAATTGAATTTTCATTTTTATTTTCTGCTCCTTGGCTATATGTGATCCATGCATTTTTAGATGGGGTATCATTTTTTGTAGCTGACCTGCTAAGCGTAAGGGTAGGAAATACTTTTTCTGGTGGATTGATAGATTTTATTTTATTTGGTCCTTTACAAGGAAATGATAAAACTAATTGGATAAGAGTCATTCCAGTTGGTATTATTTGGGCATTAGTTTATTATTTTCTATTTAGAACTCTAGTAAGTAAATATAAAGTAGCTGTTCCTGGAATGAATGTAGAAATGAAGAATCAAAGAGAAAATGTAATAACTGAGAATAATTCTGATTTAGGAAACATTTCTGTGCAAATAATAGATGCGCTAGGTAGTCAAGAAAATATAGAACATGTTACAGCTTGTGCAACTAGATTAAGAGTTACTGTAAAAGATAAGACAAGAGTAGATCATGCAGCACTAAAAAATCTTGGAGCAACAGCGGTAGTTGATGTTCAAAATGGTGTACAAGCAGTATTTGGTAATAAGGCGAATATCTACTCATCTAAAATAAATGAAATTTTAGGAACAGATGATTAAATTTATAAAGACCATATTCTTTTAATAGAGTATGGTCTTTGTATTTGAAAAATATACAAATAATGCTATAATTATATCAGTGTATGGCGGAACACAAAACACTTATTAGGAGGCAAATGATTTGTTTGAACTTAATCCAAACTCTGAGACACCTCTTTATTTGCAAATTGTAGAACAAACGAAGTTGGCTATTGCCAAGGGATATTTTTCAAATGGGGATAAGTTTCCGTCTGTTAGGGAGCTTTCTCGTGAGCTTTTGATAAATCAAGCGACCGTTTCTAAAGCATTTAGAGAGTTGGATCGACAAGGCATTATTGAAACTAAAGCCGGAATAGGCACTTTTATTTGTTTTGATGATGAGAAGATAAATAATAGAGTAGATGAGATAAATAAAAAACTTCAAAATGACTTAATTGAGGCAAGATACTTAGGGATTACCCTAAATGAAGTTATAAGTATGTATGAAAAGGCGGGTGATTATAGTGATCGTTGAGGCAATAAATATAAATAAGTGCTTTGATAATAGAAAAGTTTTAGAAGATGTATCCCTAAATTTAAAAAAGGGTCAAATTACTGGTCTTGTTGGCAGAAATGGTTCTGGTAAAACTACTCTTCTTAAAATTTTAGCAGGGATTTATAGCGCTGATAGCGGCAAATTTAAAATAGATGGAAACTCTTTGGCTATTAATCCAAGAACTATTGAAAAAATCGCCTATTTACCTGATAGATTTGATTATTTTAACTACGATAAAATTAAAGAAATCCCGGGCTATTATAAGATTATTTATCCTAGATTTGATGAAAAGTTTTTTACAGAAGAAATAAGTAAATATGATTATAATCTAAATCAAAATGTAAGAAATTTATCAAAGGGTGAGAAAAATCTTTTGGGTTTAATTACAATAATTGCAACAAATGCTGAAGTACTGCTGGTAGATGAGATATTAGATGGGATGGATGTAATAAATAAACGTCACATCATCGAATATTTGCTTGATGCCAGGGATAAGGATTGTGCAGTTTTTGCTTCAAGCCATGAACTAGCTGGCTTAAGTGGGATTTGCGATGAAATACTTTACTTATCTAAAGAAGGTCATCTAACAACAACAAATGCGGATGAAAATAAAAATATAAACAAAATTCAAATTGTTGTAAAAAAAGATTTGCCAGGAGAAATTAGGTCTAGGTCAGTAATTATTTCACATATTGGTAGGGTCTATAATATCTTAATTGATATGGAGGAGAAAGATCTTTTAAAATTATTAGATTCTCCTGAGATTGTTCAATATGATAGGCTTGAGATGAAAGTAGAAGATTATTTCTATTTGGAAGAAGGAGCTAAATAATGAGTGATTTAAAAAAATTATTTAAACTAGTTTGGAAGAGGTTTTCTGTATGGATTATCCTTCTGACAATCCTCACTCTGATGCTAAATGGACTTAGTGCCCGAGAGCAACTTGACCGATACCAAGTCATGGTAGAAAGGACTGTTGATGGTATGGCAAATGATTTGGGTGAAGATATTCCAAAAAGGGATGGAAAATTTGATAAAAAATATATCCAAGCATCAGATGAAATTTTTGAAAAATTTAAGAAAAAGTATGACTTAAGTTTTTCTGGTCCTGATGAATATGGTTATTATCCAGCAGATTATGAGGGTGATGATAGAGACTATGAGCTGATGAATCAAGCATCGGTTTATATGCAGGCTAAATATTTTATATCTGAAAAAGGCATAAGCCGAGAATATTATAAAACTAATTTATTTGCTCCTATTATGTTTTTTGTAAGTGTGATAGGATTTCTAATCACGTCAATGGAACAATCCTTCCCTTATTATGAATTTACAACTATGTTACCATGGAAAAAACGTGATGAAGTATGGATGAAAGCTTTAATTGTCTTTGCTTTAGGATTAGGATTATTTATAATAAATTTACTTACCAGCTCACTTATATTAAGTGCATCTAATTTATCAAATATTGTAGGCAATCCAAGTATCGGAGAATTTGCAAGCAAATTTATTCTAACCATGTTAGCAACTAGTATATTAGTTGTATCAACGGGAATGATTGCTGGAAACTTCCTAGGCCATATTGGTATGATGATAGTTGCCCTGGGAGGATTAGAGCTTATTTGGCAAAACATTAGGGTTATAATATCAATATTTAATCAAAACTTTAATGAAAATCCAACTTTTAATATAGACCAAAAATATGAAAGCTTCATGGAAAAAGTACCTGCAATTGCTAAGCCCTTCATTTCTATAACCTATACTAAGGATGAATATGCATATTTGTTTGGATTTTTATTAGTATCAATTCTTTGGGCAGTTTTGGCATATTTTGTTAGCCAAAAATTAAGCGGTGAAAAATCCGGATATATGATTATTTCAAATCCTATAGAAAAAATTGTTAAAGTATTAGGCATATTGAGTTTTACAAGTTTATTCTACATTATAATATCAGAGACAATTCTTGTATCAAGTTCAATTATGCTAGCTTTAGCCATTTATGTACTTGGTCTCTTGATTAGCATAAAACTATTTGATATTCTATTTAAGATAAGACTTAAATTTTAAATTTCAAGGAGTATATATGGCAAAAGATAGATTGACTTGGGATGAATATTTTATGAACCTTGCTATCACAGTTTCCCAAAGAGGGACCTGTGATAGGGCTTATGTGGGTTGTGTAATAGTAAACAATGATCACAGAATAGTCACAACTGGGTATAATGGTTCTATAAAAGGCAATCCACATTGTGATGAAATAGGGCATACCATGCGTGATGGTCACTGTATAGCAACCATCCATGCAGAAATGAATGCACTTTTATATTGTGCCAAAGAGGGGATATCTGTAAAAGATTGCATTTGCTATGTAACTCATTTTCCATGCCTTAACTGTACAAAAAGTTTGATACAAGCAGGTATAAGTAAGATTTATTACAGTGAAGCTTACAGGATGGATGAATATGCAGTAGAGCTTTTAAATCGCAATAACATTGAATTTATCAAGATTGAATTGCCATAAATATTAAATAGGAGCAATTATGAACTATAGTGAAGATAATAAGCAATACCACATAGGGGTAGATGCTAGCGATATAGGAAAATATGTAATCCTTCCAGGCGATCCAAAAAGATGTGAGAAAATTGCAGCTCACTTTGATGATGCAAAATTAGTAGGAGACCGCCGTGAATATGTCACTTATACAGGATACTTAAATGGTGAAAAAGTTTCTGTTACATCTACAGGCATCGGAGGTCCATCAGCGGCTATTGCCATGGAAGAGCTTACAAAAATCGGAGCTCACACTTTTATCCGTGTAGGTACTTGCGGTGGTATGCAGAAAAATATAAAAAGTGGAGATATAGTTATTGCAAATGCTGCCATTAGAGCAGAGGGTACTAGCAAGGAATACGCTCCCATAGAGTTTCCTGCAGTAAGCACATTTGAAATCACATCTGCTCTTAAAAATGCAAGTAATAAGTTGGATTTAACTAGCCATGTAGGAGTTGTTCAGTGCAAGGATAGTTTTTACGGCCAACATGAGCCAGATAAAATGCCAATTTCCTATGAACTTGAAAATAAATGGAATGCTTGGCTTAAAATGGGAACTCTAGCAAGTGAAATGGAATCAGCAGCACTTTTTACAGTTGCAAACTACTTAAATGTTAGATGCGGCTCATGCTTTTTAGTAGTAGCTAATCAGGAAAGAGAAAAAGCTGGACTAGAAAATCCAGTAGTACACGATACAGAAATGGCTATAAAAGTAGCAGTTGAAGCTTTAAGAGAATTGATAAAATCAGATAAGAATAAGTAAAAAAAGATAGGCACTTATTGCCTATCTTTTATTATTTAATTAATTACGCTCCCCGCTTAGGGGTGAAGTTTGCGGGGTGGTTTGGAGGGGATATCGGAACTTACTTAAAGTGGCCCTCCAATTTTTGATGTATTATTTAAAATAAATATTGCTTGAGAATTTTAAATGATAATATTTAAGAGAGTTTTTATTCAATTTCTTCAATCTCTACATAATCTAGCATATCGATAATCAAATCACGATCTGGTAAGTCTAGGACCCTAGCATTGCTAATTTATTTGATATATTTAATAAGAAAATATAAGGAAAACTAAAATAGTGACTGGTTAATATTTTTAAGTTAATCAGTCACTATTTTTATATAAAACTATAATTTAGGCGGATAGCTAAAGTTTGCAAACTTGGTAGAGAAACTCCATAGATCTGATTGAATAGAAAAAATTATTATATATTTGAGTAAAATCACTATATAATTGACAGGTGTTATAAGCTGTTATATACTGTTATAAAGGAGAAGATAAAATTGAAAATTATTATAAAAAATGGTTCTCCAATACCTATTTATGAACAAGTAAAAAATGCTATTAAAGATGAGATTCTACAAGGAAATGTCTCTCCAGGAGAGAGGCTTCCATCTGTAAGATCTCTTGCTCGAGAACTTTCTATATCTATTTTGACTGTAAAAAAATCCTATGATGAGCTGGAACTTGAAGGTTTTATAGAGTCAAGGCAGGGTCTTGGAACTTTTGTAGGAAATTATGATCCTAAGCTTAAGTTTGAAGAAAAGCAAAAAAAATTAGAGGAATCTCTATTAAGTGCCATTAGTATGGCTAAAGATATTGGAATGACAAAAAGTGATTTAATTAAAGTGTTGGAATACTTATATGAAGGAGATTTTAATGACTGATAAGATTGTTGCTAAAAATCTGTCTAAAACTTATCCAAAGTTTATTCTTGGACCAAATGATTTTGCTATTAAAAAAGGATTTGTCACTGGATTCATTGGTAAAAATGGTATGGGAAAGACAACTACGATCAAAGCCCTATTATCATTGATAAATTATGATGGAGAAATATTAATTGATGGACAAAGTATAAATGATCTATCTTACCTTCAAGATGTAGGTCTAGTTATGGATGATTCTTTTCTAGGCAAAGATTGGACATTGAAACTAGTTAACAAAGCCATGTATGTGGGATACAAAAATTGGGATTCTGATAGTTATTTTTCTTATCTTGAAAAATTTGGACTTGAAAAAGAAAAAAAAGTATCAGAACTTTCAAGAGGGATGAAAATAAAACTTATGCTATCTATTGCCTTCTCTCATCAGGCAAAAATTCTTATCCTAGATGAACCTACCAGTGGTTTAGATCCTGCCATGAGAGATGAGCTTGTGAATATAATTTTAGAATTTATGGAAGATGATCAGAACACTGTCTTATTTTCAACCCATATAACCCAAGACCTTCATAGGATTGCAGACTATATTATTTTTATAGACGATGGAAAAATTGTATTTGAAGGTACTAAAGATGAATTTTATGAAAAATTCTTACTTATCAAGGGTGGAATTAACGATTTTGATAAAATACGAAATTATAAAATTTTTGGAGTGAAGACTACTAAAGTTAACTTTGAAGCTCTGGCTCTAAAGGAGGATTATGAGTCTAATCTTGACTTATTGGTAGAAGAGCCGAGCATTGATGAAATAATGATTTATTATGGGAGGAAATAATGGATATTAAAAAATTAATAAAACTAGATATAATTTCAATAAAACCATATTTTACCTTAAAGAACTTCATTATAATGACTGTCTTAGCACTTTTTTATATGGAACTTATGGATAGTCCTAATGTAATGATGTCAATTACTATGATATTTGCTATGATTTTTTCATCATATCCGTTCTTAGTTGGCGAAAACTCAGGTATTGATGGTCTATACAGGATTTTTTCCATAGACTGTAAGGATGTAGTAGTTGGCAGATATATTTTAGCAGGTCTTCTTTATATAATGACAAGTTTAATAGGTTTAATTTTTTATTTAATAATTACTTTAATAAAAAATATTCCAATGAATATTGATATATTAATTACTCTTGCTATCAATTTTGTTGTATATGCGGTAGTTACAGCTCTTCAGTATCCTATATTTTTCAAATACGGCTATACTAAAGCAAAAACTTATGCTCTAATGCCTATATTCATTATAGGAATTATAGCTATGTCTTTAGGATTCTTTATAAAAGACTTTAAGCAAATCCTCAACTTTTTAGAACAAAATAAATCCATAATCTTAATAAGTATTATCATCTTAGTTATAGTTATTATTTTTATATCAATTAAGCTGGCAATTAAATCTTATATGAAAAGAGACTTTTAAAATAATAATCGTCCCTAGCCAATTAAAGGCTATAGGGACGATTATTTCATTCCAATTCTTCAATTTCTACATAATCAAGCATCTCTATTATTAAATCACGATCTGGCAAGTCTAATACCCTAGCTGTTGCTGATGCTGCTGCTACAGCCATTCTGTAAGCTTCTATTGGATTGTTATCTTTTGCCATATTTGCTAAAAATCCTGCAATCATTGCATCACGACAAGCCACTGTACTTATTATTTCTCTGCCATCATCAATTTGATTTGATTCGTAGACCTTATCTCCTGAAAATAACATAGAGCCATTTGCTCCATAAGAAATTATTACGTTTTTAGCTCCCATTTCTAATAATTTCTTGCCGTATGGGATATAGTCTAATTTGTTTTTAATTTCTACACCAAATATTTTTGATATATCATAGCCATTTGGCTTAATTAGAAGTGGTTTTTTTTCTACCATATTTATAAGATATTGGCTAGGTACATCTGCAACAAAATCCGCTCCATTTGCATTTGCAACTGATAAGAGTCTATCATAGATATCTTCATCCATATTTTCTTGCATAGGAGGCACTGATCCACCAAATATAATAGTATCTCCTTCACGAACCCTAGCTAAATAATATAAAAGCTCATCGACTTCTTCTGAAGTGATATTTGGTCCTGGGAAATGAATAGCAGTTTCTCTTTCATCTTCATAAATTACTACATTTGTACGGTTTACACCTTTCATTTCTACAAAATCGGTAGTAATATTTTCTTTTTGTAACCAATCTTTGATAAATTGACCTTGAAATCCCCCTACAAATCCTGTTGCAATTGTAGGTATTCTTAAGGAAGAAAGGACTCTTGATACATTTAACGCCTTTCCTCCAGGTAGGGTGCGTTCGCTTTTTACATAATTTTTCTCTCCAAGTTCTATTTGGTCAAGACCGACATATAAGTCTATGGAGGGATTTAGGGTTATAGTATAAATCATTATTACTCCTTAAATTTTAAGCGTTCTTATACATTCAATTATTTCTTCCATGTGCATGCCGTGGCTACCTTTTACAAAAACTAGGCATGATTTTGTAATCAGTTGTTTTAGCTTATCGCACACATCTGCTTTGTTTTCAAAATAAAATAAGCGACTTTTTGGGAAATTTTCCATAGCTCCCTTATACATTTCATATGAAAGTGGTCCATAAAATAGGCAGTAATGAATTTCGTTAGGGTCGATATTTGTACCTGATTTATAGTGGAGCTTCTTCTCATCATCACCAAGCTCTAGCATATCTCCCAAAACTACAATTTTATTTTTATAACCCTTTAGGGTGTATGTTGTATTTAGCCCTGTTAAAAGCGCTTGGGGATTTGATTTGTAAGAGTCATCTAGGATATCAAAACCATCAAGCTCCAAAATAGCTGATCTATTGTGGCTGCCTTTTACCTTTTTAAGGCCATCTTGGATTTGCTTTTCATCAAGTCCTAAAAGCTTAGCAATCATTACTGTAATTCCACCATTATAAATTTGGTGATCACCTAAAAGTGGGACATTGTAATTAATTTCCTCATGTTTAAATTCTACCCCAGAATTGTTGTTTTCTACTGGGGTGATGACAAAATCTGATTTTTCATCTGTCCCAAAAGTCATAACTTTTTGTTTTAAATCATAACTTGGAACTACTTTTGCTAGTATTGGGTCATCCAGATTGTAGACAAATATCCCATTATCGGATAATCCCTCGGTAATTTCCATTTTTGCTTTTGCAATGCCTTCACGTGTCTTTAGATTATGAAGGTGGCTATCGCCGATATTTAAAATCATAGCAATATCTGGTTTTGCAATACGAGTTGTAAGAGCAATGTCGCCAAAATTGTCTGTACCAAGCTCAATAATACCTATTTCAGTTTCTTCATCTAAGGAAAGAATTGTCTTTGGCACACCAATCTCATTATTTAAATTACCCATTGTTTTTTGAACTACATATTTTTCTTTTAAAGTAGATTCAAGTAAATCTTTTGTAGTAGTTTTGCCATTTGATCCAGTGATTCCTATTATTTTGATGTCTAATTCATTTCTGTAGGCTGTGGCAAGGTCTCTTAGGGCCTTTGCAGTGTCAGCTACTTTTATAAATGGTATTGTAATATTTTTATTAATCTCAAAATCATTATCAATAATAAATGCAGCAGCTCCTTTATTTTCACATTCTTTTATAAAGATTCTGCCATCAAAAACATCACCAATAAGGGGGATATATAAATTTGCAGGGCTTATAGTTCTAGAATCTGTAGAAATTCCTTCTATAAATAATTCTTTTTTAGATGGGTCTGAAATCTCTCCATCAATCATATCTGCTATATGACCTAAAGTTCTTTTAATCATTGAAATCTCCTAAATCCATCTTCAATTAGTTTATCAAGGACAAAATCAAATGACTCATCATACATATCCATGGCAAGTCTTGCAAAAAATGAAGTAGGGGTAAAACCTGGGAAAGTATTTATTTCATTTATATAAAACTTGTGGTTTTTTGTATAGAAAATGTCAACCCTTGCAAATCCTTCACAGCCTACCGCCTTGTAGCATTCTTTGGCAAAGTCTATGGCTTCGTTTTTATAATTTTCTTCCATTTCATAAGGGATTTGTGCGACAGTCTTTGTATCAAAATATTTTGCATCATAGTCAAGGAATTTATGATCTGTGATATATGCAGCAGGCACTGATGCATCAAGCTTATCACCTTGTCCAATAATGGCAATTTCTATTTCTTGACCATCGATTAGTTCTTCTACCAAGGCTTTTTGATCGTATTTTAATGCTTCTATAATAGCATCTTTTAATTCTTCTTTACTTTCTACCTTACTAACACCAACAGAAGATCCATTTGCTGATGGTTTTACTATTAATGGCAATCCTATTTCAGATACACATCTATTTATAAAATCATCATCAAAACCTTCTTTATAAGTGTAAAGATATTTTGCTTGAGAAAGGGCATTTTTTTCAAATATATCATTGCTAGTAACCTTATCCATACAAATAGCAGAAGAGAGCAATCCATTACCTATATAAGGAAAATTTATACAGTCTAAAAATCCTTGGATAGTGCCATCTTCTCCATATGTTCCGTGGATGGCTGGGATAATTATTGTATCAGCTGGATCAAAGTCTTTTAAAAAACTTAAAAAATCTGCAATAGATCCAGCAACATTTGTATCAGTTTGTTGAACTAAGTCAAATTCGTCCTTTGTATCTATAGTATTAAAAGCTTTTGAGAAAGCTCCATTTTTATCAATATATACTATTTTTGTATTATATTTATTTTTATCTAAGCTATTGCTAATGTTAAGAGCACTTCTAAGAGAAATATCATGTTCACTAGAAGGGCCTCCACAAAATAGAATTACGTTAATCATCTAACACTCACTTTCATCTGTAATTAATAAAATTTTACTACATATAAAAAAACTGGGCAAATATAGGGGACTTAAAGTACAAGTATTTATCAAATTGTAACAATTTGTTACCTATTATTTATATAAAAATCAATTTATTTCGGAGAAAAATTAAATTATTAAGAAAAAACTATAGAGAATTTGCTAAATAATACAATTTGTATAAATAATCTAAGGATGAGATTAAGGGGAAAGTCTCATAAATATTGAAATATACGCATTTAGGTATACAAACTTTAAAAAATAAAAAAATATTAAATCTACATAATTTACACACAATTAGCCTGTATAATAACACTTGTACAAACGAAGTTGTTAACATTTTGTAACCTTTGTTACAAACAGCTTGTAAACTTAAACTTAAAAGAAAACTTAGCCATAAAGGCGATTGAAAGGATATTATACATGTTTAACTTAAAAAAATACGCTATTGCAGCAGCATTAGTAATTCCAACAGCAATTGGATTTGGAGCAAAAGATTCTCACGCGAGTAAACTTGCAATTAATAAAAACCTTGCACAGGGTGTAAACGTAAGAACAGAAGCCAAAGAAGGCGACAATGTTATTGGCCTTATCGATGATAAAGAAAAATCTTACGAAGTTCTTGGCAAAGAAGGAGATTGGACAAAAATCGAATTTAACGGCAAAGAAGCATTCGTAGTTTCAAAATGGTTTGTAGAACTTGAGAACACAAAACTAGTAGCAGATGCTAACTTTAGAGATGCAGCTAAACTAGACTCAAATGTAATTGATGTTTTAAAAGCTAACACAGAAGTTGAAGTACTTGGTCTTGCTGATAATGGTTATGTAAAAGTAAGAGTAAATGATAAAGAAGGATATGTTTACCACGATCTTTTACAATCATTTAGACAAGTAAGAATTGAAAACCAAAAAGCTCAACAAGCTAAGGCTCAATCAACAAACAATAATAACCAAGCTCAAGCACAAGCACAAAGCCAAACTCAAACTCAAACAACAACACAAACATACCAACAAGCTCCACAACAACAATCTTACCAAGGTTCATCAAGCTGGGCTAAAGAATGGATTGCTCAAAGAGAAAGTGGCGGTTCATACTCAGCTTACAATCCAAATGGTGGATACTACGGAAGATACCAATTAAATCCATCACTAGTACCATATGGTGCAAGCCCTGCTCAACAAGAAGCAGCAGCAGATAACTATGTAGCTCAAAGATATGGTTCATGGGAAGCTGCACAACAATTCTGGGCATCTAATGGTTGGTATTAATCAATAAGAAAACATTAAAGATTACCATTTTTTGGTAGTCTTTTTTTATCTAAAAAATTTTTTACACAAACTTTACAAATAAATGATATAATTATTATATATAGACCAGTATGTTAATAAATGCTAGGGGGAAGAATGGATAAAGCTAATAGTGTAAAGAATAAATTAATTAAACTTTGCAATGAAGATAAGATACAAACACTTTTTTTCGATGAGGAAAGTGATACACTTATTATTTTAGATTTAGAAACAATTGAATATAAGGGTGTTTATATTAAATACCGAGATAATGAAAGTATCATCGAGATTAATACAGCAACAAACTCATTAAAAGTAAATAATAATGGAAAGATTTCAAGAGGAAAGATTGACCCAATTATTAGCAAAAATCTTGATAGGGTAGCGGTTGAGAAATTTAATGTCAAAAAACTAGATGAAGATTATTTTACTGACTTAAAAGAAACTATTGATGATGAGATTAGTGAAATTCATGATGATAAATCTAGGGAAGTTTACCAAACTGTAAGAGAAACTTTAAAAGAAGTCCATGACAAAAACTATGATAAAGATTTTATAATTGGGCAAATGAAAAAGTTTAATATCATTGAAAAAAAAGACCACTTCAATCTTGAAAGATATGTAGGGGCAACAAAAGTAAAATATAATTCAGCAAAAAATAAAATAACAGTAAGAAATGACTACAACTTTAAAGAAAAATTTGAATTTAAGGATGTAGTTTCTGATTTTAATACAGGTGCATTTTTGGAAATAGTTAAAAATTATTATCACAAAAGGGCATACGATAAGAGAAGATTAAGTCTAGATGATGCCTTTATAGACCCATACCCAGTGTTTACTCACACAGCTGCTCTGGGAGATAAGGATAAAGGCGTAAAGGAAGAAGAAAATAATTAATGTTATCTTTACCTTGCTTTTGGATATAAATTATATATCACAAAAGAATTAGAAAAGAGGTAATATGACTAATCCAATAGTTACATTTGAAATGGAAAATGGAGATATAATCAAAGCTGAATTATATCCTGAAATAGCACCAAACACAGTAAATAACTTTATTTCACTCATAAATCAAGGTTTTTATGATGGACTTATTTTTCATAGAGTTATAAAAGGATTTATGATCCAAGGGGGTGACCCTGAAGGAACTGGCATGGGTGGTCCAGGTTATGGAATTAAAGGTGAATTTTCTTCAAATGGTTTTAAAAATGACTTAGCCCATGAAGCAGGAGTTTTATCGATGGCAAGATCTATGATGCCAAATTCTGCAGGTAGCCAATTTTTTATAATGCACAAGGACAGCCCTCATTTAGATGGTGACTATGCTGCTTTTGGTAAAGTTACAGAAGGTATGAATGTGGTAGATAAAATTGCTGAGAGCAAAACTGACAGATCTGATAGACCAGTTGATGAAGTTAAAATTCAAAAGGTTACTGTTGATACCTTTGGTGAAGAATACGAAGACCCAGAAAAAATGTAAAAAAAGATGCGAGTAGAAAATTCTACCGCATCTTTTTTATTGGTCTAATGGCTTGCCGCAATTTTTGCAAGTTTTTCTAAAGTAATCCTCTCTTTTTATATGATGATCACAGTGGGGACATTTAAAGTATTTTTTCTCGATTATAATTGAGACTGTAAATATAATTAGAAAAATTATTATTGAATGCCATGATAGTCTTCCCTTGTTTATAAAATCAAATATTAAAATAGCAAGGCCAATAAAGCCTAAAATTAGATTTAATTGGCTAGCTTTTTTTAAATCCATTTATAGCTCCTCTATCGAAAATCAATCAAAATTTAGAAATGTCTTTACCACAGTGTGGGCAATATTTTGCTGGTTTTAGTAAATAATCATTAATTAGACCATTGCAATATGGACACATATTAGCAGCAAAATACAATATGAAACCAACTACAGTAAGTATAATCGCAAGAACTATATTCCAAGTGATATTCGTAGCAAAGGGATTATTAAAGGCGAAAATTAAAACCAAAGCTACAATCCACAGGTCTATAGATACTAGGTTATAGTGTTTTCTTTTCATAATTAGCTCCTACAAATTGTCATATTTTTCAAGCAATTCTTCTAATACATCTATTCTTTGCCTAATATTTTTCCCTTCGTCGGTGTCTTTCATAAGCATCCTAGGGTGGAGGACTTCTACTTCTTTTATGTTTGGTCGGTAAGAGCTTACTCCATCGGTGATGGACTTGTAATTATTATGTTCAGCAAGAGAAACGGCATGAGAATTAAAGACTAGGGTGTAGCCAGCAATCCCAGTTTTTGCTTGATATGGTTTTGATATGCCCCCATCTATTACATATAGTTTTCCCTTTGCTTTTATCGGCAATTCTCCTTTTTTAGTTTTTACAGGTACATGGCCATTTACAATTCTTCTGCGTGGACCGGTTACTTCGAATTCATCTAGAATCATGTCTACTATTTCTTCGTTTTCAGATAGTTTGTAGTATAGGTTATAGATCTCTTTTCTTAGTTCTTCTTCTGCAATGAAGATATTTTCAAAGTATGAGAACTGAGATTTGCCAAATAATGGTGACTGCTTGCCGTAAAATAAATACCAAACTACATCTAAAGACTTTTCATCTTTCTTGTAAAACGCAGACCTTGCTATCTCATCAAATTTATCAAATAGTGCTTTACCAGCATAATTTTGACCCCGGATTTCAACATCTGTAAATGTTCCATCTTCATTTAGAGGGATACATCCGTGAAATAGCAATGATCCATTTTCTATTTTATAAATGGCCCCGTTTTCATATAAAAACTCAATATGGCGGTTAAGTTTTGTTCCACGGCTAAAATCTAAGGCAAGTGCCTCTATTACGGCTTCTTCCGTTTCTGTTAATTTTAATGGGTCTTTTGGGTCGACTGTTGGGAAATTGCTATCTTTTAGTGGGGCACCCTTATATGTACTATTTTCAAAATCAATTATCTTTAAGAAATTTCTATCATCCATATTAAAATCTGGATTTCTTTCTATTAGTTTGCCATCAAGCTTGTAACGGATAATAGAAATTGCCTTAAACATTTTTGCGGCTATTTCAGAACTAATGTTGTCATATAGATTAGTATCAAAAATCCTTGGCATAAATAATTCGCATGGGTCATCTTTGTAGGTTATAATTGCAAATTCGTAAAGGGGTCTAAGATTTATACCATAACCATCTTCTAACATATCAAAATTGTTATATGAAATTGCATTTGCTATACAGGCTGCCACAAGGGCCTTGTTGCCAGCAACTGCTCCCATCCACTCAACATCATGATTTCCCCACTGGATATCTACATTTGGAAAGGTTAATAGTTCATCCATAATTATTTGTGGGGAAGGGCCACGGTCATAGATATCACCAACTACATGAAGTTTATCAACACTTATCCTTTGGATCATGGTTGTGATTTTTATGATGAATTCTTCTGCAGCATCGTATTTTACTATGTTTTCTATTAATTGATCATAGTATTCTTTCTTATTAAACTCAGAATCGTTGGTGTATAAGAGCTCATCTACTATATCAGTAAATAAATGGCCAAATTTTTTCTTTACATAATTTTTTGCATATTTGGTAGAAACAAATCTAAATAAACTAATTAGCCTATGAATAGTTATTGTCAAATAATCGTCCGTAAGCTCTCCTTTTAAGTCCATCTGATGTAGGACTGCTTTTGGATTATAAATCAATTCTGCAAGCTTATCCTGCTCTTCTTTTAAAAGTGTATCTCCAAAATGAATAGAAGTTTTTTCCCTAATATTTCCAGAAGCTGATTTTAAAAGTTGCAAGAATGCTTGTGCCTCGCCATGGACATCAGAAAAAAAGTATTCTGTGCCTTTTGGCAAATAAAGCTTAGCATTTAGAGAAATTAATTCGTTTCTAATGTCAGATTTGCTCGGATAATATTCTTTTAAGAGTTTAAAATAATTTTCGACCATGACCCACCTCGATTTTATTTATTTTCTTTTTTTATATCATCAACCTTTATCTCGGTAAATTGATTTTTATCAAATACTTTTGAATCCTTTTCTTTTTTTATTTTATTTGCTTCATCTTCGCCGTAGATTTCACCATTTTTATCAATGTTTTCGTATGAAATCTTGTTAGTAGCTTGTTTTTTATCTGCAAGTGGTTTTGAGTTTTTGATGGTATTTTCATTATTATCATCACTTTCAAAAACCATTTTTGTATCACTTTCTGGTGCTTTTTCTTCCTTATTTTTGTTTATAGATTGTGTTTTTGTTTTGTTTTTATTGTTTGATTTTGTTTTTGTGGATGCTTGACTTTGTTCTTCTTTATTTGCTTGATCAGTCTTTATTACTTTGATTTCTCCAGTATTTCCAACTACATCATTTAGTCCGATAGCCTTGCTATCTGTACTTATTTTTTCTACTTTTTCATCTTCAAACTCTATATAATTATTTGGGTTTGTAATATTATTACTATTAGTATTTTCTGCTTGGTATAGACCGCGTGTTTTTGCAATCAATCCTAATAATGAATTTAAAACCAAGAGTCCATTTAGAGCAAAAAATACAAATATAAGATTTGTTGTTAAACTTCTAAAAGTTATGTAAACAAATGCAGTTATTGCTAAAAATAATAAGGCAAATACAAAATTTGATAAGTGGTATTCACCAGTATCTCCAGCCTTATAAATGTGTCTAGTAATTATGAAATTAACTACAAAAAGTAAGGCGAGGATAATAATAAATACTGGTTTTACAATGCCTGCAGATAGTCCTTGAAAACCCACTAAGTCTAGTATTGACATTAGTAAATTTGTATCTACCAAGATAGTAAATCCTATTCCTAATAAAAATATTATAGTAACAAGTGTTCTAAAAAATCCTGTTATTAAACTAAATAATTTAACTGTATCTCTCATACTTCCTCCATTGGTCTAATTATAACATAAATAAGGACGTATTTATAAGGAAAATTAACTCGCAAAAGATAGAAATAATACGTATAGTAATAGTAAAGTGAGGTAATTTATGGATTTTTATGAAGTTTTAGGAAAAAGAGTTTCTACAAGAAAGTTCTTAGATGAAAAAATATCTGACAAAGACATTGAAAAACTATTAGATGCAGCCAATAAAGCTCCAATAGGTATGGGGACTTATGATGAGTGTAGACTAACAGTCGTTAAAGATAAGTCTTTTATAGAAGAAATAAGTAAAGAGTATATGGAAAAGAAAGACAAAAAATCTGATCCACTCTTTAATGCACCTTTGTTAATTATTTTTTCATCAAGCAAAGAAAATGATTTAAGATTTCAGGATGCAGGCTGTGTTTTAGAAAACATATCACTTGCTGCGACAAGTTTAAACCTTGGTTCTTGCTATATAAGAGGTACATTCCACAATCTAGGCAAGGATGGTGCTTATATTGAGAAATTAAATCTGGATGATGGTTTTTCTCCGGTGGCAGGCATAGTTATAGGCCATACAGAAAGTGAACTAGCTGGAAAAGAGCATCACATTCCTACAAATTTCATTTAATTAAAAATAAGTAAAATGAGATTTGACAAACCATAGCTTTGTATAGTATAATTAAGCATTGCTAGAAATCTATTAAAGAAAGATTTTTATTCGTTCATGAGGCTAAGATATTTGTGTATTTTTAGCCTTTTGTGTTTTTATAAAGATAAGGAGTTTTTAATTAATGGCCCAATATCACAACGAGATGTTTGGAAGAACTGAAAGAGTGAGTTTTTCTAAATTCCCTCAAGTCTTAGATCTACCTAATTTGCTAAAAGTTCAAAAAGATTCATATGAGTGGTTCCTTAAAGAAGGTCTTGGAGAAATTTTAGAAGATATTTCCCCAATTGAAGATTACAATGGAAATTTAATCCTTGAATTTGTTGGATACGAATTTGATGATGAAACAAAATATACTATCCAAGAATCAAAATATAAGGATACAACCTATTCAAGAGACCTTAAAGTTAAGGCTAGACTTATTAATAAGGAAACAGAAGAAGTAAAAGAGCAAGAAGTTTTCATGGGAGATTTTCCTATGATGACAGATTCTGCAACTTTTGTAATCAATGGTGCAGAAAGGGTAATAGTTAGCCAACTTGTTCGTTCTCCAGGAGTTTACTATGCTGAAGAAACTGACAAAGCAGGAGATAAATTATATTCTTCAACTGTAATCCCAAATAGAGGAGCTTGGATTGAGTTTGATACAGATGCAAGTCATACAGTAAACGTGCGTCTTGATAGAACTCGTAAACTTCCAGCTACTACTCTAGTACGTGCACTTTTATTTGAAACTGATGATGAAATTATAAATGCACTTGGAGATACAAAACACCTTAGAACTACTCTTGAAAAAGAAAATTCTGAGACTAGTGAAGAAGCTTTAATTGAAATTTATAGAAAATTAAAACCAGGAGATCCTGCAAGTTTAGAATCTTCTCAAAATCTTATCAACAATCTTTTATTTGATGATAGAAGATATGATTTGGCAAAAGTTGGTAGATACAAATACAATTTAAAACTAGCTTTATGGCCAAGAATTGAAGGAAGAATTGCAGCAACTGATGTTATCGATGGCGAAACAGGAGAGCTTTTCATAAAAGAAGGCGAAAGAATCGATCGTGAGACATCTATTGCAATTGAAAATGCAGGTATTAATTCTGTTGATATCAAAAAAATAAACAATGATGGTGAAGACCAAGTACTTAGAATAGTTGGTAACCACTTTGTAGATATCACTTCATTTGAAGAACTAGATGATGTAGATTATGACATTGATGAATTCTCAGAAAAAGTTTATTATCCAGTGATGAGAGAAATTCTTGACCAATACGACAGTGCAGAAGAAATATTAATTGCAATGAATGCTCGTAAAAAAGAATTATCTCCAAAAAATGTTACAAAAGCAGACCTACTTGCAATTGTAAACTATCAATTTAACTTATTTGAAGGCATTGGTGAAGTTGATGATATCGACCACCTAGGTAACCGCCGCGTAAGAGGTGTTGGAGAATTATTACAAAACCAATTTAGAGTTGGTTTAGCTCGTATGGAAAGAGTTGTACGTGAAAGGATGACAACTCAAGACCCAGACCTTGCAACTCCTCAAGGACTTATCAACATCAAACCAGTAACTGCAGTTATAAAAGAATTCTTTGGTAGTTCACAGCTTTCACAATTCATGGACCAAACAAATCCTATGAGTGAGCTTACACACAAAAGAAGATTATCAGCTCTAGGACCAGGTGGTCTATCAAGAGATAGGGCAGGGGTAGAAGTTCGTGACGTTCATGATTCTCACTACGGTAGAATCTGTCCGATAGAAACACCAGAAGGACCAAACATAGGACTTATTACTTCCCTTACAACTTATGCAAGAATTAACAAATATGGATTTATCGAAACTCCATATAGGGTGGTAAAAGAAGGCGGAGTCGTAACTGATGAGATTGACTATCTAACAGCAGATACAGAAGATAATTACATCATTGCCCAAGCCAATGAACCACTTGATGATGAACATAGATTTATCAACGA
Organism: Anaerococcus sp. mt242; assembly: GCF_016798225.1. GTDB lineage: Bacteria > Bacillota > Clostridia > Tissierellales > Peptoniphilaceae > Anaerococcus. Next base: position 16,710 of record NZ_JAEUYX010000011.1, on the reverse strand, counting down.
AAGAGTATCAGGTCGTGGTTTTAGGGGTGAAAATGATATTTACCCAAGAGAAAAAATCCAATACATGGACGTTTCTCCTCAACAGATCGTATCTGTAGGTGCATCACTAATCCCGTTCTTAGAAAATGACGATAGTACTCGTGCACTAATGGGTGCCAACATGCAACGTCAGGCAGTTCCACTACTTAAAGCCGAAGCTCCAATTATCGCAACAGGTATTGAACACAGAGCAGCAAAAGACTCTGGAGTTTGTGTAGTATCAAGAAATGCTGGAGAAGTAGTTTATGTTGGTGATAACCAAATCAAAGTAAAAAGAGATTCTGATGGCGAAATTGATGCTTACGAATTATTAAAATTTGAAAGAGCCAACCAAGGTACAACTATCAACCAAAGACCACTTGTTAGAAAAGGCGATAAAGTAGAAGCAAATGAAATCCTAGCAGATGGACCTTCTACACAAAATGGAGAACTTGCCCTTGGTAAAAATATCCTAATAGCCTTTACCACATGGGAAGGTTACAACTTCGAGGATGCCATGCTTCTTAACGAAGAATTAGTAATCGATGATGTACTAACATCAGTTCATATAGAAGAGCACGAATGTGAAGCTCGTGAAACAAAACTTGGTGCTGAAGAAATTACAAAAGATATTCCAAATGTCGGCGAAGACATGAAGAAAAACCTTGATGAAAACGGGGTTATCAGAATTGGTGCTGAAGTAAAATCAGGCGACATCCTAGTAGGTAAAGTATCTCCAAAAGGAGAAACAGAACTATCACCGGAAGAAAGATTATTACGTGCAATCTTTGGTGAAAAAGCTCGTGAAGTACGTGATACCAGCTTAAAAGTGCCACACGGTGAGCAAGGAATCGTCGTAGATGTTAAAGAATACAACAAAAAAGATGGAGACGAATTATCTCCAGGTGTAAATAAAGTTATAAGAGTATATGTAGCTACAAAAAGAAAAATCATGGTTGGGGACAAAATGTGCGGTCGTCACGGTAACAAAGGGGTTGTTTCTCGTATACTTCCAAGAGAAGACATGCCATTCTTACCAGACGGAACACCAGTACAAATTTGTCTAAACCCACTTGGTATCCCAAGCCGTATGAACCTTGGACAAGTACTTGAAGTACACATGGGACTTGCAGCAAGGACAATGGGCTGGAAAGTTGCTACACCAGTATTTGATGGGGCAATGGATACAGAAATCGAAGATGCACTTGAAGAAGCAGCATTAAAAGCTCCATATATCAACAAAACAGGAAAAATTGAACTACGCGATGGTAGAACAGGCGAAAGCTTTGAAAACCCAGTAACTGTTGGGGTAATGTATATGCTAAAACTTCACCACATGGTAGAAGAAAAAATTCACGCTAGATCAATTGGACCATACTCACTTGTAACCCAACAACCTCTTGGTGGTAAGGCACAATTTGGTGGACAAAGATTTGGGGAAATGGAAGTTTGGGCTCTGGAAGCATATGGTGCAAGCCACACACTTCAAGAAATCCTAACTGTAAAATCAGATGATGTTACAGGCCGTGTAAAAACTTACGAAGCTATCGTAAAAGGTGAAAACATCCCAGAACCAGGTACACCAGAATCATTTAAAGTACTTGTAAAAGAATTGCAATCACTTGCCCTTGATGTAGAACTTCTAGACCAAGAAGGAAGTGTGATTGAGCTAAAAGAAAATGTCGATGAACAAGACAGATTTAGCCAAGTAGATAAAATAGACGCATCAAAAATTAAATCCCAAACCAGATCACTAACACAAAATTCAACTACTGATACTTCAAATGTAGACTCTGAGCAAGTAAGTGTCCCAGATGAAGAAAATGTAGAAACAAGCGATGATATCCTTGTAGAAAATGAATTTGAAAGTTTATATGAAGAATCTGACAGCCAAGGATTTAGTATCGAAGAATTAGAATAGGGAGATTTATGAGCGAATTAACACAATTTGACGGGATGAGGATGAAAATCGCATCCCCTGAAAAAATCAGATCCTGGTCTCATGGTGAAGTTAAAAAACCTGAGACAATAAATTATAGAACCCTTAAACCAGAAAAAGATGGTCTATTTTGTGAAAAAATCTTTGGACCAACCAAAGACTACGAATGTTCTTGTGGAAAATACAAAAGAATTAGATATAAAGGCGTAGTTTGTGAAAAATGTGGTGTTGAAGTTACAAAAGCAAAAGTACGTCGTGAAAGAATGGGCCACATTGAACTTGCAGCTCCAGTATCACACATTTGGTACTTTAAAGGTATCCCATCAAAAATGGGTCTGCTTTTAGATATGAGTCCTAGAATTCTTGAAAAAATTCTTTACTTTGCATCATATGTAGTTATAAATCCTGGAGAATCTGGATTTGCCTTTAAAGAAGAAATCTCAGAAACTCAATACCAAGAAGCTCTAGAACTACATCCAGATGACCTAGAATTTAACGCAGCAATGGGAGCAGAAGCTGTAAGAGAACTTCTTGCTAGCATTGATCTAGAAAAAGAATACGAATTACTTTTAAAAGAATTAGAAGAATCAACAGGTCAAAAGAAAGTAAGAATTTCAAGACGTCTTGAAGTTGTAGATGCCTTTATGACATCAGGAAATCGTCCAGAATGGATGATCTTAGATGTACTTCCAGTTATGCCACCAGAACTAAGACCAATGGTACAACTTGAAGGTGGTAGATTTGCTACATCCGACTTAAACGATCTTTATAGACGTGTAATCAATAGAAACAACAGACTAAAAAGACTTTTAGACATCGGAGCACCAGAAATCATCGTTCGTAACGAAAAAAGAATGCTCCAAGAAGCTGTCGATGCCCTAATTGATAACGGTCGTCGTGGACGTGCTGTAACTGGTGCATCAAATAGAAATATGAAATCACTTTCTGATTTGCTAAAAGGTAAGTCAGGTAGATTTAGACAAAACTTACTTGGTAAACGTGTAGACTACTCAGGACGTTCAGTAATCGTAGTTGGTCCAGACCTTAAATTTAACCAATGTGGTCTGCCACAAGAAATGGCTCTAGAATTATTTAAGCCATTTATAATGAATAAGGTAGTAGACCGTGGCATGGCTCATAACTTAAAATCTGCTAAAAAAATGGTAGAAAAAAAGGATCCAAGAGTTTATGATGTCCTTGAAGAAGTTATAAAAGACCATCCAGTTTTACTAAACCGTGCTCCGACACTACACAGACTTGGTATCCAATCATTTGAACCAGTACTTGTAGAAGGTAAAGCTATCAAACTTCACCCACTTGCATGTAACGCATTTAACGCGGACTTTGACGGGGACCAAATGGCTATCCACTTGCCACTATCAAATGAAGCACAAATCGAAGCAAGATTATTAATGATGTCTACAAACAACATCCTTGGTCTTAAAGATGGTAAACCAATTACATCTCCTTCCCAAGATATGGTGTTAGGTGCATACTATCTAACAACCATAAAAGAAGGTGCAAAAGGCGAGGGAATGGTTTTTGAATCTACAAATGAGATGAAAAAAGCCTTACTTGTAGGAGATGTAGAATACCAATCAAGAGTAAGCGTTAGAATCAAACACTCACCAGAAGATCCAGGACAAATTGTAGAATCTTCTGTAGGTAGATTTATCTATAACGAAGGTATCCCTCAAGATTTAGGATATGTAAATAGAAAAGAAGATCCATATTCACTAGAAATCAATCAAGTAGCAGACTCTGGCGTATTAAAAGATATAGTAGATAGATGCTTTAGAAGACATGGAAATATCAAAACAGCAGAAGTACTTGACTATATCAAACAAACAGGGTATAGATACTCAACACTTTCAGGTCTAACTGTATCTATGGCTGATGTTACAATTCCAAAAGAAAAATGGGATATCATTGCAGAAGCTGATGCTGAAGTAGATAATTACGAAAAACTATATAGACGCGGACTAATCACAGATGAAGAAAGATATGAAAAAGTTATCGATATTTGGAGAGAAACTACAGATAAGGTAACTGAAGCTCTACTAACTGACCTTCGTGATGATAACAATATCAAAATATTTGCTGACTCTGGTGCCCGTGGTTCAACAAACCAAATCAGACAGCTAGGCGGTATGCGTGGTCTGATGAGTCAGGCCGATGGTAAAACTATCGAGATTCCAGTTAAAGCAAATTTCCGTGAAGGACTTTCTGTACAAGAATACTTTATTTCATCCCACGGTTCTCGTAAGGGTCTTACAGATACAGCGCTTAGAACTGCCGACTCAGGATATCTAACACGTCGTATGGTAGACATCTCTCAAGATGTAATAGTTACAGAAGATGATTGTCATACAAATGGATATGTTGAAGCTTACGAATTTAAAGATGGAAACGAATTAATCGAAAATCTTTACACACGTATTGTAGGACGTACATCATTTGAAGATGTTAAAGATGAAAATGGCGAAATCCTAGCTGCTAAAGACCAATTAATAGATGAAGATACTGCAGAAAAAATTGTTGCAGCTGGAGTTAAAAAGGTAAAATTACGTTCTGTACTTGAATGTAGGGCAAAACAAGGTGTTTGTGCTGCATGCTATGGACGTAACCTTGCAACTGGAAAACCTGTAAATATCGGTGAAGCGGTAGGTATTATTGCTGCTCAATCAATCGGTGAACCAGGTACACAGCTTACAATGAGAACCTTCCACTCAGGTGGTATCGCAGGTGTAGGAATTACATCAGGTCTTCCAAGGGTAGAAGAGTTATTTGAAGCACGTAAACCAAAAGGTCTTGCGTTTATTGCAGAAAATAGCGGTACAGTAACACTTATCCAAAATGAAAAGAAAACAGACGTAGAAATCGAATCAGAAGATGGATACGTACAAAAATATAATATTCCATTTGGTTCTAGAATCCTAGTACGTGATGGTGATGTAGTAGAAAAAGGTGACCAATTAACAGAAGGTTCACTAGATCCACATGATGTATTAAATGTACTTGGCAAAATCGGAGTACAAAACTACATCACAAAAGAAGTACAAAAAGTATATAGGATCCAAGGGGTAGAAATCGATGATAGACACATCGAAGTAATTGCCCGCCAAATGCTTAAAAAAGTTAAAATTGATGAATCAGGCGACACAGAATTCTTACCAGGATCATTACAAGAAAGACGCGATGTTGACCTTGTAAATGAACAAATGATTGAAGAAGGAAAAGCTCCTGCAGAATACACTCAAGAATTACTAGGTATCACAAAAGCATCTCTAGCAACAGATTCTTGGTTATCAGCAGCATCCTTCCAAGAGACAACAAGAGTTCTTACAGATGCATCTATAAAAGGTAAAGTCGATGACCTAATGGGTCTAAAAGAAAATATCATTATCGGTAAACTTATACCAGCAGGTACAGGTATGAAACGCTACAATGATGTAGAAATTGACTATGAAACAAAAGAATTAGAAGATGCCCAAATCGCACTAAACTTAGAAGAAGCCGAAAGTTTAGAAGCTGACGAACAATTACAAAACTAGATAAAAATAAACCCCACAATCTAAATTGATTGAGGGGTTTTTTAGTATTATTTTATTCAAAAATTTCTTTTAATGCCTTGTAGGTATTAATTCTATTTTCCACCCCGTAGATAGGAGTAAAGGCTAAGATTTCATCTAAGTCAAACCTACTTATTTCATCATAAAGTATATCAGCTATTTCTTTTTTTGTTCCCTTTAGGATAAATCTAGACTCATAGGATTTTTTGAGTAAGGCTTTTTCATTTAAATCAAATTCGTAGTCTTTTACATCCTCAGGACTCACTAAACCTTTTTGGCGACCACGGGCTTGTTGGAGGTGGAAGTAGTCAAAAGCCTTGCCTAAATATTCTAATTCATCTTTGTCATCTGCAATTAGCATTTTGTAGGACATAGAGATATATGGCTTATCAGCAAAATTCGATGGTTTAAAATTTTCCTTGTAGTCCTTAAAAACATAGTCAGGAGTTTCTACTGCAAAAAATTTGGCATGAGAATATGGCATGCCCCATTCTGCCGCAACTGGTGCTGCTTGGCCAGTAGACCCAAGCATCCATGGCATTACTAATTTTTCGTTATTCATTGGTACTGCCTTTACTCTGGAAAAAATTGGATCATTTGGTTCTTTATCTTCCAAATAATCTAAAATTATTTTAATTTTATCATATAATTGACTGGATTTATTAGGATAGCCTTGATTTAAAGCGCGTATTTCCAAAGGGCCAGATCCAGGAGCACGGCCAATGCCCAAATCTACTCTTCCTGGAGCAAGTTCTGCCATGGTTTTAAAAGTTTCTGCTACCTTTAGAGGAGAATAATGCATAATCATTGTCCCGCCAGTTCCTATTACAATATTTTCAGTATTTGATAAAAAATATGTTGCAAGTATTTCTGGGGCAACTGAAAGTAGATTTTCAAAGCCATGGTGCTCTGCAAACCAATATCTATCATAGCCAAGCTTGTCTAACTCTGTTACCATTTTTTTGGTATCATTAAAGACATCTTGGTTAGTTTTTCCTTGTTCTCTTATTAATAAATCATGAACTCCAAGTTTCATAATAACCTCCTTAAAGTTTAAATCATTATTAACATTATTATACTCCAAGTTAAAGCATAATTTTTAAAAAAAGACACAAAAAAACCTCAACAGAAATTTGTTAAGGTTTGTATTATAAATTAAACTAATTTTTTAACTTCTTCTAAAGCTTTGTCAAAGTCAACTTCATCAGTTACTTCAGGTACGTATTCTACGTAAGCAACTTTTCCATCTTTATCTACAACTACAACTCCACGAGCTAGCAATTTGTTTTCTTCCATTAGGAAACCGTATTTTTCACCAAATTCACGGTCTTTGTAGTCAGAAATCATTAAATTGTTTTCGATTCCTTCATTTGAGCAAAATCTTGCTTGGGCAAATGGTAGGTCTTCTGTAATTGTTACTACGTTTACTCCTTCAAGTTCGCTTGCTTCTTTGTTAAATTTTTTAGCTTGTAGGGCGCAAACTTCAGTATCTAGTGATGGAGCTACAGAGTAGATAACTACTTTGTTATCACAATTATCGCTTGACCATTCGCTAAGATCATTCATTGTTGCTTTAAAAGATGGAGCTGTATCTCCAACTTTGATTTCATTTCCTACTAGATTTACTTTATTTCCTGCAAATGTTATATCCATTTTTATATCCTCCTAAAGTGTAATTCTTTTTCCAGATACATTTATACCCACAAATTAATTTTCTAAATTATTTATAAAATCATTTGCCATATCTTTACTAGAGATTAAAACTGATCTTAAATCATTGTTTGAAATATCAACACTTGCTGTCCACATGCCATTTATATGCAAGTTTTTTATTTGCCCGTACTTTGTTGTAATCGGGTTATAGGAAGGATAAGTCACATTTATATTGTCATTAAGATCAGCGTCGATTAGTCTATTTTTATATAGATTTTCTAAAAGATTATCTTTTTTTATAGCTTTACTTAAGTCTTTTTCAAAACCTTGAGCGTTAAAAATTTTATCTGTTGAGAATGACTCTTTATTTTTAGTAGTAATTTCAAATTTGCCATTGATATAACTTATATCTTCAGTATCTTTTACGATTTTGATTTTGCCTTTGTCTAGGTCAGAAAAAATATTTTCCATGGTAATGAATGGAGTTTTTGTCATAAGATATTCTATCTTATTTTGATAAGATTTTTTAAATTCTATTTGTTCAAGACCATTTAATGAATTAAAAAGTCTAGTACTTACATACCACAATTCAAGTGCATAGCTTTGGCAAAATTCTAAATTGAAATCCTTGCTTTTTAAAGCTTTCTTAGATACTTCTATGTCATTATTTTTATAATATTCATAAGTAGCATAAAAGTCTACGCAAGCTTTCTTAAAGTCATTGTCAAAAGTTTCTTTAAAATCATCTAGTTTAATAAAGCCGTCTTCATCTTGATGATTAGATATCCATGCATCGTCAAATGCGCAGATGTTTTTTGGGCAGTATTCTTTGATTTCTGGCAGAGCAAAAAAACTGCTATTAGTAAAAAAATAAAGTGGCTTTTTATAATCAAAATATTTACTTAGATACCTATAAATATCAATGGAAGATGGTCCGGTTCCTATGATACCTAAAGTATCATTTTTATTTATATTTGTAATTTTTTTTCTAAGGGGATAGGGATTTGATATGTAGTTTTCATACTCATTCAAATTGTAATCATCCTTATAATATGATTGGCCGATGCTTAAGAAAATTTCTTTATATGGACCGTAGCTTTCATTTTTACTTTTTAAAATGAATTTATCATTTTCTTTTATGACATCAACTATTTCATTTTGGTGAATGCTTACATTTTTATGAGCAAAATATTTTTTATATTTTTCCTTAATATATAGCCCTACAATAGGTCTAGGGATTTTCCCTTCGACTGTTGGAAGTTTTCCATATTTTTCTATGAGCCAATTTTTAAATTCATCCCTATTTTCTAAATTCAGATTCATATGTTCTACTGGGGTATTTAAAACCTTATGCATATCATCATCTTCATAGGCAGGTCCTACGCCTAGTTCATTTCTTTTTTCAAATATATCTATATGTATATTTTCACTAAAATTTTTGTGATCAATTATAGTTTTAAGAGTGTTAGCTCCACTTATGCCGCAACCGACGATGGCTATTTTCATAAAATCTCCTTTACTAACTTGTGTACTATTTATTTTAATACCCTCCTTAGAATGATGCTTATGCTTAATATTCATAGCTAAATAAAAATCTCCTCTTATAGTAGTGAAAATATTTTTATAATATATACACAAATACCTAATTATCAATGTTTATTGACATAGGAATTTTGAAGATATATTATATAGATAAAGATAAATACGTTTTCAAAGGAGGAAACCATTATGATGGAAAAAATCCAAAAATTTGGTGGAGCTATGTTCACACCGGTCATGCTTTTTGCGGTATCTGCTCTACTAATAGGATTTGGAACCCTGTTTACAACAGATGTAATCATGGGTCCTATAGCATCGGAGGGTACAGTTTGGTTTGGATTTTGGGACATGATCCTTTCAGGAGCATGGGTCGTTTTTAACCAATTACCATTATTATTTGCTATTGCCTTACCGATAGGTCTAGCTCGTAAGCAAAATGCTCGTGCTAGTATGGAAGCTTTTGTAATTTATTTAGTATTTTTAAATTATGTTTCTTCTATACTAAAACACTGGGGGCCAACATTTGGTGTGGATTTTAGCCAAGAGGTTGGTGGAGCTAGTGGTCTTGCATTAATTGCAAATATTAAAACATTAGACATGGGAATGATGGGAGCTTTACTAATATCTGGTATAGCTATTTGGCTACATAACAGATATTTTGATAAGAGACTTCCAGAAGCGCTTGGAGTTTTTAAAGGCTCAGCTTTTGTTCTGGGTATAGGATTTATAGTCATGATTCCTGTGGCTTTCCTAGCTGTTCTTATTTGGCCTAAGATTCAGGCTGGTATGAATAGTTTTAGAGATCTTATCCTAAACTCAGGAACCCTAGGTGTAGGAATATTTGTATTATTAGAAAAACTTTTAATACCATTTGGCCTTCACCACTTATTATATGCCCCAATGTATTATGATAGCTTGGTTGTACCAGGCGGGATATATGCATATTGGGCACAAAATCTACCACAAATAGCGGCTGCAACGGGTTCACTTAAGGAAATTGCACCTTATGCTCAGCTTACAGCAACAGGCTGGTCAAAGATTTTTGGGTGTGTCGGGATTGCATTAGCGTTTTATAAGACTGCTCTTCCTGAAAATAAAAAGAAGATTGCAGGTCTTATGTTACCAGTAGCTCTTACAGCTGTTCTAAGCGGAGTTACAGAACCAATTGAGTTCACCTTCTTATTTATAGCTCCACAGTTATTTGCAGTACATTCTCTCTTAGCTGGATTACTAGCTATGGCTATGAATGCTTTTGGTGTAGTTGGTATATACTCAGGTGGTGTAATCGAGATGGCATCATTAAACTGGATTCCTCTTGGTGCAAATCACTGGAAGACATATTTAATAATGTTAGTTATAGGGCTTATCGCCGTAGCTGTTTGGTATTTTGTGTTCTGTTTCCTGATTAAAAAGTTTGACTTTAAGACACCAGGTAGAACAACTGATAAGGACAGTGCTAAATTATATAGCAAACAAGACTATAGAGATAAAAACAAAACTACAGATAAAACTACTATTGAATCTGATGGAAAAGAGGTGGTTTCTGATAAGAAAAAAGATGTAAAATCTGGAGATAAGTTTGAGACTATGGCTGATGAAATCTTGATAGGTCTAGGTGGTTCGGACAATATTAAAGATTTTACTAACTGTGTAACAAGACTTAGAGTAAATGTAAAAGATCCTAGTATAGTCGAAAGTGACGAGTATTTCAAAAATATAGGAACTTATGGTACTGCTAAAAGCGGTAATTCTGTCCATGTAATTGTAGGAATGGATATCCAATATGTTGCAGATGCATTTGGAGAAATTTTAAAGGAAAACGAATAAGCAAAATAAAAAAAGGAGATAATTATGGCAAATCAATATTCAATCGTAATCGCAGGTGGTGGATCAACATTTACACCAGGTATCATCGGAATGTTACTAGATAACTTAGATAAATTCCCAATCAAAACAATCAAGTTATATGATAATGACGAACAACGCCAAGCTAAAATTGGTGGAGCAATGGAAATTATCCTAAAAGAAAGACATCCAGAAATTAATTTCGTATACACAACAGATCCAAAAGAAGGGTTTACAGATATAGACTTTGTACTAGCGCAACTAAGAGTTGGAAAATATGATATGCGTGACAAAGATGAGAAAATTCCTCTAAAACATGGAGTATTTGGTCAAGAAACTTGTGGACCAGGTGGAATTGCTTATGGTATGAGATCAATCGGTGGAGTACTAGAAATCATCGACTACATGGAAGAATACTCACCAGATGCATGGATGCTAAACTATTCAAACCCAGCAGCAATCGTAGCAGAAGCAACAAGAAGACTTCGTCCAGATTCAAAGGTAATCAATATCTGCGATATGCCAATCGACCTAATGTATAAGATGGCAGACATGGTTGGACTTAAAGAATGGCAAGAACTTGACTTCTCTTACTATGGACTTAACCACTTTGGTTGGTTTACAGAAATAAAAGACCATAAAGGTAATGACCTAATGCCACAAATTAAAGAACACGTTTCAAAAACTGGATTTGCTGATGGTGTAGGAAGTGGTCAACATATAGAAGAATCTTGGATGGAAACATTCACAAAAGCAAAAGATGTATATGCCTTAGATCCTGACACAATTCCAAACACATACCTAAAATACTATTTCTACCCTGATTTTGTATTAGAACATACAGATCCTAATCACACAAGGGTAGATGAAGTACGCGAACATCGCGAAAAAGACGTATTTAATATGTGTCAAGAGATTATAGACAGAGGAACAGCAGAAGGAATTGAAATTGAACTAGATGCACACGCAACATATATAGTAGATTTAGCTCGTGCGCTTGCTGAAAATACAAAAGAAAGATTCCTACTAATCGTACCAAACGAAGGAGCAGTTCCAAACTTTGATCCAACAGCAATGGTAGAAATTCCTTGTATAGTAGGTAGCAATGGCTTTGAAAAAATCAACCAAGGATACATCCCACAATTCCAAAAAGGACTAATGGAGCAACAAGTATCAGTAGAAAAATTAGTAGTAGAAGCTTGGATAGAAAATTCATACCTAAAACTATGGCAAGCACTTACACTTTCAAGCACAGTACCATCTGCAAAAGTAGCTAAAGCTATCTTAGATGATCTAATCGAAGCAAACAAAGAATATTGGCCAGAACTAAACTAGTTAATAAATAGCAATAGACACCGTTTAATGTATAGTTTCTATATATTAAGCGGTGTTTTTTAGTTGAGGTGATAGATATAGATATTTCAAATTTAATAAAAGAAAATGAAGCTAGTCTTAGCAATACTGATATCAATATTGGCAAAGAGATAATGAAAAATGGAATTGATTATGACATTTCAATCAATGACTTTGCATCAAAATGCTTTACATCAAGGACGAGTGTACTAAGATTTGCTAAAAAACTAGGGTTTAGTGGATATAGTGAGCTTAAGTATTATGTAAATGAGGATAGTAATAGTAATTCTAATAAATCTTATGGTAAAAATGAAGATTTAATAGAATTATATAATAGACTAAAAACTTGTAAAAAGGTTTTTATATATGGTAATGGAGGATATGAGAAGGTTATAAAGTCAGCTATAAAGATGTATTTAATGGAAATAGGAATTTTAGCTGAGGTATATAGTGGCGGGGAAGAGATGAGTGCCTTTACTGAAACTATGCTAAAAGATAGTGGAGTATTTATAGTGGACTTTTCAGATGACATGCTAAGTAAGCAACTTATGTTTCAATTAGGAAGTATAGATTGCCTAAAGGTTGTGATAGGTGAAGTATATACCAAAGCTACAAATGTCGATTATAATATCTATTTTCCAGATGAACATGATGGGATAAGGCTACTTAGTCCATATATAATTGAGTTTGAAGAAATACTAAAAATATATAAAAAGGCGAGAGAAGATGATATTAACTGATTTAATAAGTGAGAATTATAATAAATTAAATAAAAATGATTTAAAGATTTATTCTTATATACTCCTAGATAAAAAGAGATTCCTAGGTCTTAATATCAGCGAACTTGCTGAAGCTTTGGATTTGGTTCCATCATCCATAGTGAGTTTTTCAAAAAAGCTCGGACTAGATGGTTATAGTGAGCTAAGATATATCGTCAAATGGAGTGGAAAAGAGAGTAGTGGATTTGATGATAACGAAATCGAGTATAGCAAAAATGACCTTTTACTTACTATGACAATGATGATTTCATTAAACTTAGATGAATTATTTAAGAAATTAGATAAGGCGAACCGTATTTATGCTATGGCTAGTGGCTATACTCAAAAAAATGCAGCAGATGAGCTAAAAAGAAACTTTCTAATCGTTGATAAAATAGTTTATGTAATAGATAAGAATATACCTGCTACTATATTAAATAATATAAAAGAAGATGATGTGTTGTTTGTCTTATCACTTGGTGGAGAAAACAAAGAGGTGCTAAGATTTCTAAATAAACTCCCAAGTAGACCTACTGTAGCTTCAATCACAAGATTATCTAACAATACCTTATCAAAAAGATCTGATGTTAATATACCTTTTGTAACGCACCGCGTATTTGAATATGATAGTAGAACAGAAATTTCACCAATATCACAGTTTTATGTTGTAATAGATTTTATCATTTTAAAATATTTATCATATAAAGAAAGAATACTACCATAGACAATAATATATAGAAGCTTTAAACTCTAAGTTTTATTTGACTTTTAAAATATTACATAGTAGAATATTTAAGTATTGGCAAGGACTTGCCAAATATTAATATTAAAAGAAAAGGAGGTGCATTATGCCTACAATTAACCAACTTGTTAGAAAAAGTAGAAAAAGTGAAAAATCTAAATCAAACACACCAGCTTTAGGTTACAACTACAATACTTTAAAAAGCAGAGTTACTCCTAACCAATCACCACAAAAACGTGGCGTTTGTACATCAGTTAGAACAGTAACACCTAAAAAACCTAACTCAGCTTTACGTAAAGTTGCCAGAGTTAGACTTACAAATGGTGCTGAAGTACTTTCATACATTCCAGGAATTGGTCACAACCTACAAGAACACAGTGTTGTACTAATTAGAGGTGGAAGAGTAAAAGACCTTCCAGGTGTGCGTTACCACATCATAAGAGGTACTCTAGATACTGCAGGAGTAAATGGACGTAAACAAGGTAGATCTAAATACGGTGCTAAAAAAGACCAAAACTAGATCATAAAATTTAAAATAAGTGCATAATGTGCCTATAATTAAGAAATAAATTATTGAAATTAAGGTATATGCATGCACACTTACGACAAAAAATTAGTCGAGTACTAATGATATTACACATAATTGGTAAAGGAGGGAAGCAAAGTGTCAAGAAAGGGACATATACCAAAAAGAGAAGTAATGCCTGATGCAAAGTATAATGACCGTGTTGTAACAAAATTAATCAACAACGTTATGCTTGATGGTAAAAAAGGTCTTGCAACAAGAATTGTATACGATGCATTTGACATTGTAGCAGAAACTACAGGAAACGACGCACTAGAAGTATTCTACCAAGCGCTTGAAAATATTATGCCAACACTAGAAGTTAAAGCTAGAAGAATCGGTGGTGCTAACTACCAAGTACCTATGGAAGTTAGACCAGAAAGAAGACAAACTTTAGCTTTAAGATGGTTAGTTAATTTCTCAAGAGCTCGTGGCGAAAAAACTATGGTTGATAGACTTGCAAAAGAAATTCTAGATGCATCTAACAACTCTGGTGCAGCTGTAAAAAGAAAAGAAGAAATGCACAGAGCGGCAGAAGCTAACAAAGCATTTGCACACTATAGATATTAATAGGGGGAAAATTTGGCTAGAGAAGTTTCACTTAAAGATACCAGAAATATCGGGATTATGGCACATATCGATGCCGGTAAAACTACTACAACAGAAAGAATCCTATACTACACTGGTAAAATTTACAAAATAGGTGATACTCACGATGGTACAGCAGTAATGGACTCCATGGACCAAGAAAAGGAACGTGGTATTACAATCGGTTCAGCTGCAACCACAGCATTTTGGAAAGATCACAGAATTAACATTATCGATACTCCAGGACACGTGGACTTCACTGTAGAAGTAGAAAGATCACTAAGAGTACTTGATAGTGCTGTAGCTTTATTTGATGCAAAAAGTGGGGTAGAACCACAATCAGAAACTGTTTGGAGACAAGCTGACAAATACCACATTCCAAGAATTTGTTTTATCAATAAAATGGATGCTACTGGTGCAGATTTCTTCATGGCAGTTGATACTATCAAAGATAGATTAAAAGCAAACGCAGTTCCAATAGAAATTCCAATTGGTTCTGAACAAGATTTCCAAGGTGCAGTAGACCTAATAACAATGGAAGCTGTAACATATAACACAGAAGACTTAGGTGCTCACCCAGTATATGGCGAAATTCCAGCAGATCTAAAAGACAAAGCTGAAGAATACAGAAACAACATGCTTGAAGAATTATCAGAAGTAGATGATACTATCATGATGAAATATCTTGAAGGTGAAGAAGTTACTGTAGAAGAAATTAAAGCTGCAATCAGAAAAGGAACAATCGAACAAAAGATTTTCCCATGCCTTTGCGGTTCAGCATACAAAAACAAAGGTGTACAACCACTTTTAGACTCAATCATTGAATTTATGCCAAGCCCACTAGATGTACCAAACATCAAAGGTATCGATCCAAAAGACGAATCAGTTGAAATGGAAAGAAAACCAAGTGATGATGAGCCAACAAGTGCACTAGCATTTAAAGTTGTAACTGACCCATATGTAGGTAAACTTATCTACACAAGAATTTACTCAGGTACAATCGAATCAGGTTCATATATCTATAACGCAACAAAAGGTAAAAGAGAACGTGTTGGACGTATCATGCAAATGCACTCTGATAAGCAAGAGGAAATTCCAGTAGGTTATGCTGGAGATATCGTTGCTTTATTAGGACTTAAGGATACAACAACAGGGGATTCACTATGTGATCAAGATAATCAAATTATCCTTGAAAAAATGGAATTCCCAGATCCAGTAATCTCAGTTGCTATCGAACCAAAAACAAGAGCTTCACAAGATAAAATGATTATCGGTCTTCAAAAACTAGCAGAAGAAGATCCAACATTCGTTACAAAATCAGATGAAGAAACAGGTCAAACAATTATCTCAGGAATGGGAGAACTTCACCTAGAAATCATCGTAGATAGACTTTTAAGAGAATTCAAAGTAGAAGCTAATATCGGTAACCCACAAGTAGCTTACAGAGAAGGTATCACTCAAGAAGCAGAAGCACAAGGTAAGTTTGTAAGACAATCAGGTGGTTCTGGACAATACGGTGATGTTCACTTAAGAGTTTCACCAGGCGAAGAAGGTTCAGGAATTACATTTGAATCACAAATTGTCGGTGGTTCAGTACCAAGAGAATACATCAGACCAGTTGAAGAAGGTGTACGCGAAGCAGCAGCTAATGGTATCCTAGGTGGATATCCAATGGTAGACATGCACGTAGTACTTTATGATGGTTCATACCACGAAGTAGACTCATCAGAAGTAGCCTTCCACGTAGCAGGTTCAATGGGTCTTAAAAATGCAGTTGAAAGAGCAAAACCAGTTTTACTAGAACCAATCGAAAAAGTAGAAATTACAACTCCAGACGAATACTTAGGAGATGTAATGGGTGACGTATCAAGCCGTCGTGGTAAAATCGATGGAATGAATCCAAAAGATGGTATCCACGTACTAGATGCATTTATCCCACTATCAGAAATGTTTGGTTATGCAACAGACCTAAGAAGTAAAACACAAGGTAGAGCAACATACTCAATGCAATTTGACCACTACGCTCAAGTACCAGAATCAGTAAAAGAACAAATATTAGATAAGTAATTTAATAGGAGATTAAAATGAGTAAACAACAATTCGAAAGAAGCAAACCACATATTAATATCGGAACAATC
>NZ_JAEUYX010000010.1 GCF_016798225.1 Anaerococcus sp. mt242 | reverse complement strand
GTTAGCTTTCTTAATAGGGAAAGTGCGCTCTTTTTTAACTAATCTATAAGTAAAACGCCTTAAAGATTAATTTAATTAAAAAGAGACACTCCTGTAAAGTTTTTTACAGGTTTTTTTGTGCAAAAAAACTGAAAATTTACATAATTAGGAGAAAAAAATGAATAATTTTAAAAAAGTAGCTCTAACATTAGCAATGGCTCTATCTTTTACAGCATGTGTGAATGATAATCAAGAATCAAAAAAAGAAGATACTAAGACAGAAATGCCAGCAGGCGATCCAAAAACTGATACATCTGGAGAAAATGTAAACGAAAAAGATTCAAATACTGTCAAAGAAGAAACAGGTAAAGAAGCAAATGACAGCAAAGATGAAACAAAAGAAACTGAATCAACAGGAAAAATGGAAGATGAACCTCACTACGGTAAACCAATCAAAGTAGCCTATAACGGTGGAGTGTGTACAGGTGCACCAGGAATTGCAAGTGTACGTGGTGAATTTGAAAAAAGAGGACTTGAAGTTGAGTTTATAAATGTAGAAAGTGATGTTGACTCAATTGGTACTCACACAGCAGATGCAACAATTGGTCATATTGCAAAATTCGTTCCTCCAACAGTAAATGGGGTTGATGCAGTTTTTGCATCAGGAGCACACACAGGATGTAAATCACTTTACGTACTTGATAATGGTGAGATTAATGATACTGAAGGTCTAAAAGATAAAACAGTAGGATTCCCAGGATCAATTGGAAGTGCCGATCATAATATTGCAATAAGATTTTTTAACAACGATGGTATCAAACCAGATGAAGTTAAGTACAAACAAGTAGAAAATTCTGCTATAGTTCAATCTATGGAAAATGGTGAGCTAGCAGGTGCTATCCTATCTGATGAATTTGCCAGCAAATTTGTTGAAGATGGTACTATCAAAAGAATTAGATCTTTATCATTTGACGATGATTTTAAAAATGAAGCATGCTGTATAAATGCCCTAAACGGTGATTTTGTAAGAGAAAACCCACTAATGGCAAAGGCATACAATGAAGCAGTACTTTCAACACAAAAATGGATTGAAGATAATGTAGAAGAAGCTGCACAAATCTTATTTGACAATAACTGGGCAACTGGAGACTTTGATACAGTAGTAGAAATGATGGATTCATATAACTGGGCAGTAACACTTGATGATACTGAAAGCACATTAGAAACAGTTATTGAAGATTACAAAAATCTTGGAATAATTGATTCAGATATGACCAAAGAAGACTTTATAAAAACTTACTGGAATAGTCTAGGTTTAAAAGATAGCGATATAAAATAAGAAATTTTAAGTCATGAAAGAAAATCAAAATATAAAGGATGATGCTCATCAAGATGTTCTTGGTGGGCAAAGCCCTATTTCTAAAAAGAATTATAAACTAAGTAATATTTTAAGACTACTGATGCCCATTATAATGGGACTAATTGCAATTTTTGAATATGTCTATATGCCAAATCACAGAGCAACAGCCAAACAAAGCAATTTGTATAATGGATTTTTGTGGATATTAGTTGGTATTTATCTTATATGTCTTTTAATATCAATAAAAAATAAAAAGCTTAGGGACCATTTGATATATAAGGCTCCATTTTATTGTCTGATATTGCTAATTTTAATAGCCCTTGATATATTGACCCTAAAAACAGAAAAGCTTAGACTGCCATATTTCCCATACGTTGATATGATTTTTAATGCAATACTAAAAGATAGTGATTACATAATGCAATCTACTTTTTCATCTCTCAAACTGCTTTTTATAGGATATTTAATAGGGGGTATTTTGGGACTTATAACAGGCATTTTGTGCGGCTATTCTAAAAAAGTTTCATATTGGGTAGAGCCTTTTATGAAAATATTAGGGCCAATTCCTACAACAACATGGCTGCCAGTTGTAATGGTGCTTGCAACAACTCTTTTTAAGGGAGCAGTATTTATAATAGCACTTGGGGTTTGGTTTTCAGTAACTCTTGCAACTATGACGGGTATCCGTAACGTAGATAAATCTTACTATGAAGCTGCAAAAACACTGGGAGCAAGTAACAATCAATTGATAAGAAAAATTGCAATTCCATCAGCATTACCAAATATTTTTCAAGGCCTTACAGCCGGCATGAGTTCAGCATGTACTTCCTTACTTATTGCAGAAATGATGGGAGTAGAGTCAGGTCTTGGTTGGTATATCAATTGGAAAAAATCATGGGCAGAATATGCTAGTATGTATGGGGCAATAATCATAATTTGTTTGACATTTTTATTTGTAAATTGGGTTTTGAGAAGACTTAGAGATCGCGCTCTAATCTGGCAAGAAGGAATGGTTAATTAATGAGTAAACTAGTTTTTGAAAATATTAATAAAGATTTTGTAAGCCCTGATTCTCAAATGATAACCCACGCTCTAAAGAATGTAAGTTTTACAATAAATGATGGAGAATTTGTTTCAATAGTAGGACCATCTGGATGTGGAAAATCTACCATTTTAAGATTAATTGCAGGTTTAATAGAGCCTACAAATGGATCTATAAAATTAAATGATCAAGAGGTTAAAGGCACAGATAGCAATAGGGGCATGGTTTTTCAAAAGCCTACACTTTTTCCTTGGCTAACAGTAAAGGATAATGTAGCTTTTTCTGGAAATTTAAAAAATAATGCAGATTATAAAAAGGTAGATGAGCTTTTGGAAAAAGTTGGTCTAATCGAGTTTAAAAATGCCTATCCTCATCACTTATCCGGAGGTATGGCCCAAAGAGTAGCTTTAATTAGAACAATGATTAATGAGCCAAAAGTTTTCTTATTAGATGAACCACTTGGTGCCCTAGATGCATTTACCAGAATGAATATGCAAGATGAACTTTTAAAACTTTGGGATGAAAATAATACCATGATGATAATGGTAACCCATGATATTGACGAAGCAATCTATATGTCAAATAAGGTTATAGTCATGAAACCACGTCCTGGAGAAATAAAAGAAATTGTAAATATAGACATGGATTATCCAAGAGATAGGACAGATAAGAAATTTACAGAATATAGAAATCATATACTTCATATATTAAATATTTAAAAAATTTGACAAAGTAAATATAATAAGATAAAATGACTTTAATTAGAATATTAGTCTTAAAAATGTGTTGAAGAGAAGAGTATTTATCTAAAAAGCTTAAAGCGAATCCTAGATGGTGAGAGGGGATAAGTGGTTAGGTAAAGAAAAGAACCTCTGAGCTAATAAGTCGATACAAGGAGATTTATTCGGGAACTCCCGTTACAGAGTTAGAGTATAATTTGTACTTGATGAGGTTTATTTTGTGAAAAATAAATAAATATGGGTGGTATCACGAGCTTTCGTCCCTTTTGGGATGGAAGCTTTTTTTATTGCCAAAAAGATACACAAATGACTATATTTTAAAAAATTTTAATGGAGGATATTATGATAAAAAATGAATACCAAGTTTTAAAAGAAGCAAAAAAAGTAATACTAGCTTATTCTGGTGGCCTAGATACATCTGTTATTGTAAACTGGCTAGGAGAACATAGTGTAAGAGAAGTCATTTGTGTATCAGTTGACCTAGGTCAAGTAGAAAATCCAAAAGCCTTAGAAGAAAAGGCTCTTTCATCTGGAGCAAGCAAATTTTATAATGTAAATGTAGAAGACGAATTTATTGAAGACTATGCCTATAAATCACTAAAAGCTAACGCAAAGTATGAAAATAACTATTTATTAGGAACTGCTATAGCTCGACCATTAATTGCAAAAGTTTTAGTAGATATTGCTAAAAAAGAAAATGCAGATGTAATAGTTCATGGTTGTACTGGCAAAGGTAATGATCAAATTCGTTTTGAATTATCAATTATGGCCCTTGCACCAGAAATAAAAGTCATTGCACCATGGAGATTTTGGGATATCAAAGGACGTAGTGAAGAAGAAGCTTACGCAAAAGAGCATGGAATCCCTTTAAAAGTAGAAAAAGATGAAGACTACTCTATGGATGAAAATATATGGCACCTATCTCACGAAGGATTAGACTTAGAAAATCCAGAAAATCCAGCTGATTTAGAAAAAATATTATACTGGGTAACGCCAGCAGAAAAGGCAATTGATAAGGCAGAAACTGTTGAAATAGAATTTGAAAAAGGAAATCCTATTGGACTAAATGGCGAAAAGCTAAAGGGATCTGACCTAGTAAAAAAACTAAATATCATTGCTGGGAAACATGGAATTGGTGTAGATGATATAGTTGAAAGTAGGCTAGTAGGCATGAAATCAAGAGGAGTATATGAAAATCCTGCAGCAAGTGTTTTATACTTCGCTCACGAAAAATTAGAATCAGTTACAATTCATCCTGATACCCTACAATATAAAGAAAAAATGGCACTAGACTATGCAAATTTAGTTTATGCCGGAAAATGGATGACACCCTTAAAAGAAGCCATGGATAGTTTTATCGAAAAAACTCAGGAAAATGTAAGTGGAAAAGTAAAAGTAAAACTTTATAAGGGATCTATGCAACCAGCAGGTATTTTTGCAACAAACTCCCTATATTCTGAAGAGTATGCAACATTTGAAGAAGATGATGTTTATAACCAATCAGATGCAACTGGGTTTATAAATTTATTTGGACTTAGCACAAAAATATACTCAAAAGTAGTAAAAGAAAGTGAAGAAAATTAAAATGAAACTTTGGAGCGGCATGTTATCAGGTGACCTAGATAAATTTGCAGAAGAATTTAATTCATCAATAAAAATTGACCAAAGATTGGTATTTGATGATATAAAAGGATCCATAGCCCATGTAAAGATGCTTAAAAAAACAGGAATCTTAAAAGCTGATGATTCAGATAATATAATAGATGGTTTAAAAACCATTAGTCAAAAACTTGTAGACGGCAAAATAGAAGTAGACTTATCAAGTGAAGATATACACACATTTGTTGAAGGAGCATTAATAGCTGAAATTGGAGAAGTAGGCAAAAAAATGCACACAGCTAGGTCCAGAAACGACCAAGTTACAACAGATTTAAGATTACATTTAAGAGATGAAGTTAAAAATATAAGCTCACTTTTGAAAGAATATTTAAAAGTTTTGTGTGATGTGGCAAGTAATAACACTCAAACAATAATGCCAGGCTACACTCACTTGCAAGCTGCTCAGCCAGTGACTTTCGCTCATCATTTGTTGGCATATGCTATGATGGGTCTTAGGGATCTAGAAAGATTAGAAGACTTAAAAAAAAGAATAAATTCTTCACCGCTGGGAGCCTGTGCTTTGGCTGGGACAACTTATCCAATTGATAGGGAATTTACTGCAAAGGAACTAGGATTTGATACTATTATGCAAAACTCCATGGATACAGTAAGTGATAGAGATTATATATTGGAATTACAATCGACTTTATCAATTATAGCTATACATTTGTCAAGACTTTCTGAAGAATTAATTATTTGGTCATCCCAACCATATCATTTTGTAAGCATAGATGATAAATTTTCTACTGGCTCATCAATTATGCCACAAAAGAAAAATCCTGATATAGCTGAGTTAATTAGAAGTAAGTCAGCAAGACTTATAGGAAATATGAATCAATCATTTACAATGATAAAGTGTTTGCCCCTAGCTTATTCAAAAGATATGCAAGAAGATAAGGAATCCATATTTGATAGTGTAGATACAATAAAAATTTCATTACAAGTTATGGCCGGGCAAATAAAAAGTTTAAAAGTAAATAAAGAAAAAATGCTAAAAGCTTGTAAAAATGGATTTTTAAATGCAACTGATCTTGCAGATTATTTGGTAAATAAGGGTCTAAGTTTTAGAGATGCCCACCATATTTCTGCACGACTTGTAAAATATGGAATAGAAAACAACAAAGCTTTGGATGAAATCGACTTAAACATCTATAAAGATGAATCAGATTTATTTGAAGAAGACATTTACCAAGAAATTGATATAATAAAATGTGTCAATGAGAGAAAATCCCTTGGTGGTCCCGCTGAGAAAGAAGTAGAAAGACAAATTGCCTTTGTCTTAGAAAAGTTAAGTTAGAATGGAGAATAGATGAAAAGTAAAAAGAAAAGCCTGCTAGCAATTATTTTTATTATGGTATTATGTTTACCATTTAAAACATTTGCAGAAGATGAACTTGTAGATGATGGGGTAATTGATTTTGGAACAAGTGCAGATTTCCCACCTTATGAATACTTTGAAAATGATGAAATAGTTGGAATTGATCCTGATATTGTAAGAGCAATTGGAGATTATTTAGGTTATGAAGTTAGACTCCATGATATGGATTTTAATACCATAATTGCAAGTATCCAGTCAGGCAAAATGGATGGTGGTGCAGCTGGATTTACTGTTACAGAAGAACGTAAAAAATCAGTAAATTTCACAGACTCCTTTACAAAAACCAGCCAAATTGTAATTGTTAGAAAAGATTCTGATATTAAAGAAGTTGAAGATTTAAATGATGGTGCAAAAATAGGAACCCAACTTGGAACTATCGGGGATACCATAGCAAAAGATGACTTTGGTGAGGCGAATGTAAATTCATTTAACAAAGTCCCAGATGCAATTCTTTCTTTACAAAATAAAAAAATTGATGCTGTAATCTTAGACAAACATTCTGCAGAAAATTTTGTAAATGCCAATAAAGATCTTACAATCATCGATACACCATATTTAGAAGAAGAATACGCCCTAGCAATCAGTAAGGATAATCCAGAACTGCTTGAAAAAATGAATGAAGCTATTGCAGCTTTAAAAGAATCTGGCGAAATTGATAAAATTATGGAAAAATACCAAAAATCAGAAGTTGGAGAAAGCAGCTCAGGGATTTTTGGCAGATTCAAATCAAATATAATTGATAATGGGGCCTACAAATATCTATTAGATGGGCTAAAAACTACAATAATTGTTACAATTTGTGCACTTATTATTTCATTTGCTCTAGGACTTTTAATAGCTTTACTAAGAGCAGCAAGCATAGATATGGCTGGAGAAAGTGTTGGACTTGGTGGATTTTTAATAAAATTGTTAGATAAAATTTTTACAGTTTTTGTATCTATTATCCGTGGGACACCTTCTACTATCCAGCTTTTGATAATGTTTAATGTAATTTTAGTAAATCTGGATAGCCTATTGTGGGTAGCAATTATTTCATTTGGTCTAAACTCATCTGCATATATGGCAGAGTTATTTAGGGGTGGAATAAATTCTGTTGCAAAAGGAGAAAAAGAAGCAGCACGAAGCCTTGGATTAAGCAACTTCCAAACTATGAAAAAAGTTGTAATGCCACAAGCCCTTAAAAATTCATTGCCAGCCTTAGGAAATGAAGTTATAACATTATTTAAAGAAACATCAATTGCTGGATTTATAGGACTTGCTGACCTAACTCGTGGAGCTTCAATAGTAATCAGCCAAACATTTGATGCAGCAACAGCTTATTTTTCAGCAGCTATAATATATTTATTAATAGTTTTACTAATAGAAAAAATATTTAAGAAGATAGAAAGGTTGTACCTATATGCTTAAAGTAAATAATTTGGAAAAATCATTTGGTCCTTTAAAAGTCTTGGATAAGGTAAGCCTTGAAGTTGAAAAAAATGATGTAATTTCAATCATTGGCCCATCAGGATCAGGCAAATCTACATTTTTAAGATGTCTAAACCTTTTAGAAAAACCAAATGCTGGAGAAATATTTTTTGAAGAGAATAAGATAAATGATACAAATGTTGACATAAATAAATTAAGAGAAGAAATGGGCATGGTTTTTCAAAACTTTAACCTATTTTCAAATATGCCTATCATAGAAAATCTAACCCTTGCTCCAGTTATGAGAGGGAAAATGACAAAAAAAGAAGCAAATGAAAAGGCAATGAGACTACTGGAAAGGATAGGACTAAGCCAAAAGAAAAATGTATATCCAGTAAGTCTTTCCGGTGGACAAAAACAAAGGGTAGCTATTGCAAGAGCTCTTATGATGAATCCAAAACTAATGCTTTTTGATGAGCCAACAAGTGCCCTTGATCCAGAAATGGTTGGTGGAGTTCTTGAAATGATGCAAGAGCTTGCAAATGATGGGATGACAATGGTGGTAGTTACTCACGAAATGGGATTTGCTCGTGAAGTATCAAACAGAGTAGTTTTTATGGATAGGGGTCATATAGTTGAAGAAAGTGATGATCCTTATGATTTTTTTGCAAATCCAAAAAACGAAAGAAGCAAGCAATTCTTATCACAAGTCATTTAAGAGGCAACTCTTATTTGACTTTTTTTATTTTTAGGTGTATCATAATTTAGTATTTACGCAGGATTGGCGGAATTGGCAGACGCGCAAGACTAAGGATCTTGTGACCGATTTTAGGTCGTGGAAGTTCAAGTCTTCTATCCTGCACCAAATAAATATTTTTGAGATTTAATATGTTTATAAACATATTATTTTTTTTGCTTAAAATTGATAATTTTTGTTATAATTGTAGCTGAGGTTAAAATGAATAGAAAATGTTTTGCAAAAATAAATTTAACTTTGGATAGCTTATACAAACGTGATGATGGATATCATGAGATTGATACTATTATGGCTCGCATAAGCTTATTTGACGAGCTCGAAATAATTCCAAATGATAAGGGAGTTTTTAACTACTCATCAAATCTTGAAACAATATGCCCGGTTGAGGACAATTTGATATATAAGGCTTGGGAAATTTTAAAAGAAAAAACTGAAAATCCAGGTGTGGATGTTTATCTAAAGAAAAATATTCCTATAGCAGCAGGTCTTGCTGGGGGATCAACTGATGCAGCTGAGATGATAAAAGGCTTAAATGAGCTTTGGAATCTAAATCTATCAAAAAATGAAATGATGGAAATAGGAAAAAAACTTGGAGCAGATATTCCGTTTTTCTTTGAAAATTTGCCGTCTAGAGCAAAAGGTATTGGAGAAATACTATTCCCATTTGAAAATAATCTTGATATGAAAATACTATTGGTAAATGATGGCACTAAAATATCATCAGCTGAAGTTTATAAAAAACTTGCAGATTTTGGTCATGTAGAAAATGACTCAATTGTTGAAAAGCTAAAAAATGGTGACCACTCAGCTATTTTTTATTTTGAAAATGTGATGGAAGATGTGGTTGCTGATATGTACCCTCATTTACTAGACCTTAAGTACGAATTTCTGGATTATGGGGCAGAAGTTACACTAATTAGTGGTAGTGGAGCATCTATTTTTGGCATATTTATGGATGATGAGTCCCTTGACATTGCTTATGAGAAAATGAACGAAAAGTACGAATTTGTAAAAAAGGTGGAATTGGTATGACAAATATTGGTGTATTTGATTCTGGTCTTGGTGGTCTAACAGTTTTAAAAGAATTAATTAAGGAAAAAAATGCGAACTACTATTACTTAGGTGATAGTAAAAGAGCTCCATATGGCAGCCGCTCCAAAGACGAAATTCTTAAATTTACCGATGAGATAGTCGAATTTTTAGAAAAGTATGACATAGACCAATACATCATAGCATGTAATACAATTTCAACTATAGCCACAGAATACTTGGAAGAAAAATATCAAAAAAAGTTTTATCCTATTACAAAAGCAGGTCTTGAAAATGCTAGTCAGTATGAGGGAGATTTTTTAGTGCTTGCAACTAAAGCTACTGTTGATAGCCATATATATAAAAATGGACTTGAAAATGAAGAAATTGAGGTCTATGAAGTTGCAGCACCAAATCTAGTAAAACTTATAGAAGATGGCAAAATTTGTGGTGATGAACTTGATGAAAATTTGCTCAATTATCTAGAAATTGCAAATAAAAATCAAATTCCTAATATAATTTTAGCTTGCACCCATTATCCAATTATAAAAAAAGCTATTGAAAAAAACTTGACTTATGAGGCAAATATTATAAATCCAGCTGAAAATATTGCTAGTAAGATTAATTTTAAGGAAAATAATAAGGGGTCTATAAATATTTTTATGACCCAAGTAAATGAAAAGAATAAGATGATTGTAGATCATATTCTAGATTGTGATTACAACTTAGAACTAAAGGAGATTTAAGATGATTTATGCAGTAATAGATATCGGTTCAAATACCGTTAGGCTTTCTGTTTACAAAGTATCTGGCGATAAGGTAACTAATTTATTTAATGAAAAAGAACAGGCATCTCTAAAAACTTTTGTATCTGATGGAGTATTATCAGAAAAAGGAATCCAAAGACTTATTGAAACATTAAAAGTGTTTAAGGGTGTAGTTGATAATTTTGGAGATATAGATGAGCTTCATCCATTTGCAACTGCTACAATCCGTGATGCAGCAAATAGAGCGGAAATCCTAGAGAGGGTAAAAGAAGAACTTGATTTAGATATTGAAATTATAAGCGGGGAAGAAGAAGCAAAACTTGCCTTTATCGGTGCAAGTTCTTCAGTAGAAGTCTCTCGTGGTGTGCTAACAGATATCGGTGGTGGATCATCTGAAGTTGTAATTATTGATCAAAATAAAGTTATAAAATCAACATCTCTTTCTATCGGTTCACTTTCTGCCTTTAATGATTATGTAAGTTCATTATTTGTAAGTAAAGATGAGAAAAAAGATATAGATACAGAAGTAAAAGCCTTACTTGAGTCAAACAAAATGTATAGAGAAGATCATGATTTGCTTTGTGCAGTTGGTGGTACAGCCCGTGCCACTTTAAAATACTATAATGATTACTATAACGAAGCTAATTATAACACTGTAATGGTAGCAAGTAAGCTTAACGATATGGTAAAAGAAGTTATAGGTAGACAACCAAGAGATATTCTAGATTCCATCCTAGCAGTAAAACCAGATAGAGTACATACTCTACTTCCGGGTATGATAATATTAAACCGTTTGGCAAAATATTTTTATTGTGAAAAAATTAGTATTAGTCAAACTGGGGTAAGAGAAGGGTATGTATATAATAAATTACTAGGAAGGAATAAATAATAATCATATGGCAGATATATCTTTTACGCAAAATAGAGAACTTTCATGGCTAAAATTTGACCAAAGAGTCTTAGAAGAAGCAAATGACAGAGATGTACCAGTTTTAGAAAGATTAAGGTTTTTCTCGATATTTGATACCAATCTTGAAGAGTTTTTCATGGTAAGGGTTGGAAGTCTTACTGATTTTAAAAATCTAAAGAAAAAACCGATTGATAGCAAGTCCGGTATGACCAGTGATGAACAACTTGATGCAATTTTGTCTGAATGTGTCGACTTATATAAGCAAAAAGACCAAGTTTATGCTCAAATAGTAGATGAGCTTAAAGTAAATGGTATAAATTTACTCAAAGTTTCTGAACTTAATGAAAAAGATAAAAAATCTGTAGAATATTACTTTAATACAAAAATTGAACCAATTTTAAATTTCCAGGTAGTAGATAGGGTTCATCCATTCCCAAGGCTACCTAACTTAGCTCTTTGTTTAGTTTTCTCACTTGTAGCTGATAATGATGATGAAAGCAAAAGTGTAGGTCTTATCCAAGTTCCAGACAAAATCAAAAGATACTTAAAAATCAATGATACCACCTTTGTTTTTATCGAAGATATAATTAAAGAATTTGGTTACCAAGTTTTTGAAGGATATGAAGTAGAAAACAAATCTACTATTTCTCTAACAAGAAATACTGACATTTCCTATGATGATGATGACTATGATATCGATCAAGACTTTAGAGACTATATGAAGGGCAAGCTTAAAAAAAGAAAAAGATTACACCCAGTAAGACTTGAAATTGATAATGAGCTCTCTGAACAGGCTCTAGATTTTTTAAAAAGTCAGTTTGACCTAGATAGGAAAAACATTTTTGTAACTAAGTCATTGATGCAAGCGGGATTTTTATTTGGTCTTGTAGAAGATTTACCAGAAAATCTTATTGCTAAACATACTTATGATCCATTTAGTCCACAAGCATCAGCTATGGTTGATCCAAACAGTCCAATGATGGAGCAGATTAATGAAAAAGATATATTTTTATCTTTTCCATATGAATCAATGGATCCAGTTATCAGACTTTTAGAAGAGGCAGCTGATGATGAGAGTGTAGTTTCAATAAAAATCACCCTTTATAGGATTGCCCATGACAGTAAGATTGCAAAGGCTTTAATAAAGGCTAGTGAAAATGGCAAAGATGTTATTGTTTTAATGGAACTTCGTGCGAGATTTGATGAAGATAATAATATCTTATGGTCATCAAAATTAGAAGATGCGGGTTGTAAAATCCTTTATGGTTTTGATAATTACAAGACCCACTCCAAAATTTGTCTGATAACAAAAGTAGATCAAAATGATAATATCCAATACATCACCCAAGTAGCAACAGGTAATTACAACGAAAAAACTGCAAAACTTTATACAGACTTTTCGCTAATGACATCAAGTGGAGCAATAGGACTTGATGCCAAAGACTTATTTGATAATGTAATGCTTGGAAACCTTGAAGGCGAATACAAAAATCTAATGGTAAGTCCAAAATCAATGCAAGATGGTCTTGATAAACTAATAGATGATCAAATTCAAATTCAAAAACAAGGTGGTCAAGGATATATTAGAGTAAAACTTAATTCTATTTCTGATAGGATACTTATTGACAAACTTTCCGAAGCTTCGAATGAAGGTGTAAAAATTGTAATGCTCGTTAGAGGTATTTGCTGTATCTTACCTGGTGTGAAAAATCGTACAGAAAATATTGAAATTTACTCAATTGTAGGAAGATTTTTAGAACACCACAGAGTTTATCAATTTGGCCAGGGCGAAAATGCAAAAGTATATATTTCATCTGCTGACTTTATGACAAGAAATATAAGACACAGGATGGAAGTTGCAGTACCAATATTTGATGATGATATCAAAAAACGCATCCTAGACTTTATGGACCTAATGCTATCTGACGATGTAAAAATAAGAAAACTATTATCAAATGGAGAATACACAAAAGTTCAAAAAGTTAATAATATAGATGCCCAAGCAGTCCTAGTAAATAATGCTAAAAAACGTAGCATTAATGCAGAAGAAAAAAGAGCGGTTGAAAAAGTAGCTCAAAAAAACAAAAGACAACATGAAAATCAAATTTCTGAGCAAAGAAAAAATCTTAAAAAAGAGAAAAGTTACTTCCGCAGAATCCTTGATATTTTCAGAAAGTAATAAATATTAATTAAATTTTACAAAAATCGGCTAAAATAGCCGATTTTTTTTATATTTTATGCAAATAAAGTACTTTTGCCCCTATTAATTTTCTAACAATCATGCTATAATGTTAATAAATAGTAATAAATCAATTTCGTATAAAATTGAGATATATTTTATAAAATTGATATCCCGCAGTCTACACTAAAAACAATCATAACTATAATATTGAAATAAATGAATAGGAATTAATTATGTCTAATAAAGGTATCAGAGAAAAAAAGAGAAATCAGGCAAAGAAAAGAAAAGCAAGAAACAAAAAGATTTTTACTAGCGGAATATTAGGACTAGCAGTCGTAGCTTCTATTTATCAATTTGGTTTTAATGGCAATAATGATAATGAATTTGAAATCGCAAGACCAAATGAAATCAGACAAGCAGCAGGAAATTTTAGTGAACTTGAAGAAGAAACAGAAAAAGAAACAAGTAACAAAATTCATGTAGCAACTGATGTTGGTTTCAAAGATGCAGATGTTGATGAAAGTCATGCCCTAAAAGATGATAAATATAGCGATACTCTACAAGAATATGTTCTTTGTGTGCAAACACAATATGCATACCAATTTCCAAATGATTATTCAAAAACTGAAAAGTTCATTAAAGAAGGATCATATGTGCCTTATTTTGGTACAGAAAATGGTTTTTCTAAGGTAAAAATCGACGATACCTATTATTATGTAAATAAATATGGCCTATCAAAGCTAGATAGCGATAAGCAAATCAAGGTTGTAAATGGACTTACTTTTGTAAATGAGGATCATCCCTTACCAGAAGACTTTGACCCAGGTGTTGACAAAACAGCAAGACGTGCTTTCGAGACCATGCGTCAAGATATGGCACGCGAAAATCTAGATGTAAAAATTGCATCTGATTATAGGGATTATGATTTAGAGAAAAAAATGTTTGAAGTTTCTGAGCCTGATAGCTCAGCTCCAGGCACAAATGAACACCAACTAGGATCTGCCTTTGACTTTTTTACAGAAGGAAGCAAATACAATGATAAGTTTGAAAAAACTGCAAGCTACGATTGGCTAGCAGAAAATGCTTACAAATATGGTTTTATCGAAAGATATCCAAAGGGGAAGGAAAACAAAACTAACCATAAGGCTGAACCTTGGCACTTTAGATTTGTAGGTGTTGAAAATGCTAAGAACATCTATGAAAATGATTTGACTCTTGAAGAGTATTTAAAAATAAATTAAAAAAAACCTTGAATTTTTAGCTAAATTGTTATATAAATGTAGTATGAAAACATTTTAAATATTAAATTTAAGGAGACATTATGAAATCATTTCACACAGACAAAGCACCAGCAGCAGTAGGACCATATGTACAAGCAATTGGTACAGAACAATTTGTATTTACATCAGGTCAAATTCCACTAAATCCAGAAACTGGAGAATTAGTAACAGAAATCTCAGCTGCAGCTAGACAAGTATTAAATAACATCCAAGCTATCTTAGAAGAATCAGGTTCATCAATTGATAAAGTTATCAAATGTACAGTTTTCTTGGCTGATATCAATGACTTTGCAGCAGTTAATGAAGTTTACAAAGAATTCTTTGATGAACACAAACCGGCAAGATCAGCTATCCAAGTAGCAGCTCTACCATTAGGAGCAGCAATAGAAATCGAAGCTATTGCTTCATTATAAGAAAAACAAACGACAATGAATTTGCATTGTCGTTTTTTAATTGGAAATTTTGACTCATACTTATCGATATTATTCCTAAAAAAAGGTAGAGTAAAAACATAAGAGCTTAATAAAAATTATTTAATAATAATAAATATAAAAATTAATTTTAGATAGGTCTTTTGCCTATCTTTTTATTTAGGAGAAAAAATGAGTATTTCAAATGAAGAAATTTTACAAAGTGTAGAAAGTTTAGAGGACTATCTAATATCTACACGCAGATACTTGCATGAAAATCCAGAACTATCTGGTATGGAAATAGAAACTAGTAAGTTTTTAAAAAAAGAAGCAAAAAAATTAAATCTAGCAATTACTGAGGTTAAGTGTACTGGTTTTTATGCAACCCTTGATACTGGAAAACCTGGCAAGACTGTGGGCCTTAGAACAGATATAGATGCATTGCCAATATTAGAAAAAGATTCAAATCAAAAATCAATGAGACTTTGTAAATCAAAAGTCGATGGCATCTTTCATGCTTGCGGTCATGACGGTCATATGGCAACTCTTCTGGGAGCGATGAAAGTTCTAGTAGAAAATAAAGACAAACTAAGGGGAAGAGTTATTTTTATTTTTGAAGAGGGCGAAGAAACTGGCTCTGGAATTTTTAATATGATAGATGCTTTAAAAAAAGAAAATATAGATGCAATTTATGGAGAGCACTTAGCAGCATTTTTAGAAACAGGGAAAATTGGAGTTGATGCAGGTCCTGTGATGGCGGGAAATGCAATTGTTGACTTTACAGTCCGCGGTAAAGGTGGCCATGGATCTCGCCCTGATTTATCAATTAGCCCTATATTTGCAGCTACAAATATTATAAATGGCCTAGCAAGTGCATGGATAAATCGAATTGATGTTTCTAAAACTGTTACATTAGGTCTAGGACTTATAAATGGTGGTGCAATTGCAAATGTAATTCCTGATGATGTCAGAGTTGCTGGGACTTTGCGTTATTTTGATACGGAAGAAGGAAAGAAGGCTTTAGAACTTGTGAAAAAAGTAGGAAATCTTACCGCCCAAGCCCACGAGTGTGAATTTATAATCAATGAAATGTATCACATGAATGATCCGGTTATAAACAATGAGCAATTAGCAAATCTCGCCCAAAAATCAATTGATGATATAATGCCAGGCAGTATATATAAAAATCTGACTTGGTTTGCATCAGAAACCTTTACTGAGTATAGAGCAGTAAGCGATATTGTCTTTGCTCTAGTAGGTACGAAAAATGAAGAATTAGGATCAGGAGCAGAACACCATAACGAATACTTTGATATAGATGAAAAATCTATCATAATAGGTACAACAGCTATGGTCAAATTTGTCAATGATTTTTTAAATCAAAATTAATTGGGTATATATTTAATATCGAGTTAAGAAGATAAAAGGAGTAAATTATGACTATTAAAGTTAATGAAAAAGCACCAGAATTTTCACTAAAAGATCAAAATAAAAATGACATAAATTTATCTGACCTTAAAGGTAAAAAAGTAATACTTTCTTGGCACCCACTTGCATTTACATCAGTATGTACTGATCAAATGAGAAGTCTAGAAAGAAATTACGATAGAATCCAAGAAAAAGGCGATACTGTAGTAATAGGTCTTTCAGTTGACCCATTCCCAGCTAAACAAAAATGGGCAGACATTCTTTGTATAGAAGATGTAAAAATAGCTTCAGACTTTTTCCCATACGCAGAAGTAACAAAGGCTTATGGACTATTCAATGAAGAAAATGGGGCTAGCCAAAGAGCAAATGTAATTATCGATCAAGAAGGTAATGTAAAATGGGTAAAAGTTTACGAACCATCAGAATTGCCAGATATCGAAGAAGTAATTGAAAATCTTTAATAAGAAAAGGGCTTCCAAATTTTGGAAGCTTTATTTTTTTTTGCTAAATAAGGGTAAAAATAAGACAAGTTAAGAGAAATTAAGGAGTAAATAATGAATTTAGGACAAATAGTAGATCTCCAAAGAGAATATTTTTACTCAGGAGAAACAAAGACCTTAGACTTTAGATTAAGAAATCTACAAAAGTTAAGAGATTTGCTAATCACATTTGAAGATAATATTTTAATGGCTCTTTCAAAAGACTTGGGTAAGTCAAACTTTGAAGCCTATGCTTCAGAACTTACTATGGCCTATGAGGAAATAAAGCTGGCCACAGAAAATCTTTCCGAATGGATGGAACCAATAGCAGAAAAAACTCCGCTAATGGCCATGCCTGCAAAATCATACACACTTTTTGAGCCAATGGGAGTAACACTTATTATTTCCCCTTGGAATTATCCATTTTTACTAGCAATCGACCCATTGATTGGTGCAATGGCTGCTGGAAATACAATAATTTTAAAAACTAGTAGAAAATCAAAGCACACATCAAGTCTAATCAAAGAAATTATAAATGCAAATTTTGATCCGAAATATATCCATGTAGTGGATAATGAGCAAGTAAGCCATGACGAATTATTATCATATAATTATGATCATATCTTCTACACAGGTGGGGCAGAAGTTGGCAAAAAAATTATGCAAGCTGCCAGCAAAAATTTATCAAAAGTTACCCTAGAGCTAGGAGGAAAATCTCCTGCAATTGTTGAAGGGGATGCAAATATAGGACTTGCTGCAAGATCTATTGCCTGGGGAAACACAGTAAATGCTGGTCAAACTTGTGTGTCACCAGACTATATTTTAGTCCATGTATCTATAAAAGATAGATTTGTGAGAGAACTTGAAAATGCGCTCTTAGAATTTTATGGACCAGATCCAATAAATTGTAGAGACTATGCCAATATAATTAATAAGGAACATTTGGAAAAACTTGTAGGACTTCTTAGAGGTCAAAATATAATATACGGTGGAGAGTTTGATAGCAATAATTTAAAACTTGCTCCAACAATTGTGGATGGAGTAGATTTTGAAAACAAATTAATGGATGAAGAAATATTTGGCCCAATTTTTCCAATAATTACTTATACAAATCTAAATGAAGTATTATATAAGGTAAAAACTTTACCAAAACCATTAGCCTTATATTTATTTACAGAAAGTGGGCGTACTAAAGAAAAAGTTATGTACAATATGGAATTTGGAAATGGAATGGTAAATGATACTTTAATGATGGTATCAAATCCCTATCTTCAATTTGGCGGGGTAGGATATAGTGGCCAAGGTGGATATCATGGATACTATGGTTTTAAGAATTTTTCAAATCAAAAATCAATTATGGAAGCAAATTCGAATTTTGAAATGAAAATGAAATACCCTCCATATGATGGTGGAGCTTTAAATATACTTAGAAAAATAAAATAGCAAATAAAAAAAGGAGCCATAATTGGCTCCTTAATTATATTTTAATATTCTTGGCCATCCAAGTCTTCTTTGATAGCTTTTGCTAGTTCTTTAATTTGGTCTACTTGTTCATCTTTAACTGCTGAGTTGATTAGCACATCTTCACCTACATATTTGTGTTTACCAGCTTCAAGAATTTCTTTTGAAGTTTTAAGGCTTGTACCACCCCATGACCAGTTGTTTAAGAAAGAAATGTGTCTATCTTTGTAGCCTGTTCCAGCAAGTTCTTGTAGGAAGGCCTCCATTTTATAATATAGACCTGAGTTGTAGTTGATTGGTGCAAAAACTGCGTTGCTGTATTTATGACAATCAGCAATTACATATGATGGATCCCAACCAGATATATCATATACTCTGATATCTTCTGTAACACCAAGTTCTGCAAGTTCTTTTGCAAGTATGTCTGCAGCTTGTTCTGTATCACCATACATAGTTGAATATACGATAACTACACCTTTTTCTTCTGGAGTAAATGATGACCATTTGTTGTATTTATTCATGATAAATCCAATAGATTCTTGGTCATCATAGACAGGTCCGTGTAGGGGAAGGATAGTTTTTATTTCAAGATCAGCTACTTTTTTAAATACAGCTTGAACTTGATTACCGAACTTACCAACTATGTTGATGTAATATCTACGTGCTTGATCTAACCAATCGCCTTTATGTATTACATTTTCTGCTCTTAGGTGTCCTTCTATAGCATTAAATGAACCAAAGGCATCAGCTGAGAATAAGATTTGGTTGTTTGTATCATATGACATCATTACTTCTGGCCAGTGAACCATAGGAGCAAATACGAATTTAAGGTTGTGACTGCCTAAATTTAGTTCATCGCCTTCTTTTACTTCATGATATCTATCTTTAAATTCGTCATTGTAGAATTGTTCATAGAATTGGAATGTTTTTGCATTACCAACTAGTTTTGCATTTGGCCATTTTCTCATACAAAAATCAATGTTTCTACAGTGATCAGGCTCCATGTGGTGGACAATTATATAGTCTAAATCTTCACCATCTAAGGCAGCTTCAATATTTTCTAGGTATTGTCTAGTAAATCCAGACTCAACACTATCTACTAAGGCATTTTTTTCATCTTTTATAACATAAGAAGAATATGAAACACCATTTTCTACTGGGAACATATTTTCAAATCTGTCAATTCGTCTGTCGTTTACACCGACATAATAAATTCCGTCAAGAATTTCTCTAATATTGTGCATTTTTCCTCCTAAATACATCTATTCCTGTAATAACATTATACACTTATAGATTTATAAATAAAATATTTTGTGAAAAAATAATTAAAATTTATTGTATAAAGATTTTTAGTAGTAATCTGTGGTAAAATATCTCTAAGAGGTGGATTATGAGAAAAAATTTAAAAATTAGATCTACAAACTTTGAGCTTGCCCTTGGAGATATAAATAAAAATAAAGAAACAATTAAAAATCTTGTAAAAAATGCTTATAATGACGGTGTGAGCATACTATCTTTACCTGAGTTATCTCTTACAGGAGCTAGTCTTTATGACGGATACAAAGATATGGCTTTATTAGCTGAAGATGCTATCCTTGAATTAAAAGAGTTTTCAAAAGGCTATAATATTTTATTTTCTGTTGGTTTTCCTTTAATATACAATAGAAAAATTTATAATGCCATAGCTTTACTAATGGATGGATATTTAGTAGATTTGTATACCAAAAAGAACCTGTCTATAACAGAAAAAAATGTATTTGCTAGTGATATACCAGACGGAGAAGTTATACCGTTTTTGGATGACTGGTGTGAGGTAAATCCATTATCAAAAAGTATTAGTCACTTAAATATAGCAGTAAGCATTGGCGAAGATGAAATGATGGATATACCAAGAAGTTTAACTTACAAGTCTGATATAGCTAACTGCCCACAAATTATTTTAAATCCAACGGCAGAGGTAAAAATGGCTTTAAATGAAGAAGAAATTTTAAATAGAGTAAGATTTTTATCAAAAGATGTAACTTATGTCTATACTTCTCAAGGCAGGGGTGAAAGCACGACAGACTTTGTATATGGCGGCTTAAATATAATTTCTGAAGATGGGAAAGTAGAAAAAATTATTTGCAATGATCAAATAGATTATGTAAACAGATATAGGATATATACTGATCAAGAATTACTACACTTTGATAAGTTTGAAGAAAATATAACTAGGGAAAAATTCCCATATTTACCTATATATGAACAGAGGGATGATTATGTAAGAGATGTCCTTGATATAGGAGCAAGTGCACTTTTAACCCGCATGCAGAAAATCGGTGTCAAAAATGTATTTCTAGGAGTATCTGGTGGCCTTGACTCAACTATGGCCCTTTTATTTTTAGTCCACGCTTACAATAAAGTAGGCTATGATTTATCAGGGATAAACTGCTATACAATGCCAGCCTTTGGTACAAGTGATAGGACAAAATCAAATGCTTATTTACTTTGTGAGGCTTTGGGCTTAGAATTAAAAGAAATAAATATTACAGAAGCTGTAAAAATCCACTTAAGAGACATCGGCCATGATGGACTTACCCCAGATACTGCATATGAAAATGCTCAAGCTCGTGAACGTACACAAATATTATTTGATCTGGCAAATATGCATAATGGGATTGTGATAGGTACAGGAGATTTATCTGAGTCCATGCAAGGATTTGCAACCTTTAATGGGGATCAGATGAGTAATTATTCACTAAATGCAAGTCTTACAAAAACAGAAATTCGTTATGTAGTAGGGGCTATAGCAGAGACTACTGAAAATTTAAAACTAAAAGCAGTTCTTAATGATATACTTGATACACCAATATCTCCAGAACTAATAAGTGAAGATAAAAAAGAAATTAGTCAAAAAACAGAAGATATAATAGGACCATACGAATTAATAGACTTTTTTATCTACGAACATTTGACCTATCATCTGCCAGCAGAGGAAATATTAGAAGATGCAATCTCTGCCTTTGATGATAAATATGACAAAGAAACCATCAAAAAATGGTTGATTTCATATTTCAAAAGATTTACAGCAAGCCAATTTAAACGCTCGACTGCTGTAGATGGTCCAAATATAACAGGAAGGGCATTTAGTCCACGAGCAGGGTTTAAAATCCCATCCGATTTGGGAAGTGAAGGATATTTAGAAAATTTATATGAAAAAAATTAGTAAAATTGCCCTAGGGCTTTCGGCAACAGCCATAGCCCTGGGTCTTTATATAAATAATCAATGTTTTGTAGCAAAAGAGGAAAAAGTTACACTTACAAATGAAAAACTTAAAAATCCTATAAAAATCACTCAAATAAGTGATTTTCATTCTAATGCTATTAAAAATTTAGATGAACTTTTGGCAAATATAAAAAAATTTGACCCAGATTTTATAATTCTTACGGGCGATATTATTGACTATGGCACTGAAAATAAAATCAAAAGATCAGTATATTTCCTAGAAAAATTATCACGCTTAAATAAAATCACATATTATATAACTGGAAACCACGAAGAGGGCGGTCCAAATTTAGATGTATTTTTAAATGAAATTGATAGACTAGGGATAAAATACTTAAGAAATGAGGGCGAAAATTTAAAAATAAATGGCAATGATCTCTACCTATACGGGACAAGTATGTTTGATTTTTCATATAAAAATTATAAGACAAGTGATAAAAATGTAAACATAATCCTAAGCCATTTTTCAAAAAAGGTGAGAGATAATTATAGGGGAGATGAGGATTTTGTATTTTCAGGCCATACCCATGGTGGTCAAGTAAAACTTCCAATAATAGGCGGTTTGATAGCCCCTGGAGAAGGAATATTGCCAGACTTTGATAAGGGCACATTTAAATTTGAAAACTCAATAATTTATGTAGACAGCGGCCTAGGCAACACTTTCCTACCACTAAGATTTCTAGACCAAATCCAGTATAGTAATATCACTCTTGTGCCAGTAGTTTAGTGGTAAAACAAAGGTGTCCGAAGCCTAAGATGGGAGTTCGATTCTCTCCTGGCATGCCAAAACAAGCCCCTACGAAAACTCGCTTTTACAAAGCTCTTCCGTGCTACCGCACTAAGTTTTCGGGGTAAATATGCCAAATCAAGGCATATTTACCTGGCTAATATAGGAGTCGTGCCTAAAAGGCGCGAAATTACCGCAGGCGATAAAATCGCCGAGGACCAAACTCATAAAAATAAAATCAGATGTCGCGACGTTTCAAATTGATTTATCAACTTTGTCAGCAAGCCGACTAAAAGCCCGTACGAAAAATCGCCGAGGACTACATTTTTCAAAAGAAATCCCCACCCACAAGTCAAAATTTAAAAACAACAATTTTTTTGATATAATTCATATATAATACAGATATATGGAACTTTTATTATTAAGGAGAAATTATGAGAGTAGCACGTGAAAAAATATGGATATCAGGATCATCAGGTAGGCTTGGTACCTCTATGCTAAGACTTCTAGATCCACTTGATGCAGAGATTATTGCCACAGATAAAAACGAGGTGGATATTACTAATCTTGATGAAGTTACTCAATTTGTAGGGCGCATCAGACCTCATACAATTATTAACTGTTCAGGATTATCAAACAGAGATAAATGCGAAGAAAATCCGGATGCAGCGTTTTTACTTAATGCAATTGGAGCAAGAAATATTGCTATAGCTTCAAACAAATATATGGCAAAGCTTGTTCAATTATCTACAGCAGATGTTTTTGATGGCAAAAGTTTTAAAACTTATACGGAATATGATAAGGCAAATCCCTTAAGTGTCTATGGAAAAAGTAAATATGAAGGTGAAAATTATGTGAGAGAATTTTCTAATCATCATTTTATAGTTAGAGTTAGTAGACTGTATTCTCGTGAAAATCAATTTGTTGAAAATATATTAAAAGAAGCAGAATCTGGTGAAGTAAGGGTATCAAAAGATTTATTTATATCACCGACTTCCGCTCATGAACTTGCTGATTTTTTAATAAAACTTATTGCCACAAACTATTATGGTACTTACCACGCATCAGCAGAAGGATACACATCTATGAAAGATTTCGCAAGTGAAATCCTAAGCTACACTGGAAAAGATGCAACAATTATTGAATCAAGTGATGATGAAAGTCTTAGCACAAAGCCGGGATTTTTTGCCCTTGAAGACTACATATTAAAAATTACTGGTGGGGATAAGATGCCAAATTGGAAAGACTGCCTTCACCAATATATCGATAGGGAGGGACTAAATGGAAAAACAAAATAAAAAATTATCCCAATCTAAGAAAATATTTATAGGCCTGATTTTGGGACTAATCGTTGGAATTATCCTCCACTCATTTGTGCCAGATTCACATTTTAAAAATGACATTTTAGTAGAAGGTATATTTTATACCCTAGGCCAACTCTTTATAAGACTTATGCAAATGCTAGTTGTGCCTTTAGTATTTTTTTCCATTGCAGATGGTTGTAGAAACCTAGGAGATACCGAAACTTTAGGAAAAGTAGGGATTAGAATTGTAATTTTTTATATGTTTACAACATCTCTTGCAATTTTAATTGCTCTAAGTTTTGCAAGTCTTGTGGGGCCTGGCAAGGGAATGAATATGGCTATAGGATCACAAAGTTTTGAAGTGGATAAAGCTGATATATCATTAAAAGATACCATTCTTGATTTTATACCTACAAATCCAGTTGGAGCTTTAGCAGAAGGAAATATGATTCAAATTATTATATTTGCAGTGCTTGTAGGGCTTTTGATAGCATCTATGGAAGAAAGGCTTATAACTCTTGGAAATATAGTGACAGAAATGAATGACCTTATGATGGGCATGACAATGTGGGTTATGAAACTTGCACCAATCGGAGTATTTTTCCTAATTGCAAGGACATTTTCAAGTCTTGGCTATGATGCAATTATATCAATGCTTTCATATATGGGATCTGTTCTAGGAAGCCTTGCAGTGCAATTATTAATTGTATATATGCTCTTAATAGTAATATTTGTAAGAGTAAATCCATTTAGCTTCATTAAGCAATTTGCACCCGTTATGACATTTGGATTTTCAACTGCATCATCATCTGCAACTGTTCCAATACATATCCAAACTCTTGAAGACATGGGAGTTGATAAAAAAATATCATCATTTACCATTCCACTTGGGGCAACAATAAATATGGATGGTACTGCAATCATGCAGGGAGTAGCAGTAATTTTTATATCCAATGCATATGGCATCGATCTTACTGCAACTGATTTTATGACAGTAATTCTTACAGCGACAATTGCATCAGTAGGTACTGCTGGTATCCCATCAGTGGGACTTATTACCCTATCCATGGTTTTAGAATCAGTAGGACTACCTGTAGAAGGGATCGCAATTATTATGGGAATTGACAGAATCCTAGATATGGCAAGAACAACAATAAACCTAGCTGGAGATGCAGCTGGAACTATGATAGTTGCAAATTCAGTAGGAGCCTTTAATAAAGAAAAATTTAATAGTAAATAAAAAAAAGACTGCTATTTATATAGCAGTTTTTTATTTTTCATTTTGGCAATCTGGGCAAATTCCTGTAAATTCAAAATTATGCCCGTTGATTATAAATCCCGTTTCTTTTTCTATTTTTTCTTCCAAATCATGGACTGGGCAGTTTTCTATTACAAATTTATTATGGCAATTGTTGCAGGTTATGAAATGTTTGTGGTGACTATTATTTATCTGGTAATAGTTTAGTCCATCTAAATTTGTTGTTTTTAGTAGGACCGATTTTTCTTCTAATATATTTAAGTTTCTATAAATGGTTGATAAATCCATATCATAATCCACATTTAGCTTATCAAATAGTTCTTCTGCTGATATTGGATTTTCTTCATTTTGTAAGGCTTCTAGAATTATTTTTCTATTTTTGGTTACTTTTAAATCTTTTTCTCTTAATAGGTCATTTATGGTCATTATTAACCTCCAATATTATTATACAATTATTTGACATATTAAAAAATTATTATATAATCTTAAATGCAAATGATTTGCATTAAGAAACGGAGGAGTTTATGAAATACAAAAAAATGGCATTAGTGCTTGCCCTAGGAGTGGGTTTAAGTGCTTGCAATAATCAAAAACCAGCAGAAAATAATGCTAATACAGAAGTTAGCCAAGAAGCTAATAATGATAAAGTTGATGAAAAGAAGGTAGAAAAGACCAATCAAAATATGGAAAGTACAAGTGTTTATACTTCTTTTTATCCAATCTATAATTTGACTAAACAAATAGCAGGAGATAAATTTGAAGTAAAATCTTTTACTAACCTAAAAACAGAAAGCCATGGTTGGGAGCCATCAGCAAAAGATATAGCTGATCTAACAGATAGCCAGCTTATGTTTATAAATGGTGCTGGCATGGAAGAGTGGGAAGAATCATTAGAAGGCTCTTCAGATATCGAGTTAGTAAATACTAGTGAGAATGTAGAATTAATCAAAGGTAGCCATGATCATGTCCATGAACATGAAGACCATGACCACGCTCATGAAGAAGAAAATCACGATCACGAAGACCATGACCACGCTCATGAAGAAGAAAGTCACGATCACGAAGACCATGACCACGCTCATGAAGAAGAAAATCATGATCATGAAGACCAAGACCATG
Source organism: Anaerococcus sp. mt242 (assembly GCF_016798225.1). Lineage (GTDB taxonomy): Bacteria > Bacillota > Clostridia > Tissierellales > Peptoniphilaceae > Anaerococcus. The sequence goes on along the minus strand of NZ_JAEUYX010000010.1, from coordinate 30,265 downwards.
CACATGAACACGAACATTCACACAGCCACGGAGAATTTGACCCACACACATGGTTAAGCCCAAAAAATGGTCTTGCCCAAGCAAAAGTCATAGCTGATAAACTTTCCGAAATAGATCCAGCTAATAAAGACTATTATATGGAAAATTACAAAAAAATTGAAGATGAGCTTAATGCTATGATTGATGAATATACAGAAAAATTTGAAAAACTAGAAAACAAAAACTTTTTAGTTAGCCACCAAGCCTTTGGCTACCTAGCACGTGATTTTGGACTAAATCAAATAGCCCTAACAAGTTTAACTTCAACAGAAGATGCAGATGCAAAAACTTTAAAAGAAGCTGTTGATGAAGCTAAAAACCTAGGCATAAATACAATTTTCTATGAAATGGGTGGATCAAGCAAATCAGCAGACACTATAGCAAACGAGCTAGGTGCAAACACAGTTCCACTAAATACTTTAGAATTTGCCACAGATGAAGAATTAAATAATGACACAACATACCAAGATTTGATAAAATATAACTTAGAAGAACTTTACAAATCTATGGCGAAATAAAATGAGTGTTATTGAAATAAAAAATCTAAACTTTGGATACAATGAAAAATTAATATTAAATGATATAAATCTTAGGGTAGAATCTGGAGACTTTTTGGCTATTTCTGGTCAAAATGGTAGTGGTAAGACTACCCTAATCAAAATCCTAACCGGTGAGTTAAAAAAGCAAAGTGGTCAGATAAATATCCTAGGTCAGCCAATCGAAAAAATTGATGATTTTAGAAGACTTGGATATGTACCACAACTTAGTGAATCAAAGGATATTACCTTTCCTCTGACTTGCTTTGAATATGTAATTTTAAATCTTTATAGGGAATTTAATATTTTTAAAAGGCCCACCAAAGAAGCTATTAGAAAAACAAATGATATTTTTAGAAGGTTAAATATCGAAAATATTAAAGACAGACCCTTTAACAAATTATCAGGTGGCCAGCAGCAAAGAGTCATGATTGCAAGGGCCATGGTAGCTAGTCCTGAGATTTTAATCCTAGATGAGCCAACAGTTGGCATTGATCAAAAAAGTAAGGAAGAATTTTTGGACATTTTAGGTCATCTAAATAAAAAACATGGCATAACTATACTTATCATTAGCCATGAGATGGATTTGATAGATGATTTTGTAAATAAAACCATGATCTTAAAGGAAGGTAGGCTAGTAAATGCTTGAATTTAGCTTTATGAGAAGGGCCTTTGCCATTGGAATCATGCTTGCAATTATAATCCCTATGATTGGGATAATAATGATAAACCGAAAGACCTCAATGATTGGTGATGCCCTAAGCCATAGTTCTTTGGCAGGTATTGGCCTGGGTCTTATTTTTGGCATAAACCCCATGTGGACATCAATTATAATTTGTATTATCGCAAGTTTTGCCATTGAAATTTTGAGGAAGAAATTTCCAAAATATGGAGATATGGCTACAGCGATTGTAATGAGTACAGGTATTGCCATAGCATCTATACTTTCAAATTTTACGCCTGGAGGCACTAGTTTTGAGTCGTTTATGTTTGGATCGATTACAACTGTTAGTAGTGAAGATTTAATTATAGTATCTTTGATATTTTTAATTGTAATTATAAGTTCAATTTATTTTTACTACGGACTTTTATATACATCTATAAACCCAGTTTTGGCTAGACTTGCAGGGGTAAATACTCGTCTGATTAATAATTTATTTACCTTTATAACAGCAATCACTGTTGCAATTTCAGCTAAAACTGTAGGTGCTTTAATGATTACATCCCTAATGACCATACCAGTAGCTTCCGCTATGGTTTTTACAAAATCATATCATTCAACCTTTAAAATCTCCATAGTTTTTTCTAGTATATTCATGATTTTGGGAATCATAGCTAGCTACTACCTGGGGGTCAAACCAGGTGGGGCCATTGTTTTGATAGCAGTAGGATTTTTTATTTTAACTTCTTTAATATCATATATAAAAAGAAAGCAAATAGCAGGTTAGAGCCTGCTATTTTTGTGTGTTATAATTTATATAATGGAGGAATTAGAATGAAAATAATTATTTCACCTGCAAAAACTTTTAAGAAAAACGAAGAAATCAAGACTGAAGACTTAATTTTTCCTGATAAAACTAAAATTTTAGTAAATAAGTTAAAAAAATATTCTATGAACGAGATGGGAAATCTCAATAGAACTAATGATAAATTAACGGAAAAAGCCTATTATGATTACCAAGAATTTGATTTTGATAAATTAAATAACCCTGCAATATTTGCCTATGATGGCCTTGTTTTTAAGCAATTTGATTGGGATGACTTTGATGATTTGGATTACTTAAATAATCATGTCTATATCATTTCTGCCCTATATGGTTTGCTAAAACCCTTAACAGGTATGGCTGATTATAGGCTTTATTTTGATAATTCTGATATGGATTTGTATAAGTTTTGGGGCAAAGACCTTTATGATGAATTATTTAAAAATGATGATTTAATAATAGATTTAGCAAGCAAGGAATATACAAAAACCATTAGGCCATTTTTAAAAAAGAATGATAAATTTATATCTTTAGCATTTAAAGATGATAAGGACGGGAAACTGCGCTCATATACAGCATGGATGAAGCAGGCTAGAGGTCAGATGCTAAAGACAATCATCCAAGAAAAAATCGAGAATCCAGAAGAGATAAAAAAACTAGTAGTAAATGATTATAAATATGATCCATTTAACTCCACTGAAAATGAATATGTATTCATTAGGAGTCATTCATGAGATTGTTGCATTTATCAGACCTACATCTGGGAAAATATATTGGAAATTATTCACTAATCGAAGACCAGAAATACGCCCTTGATCAGATTTTAAATATAATTGATGATTATAATGTTGAAGTTATAATGATTGCAGGAGATATTTTTGATACGACAATCGCAAGTGTAGATGCTTTAAAACTTTATTCTGATTTTATAGATGAGATAATATTTAAGAGAAACAAAACAGTTCTAGCAGTTAGTGGAAACCATGATTCTGCAAAAAGATTAGATGTAAATACAAGTTTTTTTACCGAACGCAATTATTATCTTTTTGGTGAGTATAAGGATGAAATAATTACTTTAGAAGATGAATATGGGAAAATAAACTTTCATCTAGTCCCATATATTTCCCTAAACCAAGGCAAAATTTTATTTGATGAAGACATAGAAAACTTTACCGACCTTTATAAGGCTGTGCTTAAGGAGAAAATCTATGAAGACCGCAATGTCCTTATTACTCATTGCTATGCAAATAATATTGGCATTGAAGAGGATGAAGCATACACCGAAGGACAAAAACCACTTATAATTGGTGGTTCAGATGCCATGGATGGACACTTATTTTTAGACTTTGACTATGTGGCTCTTGGTCACTTGCACGGCAAACATTATGTAATTGACCCTAAAATTAGGTATGCAGGTACCTTTATGAAATATTCTTTTGATGAGACAAAGGCTATAAAAAGTGTAACTATTGTTGATATAACTGATGAAGTGACTACCTTTGATCTTCCAATAAATCCTTTGCGAGATTTTAGGATTATCGAGGGTAAATTTGATGAGATAATTAAGATGAATCCAAGCGATGATTACTTAAAATTTATCCTTGAAGATGAGCATACTATTGATAATGCAATGAGTAAGCTTAAAGAAATCTTTCCACATGCAGTCCAAGTCTCCTACAAAAACAAAGGTATTTTTAATACCACAAGTGATTTAAATCTTGATTTGGAAAATAAAGATACTTTGGCTTTGTTTAAAGAATTTTATAAGTACAAAATGGATGAAGAATTAAGTGCTGAGGAGCTAGAAATCATAGGAAGGGTTATAGGATGAAGCCGATAAAACTTGAATTTAGAGGATTTATAACCTACAAGGAAAAAATAGAAATAGACTTTACCAAGCTTTATGATAAGAAAATATTTATAATATCAGGTGATACAGGCTCAGGGAAAACCACAATATTTGATGCAATAAGCTTCGCACTTTATGGACAAACTTCGAGAAATATCCCCATGGATAAGTTAAGATCAGATTTTTTAAGCTCAGAAGATCTTTATACCTATGTAAAACTAACTTTTGAGGCTGAGGGGAAAATCTATGAGATTGAAAGAATACCCAGCCAGAGAGCCAAAAAATCAAAAGTTGATCAAAATATTAGCCATGCAGCTAGCCTATATGACATTACAAATGAGAAAATCTTGCTTGCAGAAAAAATCGGTGATGTAGAAAGTGAAATCAGATCAATAATTGGCTTGGATAAATACCAATTTACAAAAGTGATGCTTTTAGCCCAAGGAGAATTTCAACAATTTTTACATGCCAGCTCCAAGGAACGCACAGAGCTTTTAGGAAAGATATTTAAAACTGACCAATACAAAAAAATACAAGAAGTCATCAAGGAGAAGTCTCAAGAAAGTAAAAAGGACCTAAACTTTATAGATGAAAATCTAAAAAATGAAATCGAAAAAGATGATGAGATAAATGTTGTAATTGACCCAAATGAACGTATTTCTCATGATTTTACAATGATAAAATCAAAAATTAATGAAATTATTAAGAATTATGAGGTAAAATTAGCGGATGAAAACAATAATTTAGAAAAAGAAAACAAAAAATACGCATCTTTAGTCGAACAAAGACAAAAAGATAAAGCCTTTAATGAAAATATTTTGAAATTTAAGAATATTAGTGCTAAACTTCATGAAAAGTCAAAGGATGAAGCTCATTTTAATGACCTTAAAGAAAAACTAAAAAAATCAGAATATGCAAAAAATATAAGTCTTATCGATGAAAATTTAGATAAAAATAAAGTAAATCTTTTAGAAAATAAAGTTAATCTAGAAAAAGCAAATAATTTATCCAAAGACTTGGAAGAAAAAATCGCCCAATCAAATGAAAATTACCTTAAGCTTGATGAAAAAAATCAACATCTGGATGAGCTTAAGATTTCTAAAATAAAAACTACTGATAGCCTAAATAGTTTAAAAGAATTTAAAGAAAAAGAGCTACTATATCAGCAAATTGAAAAAGATTTGGAAAAGATATCTTCTCTTTCTTTAGAAAATGAAGAATTAAAGGAAGTTTTAGAGCAAAAACGCAAGGACTTATACGATCTAAATTATGATTTAGATGAAAAAAGAAATAAATCACTAGCCCTAGAAAAAAATCTTGCGAACTTAATGGATTTTGAAAAAGAAATAAATAATGAATTAGAAATCTATAACAAAAACCAAGAACTCCTAGAAAAAATTGCAGAAAATAAAAATCTTTTACAAATAAAAGAAAGCAAGAAAGAAGTACTAGAAAAAGATATAGAAATTTTTGAGCAAAATAGAAAAATTATTCAAATTAACGATTTGATTGATCAGCTTAATAGTACAGGGATTTGCCCAGTTTGCGGGGAAAATCATGAAAAACATTTTGAAAAAATAGAGGTTAATGATATTGATATTGAGGCTGTAAATGCTAATTTATCAGAGATAAATCAAACAATTACAAAACTAAAAACTCAAAATCAAATTTTCAAAGAATCTATAAAAGAAAGTAAAGGAATTGATCAGATACAATTAGAAAAATCTAATATAAGTCAGCAAATAACAAATATCAATGAAGAAAAAGAAAGTCTTTCAAAATCGATTGGAAAAATAAGACAGAATGCAGACGAAAAAAAATCAGAACTTGTAAAAGTTACTGAAAAAACTCAAAAAATTTCTAATATCTTATCCGAGCTTAAAGAAAAAACAAAAGACTCAGAAAATCTAAAATCCTATTATCAGGCTAATAAGGAAAAAATGCAGTCACTAGATTTTGAAAGCTTGTCAACTAGATTAGAGGACCTAAACACTAATATAGAAAGATTGGATAGGGAGATTAAAGAAACTAATGAGATACACAATAATCTATTAAATAAGCAAACCAAAAATAAAGCTGATATTACAAACTTTAATCAAAATATAGATACTTTAGAAAAGAGTATAGACGAGCTTAAAAAGCAATTAGATGAAAAAATCAAGGCAAAATTTGATTCTTTTGTTGACTATAAATATTATCTAGATATTTATAAAAAAATTTCACAAAAAAGTCAAGAAATCGAGGAATATTTTACCTTACTTGCTGAACTAAAAATTAATTATAAAAACTTAAAAGAATTTGAGGATAAGAATTTAGTAGATCTTGATCGAATTGATAAAGAAATTGCTCAAACAAACACTTCTATTAAAGAATTAAGCAATACTATCTCAAATCTTAAATTTAAAAATTTATCTATTACTGGCATTTTTGAAAATATAGACAGTTTAGCAAAAAAATACGAGTCTATCTCAAAAGAAAGTGTGATTTTTGATAAGTTATCAGAAATAGCAAATGGTAATCATGGGAAGGTTGCTGGTAGGCAGAAAGTTGATTTTCAAACTTTTGTACTAACTTATTACTTTGACAGAGTCCTAAATTATGCCAATCAAAGACTTTTACAAATGTCAAATGGTCAGTTTACCATGATACGTACATCTTATGCTAAAAGTTTAAAAACCCAATCAGGTCTAGATATAGAAATTTTAGATGCAAATACCGGAAAAACTCGTCCAGCATCTACTTTATCTGGGGGAGAATCATTTTTAGCTTCACTATCATTAGCACTAGGACTTTCAGATGAGATAAGTGCAGAAAATGGTGGCATTACCATTGATACTTTATTTATAGATGAGGGTTTTGGTACCTTATCAGATGATTATCTAGCAAAAGTCATAGAACAAATCGAAAAACTTTCATATGACAACAAATTTGTAGGACTTATCAGCCACGTAAGTGAATTAAAAGATGCCATAGATGGCAAAATCCTTGTAACTTATCGAGAAGATAAAGGAAGTAGCTTAGAGGTAATAGCATGATAAATACAATTATTTCAAAGTCACCTCATGCCAATAGCATGTATATTTACAAAAAAATAGAAGAAAATCTAGACAATAAAGAAAAGGCATTTTTAATAGTTCCAGAGCAATATACATTACAGTCTGATATCAATCTTATGGATAATATTTCCTATAAAACAGTTATGGATGCCAAGGTATTATCCTTTTCATCCCTATCTAGATTTATAATCGATAGAACTGGAGGACTTGCTGATAATATTCTAAGTAAGTCTGGGAAAATTATTTTGCTTAGCAACATTCTAAGGGATATCAACGATGATCTTACTCTTTTTATGGGAAAATATAACAATATTGACTTTATAAATGACATAGAATCTATCATTACAAATATAAAGGACAATAACTTTGACCAAGCCTTTTATGAAAACATCAAGGAAAATTCTGATGATGAGATATTAAAATTAAAATTTAAAGAAATAAAGCTAATCTATGAGGCCTACCAAAAGGAAATAAAGGATAAGTTCCTAGATTCAGAGGATAGGCTAAACCAAGTTATCACAAGGCTTCCTAGCTGTGATTTTTTAAGGAATGCAAATTTTTATTTTGATAAGTTTGACTATGTTTCTGATATAAAAATGGATTTTATAGCAGAGCTTGTAAGACTTGGAGCAAAGGTAAATGTAGCCCTAACTCTAGATAAGACTTTTATAAATAATTCTATGGGCAAGGACATAGAAATATATGATATGGCCAACAAATTTTATTATAGGCTAAAGGATATTGCTACAATAAATGAAATAAATCTAGACACCCAAATAAATCCCCACGATGATATCAACCACCTATGTGTAAATTTTGAAAGATATAACCCTCTAATCTATAAGGCTAATCCTTCAAATATTCACTTACTAGAATCTATCTCTACAAAAACTGAAGTAGAAAACATAGCCTTAAATATAAATAAATTGATTCATGAAAAAAATCTACGTTATAAGGATATAGCAATCTATATTACCGATGCTGACCAATACGAAAATGAGGTTAAAAAAGTATTTAATAGATATGATTTGCCAGTTTTCCTTGATAAAACTAACAAATTATCCGATAACCATATTGTAAAAAGCTGGCTGGCAGCCCTTAGGCTTATAATCTATGATTTTAATGCTCATGATCTATCCTACTTTTTAAGATCCAATATTTTTGACTTTGGAAAAGCAGGGACTGATAAGATAATAATATTCCAAAACTATATCAATACCCGAAAAATAAAAGGATCTATGTTCTTAGAAGATAAATATTTTAACCTAGATATAGATTTTTATAAAAATCTTTACAAGGATGACCCTTTTAAAGATGAAAAATTACTTGCTAAAATAAATGAAGAAAAGATTGTAAAAGAGATCAGAAAACAAATATTAGACCTTCTAGATGGTTTATTAGCAATTAAAAATAAAGAGAATACTAGCACATCTGAAATTATAAATGCTATTTATACTATGATAAGCAATCCTGGTTTTATAAGGGGAATCAATAATTATCAAAATATCCTGCTAGAAGAAGGAGACTTAGATGATTATGACGAAAACGACCAGGTTTGGGATAAGTTTATTTCTATACTAGAAGAACTTATGAATCTAATGGCAGATAGAAAATCAACTTTAAAAGCAACTTACGATATTATTCTGGCGACTGCATCAGATATAGATATAGGCATCATCCCACCAACTAAAGATCACATAACAGTAACCAACTTTAAAAAACCAAGAGTTTCCCAAAGGCCAGTTAACTTTGCCCTAGGACTTAACGATACATTTTTCCCTTCAAAATCTAGTGGAGACTTTTTAATAGCAAAAGAAGATAAGGATAAGCTAGCAGACCTTGACCTAGATTTAAAAATCTATGAAGAAGATATGGAAGAACGAGAAAAGCTCAATTTTTACAAAATGATAAGTGTGTCAGATAAAATTTATTTATCCTTTGCTTTAAGCGATAAGGATGGGGGAGCCATTAATAAGTCCATAGTTTTAAATGATATTTTAAAACTATTCCCAGCAATGAAAACTACAGATTTAACTAGTCTACCTTTAAATGAAATAATTTTTTCTGAAGAATTGTCACAAAAATATGCCATGGATACCTTATGGAAGATTCGTAAAGGGGAGGCAGTGGATAAAAATGATTTATCATTTACTAAATCTTACTTATCCTACATAAAAGATCATGGAGATTTTGAGACTATGGTGGATGGTTTATATTACTCAAATATTAAAAATAATTTGGATGAAACTAACGCCAAAAATCTATACCCTAAAAATCATTTTAATGTTACAGAAATAGAAACCTATTCTAGGTGTCCTTACAGATATTTTGTAAATTTTGGTATCAAGCCTTACTATGAAGAAAATTATGATGTAGATGTCAGAGAGCTAGGATCTATAGTTCATAATTCCCTAGAAGATGTGTCAAGGTTAATTAAAGATAGTGATATAGAAAATATTACAAATGAAGAGCTTGACCAGCTAATTATAGAAAACTTTTCTACTAGCATAGATAATTACCTAGACAAAGCTCGTAGAAGCGACCCACGCAATGAATTTATCTTAAATAACCTTATTAAAAATACCAAAAATAACTCCAAAGAAGTCATCAACCAGCTTAAAAAAGGTGAGTTTAAGGTGGCAGATGTAGAGGTAGACTTTGGCTACGACAAAGAAAATGGCCTGCCAGGAGTATACGTGGATGAGGAAAATTACCTCAGAGGTAGGATTGATAGGATAGATAAGGCAGAAAATTATCTAAGGATTATAGACTATAAGACTGGTAAAAAAGTATTTAAAATAGTAAATATCCTAAATGGCCTAGACCTCCAGCTTTTAGTTTATATGATGAGTGCAAAAGCTCGAGGAAATGAGATTACTCCAATAGGGTCATTTTATATGCCATTATCAGATGAACTAGAAAAAATGGAAGGCACATACGAAAAGTCTAATATCGAAAAAATTTATGAAGATAAATTTAAGATGAATGGGCTAATAGTAAAAGTTAATGAGGAAGTCTTTAAGCTTATAGATAAGGAAAATTACGATAGCAAAAATATTGGGGTTATCGATACAAAAAATACTGATATTTTATCAACTGAAGAAGAACAAATAGTAAATGATTTTGCCAAAGACCTTATCAGTAAATATATCAAAGAAATTAAGATGGGTAATATAAGCCTTCATCCTATCAGATATTCTGATACACAAAATGAGTGCCAGTACTGTGATTTTAAAGGCATATGTAAGTTTGATGAGAGTATCGATAGTGATAAGTATAGGGAATTTGATAAAAAGAAAACTATAACTGACCTTTATAAAGGTAGGGAGGATCTAGATGAGTGATATAGTTTATACACCTGGCCAGGAGAAAGCGATAAAAGAGCGAGATAAAAATATAATAATTTCTGCTGCAGCTGGATCTGGTAAAACTAGGGTCTTAGTTGATAGAGTAATAAGCCTTATGCTAGATGAAAAAGTTCCTATAGATAAGATGATTATAGTTACCTTTACCAACAAGGCTTCCATTGAGATGAAAGATAGAATTAGAGAAGCCTTAGAAAATCAAATAGAAAATAATATTTCTAATAAATTTTTAAAAGACCAACTAAGATTATTAAAACACGCCCACATCCAAACCCTCCACTCCTTTGCATCAGATATGCTTAGAGAATATTTTTACTATTTTGATGACCTTAGTCCAAACTTTAGCATCATTAGTGAAAATTCCAATGTGATTTTAAAAGAAGAGGCTATAGATGAAGTTTTTGATGAAGAATATGCTAAAAAAAGTGCTGACTTTCATAACTTCATCCACAATTTTGCCACCAGCCGCAATGATAGGGCAGCAAAATCAATTATTTTAAAAACTTACGATAAGCTAACATCTCAAATAGACCCTATAGCTTGGTTAGATAGTAAAACCGCAAGTCCTTTTGATTTTAATATTTTTAAAGAAATAGTAAGGGAAAAGATAGACCTAATCCTAGAAGATATTAGCAAAAATAAATCCATAGCTGGGGAAAATAATTTGCGTGTCGAATATGAAGATATGCTTAGTGATGACTATAACCTAGTAAATATCCTAAACCAGCTTATATTTACAGATTGGGACCTATTTATAGAAAAGATCAACAAGGCAAAATTTTCTACCATGGTAAGGGCTCGTAAAGATGAAAAAGATATCCAAGCTATTATAAAAAATAATAGAGACCTTTATAAAAAAGAATTAAAAAATATTAGCTCCCTAGTTTTAAATACAAATTCCCACATCATAAGTGAATTTGGCAAAAAAGAAGTAGAAGTCCTAAAAGAAATCAATTATCTGACTAAAAGATTTATAAAAAAATACAAGGCCAAAAAGAAAGATAAGTCCTACCTAGATTTTAACGATATCGAGGCAGAATTTATAAAATTAATAGATAATGAAGAGGCTAATCAAGTTTTAAGAGAAAGGTTTGTCTATATATTCTTTGATGAGTACCAGGATAGTAACGAAATCCAAAACTATATCATAGAAAAATTAAAAAGGTCTAACAATTTATTTTTTGTAGGAGATGTCAAACAATCTATCTACGGATTTAGACGTGCAGAGCCACAACTTTTCCTAGACAAACTCGAATCATACAATAGTGATGAAAATAAAGATTCTATTAGGATAAACCTTAATGAAAACTTTAGGACAGATAGGGATATCATAGATTTTGTAAACTATATTTTTGATAGGTTAATGACTAAGGAAGCTTCTGGCATAGATTATAAAAATGGTGGCCACAGGCTAAATCCTACCAAAGAATTTGATAAAAAAAATCCAAAATCAGAAGTTCGCGTCCTAGAAGATAAATTATCTGAAGAAAATCATTTGGTAAAGCTAATAGAAAATCTAATAGAAGAAGGCTACGAGTATAAGGATATAGCAATACTTTTAAGAAGTGGTGCGAAATCTTACCTGTACGAAAATGCCTTTAAAAAAGCAGGTATTCCATTTTTTAATGATATAAGTAAGGTTTCTTTTGGAGCAGTAGAAGTTACTTTTTTTATAAATATGTTAAAGCTCATTGCAAATCCAAAAGATGATATCACACTCTTATCAGTTATCCGCAGTGATATATATAAGTTTAGCGAAGATGACATAGCAGCTATTAGATTAAATTCAAAATATAATAAATTTTATGAGGCCTTTGAAAACTATGATAAAGATGATAATATTTTAGTAAAAATAAATGACTTTAAAACTGCATTTAACGACTTTTCCTACCAATTATCCCTTATGGACTTATATGAATTTGGAAACTATATTTTTGAAAATTCTAAGTTTTATGAATTTTTAATGGCTCGTGATAGGGCAAGCGATAGGATAGCCAATGTCGAAGCTTTTATAGATCTTATGAGCGATTTTGAAGCTAATAATGATAATGGCTTGTATGGATTTTTAGACTATGTAGAAAATTTATCCTTATACCAAACAGATAATATGAATCCAGCTCGTGAATTATCAGAAAATGAAAATCTAGTTAGGATTATGACCATCCATAAATCTAAAGGATTAGAGTTTCCAGTAGTTATTCTAGCTGATGCCAACAAGAGATTTAATAACAAACACCTAAGAGAAAGTGTAGTCTTTGATGATGATCTTGGAATAGGTATAAATGTGGCTGACTATGAAAATAAAATAAGACTAACATCTCTTAAAAAAGATTTGATTACGGAAAAAATGACCTTGGAAAATAAAAGAGAAGAGATGAGAATTCTCTATGTTGCCCTAACCCGTGCTATAAATAAACTTATAGTAGTGGGCAATAGAAATCTAAATACAGTAAATAAATTAAATGGTAGAGATGATTATCTAAATATGTCCACATATTTAGATTGGATTATAGCTAGCCTTTCAAATGATATAATAAGTCGAGATTTACTAGAAAATGAATACATTACAGATGACTTATCAAATATAGCTGAAATTTTAACCTTTACAGAAGAAAGTAATTATGAAGTAAGTAAGGGTGAGGATATATCAGATATTTTAGCAGCTAATGTTAAGGATAAACTTTATTATAAATTTGTAGATTTATTTACAAAAAGATATGAATATGAGGCTGATACCAAAGATTCTATCAAAAAATCTGTAACAGAGATTAGTAAAAACTTTAATCCAGAAGAAGATGGCTATGAACTACCATCCTACAGTAAATTTGAAGAAACAGGAGAGTTTAGAAAACCAAACTTTATTTCTGAAGTAAAAGAGTACAAGCCAACTGATAGGGGAACTATCATCCACAAAATTTTCCAAGGGTTATCTTATCAAAGATATGATAATAGGAGCTTAGATCGAGCGCTTAAAAGATTAGTTTTAGAAAATAAAATAAAACAAGATGAACTAAAGGTCATAGAAGAAGAAAAAATTATAGAGTATTTTAAAAACCCTATAATAAAAAATCTCTATCAAAGTGCAGCAAATATCAGAAAAGAAGAAACTTTCTTGATGAAATATGAGGACTATTATGTAAATGGGCAGATAGATATCATGTTTGAATTTGAAGATGAGATAATCTTACTAGACTTTAAAACTGATAAAATCAAAAGAGAAGGCCTTTATGATGACCAGCTAAAAATATACAAATTAGCCATTGAAGAAAGTTTAAAAAAACCAGTGAAAAAATCATATATTTATTGGTACAATTTTTCTGAGCTAGAAGAAGTGAATACTAATTTTTAAAATTCATTTGAAATCCATTTTAAATCGATATACAATTTCTTTAGACATCGATGTACTAACAAATATTGGAGAATATAAATTGAATTTTTATTTAAAATGTAAATTAGAAAATATCCCTGACTCAGAATTTATATATATGAGAAGAGTAGGTGAATATGGACCAGAAAATAAAATATTAATGGAAAGATTTAAAAGTTGGTTAAGGAATAATATTGGATTTGATAAAGACACAACTATACTTTCTATAGCTTTAGATAACCCAGAACTAGTTAGTCCAAGTGAGTGCAGATATGATGTAGGAGTGATTTTTAAAGATGATTTTATAGAAAACGACATAAAAGAAGAAATTTGTTCTAGAAAAATTAGAGGTGGCAAGTATCTAGTATTTTTAATTTCACATACCCAAGAGAGTATACAAAGTATCTGGATAAATTATCATAAAGTATTGATACAGAAAGGATACTCTCAGGATTATAAAAGGCCTATTATAGAAAGGTATAAGAAAGGTTTGGTTGATAATCACTTATGCGAGCTTTGTGTACCAATAATATAATTTAATATTGATTTAAGTCTCATAAGCTATTGTTTTAGCTTATGAGACTTTTATTTTTCAATAAAAACCGCCGTTTATATGGATAATATCACCTGTAATATAGGATGCTTCATCCGATATTAAATATCTTACAAGACCAGCAATTTCTTCAGGTTTTGCAAATCTATTTACAGCAACTTCTTTTTTTAGTTCTTCAAGTTCTGATTTAGAAAAATCATTTCTCATCAAATCCGTATCAACAATACCCGGGGCTATTGCATTTACTCTGATGCCAGAAGGGGCAAGTTCTTTTGCCATAGCCTTTGTAAAAGTATTTATCCCACCCTTGCTGGTAGAATAAAGGGCCTCCATGCTAGCTCCAAAATCTCCCCAAATTGAGCTCATATTTATTATGACTCCATACTGATTTGAAATCATATTTGGAATGGCACGCTTACTATTTAAAAAAACTGAATTAAGATTTGTATTTATAACATTTTTCCAAGTATCAAAGTCAATGTCTTGGATAAGGGAAAAATGAGAGATACCAGCGTTATTTATCAATATATCAACATGTCCAAAATTTTTTTCAGCAATAGCAAACATATTTTCAACTTCATTTTCATCAGAAACATCAGCCTTGATGGCGATAACATTTGGATTTGTCTCTCTTAGCTTATCCAAAAGCTCCATGGCTTTATCTTTACTTTTGTGGTAATTAATTATTACTTTGTATTCATTATTTAGTCTTCTAGCAATGGCAGCGCCTATGCCCCTAGAAGAACCGGTTATTAAAACTGTTTTCATAATAAAATTATAACATAATCGGGTATATAATTATCAAAAGGAGTGAATATTATGGATTATTTTACATTAAATGACGGCACAAAAGTACCTGCAATAGGATTTGGTACTTATAAAATTATTGAAGAAAAAGATATGGACCTTGCTATAGAAACTGCTCTAAAGGCTGGTTACACATATTTTGATACAGCAAAATTTTATGAAAATGAACATATTTTAGGAAAATATTTAAAATCCTATGGTAAAAATCGCGAAGATTATCAAATAGCTACAAAGGTATGGCCAAATGCCTATTCAGCTGATAAAACAAAAGAATCTATCGAAGGATCTTTAAAGGATTTAGGTGTAGATTACTTAGATGTAGCACTTTTACACTGGTATGGAGATAATTTCAAAGAAGCTTGGAAAGTTTTTAACGATTATAAGGACCAAGGAATTATAAAAAGTATTGGTGTTTGCAACTTTTCTATTAATCAAATGTCAGAACTGTTAAAAGAAGGAACATTACCAGTTATTGACCAATTAGAAAGTCACTTGCACTTACAAGATAAAGACACACATGAGTTTTTAAAAGAAAACAAAATCCTCCATCAAGCTTGGGGACCACTTGCTCAAGGAAAATCAAATCTTCTTAAAGAAGGTGTCCTAGAAGATATAGGAAAAAAATATGGTAAGACTCCTGCGCAAATCGCCTTAAAATGGAATATCGAAAGAGGAGTTATGATCCTAGTTAAGTCTTCCCATGAAAAAAGAATTTATGAAAATATCGATTTATTTGATTTTAATCTTACAAAAGATGATATGAATTCTCTAGCAAGCCTAGATAAAAAGGAAAGATACTCAGCTAATCCAGAAGATAAGGAATGGTTAGAAAAAGCTTCTAATATGTAAATTTATTATCTACAATTAGAAATCATTAATATTTAAAGTACTAATTAAATAAACTTTCAAAAAAATACATTTTTATAATAAAATATTTAACAAGTAAATTTAATTAACCTATAATTATCTTAACAATAATTATTTATTTAATAAAAATTACGAAAAAAAGAGTAGGCTTATCTATAAGCACAGAGAGTTGGAGTTTGGTAAGATCCATCCTTAGAAATGAGTTCGAAAATCATTTTTCTTTTGCATATCTGAAGACAGTAAGATATGTCGCCATGGTTGGCGTTATCAAAACCCGGCATTGCTAGATGCTTGAGTTGCTTATTTTTCAATAAGAATAAAGGTGGTAACGCGGAAATTTTCGTCCTTTGTCTATTTTAGACAAGGGACTTTTTTAATGGATAAATATTGTGAAAAATTTTTGGGAGGAAATAATGAAAAAATTATCAAGAAGTCAGTTTTTACAAGTTAGCATAATGCTATTTGGTTTATTTTTTGGAGCTGGAAACTTAATTTTCCCACCGCTACTAGGTAACCAAGCAGGTTCTGCTACATATATTTCACTACTAGCTTTTAGCGTTACCGCAGTTTTATTTCCAGTCTTAGGATCCATAGTAGTAGGAAAAACAAATGGTTTAACAAATCTTGCAAATAGGGTTGGACCAGTATTTTCAGTTGTATTTACAACTGCAATATACTTATCCATAGGTCCAGGACTTGGGATACCAAGAGCTGGATCAGTTCCTTTTGAAATGGCAATAGCTCCTTATATACCTCAAACATTTAATCTATCTTTAGCTAGATTTATATATACTTTAGTATTTTTTATAGTAGCACTTTTTATATGTTTAAAGCCAAATAAACTTGTAAAAAGAGTAGGAAAATACCTTACACCAACTCTATTAGTACTTATAGCAATAATGTTTATAAGAGTTGTAACTATGGATAGGAGTGTTGGTTTTCCTACTGGAGACTATGCAACAGGTCCAGTGACAAAAGGATTTTTGGCAGGTTATGATACAATGGATGCAGTTGCTGCTCTAAATTTTGGATTTGTAATAGCCCAAGCTATTAGAAGATTTGGTGTTACAGATGAAAAGGAAGTTACAAAATATGGGGTTAAGGCAGGATTACTTGATGGATCAGTTCTGTTTGTAGTATATGCAATGCTTGCAACTATAGGTAGGATAGGATCTAATAGATTTGCAGGTCTAGAAAATGGGGCGCAAGTGCTTACTGAATCAGTTAAATTTGTCTTAGGAGACTTTGGACTAGTACTACTTGCATCTATTTTTACCCTAGCATGTCTTACGACTTGTGTTGGGCTTATAACAAGTGGTGGAGAATACTTTGAGAGCTTATTTAACCACAAATTGTCATATAAAAGTTGGGTATTTATATGGACACTATTCTCATTTATAATGGCAAACTTTGGTCTAAATAAGTTATTAGAATTTTCAGTACCTCTTTTGCAAATAATATATCCAGTAGCTTTAGTGCTTATAGTTATGGGGATAAGCCATGATCTTATCAATTATTCAAAACTTGCTTATGTGTCAGCTGCTGTTGTTTCAGTAGTCCTACCATTTGTAGAGGTATTAAGTAAAACATTTAATATTAATCTTGGAGTTCTTACAAGTACTTTTGAGTCTTTACCATTGTATGAAGAAGGGTTATCTTGGTTACTGCCAACTCTTGTAGTATTAGTAGTTACTAGCCTAGTTTCAAAATTGTTTGAGCATTCTGGAGAAACTCAACTAGCAAGATAAGTAAAAGAATAAATTAAAAAAGAATAAGTAAATACTAGAAATAAAAAAATACGAGTAATAATTACTCGTATTTTTTATTTATATTTTGAAATATTATTTTCTTTTTGTAACAAATAGGCCAGCTGCTGCAACTGACAATGTTGCATAAACGCCAGTTAGAGTAGCTACACCTGTTTTTGGATTGTCAGATTTTTTAGCTTCTTTTTTGTCAGCTTTATTTTCTTTTTTAGCTAGCTTAGCTGCTTTTGGAGCTTTTTCACCTTTTACTTGTTTAGCAGGTTTTTTATCATCTGTTTTTTTATCATCTGTTTTTTTATCATCTGTTTTTTTATCATCTTTATTTTCAGCAAGGAATTCTACATTTGAAAGTCTTGTGTTAAGTACTTCTACAGCAGCATCTACTTCTTCTTCAGATGTGAAAGTTGCGTTTAATACTTCTTCAGCTCTTTCGATTGCTAAATTATAAAGTTCTACATTTTCTTCTTTATTTACTGGTTTATTATTTTTAGCTTCTTTTACTAATGCTTCTAGTTTTGATTTTGAAAGATCTTTATTCACACCTGGGTTATTAATAAAGTCATCTGTTTTGTTAATTGTATAGAAGTCTACGATTTCGCCATATGGGTTCATAGTTTTAATATTAAATATATTTTTGGAGAATGTTAGAGATGAGAATAATTGGCTTCTATCATCTAAACTTCTATTTACAAACCATTGGTCTTCTCCAATTGGGTTGTAGAATTTTGATCCTGCTGATGTAGACATTGTTAAGAAAAGTGTTCCACGTGGGTTTGTTACTTCTTTTTGGTTATAATCTAGTTTTATACCATCAACTACAACTTTATTGTCTTTATAAACTCTATTGTTGTAAGTTTTTGTGAATCCATCTTTGATGCCAGCATTTTCATTTTTTGGATCTGTACCATAAGCATCTTCAAAGCTTAAGACTTGTTCACCTGCTATCATTTGGCCAGTTCTTGTATAAATGTGGTCATGGCCGTTTAATACAAGGTCGATACCATTTTCATTAAATATTCTTACTAATTCATGTCTTCTTTCAAGAATATCTGTATCAGATGTGTGAGTTGCAGTTGAGTATGGAGCGTGGTGGAATGATACTACTTTCCATGAGAAATTTTTACCACGTTCTTTAGTAGCTTTTGCTATTGCATCTTTGATAAATGCTTCATGTTCTTTAGAGTCATTTACATTTGAGTTGATGTTTAAGAAAAGTGTATCACCATAAGAATAGTAGTAATCTCCTGGGATGTAGTAAGCTGTACCATCTTCATTAATTTTTGAGATAGAGCCTAATTTTGATTCGTTAGGTAGGTAAAAATGATCAGAGAAAACTGTATTTCTTTGGCTACCGTTTGAAGCGTCTACGTAAGTTTCGTGGTTACCAACTACAGTTGAAAATACGCTGTCTTTGAATAAATCATTATCTAAGAAGTAATCATATTCACCTTCGTAGTTTACAATTTCTACGTTATCTCCCATTGAAAGATAGAAGTGTGGGTCAAGTTCACGAGCTTTTTTTAATGATTTTGCAAAGTCTACTTTATCTTGATCAACTTTTGCTTGTGTATTTTTGTATAGACCTTTAGAATCCCAAACGCTGTCTCCAGATCCCATTTGTGGGTCTCCAAAGTATCCAACTTTAAATTCGTTATTTTCACCTAGTGCTTTTGTTTTTACAGTGTAGTTATCAGATTTATATGATCCTGATTTTACATAGTAGGTGTAAGATTTTCCTGGAGTAATGTTTACGATAGCTGTGTATGTGCTGTAATCATTTACATCGCCAGTTTTTCTAGCTCTAACAGGTTCATATTCTTTTCCATCAAAAACTAGTCTTGAATCTGTAACATCACCCTTAGCAAACCAAGTAATTGCTAATTCATTTTCGTTTTTACCATTGTTTACTACGATATTTTTGATTGGAGTAGTTATTGCTTTTAGATTGTGGTTAGCATATTCTCCATCTTTTTTACCGTATTCGCCATTAGTTTCTTCTAACTTTTTAGCAACATTCTCATCAATATTTGTTACATTTTTGTCTTCACCAAAAGTTTCTCTTTCAGTTTCAGTAGCTCTGTTAAATTTGTTTGTTCCGTCAGATTTTCTTACATTTGCTTCGTTTTTTGGAAATGTAACTTCATCATCTGTAAAGTTGAAATGACTATCTGATGAATATGTAGTAGACTCTAAATCTGCTTCTTCTGTTAGAAGGTCATTTAGACTTTCATCACTTTGTTCAGTAGTGCTTTCGTATTCTACTACTGCTGTATCTTCTGCTGCATATGTATTTTGTACAGGGAAGATTGCGCTACTTGCACTGGCAATAGCTAGGGCTAAGACTAATTTGTTATATTTTTTCATATGAACCTCCATAAAATTTTTCAAGGCTATTATATATAATGATTGTTAGATTATTTACATAATATTGTAAATTTTATGTAAAATTTTTGTATTATAATTTTAATTAATATAAATTATCATTATCAATTAAACTCTGGTAAAATAGAGTACAGTAATAATATTATGTAAAATTTATAAGGAGGACTTATGCAGAAAAAAACTTATAGTAATAAGCATTTAATCAAGAAATTCTTACCTTACTATAATCCATATAAAAAAATACTTTTTGCTGACCTGTTTGCATCAGCACTAACCACTGTTTCTCAATTGGTATTACCAATACTTCTATCAAATCTTACAGATTGGGCGCAATTAGGTTTACTGGATGCAAGCCGCGTTGTAAAAGTAGGAATTGTATACACAGTTACAAAATTAATTGAAGTAGCTGCTAGATATTTTATGCAATCTCTTGGTCATATCATGGGTGCAAAAATTGAACGTGACATGAGGGCAGATGTATTTAATCACTTATTAACTATGGACACGGAATTTTTTAACGATGCTCGTATCGGAGCTTTAATGAGTAGGATTACGACAGATTTATTTGATATTACAGAGTTTTCCCACCATGTTCCTGAAGAATTCTTAGTAGGAGCAATAAAATTAATCTTATCATTTGTAGTTTTACTTACTATAAATTGGAAACTATCTTTAATAATATATATTATCATTCCAATCATGTTTGTAGTTTCTAGCAAAAAAAGAAAGCAATTTAGACAAGCCACTATGGAAGTAAAAAGACAAATTGGGGATATTAACTCTGGAGTTGAAGATACACTCCTAGGTATTTCTGTTGTAAAATCTTTTGCAAATGAAGATATAGAAAAGTCTAAATTCCAAACAAATAATGACAAGTTCGTAGATATCAAAAAAGATAGATATTTTGGTATGGCAGGTTTTTTCATGATAAATGAGGCCTTTGCTGGACTTATGTATGCAATTTTGATTTTTGTAGGTGGATTTTTCGTAATTAACGGACAAATTAGTCCTGGTGATTTGATTGCATTTACCATGTATTTAAATATGCTTGTTACAACCATTGAAAGACTTATTAACTTTACTGATGTTTTCCAAGCAGGTACTACTGGTATAGAAAGATTTACAGAAGTAATGGAGATGGATAATTTCATATTTGATGATGAAAGCGCAAGGGAACTTACTAATGTAAAAGGCGAAATCAACTTTGATCACGTATATTTCAAATATCCAGAAACAAGTGAAGATGAGCCTTATGTTCTGGATGATATTAACTTTAATGTAGATGTTGGAGAAAATATTGCTCTCGTTGGACCATCAGGTGCTGGTAAAACTACAATATCAAAACTAATTCCTAGATTTTATGATATTTCAAAAGGATCTATTAAAATTGATGGGCTTGATATAAGAGATCTTACTTTGGATTCACTGCGTGATAATATAGGTATTGTCCAACAAGATGTTTATTTATTTAGTGGAACAGTAAAAGAAAATATCCGCTATGGTAAGGATGATGCTACAGATGAAGATATTGAAAGAGCAGCCGTCCTAGCTGGAGCAACTGAATTTATAAAAGACTTGCCAATGGGAATGGATACTCATATCGGTGAACGTGGTGTAAAATTATCAGGTGGACAAAAACAAAGAATTTCCATAGCCAGAGTATTTTTAAAAAACCCACCAATTCTTATCTTGGATGAGGCAACAAGTGCACTAGATAACAAGAGTGAGGCAATTGTCCAAAAATCTCTTGAAACTTTATCAAAGGGAAGAACAACAATTACTATTGCTCACAGACTATCTACTATAATAAATGCAGATGAGATTTTAGTTTTAACCTATGATGGTATAGTTGAACGTGGAAATCACAAAGAACTTTTAGATAAAAAAGGAATTTACTACAATCTATATAATAGTAACAACGAAGAATTATTTGGATAAAAAGAGTGGTTTATTAACCATTCTTTTTTTATTTTAAAGAAAATGAAAACTCTGATATAATCGTAGGGAATGGAGAAAAATTATGAAGTTTTTAGGTAAAATTTTACATGGCCTTGCGACAGGCTTAGGGACATTTTTTAATGTGCTGATAAATATCATGAACGTTATAGTGGTCACATTTGAGGGGATCAGGCAATTATTATTTATGATATTTATCTTTGGATGTTCAACTATATTTATCTTTCCAATAATTCCTTTAATGTTACCAAAAGAAGTAATGTATTTTATTTTTGCGGTGATTTTTATACCGATTTTGGGACCGAAATTTATTTCTTTTTTAAGATACATAAATTACACCCTTACCGAATGGATGTATGATAGGGCTGATTCTATGATAACTGGTCAAAAAGTTGGCTACGAGAGTATTTCGGATTATTCAAATAAATATATCTATGAACAAGAGCAAATGCGCCGCCGACAAAGGGAGCAAGAAGCCCGCCGTCAGCAAGAAGAAATGAATCGTCGCTTTGAAGAATTTGCTAGAAATTTTGGTGGCTATCAAAATTCAAGAACTTATGGTAATTATAATCAAGGATACAATCAAGGCGGATATTCTGGACAGTCAGGTGTAAATAATATTGGTTTTAAGGAAAAATATGAGGAAGCTTGCAAGATACTTGGACTTGGTGTAGATACAGATATTTATCAAGTTAAGCTAAATTATAGAAAGCTTGCCAAAAAATACCACCCAGATATCAATAAAGATCCTGGTGCAACAGAAATGTTTACAAAAGTAAATGAAGCCTACGAGTTTTTAACAGAGGAAAATATTAAAAAATACAAGCAAAATTATTTATAATATATGTGATAAAAAAGGATAGAAAATGACTAAGGAAAAAATTACTTCCCTACAAGAAGCCGTAATACTATCTGAGGTTGCTGCTTCTGCAGGGGCCTTAATGCTTGCAAATGGTGCAGAAATTTATAGGGTAGAGGACACAGTTGAAAGAATAATAAGATCGAAAGAATCCATAAAAGATGTGGATGTATTTTCTTCATACAATACAATAATAATTTCATTTTCCTACAAGGGGGAGATCCACACAAATATGCGTAGGGTCAGAAATAGAGGCAACAACTTGTACTATGTAGATAGGGTAAATACTTTTTCTAGAAATTTTACTGCTGGTAAATTTACTTTATACGAAGCCTTAGAAGAAATTGCTAAAATTAAAAAGGAAGAAAGCACACCGGTTTATAGAAAAGTATTTGGAGCAACGATAGCAGCTGGATCTTACTCAATCCTTCTTGGTGGAAATATGATAGAGATTATATCATCATTTGCGATTGGATATCTAGCTTTTAGATTTTCCCTATATTTAGAAAGACAAAAAATAAACTTTTTTGTGGTAAATTTTCTATATGGCTTATTTCTTTCCCTATCATCACTGATTGTAAATGAATTTACACCAGTAAGTATCAATATCCTTATCATTAGTGGTATGATGGCATTTGTTCCAGGTGTTATGCTTACAAATGCAGTAAGGGATTTAATGAGTGGGGATGCTCTAAGTGGGATAACGGGAACGGCTATGGCGATATTAATATCAATTGCCCTTGCAGTAGGGGTAGCTGTACCTATTTCTTTATGGAGGTTATTCTAAATGTCATATTTAATACAATTTATAGCAGCGATTATGTCGACAGTAGGCTTTGCCCTAGTATTTTCTGTTCCATTAAAAACTCTTTTAGTATCAGCAGTCAATGGGGGCATGGGATGGATAGTTTTTAAATATGTTATGGATACGACAGGTAGCAAATACATAGCAGTATTTTTATCAGCTCTAAGCATCACTTTTGTTTCAGAAATGCTAGCTAAAAAACTCAGATATCCAGCATCAGTTTTTATTATCCCAGGTATTATCAACCTAGTTCCAGGTGAAGGGATATACAAAACCATGAACTATTTTGTAAATAACCAGTCAGATTTAGCCATAGCTAGTTTTTATAGCACAATTGTAGTAGCAGGATCCATATCTTTTGGTGTCCTATTAGCTAGTTCGTTTTCAACATCACTTAAGAGTTTTAGAACTAGAAGTGTTAACCGTACCAATTATTTAAGGTGGAAAAAATGATTAAAAAAATATATTTAGCAGGCGGATGTTTTTGGGGAGTAGAGGCATATTTTAAAGAAATTGATGGAGTAGTAGATACAGAGGTAGGCTATGCAAATGGTAAAACTGAGCAAACTACTTACCAAGAAGTGAAAAACACTGACCATGCAGAAACAGTAGAAATAAAATATGATGATGAAAAAATAAGTCTTGAAAAACTTTTAGAATATTTATATTACATTATCGATCCATTTAGCATTGACAAGCAAGGCAATGATAGAGGTCGTCAATACAGAACAGGAATTTATTCCAAAAACGAAGAAGACTTAGAAAAAGCAAAAGCATTCATAAGTAAAAAACAAGAAACAGAGGATGATGAAATTAAGCTTGAAGTTGAAAAATTAAATAATTTTGTGATAGCAGAAGATTACCACCAAGATTACCTAGAAAAAAATCCAACTGGTTACTGTCACATAAACTTAAATGATAAGCCTAGTTTATAAACTAGGCTTTATTTTAAATTAAATATAATATATAATAAACTTACTAATATTATTAAGGAGGAAGTATGAAGAGTAATTTTATTAGTAAGTTTTCTCTTACACTTGCTGCACTTTTTGCACTTACATCTTGTGGGTCAAATGAGGCGCCAGCAGAAGAAACAAAAACAAATGAAAGTGCGGTTGAGCAAAATGTAGAAGAAGAGAATAAAACAGAAGAAGCTAAAGAAAAAACTGAAGATGTAAAAGAAGAGGCATCCAAAGAAGAAACTGAAGCTCCAAATTTTGAAGGAAAAACTTTAAATGTAGTTGCTACAAGTGACTCATATGTACCACTATTTGAAGAATTTACAAATGAAACTGGTGCAGATGTAGAATTTTTATCAATGTCAAGCGGAGAAGTTATTTCTAGAACAAAAGCTGAGGGAAAAGCTATGGCTGACCTATGGTTCGGTGGTGGTCTTGATGCCTTTATGGCAGCAAAAGATGACGATCTACTAGAAAAATATCAATCAGAAATTACTGACAAACTTCCAGCTGAATACAAAGATAAAGACGGATATTACTTCTCAAAAGGACTTACAGTTGTAGGATTTGTTGTAAATGATGGTATTCTTGAAGAAAAGGGACTAGAAGCTCCAAAAACTTGGAAAGATTTAGCAGATCCAAAATACAAGAGCGAAATTATCATGTCAAACCCAGCTATATCTGGTACAAACTACGCAGCCCTTAAAGGACTTTTAGACCTATACGGCAAAGAAGAAGGTTGGGAATTATTTGAAAAAATAAATGAAAATATCGAATTTTACTCCAAAAGAGGAAAAGATCCTCAAGAAAAAACAGCTCAAGGTGAATTTGGAATTGGTATTATCCCAGTTGATCAAAAAGCATTTGATGCAGCTAATGACTATGGTCTAACAGTAATCTATCCAGAAGATGGAATTCCTTGGGTTCCAGAGGGTGTTGCAATATTTAAAGACAGCGAAAATGCTGACATTGCAAAAGCGTTCATTGACTTTATGCTAAGCGAAAAAGCTCAAAATATGATTGCAGAAATCGATGGAAAAGATACAAATCAATTAATTGTTCCAGATATCAAAGGTCTTGACTTAGGATTACCAAAAGATAAGTTGATTGATGAAGACCTATCTACATTTGGGTCAGAAAGAGAAGAAATCTTAAACAAATTTAAAGAAATTGCTGGAGACAAAGCTAGCGAAGAATAAGATAATACCAAGGCCTAGCCTTGGTTTATTTTATATGTACATATTATGAAAAGAAGAAAGACAATAAATTTTTTTGACATTTTAATACAAGTAATTTTGGCCTTAGCGGTAATATTTTTTATATTACTCCCATTTGTGAGTGTATTTAAGGAAAGTTTTATCATAGATGGCAGACTTGATTTTAGATATTATAAGGACATTTTAGAAAATAAAAAGCTTTTAACAAATTCTCTTAAAATGGGGATGCTAACTTCGATTTTTTCGGTGGTTTTATCTACAATGTTAGCAGTCTATACATACCTAACTAATAAAAGAAATAGAAAAATTATTAATTTTATCCTCCTACTAACGCTAATCAGTCCACCATTTGTTACAAGCCTAAGCTATATTACACTTTTTGGGCGAAGAGGTTTTATCACCCACAATTTATTACATTTATCTTTAAACCCCTACAATATGTGGGGAGTAATTTTTATGCAAACTCTATCATTTATTTCCTTAAATTGCTTGATTTTGCTGGGATATTTGAAAAATATGGATAAGGATGTGATCAATTCTGCAAGATCTCTTGGGGGAGATACCAATTCTATAATAATGGATATTATAATTCCTCAGCTAAAAAATGGAATTTTTACAGTTTTTATGCTAAATTTTTTTAAATCCATGTCTGACTTTGCAACTCCTTCTATAATTGGAGGTAAATTTAATGTATTAGCCCTAGAATCATACTTTGAAGTTATAGCAAATGGAAATTTAGCAAAAGCTAGTGTTCTAAATGTACTGCTTTTATTACCAATTATTTTGATATTTTTAATAGGAAATTTATTAAACAAGGAAAAAAGCTCAACTGCAAATCCTAATACCCTAGCAGAAATCAATGTCCCAAACAAGGGATTTATATATCAATTATTTAAATTTATGGGAATTTTTATATTAATCTTATTAGTAAGCCTTTATTTTTCAATAATTTTAAGTGCCTTTACTACTATGAAAAAAGGAGCTTTGGTATTTTCTTTGGATAATTTATCCCGTGCCGAAAATTATATAAATGATGCAATGCTAAGATCTATAGGATATTCATTAATTTCGGCTATTTTTGGTAGCCTTATTGGAATGCTAATCGGTTACTATTTAATTATAAAAAATAGTAAATTTATGAAGATAATAGATTTGATTTCAAATATGCCATATATTATTCCGGGTACATTTTTTGGTTTAGGCTACTTGCTTTATTTCAAATCCCCACCGATTATGATTATCGGGACAAGTATAATTGTTGTTTTAAATGTGCTTTTTAAACAATTACCATTTTCAAGCAGGGTGGGTAATACTGCTATGAAAGCAATTAATATAGATATAATAAATTCTTTAAGAGACCTAGGTGCAAATACTTTTTACGAAATTAAGGATGGCATTATACCTAATATTAAGCCTTCCCTACGTATTTCCATGATAAATTCTTTTACAACCACTATGACAACAGTTGGGTCAATTATTTTTTTAGTCTATCCAGGCAAGAAACTTCTAACCCTTGTTATGTTTGATGTTATAAATAGTGGTAGATACGGCGAAGGATCGGTGATAGCCCTTTTAATTATGGTTATTTGTCTGATTTTTAATCTTTTAGTTAATTGGATTTTTGGTCAAGATAGTTTTAAAGAAAGGTTTGCGCATGTATTTAGAAATTAAAAATCTATCCAAGACCTATGGGGCAAATAAGGTTTTGGATAATATTAACATAAATTTAGAAAAAGGAAAATTTTTGTGCTTACTTGGTCCTTCTGGTTCTGGCAAAAGTACTATTCTTCATTCGATTGGTGGCTTTATCGACCATGAGGGAGAAATTATATTAGATAATGAAAATATTACATATCTAGAAGCCAGTCAGAGAAAAGTATCCACAGTTTTTCAATCCCTTGGCCTTTTTTCTCATATGACAGTTTTGGATAATGTGATGTATGGTCTTAAATTTAATCAAAAATCATTAAATACAAATCAGAAAAAAGACTTAGCCTACCAAACTATTGAAATGGTTGGACTAAAAGGATATGAAAAAAGAAAACCTACAGGGCTTTCTGGAGGAGAAAGGCAAAGGGTGGCACTAGCCCGAAGCTTAGTTGTAAAACCAAAACTACTTTTAATGGATGAACCCTTTTCTGCCTTAGATCAAAAACTAAGGGAAAAAATGCAATTAGAAATAAGAAGAATTCATAAAGACTTTGATCTAACAACCATTTTTGTAACCCATGATCAGAGCGAAGCCTTTAAGATGGCTGATGAGGTCATAGTATTAAACCAAGGTAGAATCATAGACAAGGGACCAGCACAAAGAGTGTATAACAATCCTGCCAACAAAAAGACCTTAAACTTTATAGGTCAAAAAAATATAATTGGGAATTCTTATATAAGACCTGAAAAAGTAAAAATCTCAGATAAGGGAGAAGAATTTACAATTAAAGACATTATCTTTATGGGAAGCACTATTGAACTTTTTGTAGAAAATAATTATAAACAACTAAAAGTTTTATTGCTTAACGATAATTTTGATAAAAAAATTGGTGATAGGATAAAACTTAGATACGATATGGAGTATATAGAATGAAAATATTACACGTACTAACTCAACTTCCATCAAAAACCGGCAGTGGAGTATATTTTACAAACCTTATAGATAGCTTAAATAGTTTAGGAATAGAAAATGCAGCCGTATTTGGTACGGAAGAAATTTATGATAACAAAGTTAATGCAAAAATTTTAAAACCTGTTTATTACAATACCAAATCTTTACCATTTAGAATTTGTGGGATGAGCGATCTTATGCCATATGATTCAACTGTCTATAGCCAAATGACTGAAGAGCAGATCGATATCCTTTTAGAAAATTTCAGAAAAAAGTTATTAGAAATAAAAGCAGAATTTAAAGCTGATATAGTCATATCCCACCACTTGTTTTTTATAACTGATTTAGTTAGAGAAATATTTAAAGACACAAAAGTGGTAGGCATATCTCATGGGACAGACATCAGACAAGTTAAGCAACATAATAAATTTTTAAAAAGATTAAGCCATATAAAAGACATAGATTATGTCTTAACCGTAACTGACAAAGAAGACGACGCAATAATCAATTTATTAGGTGTAGATGAAGCAAAAATCCATAATGTAGGTGGCGGGTACAACGAAAAAGTATTTTACCCTCCAAAAGAAAAGATAGAAAAAAATACTATTGATATTGTCTATGCTGGAAAAATCAGTCAGTCAAAAGGAGTTTTTGAACTAGTACAAACTCTACCATTACTAGAAGAGAAGTATCCAGAAATTAGGCTACATATGGTAGGCAATTCTGATTTAGAATCTTGCCACAAAATGAAAGAGTTAGCCAACCATTCACCAAGACTAGTAATTTGTCATGCCTTAGACCAGGTGAAACTAGCAAATCTTTTAAGAGATGCAGATATCTTTGTCTTACCATCATACTTTGAAGCCCTAGGACTAATCGCAATAGAAGCCCTGGCCTGTCATAAATTAGTAGTAACAAGTGAGATAGAGGGACTTTATAATCTAGTGGGAGAAAAGATTAAAGAAAAGCACTTAATAGAATTTACAAGCTTACCGAGGATTTATGATGTAGATAAGCCGGTAAAAGAAGACATACCCGCTTATGTACAAAGACTAAGCACTAATATAGAAAAACAAATAAAAAGGTTAGATCAAAATTTATTTATAGACGAAGTAAACGCTGAAATAGAGGCATTAGCTTGGGCTAACATAGGTAAAAAAATATTAAATGTAATAAATATTTAAAAAAAGTGTTGACAAGAATAAAATGCCATGGTATTATATATCTTGTCGTTAACAAGCGACAAAGAACCTGATGATTTATCTAGAAAATGGGTAGTCATCCATCAAGTTTATATTTGATGAAACAATAAAATAGTAATTAAACTTTAGCAATTAATTTGAGTAACCAAAAAAGACTTTTTCATTTTATTGAAAGAGTCACAATGATTCTTATCTATATAATATAGAAAAAGGATAAATTTAAATCACGCATTGATTAAAAGATCAGTGTAAATGAAAAGAGCTTGAATCAAAAAGCTTTTATGAATTAGATTAAAAAACTACAAAAAATGTAGATAAAATTTTTCATGAGAGTTTGATCCTGGCTCAGGATTAACGCTGGCGGCGTGCATAACACATGCAAGTCGAACGATGAAACTCATTAGATTTCTTCGGAATGAAAATGAATGGATTAGTGGCGAACGGGTGAGTAACGCGTGAGTAACCTGCCTTACACAAGGGGATAGCCTCTGGAAACGGAGAATAATACCCTATGAAACTAATAGCTTGCATAAGCTTTTAGTCAAAGTGCTTAGCGGTGTAAGATGGACTTGCGTCTGATTAGCTAGTTGGTGA